>DJYO01000022.1 GCA_002450155.1 Mageeibacillus sp. UBA6976 | reverse complement strand
CATAATCACTATTATTGCTATTATTATAAACATTGGGGAAACACGCATCAGCACTCACCTCGATATAATTCTTTTTCTAAATTTGTCTTCCCTCCAAATCACATTATATCAAGAATATTTGAAAAATGTATATATATAAAGGATAGTGTGTTAGTCAGGGATGCAATTATCCCGTATTCATATCTCTGCCGGCTAAATAGATACTCCGCATCAATTGTAATATTACAATTCCCGTTTTTACGCGTCGGACACCCCATCAAACCAGATCTTGAAGATGTCTTGGTACGATAAATCAAGAATATAATAAACAGAGGCTACCCTGACAGAACGATCCGAATCTGTTTGCAACGATTTTTAACACAAAAAGCCATCGGCTGTTAATTGTGGTTGGTGGTCTTTTGTTTTTCTGCCATATAGAATCATGTTAAGATTAGTAGCAAAGGTGGTAAAAACATGAGAAAGCCATACATAGACAATCTGAGATGGGTAACAGTCGTACTGGTCGTCATTTATCATGTCTTTTATATGTATAACGCTGAAGGGATCCTTGGCACGCTTGGAAAGATCACAGATCTGGAAGTTCAGTATTACGATGTATATCAGTACATCGTTTATCCGTGGTTTATGGCACTTCTCTTCATCGTTTCAGGCATCAGCGCGAGATACTATCTTGAAAGGCACACAGGAAAAGAATTCATAAAGAGCAGGACCGTAAAGCTTCTTGTGCCGTCAACGATCGGACTCTTTGTTTTCCAGTTTATACAGGGATATATCAATACATCTTTCAGCGAGATGGGATCTATCGAGGCTCCCGGGTTTGTAAAATACATTATATATTGTCTCTCAGGAATCGGCGTGCTCTGGTATATCCAGATGCTCTGGCTGTTCTCTCTTGCTATCGTCCTTATAAAGAAGATCGACAAAGACCGTTTCTGGAACATCTGCAGGAAGA
Source organism: Mageeibacillus sp. UBA6976 (assembly GCA_002450155.1). Classification (GTDB taxonomy): domain Bacteria; phylum Bacillota; class Clostridia; order Saccharofermentanales; family Saccharofermentanaceae; genus Saccharofermentans. The sequence goes on along the minus strand of DJYO01000022.1, from coordinate 129,715 downwards.
CGCCTTTGTGGGTATTGATCCTTATAGCAGTGCTGTTTTGGGGCGCTGGACAGATCCTTAACACTCCGGTGATCGTCTGCTACAGATTCGGACTTTATTTTCTGGCATATCTAATTGGATACTTCGTCTTCTCGCATGACGAAGTTATAGAAGTAACGAAGAGGTTCTTCCCGCTCTTTGCTGTTATCGCGGTTGGCCTTGGCGCTGCTTTCTGCATCGTTTACTTCGGTCAGAATTATGCTGATGATCCGGTATACCGTTCACCGCTGTTCCTCTTGTACAGCTGGTTCGGTTGTGTTGCAATGGTAGGTGGTTTTGCGAAGTACATTGACTTTACGAATAACTTCACGAAGTGGATGGGATCTCACAGCTGGGGACTATATATCTTCCACTATCTGGGGATCTCAATGGTTGCACTTTATATTGCTAAGCCGGGTCTCGTCCCGGCGTGGGGATGCTATCTTCTGAGCGCAATAGCAGGTTTTGTATTGTCATATATATTGTACTTCGTCATCTCGAAGATACCGTTCTTCAGATGGGCAGTGCTGGGTATATCTAAGAAGAAGGAGAATAAAAATGTTCAAGGATAATCTTGTAGAACTTAGAAAGTATCATGATCTCTCACAGGAGGAACTTGCCGATATGATCGGTGTTTCGAGGCAGACCCTCTCGAAATACGAGACCGGCGAGTCTTTGCCTGATATCGAGAAATGTAAGCTTATAGCTGATGCTTTCGGTGTATCCATAGACGATCTTCTGAATTATGACAAGAATAGCGGAGAGGATCTTGGACTTGGAGTGCCTCCCAAAGGCAAGCATATCTTCGGCATGGTCAAGGTAGGTGATAAGGGCCAGATCGTGCTTCCGGCAAAGGCAAGAAAGATATTTGACATCAATCCCGGCGACAACGTTCTCATACTTGGCGATGAAGGTCAGGGGCTGGCGATAATCAAGGAAAAGGGCCTTCTGGATCTGTTAAGGAATGCGCGAAAAGCGTAACCGGATGATATGCAATAAAACAGTAAACAGCATCTTGCCGGAGAATAATGCATCTTACCCTCCGGTATATTGTATTGCCCGCAAAGCAAGAATATATTCGCATTAACAGATCGAAAGGAAGGTTTTGCGAATGGCTGTTTTATTATTTGTTCTGTTATCGATAATTGAACTGGGGTTCATGGTTCGGGAGATCCTCACATCCTCTGCCAAGAAGGAGTGGACAAGGAAGAGAATGGTCATAAACTGCTCTCAGCTTGTTATCTTCCTGATAATGGTCCTGTTCCCCGGTATCGACCTCAGTTTCAGGTTCACGGCAATGCTCACGATACTGATCGTAAGAATAGCTGTCTCGCTGATAATAATGCTTGCATCGCGCAAGAATACTAAACTCAAGAACAAGGCTTCGATAGTCTTGAGCGCGGTAATAAGCATCGTATTAATTGCAGTAAATCTTATTCCTGCATTTGTTTTTGCAGACTATCACGGCAGGACTCTGACAGGAGACTATTCCGTTTCTCAGGAACATGCCATTCTGATCGATCATAGCAGGACGGAGGAATTTGAAGACGACGGTTCGTACAGGGAAGTTCCCGTTCATTTCTATTATCCTGAGGACTGTGATGAGAAAGACACTCTTCCTCTTATTGTATTCTCCCACGGTGCATTTGGTTACTATCAGAGTAATTCATCTACATTTATGGAGCTTGCAAGTCACGGATATGTTGTAGTAAGCCTCGACCACCCGTATCATTCATTCTTCACCAAGGATTCACAGGGCAGGACGATCACGGTATCACCGGATTTTTTCAGCAGTGCACTGAAGATCGGCGGAAGTGAAGACGGTACATATTCCGAGGAGGAGATCTATTCTGTAACTTCAGCATGGATGGAGCTCCGCGAAGCTGATGTCAATTTTGTGATCGATACACTGAAGGCTGCTGCAGACGGAGGCTACAATGATTCCTGGTTCTTTACAGAAGATGACAGATCCGGTATTGATGCAGCCATTGATCTTATAGATACAGATACAATCGGACTGATAGGCCACTCTCTCGGAGGCGCAACTGCTGTTACAGTTGGAAGAAGAGATGATATAAGTGCAGTTATCGATCTTGACGGAACAATGCTCGGAGAAGAGACTGGCGTTCAGGGCGGGATACCGTCTGTTAATGAGCAGCCTTATACCACGCCGCTTTTATGCATCGATCAGGAGAGCCATCACCGGGATATCGCGGGAGAACCTATGTATGTAAACAGTGTTATACTGAGAAGAGCAACTGAAGGCTTTGAAGTTGGCCTTATTGGCGCAAAACACATGGATCTCACAGATCTTCCTCTTTTCTCGCCGGTCCTTGCGAAGAATCTTGGAAGCGGAGATATAGATAACGGAAAATGCATAGATACAGTGAACGGTCTTGTGTTGAGATTCTTTGACTGCTATCTGAAGGGGGAAGGTACTTTCGAGGTGCCGGATACTATCGATCTGAATGGAAACGATTATTAAGACCATTGGTCCGGATGATGTGGAATACATCGAAATAGGATGCCACAAGGTGGATGATAACGTGCGCGATATCATCCACTTTATCAAATCGCGCCAGGGCGTTGTAGAAGGCCTTCAGGGTGAGAAGAGATACCGTATTCCCGTTACCGACATCTACTATATCGAATCCGTTGACGATAAGACTTTCATATATCTCAAAGGCGAATGCTATGAATCGAAGAAGAGATTATATGAATTCGAGACCATTCTCGCAGACCGTAAATATGCACGGATATCAAAATCTGTGGTCGTTAACCTGATGAAGATAGACGCCATTAAGCCGGCACTTAACGGGAGGTTCCTCTGCATCCTCGACAATGGAGAGAAAGTTATCATATCCCGTAAATATGTGCCCGATATCAAAGAGAGGTTGAAGAGCTAATATGAGAGACCGTATCAGAGATACATTGACCAGCTTTTTTATCATTGTGACGCTCATAAATGTTGCCATGTTCGTACTTGGTCTGATATTTAGTCCGGAACAGAGATTCGGCTATGAGATATTTATATACCCTATTTTGTATGGGGCGCTTGCCAGCATACCGGGGCTGGTACTGAGTTCCGGCAAGGAGATGTCTCTGGGACAGGCAGTCGTTCAAGAGGTCATTAGGCTCGCCCTGATAATCACGATCCTTCTTATCTTTATGTTCGGAGGAAGGCAATTTACAACGGAGCTCCTTATTACCGCTCTTGCAGTATCTCTTAGCATCGTTATCGTCTATGCCGGGGTTATGCTGATCAGATGGAGGCTTGATACCAGGACCGCCGCCCGTATGACTGAAGACCTGATGACATGGAAAAAGAACTCCGAGGAAGACGCTTATCAGCAAGATGGATAAAGAAATGACAGGTATATATTTTAGCGGCACAGGTAATTCAAGGTACGCTGCAGAATTCTTTTGCAGAGAATACGATAAGGATTCTGCGGTCTTCTCAATAGAAGATGATAACGTTATACAGGAGATAGAACATTCTGATCTGCTGGTCTTTGCTTATCCCGTTCAATTCAGCACTGTGCCAAAGATCCTGAGGGATTTTATTACAAATAACAAAGAACTATGGATGAACAAGAAAGTGTTCATAATAGCAACCATGGGGCTGTTCAGTGGTGACGGAGCAGGACTGTTAGGACGCCTTCTACATGATCATGGTGCGGAGATCATCGGAGGGCTGCATCTGAAGATGCCTGACAGTATAGGAGATGAGAAGGCACTTAAGAGACCCCTCGAAGTAAATAGAGCATTGGTCAGATCTGCGGAGCAAAAGATAAAAGATTCAGTCCGGCGCCTCAGAGAAGACGATCCGCCCCGTGAAGGATTAGGCCCGATTTATCAGCTTGCAGGCCTCTTTGGGCAGAGACTTTACTTTGGACACAAAACGAAGCATTATTCTTCCAAGCTTAAGATCGACCCGGGAAAATGTGTAGGATGCGGCTCATGTGTAAGCTTGTGCCCCATGGACAATATATCTGTTGTTGAGGGAAAGATCGTTCCGGGTGACAGGTGCACCATGTGCTACAGGTGTATCAACAAGTGTCCCCAGCAGGCGATCACTCTTCTCGGTAAGCAGGTTGTAGAACAAAGTGTGATAGAGAAGTATGTGTAAGATCTTTATCATCAGACACGGTAAGGTGGATTTTAAATGGCAGGGACTATGTGATTCGGCAGAGTTTGACAGAGATTGCCGGGATTACGACAGAGCGCCTTTGGCAGACGAGAGATATGATCTGCCAGAAGTTTCTGATAATGCAATTTATATTAGCACTTTGCCAAGAAGCAGAGATACAGCACATATGCTATTCGGGCAGAGAGAATTCATCGTTTCAGAGCTTATAGATGAAGTTCCGCTAAGATCGGGATTTGACACAAGGCTCAAGCTCTCTCAGTGGTTTTGGAAAGCTATCGGAAGGATCCAATGGTATATGGATCATTCCAGACAACCGGAATCAAGGACTCTTTCCCGTGAAAGAGCAAAGAGATTTGTTGAACTGTTATGCGATGATCGCGATTGTACAGTCGTGACCCACGGTTTTTTTATGCATACATTGTTATCAGAATTGAAGCATTCGGGCTTCAGGATTTCCAAAACTCATGCAAGATACAGAAACGGCGAGTGTGTTATAGCAGAACGCATCTGTTAATATACATGCTGGATGATATAGTTTTTTTGAAGAGGTATCAGATGGAGATAATATATAAAAGACTTTCAGATATAGAACTCGAAGCTTTTATTGATATGAGGATCACTCAATTAACTGAGGAATATGTGTCTTCGGGCAAAACTGTTCCTGATGGCGTTGATCTGAAGTCAGCACTGTTTGATCATTACCACAGACATATGGCAGATGGCACATTCGTTTCCTGGATTGCCAAAGACGGGGACAGGATCGTGGGTACGAGCGGAATGTCCTTTGTGGAGAAGCCGCCTTATTTTTCCTGTCCGTCCGGAAAACTCGGCCTTCTCTCAAGCATGTATACAGATCCGGGATACAGGCGTATGGGGATCGCAAGGCATCTGCTGGATCATGTTATTGGCGAAGCGAGAGAATATGGCTGCGGATCAGTCCACATCACAGCTTCTGATGAAGGCGTCAAGCTTTATACGGCATATGGTTTCAAGCATAACGGTAACTTTATGATGTACGACCTGTAATCTGCCAAGCTGTAACTCTGCCGGATGATTGATAATAACTGTATAATTAGTGTATCTCTTTATAATTCAGATCCCGGATGGAGGTATCATCATGAAGAAAGAAATCAAGACCACTGAAGCAATATTCCCTATGCCTGTTTTATTGATCTCCACATTCAATGAAGACGGTACAGTTGATGTTATGAATGCGGCATGGGGCACCATGCTCGAGAGAGACTATGTTGCGCTCAACCTGACAGAAACACATAAGACAGTCCAGAACATAAAGGCCCGCAAGGGATTTGTTGTCCATATAGCTGATGCAAAGCATGTTGTAGAAGCCGACTATTTTGGAATCGTCAGCGGTAATAAAGTTCCTGATAAGTTTGAGAGAAGTGGTCTGACATATACCAAGTCCGATCTTGTAGATGCACCTGTTATCAATGAATTCCCCATTGCCTTAGAGTGCGAATTCGTTGAATACCAAAACGATGAGACCGGTATTGGCGTTATCGGCAAGGTCGTAAGGACCTCTGTGGAAGAAGCTAATCTCAAAGATGACAAAGTCGATATTGATTCTATAGAAGCTATAGCATTTGACCCTTATACACATGGATATTACAAGGTCTCCGGAAGAGTAGGCGAAGCATTCAAAGACGGTCTTAAGATCAAGTAAGATTATGGTACAGCAACGCAGTAAATCGAATAAGAAATTCATGGTGTTATCGGCGATCGGAATCTTTATGGTCGTCGATCACCATACATTTACAGCCTTCAATATATTCGGAGATTTCATCCCGTATAATTCCTTCTTTATGCCGATGTTCGTCTTTATCTCCGGATACTTTAACAAGGTGGATAAGACAACCAAACTCGGGGCATACACACTAAAGAAGCTCAAGACGCTCCTGCTTCCATATTTCGGTATATCAATAGCCGTTCTGGGGATACAGTGGCTTCTGGATCTTATCAAGACAGGCGAGATGCCGTCCTATCCCGGCGGATACATCGGATATATGCTTGAGAACGTGATAACCGTCGGTACGCCTTATGCGATGGTAACTCCCATGTGGTTTGTCATTACACTGTTTGCCACCCTCATGTTCTATGCCGTCATAAAGAAGCTCCTGTCAAAGCTTAGGATATGGAACAGCTTCGTTATGCTGGCCATCTTTACATGCGCACATCTCTATGTGGTTTATCAGGCTCAGCATATGGAAGATCTCGTATATCCCGGGGATACCAACTTTTTCCTCCTGCCGCTCAAGATCCTGTTCTTCCTGCCCTTCCTCGAGCTGGGCATAGTATACAGGGACTATCTTGAAAAGGGGCACACCGCAATGCCCGGCGGAGCTAAGATAGGGTTGATGTTCGGACTGCTCTTATTAAACATGGTAAGGACCATCTGCCTTCCTATGCCCTACGATGTAGCTTTCGACAACATAGATGACCTGTCGGGATTTACAAGCCCTTATATTGTGACGCCTCTTGTGTCATCTTTAGTCGGCATTCTCTTCTGGCTTACATTTGTTGAGCTCGTCGGAAAGCCTGTTTATGAGAGCAGGTTCGTTAACTTTATGTCCTGTAATACTTTCTGGATAATGGGACTGCATATCGCATTCTTTAACATCTTTAATCTCATTCTGCTGTTGATAAATGACAACATTACTGAGCTGTTATATTTTGACGCAGAGTATTTCCGTGAAACGGAATGGTATTACTGGGAGATAAGCCCCGGCATAAAGATAGCATATGTTCTCATCGGTATACTGGGACCGCTGGGATGCAAATGGGTCTTCGATAGGATCAAGCAGTGTATATTCCGTGGCAAGGTCAAGAGCGTGACGGATTAACTTTTGTCAGCATCTTATAACCGGGCTTTAGACTCTTATTGATATTGCGTTCCAGCTCAATGAAACGTTGGATCGCAGGGTCTATTTCAATGCTGTTGGATATGCCTGCAGCGTCAAAGTGCATCTTCTCAAAGTAAGCCAGCCGAAGAGTACGGTCTATGGCGAGATATTCGTTCTGTTGCACTATTGCCTGCTTTAGTTCCTCGATGTCCTTTGAGGTCTGCTCTATGTCGGAGGTACGGCTACTGGTCTGCTGAGCCTTAGACTTCTCACGCTCATCGTTGACATGGTCTTCCTGAAGTTTTGCGACACGTCTGCGCTTTATTGTCTGTATTGAATTTCGGTAGTGCTTCCATACAAACCTTGTAATGCCGGCAAATATCAGGGCGCCTGTAAATGATGCGATGATCCCGCCGAGGTACACTGTGCCTGCGAATGATCTGATAAGCAGCACGAAAGCCAGAACTATCAGTCCCACGGTAATGACCGGTGCGAGGAAGAGCATCACTGTAGAGAGAGCAAAACCTGCCTTGGCTGTGCCGTATTTCTTCTCAGCGGTCTCATCGCTTGGCTTAGCCTTTATCTCCTGTATGCTCTTCTCCTGATCTTGGATCCTCTCTTTCTTGGATTCGATCACTCTCTCGAAATACTCTATGTTCTGTCTGGCATTTGCTTTAGCCGTGGCAGCATCGTTATCTGCGACCTTGCGCAGGTATCCTTTGTAGCTTTCGGCAAATTCAGGGTCGCCTTGGGGCCCTACACGGTTAATGTAGCAGCGGTATATGGACTCGGTCTCCCGGTCAAAGCCTGCCGTCAGTTTGCGGGTCCTGGACTCGATGATGCCCCTGAAACATCTGGCGTCGGTCTCGTTTATATCACGGCAGGATTCGAAAAGGCGGAGGGCATGGTCCCACTCTTTATTCTCAAGCGCACACTCGGCGTTCTTCATCTTCATCTCGAATTCATCCATCTGGCCGAGCCATCCGGCCTCATCTACCAGGACCTCGTTGCCGCAGAAATTACAGGTGGCCCTGTTACGTCCGATGGGGAATTCGATCGAACCGCCACAGGAAGGACATTTGACCGGGCGGAGCTTTACGTCGCTGTCTGCCATAAGAACATCTCCATTTCTTTCAGTTACTCTTATTTTAACGCATTTAGGTTTGATCCTATAGATTATGAATGGCTTTATGTCAGTGAAGCGAGAGGGCGCGGCATCGCACTGTGGAATGCATGGAGTAATCTGAATTGCGAGCAGATGACGGAAGAAAGATTGATCGATATGGTCCGATTAATGGTAGAATCATAAATATCGAAGGCCCGGAGAGTAAGGTAATATGAGAATACTGGTCTTAGGCGGCACGAGATTCTTTGGGATACACATGGTGAACGATCTCATATCAGGAGGTCATGAAGTAACTATTGCAACCAGAGGGATAACGCCTGACGATTTCGGAGACTCTGTTTCCAGGATATGTCTGGACAGGACGGACGGGGAGAGCTTAAAGGCTATGCTGTCCGGGGTTCATTATGATGTGATCATAGATAAGATCGCTTATTGCTCAAATGATATCCGTAAGATAATGGAATCGGCAGATTTTGATAAGTACATATATATGTCCAGTACAGCCGTCTATGACCCCCTACACGTCAATACCGTTGAGGAAGATTTTGACGGCACAAAAGGCGACCTCATCTGGTGCGACAGACCGGACTATCCTTATGATATTGTTAAGAGACAGGCTGAATATGCTCTATGGCAAAAATATCCTGACAAGGATTGGATCGCAGTCAGATATCCTTTTGTCATTGGCAGGGACGATTACACCAAACGTCTTTATTTCTATGTTGAGCATGTCCTAAATCAGATCCCTATGAAGGTGGATAACATAGGTTCACATATGTCATTTATAAGGTCTGACGAGGCTGGGAGATTCATATCTTTCCTGGTAGATAAGGATGTCAGGGGAGCATTGAACGGCAGCAGCAGCGGCACCATATCCATAAGAGAACTGATAGATCATCTGGAGGAAGTAACCGGAATAAAGGCTATCTTAAGCGATGCAGGTGATCCGGCCCCATATAACGGGATGCCCGAATACAGTATAAATACAGACAAAGCCAGGTCTCTGGGCTTCAGTTTTACAAATCTGAATGACTGGTTTTATGAGCTGGTCGATCTTTACATCGATGCGGCTCATGAGAAGATGCTGGGTCTGTGTGAGTAAGCATTATTAAGTAGGAGGATGTGCAAATGAAATGTCCCTATTGCAATAAGGAGATGGAACTCGGAATAATACAGAGCGCTCGTGAGATCGCATGGAAAGAAGGTCTTGAGAGAACAAAGGGAAGAGCCGCCGCTTATGAAGGTTCGGTCGTGCTGTCCGGCCTGGACTTTTTTGCAGGATCAGCAGTAAAGGCTTCTAATTGCAGAGAGTGCAAAAAGATAATCATAAGCTATTCGTCTTCGCCCGATCTTAATAAATAGATCAGACTTTTATCTTCCAGGTTTCAGGAGCCCTGCGTGCTACGATCTTTCTTACCCCGAATGTGAACAAGGCGGTAAATACCACAAGGACCACTGTAAGGATCAGAGAATGAAGGGGGATCCAAAAGATAAGACCTGCTACTAGGCTTAAGAAGAACCTTGCCACGAAATATGCTCCACCCTTTACAATGGCCGTGGTGGTAAACGGCTGGAAGAGATAGTAGAGCGCAAGCCAGATGAGAGAATTCACGGCAGAGATCAGCACGGGTATAACAAGAGTTACAAGATACTGGAAGGGATAGACCTGACCGCCTGTTGCAAACAGGATAAGATCACAAAGCAGTCCCCAAGCTATAACTGGAGCCAGATTGATCTTTATAAGCTTTTTGAACCTTATGTCAAAGAGCTCCATTATCTTGTCGCTCTTCTTAAAGAAATTGTAGGTCATCAGGCTGCTGTCACAATTGATATACATTGCCTGAGTAGCCTTGAAGGATACATCGGCTATCGTAACCGGGATGAGCATGAGGAGCATGTGCTTTGTGATGGCGTTCCTCAGGAATCCGTATCCGTCCGGATCTGCCGGCAGGAGAGTATCTTCGTAACCTTTAAATGTGATCATGTTGATGAGATTATGGATTACCATTTGCACAGTATTGCTGTCACCGAAGCGGCGGGCATAGGATGCGATAAATATATAGATCAGTATCCCTGCAATTACTGCAACCATAGCTGTAAAAACAACCGGTTTAATATAGATAAGCTTTCCGTGCCGCTTAAAGAACAGGGAGTTCAGGTATTCAAAGCCCTGCTTGCCATTATCCACAGAGCCTTTAGCCTTTATCTTCTTAAATTCCTGGGTCTTATCCTTCTTGTTTTTGACCGTTATATTCTCTTTGACGATATTGTCTTTCAAGGCTCTCCTGTTAAGCCTCTGATCGAACTTCCTGAGTTCTAGAAACCCAGGTATTCCCAGAAGCAGGCAGATAAGCGCAGTTATCAAGGCTTGGCTAAGCGGGACATAGTAACCTGCTGCAATAAATATCACGATAAAGGGTGCCGTCAGGGTTATCAGTGTGATCTTTGTGACAAAAGCTGCGGGGCTCTCCCTCATAGGCTTGTGTCTTTTGTTCTTGCTCCTGAATAAGAAGGCCTGGGCACCTGCTGCCATAAACTTGATCGATAATGCAAGGACCGGCAGACCGAGCACGAGCAGAACGGGAGCGCCTGTGATAAGACCTATTATTCCTGCAATAAGATATCCTGCTGCAAGCTTTAAGAGGTCGTATGCAAAAAGGGTCATATTGAGTTTTTTGGCATCTATCCGGAGCATGAATACCAGGTATTCCTTCTCCGTTGTGCACCTGAATACATTCGTGTTTATTAGCGCACCGCAGGCTGCATACAGAAGGAACAGTGACAGGGCAAATGAAGTATAGAGTTCTTTGTCTGTCATGCTGATATCTGCAAAATGATCCATATACAGGTTCTTAAGCGCGAACGAAGCACAGTATATGAGTCCAAGCCCCAATATCTTGCCTATAAAGAGCTTAAAGATTTCCTTGATCAGGTGCAAAGCCCAGTACAGTGCCTTAAGCGTCTTTGCCTGATAAAGACGGTCCGGCAGGATATTTCCGATCACCGGCGTCTTTTTAAGCATAAAGACAAGACCGTTATAACCGATGATGCTCCTTAGGCTGATGACCTTAAGGAGCAGATCCTTAAATTCACTCACCATCGCTATCGTCCCTTAGAGAGCTAATTATCTTGCTCTTAAAGTCACTGTCACCGAGGTTGCTCTTATCGATGGGCTCAAGCCTGCCGTTATGCAGCAGTACGATCTCATCGCAAAGGTCTACGGCAACATCCAGAAGATGTGTCGAGAAGATAGTGATACGGCCGCTCTTCTGGCTTCTTATGACATTCTTCATCTCTTCGGCGATTATTACGTCAAGAGAGGTCAGAGGCTCATCCAGCAGCATCAGTCTGGGTGATGCTATTATGTTAAGCAGCATCTGCATCTTGTTCTTTGTGCCGTGGGAATAATCCTTAAGGAGCCTGTCACGGTCATCCTCGGGGACCATCATATAATCGAAGTATTCATCGATGGTCTTGTCCGGTTTGATCTCATCGTGCACCTCGATAAAGAATTTCAGGAATTCTCTTCCTGTCATGAATTCCGGAACGGTGGGCGTCGACACCATATATCCGATATCATCAGGCTGAAGGTACTGCCTGTCAGAAGAATCCCTGTCCCCGCGGAAAAAGAATTCGCCGGAATTATAGTCGATATCCCCGTTTATACAATTAAAAAAGGTCGTCTTGCCTGATCCGTTGCGTCCCAGAAGGCCATAGATCTTACCTTCCTCGAAGACAAAATTCACATCTTTAAGCACATGCTTGGAGCCGTAATCCTTAACCAAATGACTAATTACAAATTCCATCAGTAAATCCCCCTACTGCGATATTCTACCATAGTTAACATAGGTCAATGACGACATACCTTAAGGATGGTATCTTACCTTTAATATAGAATTGTAGGATAATAATCATATGAACAAAGAAACTATCGTAAAAATGCTGACTGACCTGGCAGAGGGTTTTGGCTGGGATATAAGCACAGATGTAATAGACAAGGTATTGTCCTTCTCATCTTTCAAGGTCTATTCCAAGGGCGATATGCTTATGAGGACGGGCGATCCCGCTTCAAATTCCGGGATGGTCCTGAGCGGGATCGTCAGGAGCTTCTATATTGATGACAACGGTAACGACATAAGCCAGTTTTTCTCGGCTGCGGGCAATCTCTGCATGGATTCGGGCATGTTCGGGTTCGATGAGAGCCAGGCATCCTGGGAGGCTTTGGAGGAGACCACGGTAATGGTCTTTGACGCGGGGCTAATGAAGAAGCTTATCTTGAGCGATGAGACGCTCAAGGTCCATTGGATCGAAGCCCTCGAGAGCGGCATGCGCTACAAGATCTACAGGGAGAACGGCTTTCTCCTGGAGAGTGCGACAGAGCGCTATCTTGAATTCAGGAAGAGATATCCCCAGCTATATGACAGGATCCCCCAGCAATACATCGCAACATATCTCGGGATAAAACCTGAATCGCTCAGCAGGATCAGGACCGCATTAAGAGAGAAAGAGTAATTCAGACAGAGCGGATACTGGTATAACGATTGAGTCAGACCATGAGGATAAAACAGCAAAAAGATATAAGACATTTCCTGGAAACTGAGTTTCCATTAGACATGGCGGGGGAGATCTTTGACAGGCAGAGTGATCTTCTTGATCTGATGCTCACCAAGGTCCAAGATGAGGATAAGAGCAGGTATAAGACATTAGCCAGGACCATACTTCCGAGAATAGCGCTTTATGAGGTCCTGGAAGATTATACAGAGGCAAAAGACAGACTGGAGATCATGCGCAGGTACATGATAGATACCGTTGCATCCGGGAAACATGCCTCAACTGCAAGGATGGAGATAGTCCCGGGATTCTTCTATATCTACAGGGCGGTGTTCCTCAGGATAATGAAGACGACCACACTGCAGGAGAGCACGCAGGCCAAAGGCAGGGGATATTACGATATAACTATTACAAAATGTTTGTGGCATGATGCCTGTGTGCGCTTTGACTGCAGGGAGCTCTGCCCTTTGTTCTGTGATGTTGACGATGTGACATATGGCGCTCTCCGTAAGATCGGATTCTCCCGGACAAAGACACTTGGTTATGGTGGCGACTGCTGCGATTTCCATTTTTACCGTAAGACGTAGATGATATATCAGAGGAGATCATTATGAACAGTAACAAGGGAACACTATTATGCGTTTTATCGCTTCTTTGTATGTTTTTGGCACCGATCATCATCTTTATAATAGGTGCCGCCTTTATGAGCGGAGATATCTCAGGCGCTACTGCCGATGCATACGCCGGGATCTTTTTCTGGGACGGAGTCTCCTATATTGCGGCCTGGGTACTGGCGATAGTATCAAGAGCACGTTATAAGAACAAGTTCAGTCTGGTATTACTGATAGTTTACGGAGCTCTGCTCGGATTATCCATTATCGGAATAGTATTGCTGTTGCTCCTTTTTGCAGGTGCTCTGTAGTGAAGTTAGCGGACGCTTACAACAAGTGGTATAATCCCATCCTATGAGATACACTGACTTTAGTATGAGTAAGGATGGCTTTGTAGGGCATCTGGCTGAGCCGGACTGTGGGAGTGACAGAGCGGTCATCATTGTGATGGGCGGAGAGCAGAGTCTTCTCCCGGGGATCAAATTCGCAGAGAGGTTTGCTGATTACGACATTACCGGTCTTGCCGTCTCTTTGTTCGGTGCCGAAGGACTCCCGGAATCTCCCAATGCCATACCTCTTGATATGTTCATTCCCGCCATAGACTACTTAAGAGATGTCAAGAAGATAAAGCACCTGAGCATATATGGCCAGTCCATGGGCTCTATCTTTGCGGTGCTGGCAGCGCAGTTTATCGGAGGCTTCGAGAATCTGATCATGGTCTCTCCCACCCATGTTCCCTTTGAAGGGACCTCAAAGGATAAGAAGACCATGACAGGCAGGAGCGTAGCCACCTGGAAGGGGGAGGACATCCCTTTTGTAAGCGCTGATTTTACAAAGGTAAAGGCGACGGGTTATTACAGGCAGCCGGGGCTTCCCTATAAGGTTACCGGCATGTGGCTTGCATACCATAGTGCTTACGAAGATAAAGAAGAAATAGCGAAGGCGATGCTTCATCCGGAGAATTCCAATGCGCGCATCCTCCTTATCTGCGGAGACGAAGACGAGTGCTGGCCTGCGGAATATTCAGTGAATAAGCTTAAGTCCCATCTTGAAGATATAGGCTATTCCAGGGATGTTAAGACTGTGGTCTATCCACACGGAAGTCATCTTAACGGACTCATGCCTAACAGGGAGAGGGAGAAGAAACTTTACCGCATGATCCCCCTGATCGGTCTGATGTACAAGACCTTCGGGCACTACCGTAAAGAGAACATGGAATATTTTGCGAGTTCGGAACAAGAGATAATAGAATGGATCATATATGAACAGCAGCAGTAATTACAAAATGGCTTTGGCAGGAATCGCCGGGGCGGTCATCTACGGGATAGCAGATACATTTCTTTATCCGTTTACAATTTTTTTTAACATATTCCTGCCTATATAAACTATAATAAAAAGGTACCCGTGAGTATCAACACGTTTGACGAGCAAGGAAGGATATGTATTACTCGAGTTTTGGTGTGTTGGCGCTTGTACTGCATTTCATTATAAATGCAGATTTTATCAGGAAAGAGGTCTCAAAGCAGTACTCTCTTTCCCGCAATATTTACGGGAATTTTCTTAACGCCCTGGCTGTCTACTATGTAACGGATATCCTGTGGGGAATTCTGTATGAGAACAGGCTGATCGTCTTAACCTATGTCGATACCACCTGCTATTTCATCGCCATGGCACTGTCTGTTCTCCTCTGGACCAGGTTTGTTGTTTCCTTTACCAAGAACACTGACAGGTTCGGAAAGATACTGATGATAAGCGGTCTGACAATATTTATATTGCAGCTCCTGTGCCTGATCATTAATCCCTTTATACCGGTGGTATTCGGATTCAGTGAAACCAAGGAATATATGCCCGGCGAGACCCGTTATATATCTCTGATCCTGCAGATGGTACTGTTTATCTTTACTTCGATCTACACTCTCGTCGTAGCTTCCAAGTCAACGGGCAGGCATAAGGCCCAGAACCAGACCATTGGGGTATCGGGACTCATCATGTCTGTATTTATCCTGCTGCAATCTCTATTTCCCTTGCTTCCTTTCTATGCTATAGGATGCCTTCTGGCAACATCCATAGTCCATTCATTTGTCACCATGGATCTGATATCGGAGAATAACCAGGAGATGGAGAAGACAAAGATGATGGCTCTCCGTGACGGCCTTACCGGTATCAGGAACAAGACGGCATATCTTGACGTCCTCAAGGATCTTGAGATGCGTGTGGATGACGGCAGATTGAAAGAATATGGCGTTGTGGTATTCGACTTAAACGGACTTAAGGCCATAAACGATAATTTCGGTCATGATACCGGTGACGAATATATCAAGAAAGCCAGCACTCTGATCTGCAAGATCTATAAGCATAGCCCGGTATTCAGGATCGGCGGAGATGAATTTGTGGCGATCCTCGAGAACGATGACTATCTGAACCGTGAATCCCTGAAGGCTTTATTTGACCAGACTATCGACGGCAACCGCAAGGCGAATGATGTTGTTGTATCCAGTGGCATGGCGATCTACGATCCGGATGCTGACCGTAATTACAATGACGTTTTCAAGAGAGCTGACAAGAATATGTACGAGCGCAAGGAATTCCTTAAGAGCCTTGAGTAATCCCGGCACCATATAAGTGGTATAATCCTCGTTGTAGAAAAATGAACACTACGAGGTAAATATGGCTACAGATGTTAAGTTCTCAGTTAAGGATGCAGTTAACAAACAGTATCTGTCTCCTGTAACAGTAAGCGATGAATTAAGAGATAAGTTCCTTAGAAAGTCCAGGGCATCTTCGATAAAGCTTTTGCCGGTATCTGTCATTATCAGTGCCATCGTCCTTGCCATAATTATTTTATTGATCCACTTTGTGAGATTCTTTGTAATAAGCGCAGCAGGTATCATTTGCATCGCGCTCCCCATATACGCTGTATATAATGTCTTTGCTACCGCTAAGGCCATAAAGACAGGGGATTATGAATTCCTGTCAGGAGAGATAACCGGTAAGAATGACAGCGGATATGTAATAAAAGGACTTGAAGATCACAATATAAGCCCCCTTATCGGCAAGTCGGAATACAGCCCCGAAGAGAGGGTCATAATTGCAAGGCTGGGAGACGATCTGAGCCTTATCGCAGAAGAATAACAAAGCATCATCTAATGAAGCTGTATAAAGCAAAAGATCCGGGATCGCCGCTTGTGATCTTGCATACTTTTGAGGATGAAGGTGCAAGAGTCCTGGAGAGTGTCCGCAGTTTAACAGACCGGGACTTCAGCCTTGCGGTTATAAGCGATATCGACTGGAACAGGGACTTATCCCCCTGGCCTGCAAAAGCCGTATTTAAGGGAGAACCGGATTTTGAAGGAAGAGCAAATGAACACCTTGCTGATCTTACAGTTAGTGTGATACCCGAAATATTAAGTAGTCTTCCCGCAAGGCCCGTAAGCATCTACATTGCAGGCTATTCCCTTGCCGGGCTGTTTGCTCTGTACAGTCTATATGAATGCGATATCTTTGACGGCGCTGCCAGCTGCTCAGGTTCTCTCTGGTATCCTAACTTTACAAGCTTTGCAATGACTCATAGGATAAATGCGCAAAGGGTCTATCTTTCTCTTGGCAGCAAAGAGTCCAGGACCAAGAATCCCGTTATGGCGACAGTAGAAAATAACACCGGGGTAATTTACAGGCATCTTAAGGATAAGGGACTAGCAACTGTATTTGAGCTTAACGAAGGCGGACATTTTACAGAGCCTGTTCTTAGGACTGCCAGAGGAATAGTCTGGCTAATAAACAAGGCAGGAGGAAAGCCATGAAGAAAGCTGTTCTTATTACACTCGTATTATCTCTGATCTTTATGATGACATCCTGCTTTAAGCCAAGCAAGTTCGATGAAAACCGGTTATACAGTGAGATCAAAGATGAGGCATATACTGACAAGGACGACATAGACTACGAAGCAAAAGGGATCTATATGAGGGTTTGTGCAGGCTTTGTTACCGCATTGGACAACCGGGATCTGCAGGGGATAAAGGATCTTTGCTCTGATATGCTGCTTGATATGGAAGATACGTCTGCCCTGTTGGAAGAGATCGTTACAGGGTTTGAAGGTGATGTTACAGATACCGGTCTTCTCCCTACGGACTTAAGTGCCAGGACTTATGCGAACTGGTCCAAGACAGACCCTCTGGCTTATTACGATGAGGATTTCTATATCTACACCACGGAGCAGGTTTATCAGGTTACTCTTACTATGTATTCGGTAACAGGTGATCCGGATCAGATCGGCATAAATCAGATCAGGATACTGACTCTCGATAAATGCATGAATACAAAGATAAGCAATTCTCAGGATACGGACGGAATAAGCGGTGTAAAACGGTACGATTTTGAAGACGGCACATATGCTGAGATGGCTTATAGATACAACTGCGGCATATTGGCATGCTATGGAGACAGTGACGGATATATCGTTGTAAATATAGGCGCCGGCCGTGCCTATAAGGTATATAAGCTTACGGGAAGCGGAGACCAGCTTACCGGGCAGCTGATAGATTCCATCGATTTCTCTGATGAAGAGGGGGCATATGAGATATTATCCGGGTATGAACCCTACGCTATAGGAGAGGACTCTGTAACTCCGGGATTCTACTATCAGTCAAGGTTCTATGAGATCGAAGGCAAAGATGAGATGCTGTTTGTTAATATTACAGGTCAAAACGACACCCCGGGCAGTATAAGCTTTGCCAGCGTGTTTGATCCGGCTTTGCCTTACGATGAAGATCTTCATACAGTTCTGCACGGATCGGAATAAAGCGGGATATATATATGGATTCAAAAGCAAAAGCAGCAAAGACGATGAAGGGTAAGAGATTCATCAGGGAGGAGATATTCAGGCGTTTGTCCCCTGAGATGAGTACCAGGGTATGGAGTGATGCGACTGCAAGGCTTGCCCAAATGTTTGAAGACCATAAGGATCTGCCCAAGGGCGTTGCCGCACATACAGATAATTTTATCTTTCCGGCTGCTGCTATATATCTGTCGCTTAAGGAAACAGCGCCTGATGAGGCATACGACATCCTCAAAGTGACCATGAAGGAGCGTTCGACGAAGATGGGATGCTCCATTGCAAAGATGACTAAGATCCCCGGATTTAAGAGTTTCTTCCTTTTTATTTGGGATAAGCTCAGTCACAGTATGTTTAGCGTTAAGTCCGGTTTTAAGAATACTTTCTATCCCAAGAAAAAGGGTGAGTTCAGGATGGACATCACGGAGTGTCCCTACCATAAATATCTGAAGGAAGCAGGGTGCCCCGAGATCAATATACTATTCTGCAACAACGATGTTTACCAGTATGGCAATCTCCCCGGCCTCAAGTTTACGAGAACAAAGACTATCGGAGCAGGAGACGAACTGTGCGATTTTAAGATGGAGATTTGCCGCAAGACTGCTCCCTAATTCTCAGATCGCAGTTTAGAGAAATAAATAGTATAGTAGAGTAAAACTATAAGGCAGGACTTTGGGATTGCAGGAAACGGGTGCTCAAAGCATATATTTTGCGCCTCTTGAAGGCATTACAGGTTATATATTCCGCAACGCATATAATGAGATCTATGGAAATGTAGATAAGTATTTTGCACCCTTTATATCGCCCACAGGCAGATCCTCAATGACGCCCCGTGACAGAAGGGATCTGGATCCGGATAACAATACCGGGATGAATCTGATCCCCCAGATACTTACCTGCGATGCCTCCTTGTTCATAATGGCTGCCGGGGAATTGCAGGATATGGGATATAAAGAGATCGATCTTAATCTCGGATGCCCTTCGGGGACTGTGTGCGCAAAGGGCAAGGGAGCAGGTTTTCTGCCTGAGACAGCTAAGCTCAGAAGCTTTCTGGATGGTATATACGCCTTCTCTGAAAATGCCGGGATCAAGATATCGGTCAAGACAAGACTTGGATACTACGATCCGGAGGAATTCTTTGATCTTATAGAGATCTTTAATGCTTATCCCATAAGCGAACTGATCGTGCATCCCAGGATACGGGGAGATTTTTATAAAGGAGAGATACGCAGGGAATACTTTGCTTATGCGATAGAACATGCTGTTTGTCCTCTGATATATAACGGCGATATCTATACGCCCCAAGACCTGGAGGACTTGTCTTCTTATTTTAAAACACCTCTAAGCCCGGTAATGCTGGGGAGAGGTCTTATAACAGATCCGTCTCTTGCTTCCAAGATCAAGGGCATAAGCAAAGATACTGATATGGCAAGGTTTAAAGAGTTCCACGATACCATATATCACGAATATCAGAAGGTAATGTCGCCTGATATCAATGTCTTATACAAGATGAAGGAACTCTGGTCTTACTGGAGCTCAATGTTTTCAGACAATAGCCGGGATATAAAAAAGCTCCTTAAAGCCAAGAAATATGCTGATTATGAATCCTGTGTATATAGCCTCTTGGGACATTTGTAGTACATGTAAGATAGTATCCTTTATGCAAAAAGGATCGTTTTTTCATGAAGACAGTAAGAGACCATCTATCAGAGCTATCCCGGGACAAACTGGTGAACGAGACACTGAAGATCTATGGCGCGAGCTTATTTACTAAGCATCAGGAGAATGCCTGTGAGCTTCCGGTAAATGAATATACAAAAGCTGCCAAAGAAAGCATAGCAAGACTGATAGATCATCTGCTGGAGATAAGTATAGCTAGCATCCCGGATAACAGGACATGTATCTTATACGCTTCTGCAAGATTTGAACTTGATATTGATAAGAGATGGCGGGTTTCCATGGTTTTTTTAGGCGAGCTCATAGAAGATCCCGAAGGTTGCCCGGACCGTAGATTTGCGGGTGTTAATGCATCGGAGCTTTTGGGTTTCTATGTTGCAGATAACGAGTTTACCCTGGATAGGATCTACGAAGTCATGGCAAATGTCCTGAAGGTCCTTTATTGCGAAGCTATAGGTAAAAGGTCCCGCCGCCCTGCCTATGAAGCTATCCCGGATGACGTCTGTTTGAAGCTTGCAATGGACATACATATCTTTGCCGGCGAGAGACCAGGCAGCCAGCAGCTAGCTCAGATCTGGGAAGCGATCTACGAATATGAGCATTACGTAATGTTAAGGGAGAGGAATATCCTCTTGCAGCAATTGACTACCGGTCAATAATCGTTATGGCCTTCACTCCGGAAGAAAAATCAAGATGTGTCTAACAATTACCTACCAAAATGGTTGGTAATATGCTATACTCTCCTCTGGTTATCAAAGATAGCCTGAAGGAAAGGATGAATATATGTCAGCAAAAACTATACTGGAGATAAGTAATCTCAGCACATCAGTCGGTGAAGAGAAGATACCGATATTAAGAAATGTCGATCTAAAGATAAGCGAAGGAGAAACACATATCCTGATGGGGCCTAACGGAGCGGGCAAGTCAACTCTCGGCCTTACTGTCATGGGGAGCCCCGCTTATACTATCGATTCTGGAAAGATAGTATTTAATGGCGAGGATATAACTGATCTTACGGCAGATAAGAGGGCGCAGAAGGGCATATTCCTGTCCTTCCAGAACCCCATTGAAGTTCCGGGGATATCAATGAGGAGTTTTCTCAGGAGCTCTCTTGCTCAGATAACAGGAGAGCGCATAAAGCTATCAGAATTTGAGAAGATCTTAAGAGAGGCAATGGCCCTTATTTCTATGGATGTCTCATATGCAGACAGAGATGTAAATACCGGTTTCTCCGGAGGAGAGAAGAAAAAGGCAGAGATATTGCAGCTCCTGGTCCTGAAGCCTAAGCTTGCGATCCTTGATGAGACCGATTCAGGTCTTGATGTTGATGCGGTAAGGACTGTATCACGCGGTATCAAGGAATATAAGGAGCGCTGCGGGGGAACGCTGCTGATAATCACCCATAATGCAGCGATACTTGAGTCCCTTGACGTAGACAGGGCCCATGTCCTGGTCAAGGGCAGGATAGTAAGATCCGGCGGGCCGGAACTTACAGACGAGATAAACAGAAACGGATTTGAGAAGTATATAGATGGATAATGTAAGCAAGGTTATAAGAGACGTTGATCAGACAAGATACGATTTTAGGTTCAAAGAGTCTTCAGAGGATTTTATAAGGTCACAAGACGGCTTTACCGAAGATATCGTCAGGATGATCTCCAAAGAGAAGGATGAACCGGAATGGATGCTGGAATTCAGGCTCAAATGCCTTGATATCTACGAGCATACAAAGATGCCCTGCTGGGGTCCGTCCATTGAGGAACTCGATATGGACCGGATCGCTTCGTATGTAAGGCATAAGTCAGATATGAGCAATAAATGGGATGATGTTCCGGAAGATATTAAGGACACATTTGAGAAACTGGGAATACCCCAGGCAGAAAGACTCTCTCTGGCAGGAGTCGGGGCGCAGTATGATTCAGAGATCGTTTACCACAATCTCAAGGAGGAGGTCGCAAGATCCGGTGTTATCTATACGGATGTAGAGACTGCCATGAAGACCGGATATGAGGACATGGTAAGAGAGCATTTTATGAAGCTCGTCCCTCCTACAGATCACAAGTACGCAGCGCTCCACGGAGCAGTCTGGTCCGGCGGGTCTTTCGTCTATGTTCCCAAAGGCGTCAAGGTGGATATTCCCCTTCAGTCTTACTTCAGGCTCAATGCTGCAGGAGCAGGCCAGTTCGAGCATACGATGATAATAGTTGACGAAGGCGCAGATGTGCATTTTATCGAAGGATGCTCCGCTCCTAAGTACAATGTGGCGAATCTTCATGCCGGGTGTGTAGAGCTCTTTGTTGGCAGGAATGCAAAACTCCGTTATTCGACAATTGAGAACTGGTCCAAGAACATGTTCAATCTCAATACCAAGCGTGCCATCGTAGAAGAAGGCGGCAAGATGGAGTGGGTATCCGGTTCATTCGGATCGCATATCTCCTATCTCTATCCTATGACCATCCTCAAGGGTGATAATTCGGCAATGACTTATACCGGCATTACATTCTCAGGCGAAGGCCAGAATCTGGATACAGGCTGCAAAGTCGTCCACACAGGTAAGAGAACATCATCTGTCATTACTTCAAAGTCCATATCCAAGAGCGGCGGGATCGGCACTTTCAGAAGCTCAGTAGTGATCAATAAGGCTGCAGAAGGTTCTAAGTGTTCTGTTTCCTGCGATTCTCTGATGCTGGATTCCATTTCAAGGGCAGACACTGTCCCTGCTATGGACATTCAGGCCTATGACGCAGATGTGGGACACGAAGCAAAGATCGGCAGGATCAGTGATGAGGCAGTCTTTTACCTCATGAGCAGAGGTATGTCCGAGGAGGATGCCAAAGCCCTGATCGTAAGCGGTTTTGCAGATTCCGTATCCAAGGAACTGCCCCTGGAATATGCAGTCGAGATGAATAACCTCATCAAGATCGAGATGAGCGGACACAAGGCGTAGGGGGTGACATATATGAATACTGATATCAAGGTAAATACATCGACTGCTATGACATTTGCAAAACTCAATATGAACGGGGGAACTCTCACGATCGATCCTTCCGGGATAAGTGAGGAGAATGCCAGGGTAAGAATGGTCTCCGGAGAGCTTAAGGAGACTGATATCCAGGCAGAAGAATACTTTTGCGATGGGATAGGAGTGGTCCTTGGATCCGAGGCCCAAAGTTTTGAACTTAAGAGCGATGCAGTGATAAATATAGACTATCAGGGCAGCGGGATCATCCACAGGGTAATAAGAGTTGCGGCAGGAGTTAAGGCATCTATAGTCGAGGTTACAAGAGGCAGGGCGGCAGGCACTGTAGTAAATAATACTTCATACCTGATAGAAGAGGGCGCCGGTCTTAAGCTAATAAGAGTGCAGCTTTTGGATAAAGATACGGTATATGCAGATGACTTAAGAGCTGTTTTGGAGAAGGATGCAACTTTCGAAGTAAACAGGATAGATCTGGGAGGAGCTTTATCTTATTTAGACTCCCATGTTCGCCTTCTTGGCAAGGGGGCAGATTACAGAGCCAGCGGCGACTATCTGCTTAACGGAGAGCAGAGGCTTGATATCAACATGGTATCAGAGCATATTGCGCCGGATACCCAAAGCGACATGAGATCTGATGGAGCGCTCCTTGACAGGGCATCCAAGATCTTCCGCGGAACTCTGGATTTTAAGAGTGGCTGCAAGGGTGCTAAGGGCTCGGAGAACGAGGATGTCATCATGCTTTCTCCCGGTTGCGGCAACCAGTCTCTGCCTATCATATTATGCGGAGAGGAAGATGTAGAAGGTAACCACGGTGCCAGCGTGGGCAAGATATCCGATGAGATACTGTTCTATCTGGCAGCAAGAGGTTTTGACGAGAAGGCGGCAACAGCACTGATCGTCAGATCAAGAATAAGCAGCAGCGCATCTGTTATCCCTGATGAGGGATTAAGAAGCGAGGTTGAGCGTATCGTAGATGAGGTGTTATCGTGAATGTAAGTTCCATGCGTGAAGATTTCCCGCTGTTAAGAGGTAATAACGCGCCAATTTATTTTGATAATGCGGCGACTACCCAAAGGCCGGAACAGGTCTTAAAAGAAGTAAATGATCTATATTGCAGTGCTAACGCCAATCCTTTGAGAGGATTATACGATCTTGCGCAGGAGGCGACCCAAAGATATGAATCCGCCAGAAGGACCATAGCAGCCTTTATAGGGGCAGGAGATCCTTCGGAGATAGTATTTACACGCAATACAACAGAGTCTTTGAATCTTGCAGCAGAGTGTCTCCCGAAGCCCGGTCCGGGGGAAAGAATAGTGATAACAGTATCAGAGCACCACAGCAATATACTGCCCTGGCAGCGTCTTGCCGCAAGGACCGGTGCGGAACTTGTTTACATAGAACCGGACATGACAGGCCTTATCCCGGAAAGTGAGATCTTATCCAAGATAGACAGTAAAACAAAGATCGTATCAGCAGGCCATGTAAGCAATGTCTGGGGCAGAGTAAACCCTGTAGACAAGATCATCAGCAGAGCAAAGGAAGTGGGAGCATATACCGTTATTGACGGAGCCCAGGCAGTAGCCCACATGAAGGTGGATGTATCAGAACTTGGTGCAGATCTTTATGCTTTCTCCGGACATAAGATGCTCGCTCCCATGGGGATCGGTGTCCTCTATGGCCGTAAGGAACTTCTGGATCAGATGGATCCTTATATGCTGGGAGGCGAGATGATCAGTTATGTAACAAGGCAGGATGCGACCTTTGCCGAGGTTCCCCATAAATTCGAGGCGGGGACTGTTAACTTAGGAGGTGCTATAGGGATAGCAGCTGCTGCAAGATATATAGAAGACATCGGATTTGACTTTATCCGGGCGCAGGAGAACATTGTTACATCCTATATTTTAGATGAATTTGCCAAGATCCCGGAGATCTCTAAATACGGTTCTTCTGAAAGCTCAGAACATAACGGGATAATCTCCTTCAATATAGAAGGGTGTCATCCTCACGATGTTGCATCCATCCTTAACGAGGATCGTATCTGCGTAAGAGCCGGCCACCATTGTGCCCAGCCCCTTATGCAGTATCTCGGCATCGGATCATGTGTAAGACTGTCGCTATATGCATATAACACTCTTGAAGAAGCAGAGCTGTTCATCAGGAGCATAAAGAATGTAAGAAAGCTATTAGGGTATTGATCATGGAACTTAAAGACCTGTACAGAGAGATAATCAACGACCACAACATCAATCCTGTCCATAAAAAGGACATAGGAGATCCTGATCTTAAGCTCAGGGGAGTAAATCCCAGCTGTGGAGATGATATTACGATCATGCTCAAGATAAAGGACGGGATCATAACAGACGGGTCTTTTACCGGCTGCGGATGTGCCATATCCCAGGCTTCTTCTGACATGATGTTCGATAATGTCATAGGACTTGATAAGGAGACTGCAATAAAAAGAGCAGACAAGTTTACTGCCATGATAGACGGCGGGATAACTGATGATAATGAGCTGCTGGACTTAGATGAAGCCATGTATCTTAAGGACATATCTCATATGCCGGCCAGAGCTAAATGCGCTATCCTGGGCTGGCGGACACTGAAGCAGGCATTAAGCGGAGAAGAGTGCTGACGTGATAATACAGTCTTAAGCCTTTCGGGCATTGCCGGCATTCTCAAGGTCGTAAAACTTCAATATATTAAATCTTGCATATAGTGTTAAAATGACCATAAACTATATGGAGGTAATACGCTCTTATGAATATTCAGGAATCCGGAGAAATGTATCTTGAGACTATCCTTATCCTGTCTCAGAAGGATGCGCCAGTCCGCTCTTTGGACGTTGCAAACTATATGGGTTATTCAAAGCCCAGCGTCAGCAGGGCAATGGGGATACTCAAATCAGCAAATTACATCACCATGAACGACAAGGGCCACATCTTCCTTACCGATGACGGTATGAAGATCGCAAAGAAGATCTATGAGAGACACGTTGTAATAAGTGAGCTCCTGATCGAACTTGGTGTAGATAAGAAGACTGCCGAGGATGACGCCTGCCGCATCGAGCACATCATCAGCGACAAGACCTTTAAGGCTCTTAAGAAGCTCAGAAAGAGCTATCAGAAGTAATATATTCCAAACCAATAAATAACCCGGCTAAGCAAGGGGTCTTAAGCCGGGTTATCATCTGTATTTCAGGAAAGAATGTATGTTATTTCTTGATGTGGAATGCCTTCATCTGAGGGTACACCGCAGCATCACCGAGGGCTTCCTCGATCCTGAGAAGCTGATTGTACTTGGCAACTCTCTCACTTCTGCTGGGAGCGCCTGTCTTTATCTGGCATGTGTTGAGAGCAACTGCAAGGTCTGCAATAGTTGTATCAGCAGTCTCGCCTGAACGGTGAGAAGCGATAGCTGTGTAGCCTGCATTGTGAGCCATCTTGATAGCTTCAAGTGTCTCGGATACGGATCCGATCTGGTTGAGCTTGATGAGAATTGAATTGCCGGCACCGAGCTCGATACCCTTGGCGAGTCTCTCAGTATTAGTAACGAAGAGATCGTCACCTACGAGCTGAACCTTGTTTCCGATCTTAGCTGTCATCTTCTGCCAGCCTTCCCAGTCTTCCTCGTCAAGACCATCCTCGATGGAGATTATAGGATACTTATCAACAAGAGCTTCCCAGTGAGCGATGAGCTCATCAGATGTGAATTCCTTGCCGGACTTAGGCTGCTTATAGAAGCCCTTGCCCTTCTCGCTCTTCCACTCAGAAGAAGCGGCATCCATTGCGATCATAAAGTCCTTGCCGGGCTCAAAGCCTGCTGCCTTGATAGCCTCAAGGATCTTCTCGATTGCTTCCTCGTCACTCTTAAGGCTGTTAGGAGCAAAACCGCCTTCATCACCTACAGCAGTAACGTCGCCCATCTCCTTAAGGAGCTTCTTAAGGGAGTGGAATACCTCTGCACACCATCTGAGGCCTTCCTTGAATGAAGGAGCGCCTACAGGCATTACCATGAATTCCTGTGTATCAACTGCGCTGTCTGCATGTGCGCCGCCGTTTAAGATGTTCATCATAGGGACAGGGAGTCTGTTGGCATTAGAGCCGCCTAAGAATCTATAGAGGGGGATATCAAGCGCTGTAGCTGCTGCTCTTGCAACTGCAATAGATACAGCGAGAATAGCATTGGCACCCAGGTTTGACTTGTCCTTTGTGCCGTCAGCTTCGATCATTGCCTTGTCTACTGCATATGTGTCGAAAGCATCCATACCAACGATAGCATCACAGATCACTGTGTTGATGTTCTCTACTGCCTTTGTAACGCCCTTGCCAAGATATCTGGACTTGTCGCCGTCGCGGAGTTCCAAAGCTTCGAATTCACCTGTAGAAGCGCCGCTGGGTGCTGTGCCTCTTGCAACTGTACCGTCGATAAGAGTAACCTCTGCTTCAACAGTAGGGTTTCCTCTGGAATCCAAGATCTCTCTGCCGATAACATTTTCGATAATGAGTTCTGTCATAGTCTATTCTTTCCTTTCGATTCATCATGTAGTCCGCCTGGACCTACATTTTAACGAATAGATCCAGGGAGGACATATGATTTATTCAACAAGTTAGCTTTGGCTAACCTTTGAAAATATACCACAGTAAATGCAGACATGTCAATCAACATTTTAGGGCATATACAGGGCGTATTTGCCGATTGACAACCGTGTTTTCAAATGATAGAGTTAGCAGAGGCTAACCGAAAGGAGAATGCGTCTTGTCTGAAGATCAATTAGTGAGGTTTTGCGCACCGACCCTTGCAGGGATCAAGACCGGGAGTCTTTTTAATGTGCGCATACGCCGGGACAAGGATTTCATGAAGGATATAGTCTTCTATAACAAGACAATGGTAAGGAAGGGCATTAGGATAATTCCTCTCAAGGTATCAGAGGAGATGGCGCTTATTTATATCTACCGTCCTCATATGCTTGAAGGGGATCTCAAAGACCCTGTTGCCATGAGTATTCTAAGACGCCTGGGATACCGGGTATCTGATCCTGACAGATGCGTAGCAGATCTTGCAAGAAGACTTAAGACATCTTCTGATTTTCCTCATGAGATAGGACTGTTTCTAGGTTATCCGCCCCTTGATGTCGAAGGCTTCATGAGGAGCCCCAACGAGGGTTTCTATGAGATAGGTTACTGGAAGGTCTATTCGAATGTGGATGGCGCCAGGAGAGTATTCAGCAGATACAGGAAATGTACAGAGGAATACGGGCGCATGCTTAAAGAGGGCAGTTCGCTTGAACAGTTAGTAGTTTGAGCACTGTAAATATATAAGGAAACGTGAGGTTTTTATAATGAGCAAAGTAGCAGTTGTATATTGGAGCGGCACAGGCAACACAGAGGCTATGGCTAATGCGGTTGCAGAAGGCATCAAGGGTGCAGGAAGTGAGGCAGAAATACTCACACCTGATAAGTTCGATTCATCCAAGGTTTCAGATTTTGATGCTATCGCATTCGGCTGTCCTGCAATGGGCGCTGAAGTTCTCGAGGAGTCTGAGTTTGATCCTATGTTCACAGGCATCGAGGGTTCATTAAGCGGCAAGAAGATAGCTCTCTTCGGCTCCTACGGCTGGGGTGACGGCCAGTGGATGAGAGACTGGGAAGACAGATGCAGAGCTGCAGGTGCAGTTCTTGCTTGTGAGTCAGTTATGGCAAACGATGCACCTGACGACGATGCAGTTAACAGCTGCAAGGCCCTCGGCGCTGCATTGGTGTGAGGTAGAGATCATGATGAAGCTGGTTCTTGTAAGACACGGTGAAAGCGAATGGAATAAGCTCAACTTATTCACAGGCTGGATGGATGTGGACTTAAGTGACAAGGGCAGGGAAGAAGCCAGGAATGCAGGCAGGATATTGAAGGAAGAAGGATATGACTTCGATATCTGCTACACCTCTTATCTTAAGAGAGCTATACACACTCTTAATATTGCTTTAGATGAGATGGACAGAGCATGGCTCCCTGTAGTTAAATCCTGGAAGCTCAACGAACGCCACTACGGTGCGCTTCAGGGACTTAACAAATCAGAGACAGCAGAGAAGTATGGCGAAGACCAGGTCAAGATCTGGAGGAGATCCTTCGATGTAAAGCCGCCTGAATTAGACGATTCTGATGACAGGAGTGCAACAAAGCAGGCAATGTACAGAGATGTTCCAAAAGATCTTCTGCCCAAGAATGAGAGCCTTGAGACCACGATCGAAAGAGTGGTCCCTTACTTCGAAGCGGTGATAAAGCCTCAGATGAAAGAGGGCAAGCGTGTTATCATCGCAGCACACGGTAATTCATTAAGAGCTCTTGTTAAATACTTTGACAATATGTCAGCTGATGAGATAACCGGGGTAAACATTCCTACGGCATCTCCTCTTGTATATGAGTTTGATGATGAGTTTAATGTGACCGGGCACTACTACCTCGGTGACCAGGAAGCCCTGAAGGCTAAGATGGAAGCCGTTGCAAACCAGGGCAAAGCTAAATAAGCCAAGTTTCTTTCCTTTTGGATCTCTAAGTACCATGGAGCTGTCTTTTATATAAGGCAGCTCCTAACTATATTACTGTTCTTTGTGAGTCTCAGCCGTAACAGCTCTTACGCGGACCTGGGCATCGACAAATGCCTTGACGACATTAGGGTCAAAGTGGGTGCCTGCATCCTTCTGGATGATGCCCATGGCATCTTCGAATGTAAAGGGCGGCTTATAGCAACGTCTTGATACCAGTGCGTCAAATACATCGGCAACTGCCATGATCCTGGCAGACAGGGGGATATCTTCTCCTGCAAGCCCTTCAGGATAGCCCTTGCCGTTCCATTTCTCATGGTGGTAATGAGCCATGTTCTTTGCCTCATTAAGATAACCGCTCTTGATATTGCCGACCTTGTGGATGACGTCGTCTATAACCTTGGCACCTTCTGTGGTATGAGTCTTCATGAGCTCAAATTCCTCGTCAGTAAGCTTGCCGGGTTTGTTGAGGATGGCATCGGGCACCATGATCTTGCCCACGTCGTGCAGAGGTGCAGATGCGACTACATCCACCATGTACTCATTTGTGAGCTGGTCTGCGTATATGCCTTCTTCCTTGAGCTGCTCAACGATTATCTGGACATAGTCTGCAGTATTCTTGATATGGGTTCCTGTAGAAGGATCGCGGCTCTCAACAAGGTCTGCCATTACATTGATCATGGCCCGCTGCAGTGTCTCTAATGCTTCACTTTGTCTCTGGGTCTCGGTGATGTAATCAACAGTATCCTGTGTTGTCTTGGTAAGGGCGTGATAGAGATGCTCGATCTCGTCACCTGAATCGATGACAAGGCCCTTGAGACGCTCCACGGTCTCGCTCCTGGCATCGTCGTTATTGTAGTCAACCTTTTCTGTTGCCGCAGCAAGAGAGTTAACGGGATTTATGATGTAGACATTTGCGAGGGTAACACCCAGGGCAAGTATGAGGGTAAAGAAGCCCAGGAGCATGGCTACGATCTTGGCTGCAAATTCCTTCTCGGCCTGCGCCAGGTCAGGCATCGATATATCTGCCGCGGCATAGCATACGCAATTGCCGGCATCGTCATATACAGGGACATAGGTGGTAAGGAGCCAGCCGTAGGTGTCGTTTGTAACTATAGGGTCTATTCTCTCGCCTGCGATCAGGGAGGGGACATACTCAGTAAAGCTCTCATCGAAGGGGATCAGATCCCCCGGAGCACCACCCTCGAGTTCCGGCGTATCCATGTCGAAAACAACATGGCAGCCTTCTTCGTCTATCTTATAAACATACAGATACTCGACCTGATCTGCCGACTCATAAATGGTCTTAAGTATGTCCTCAGTCTCCTTGTATCCCGGTGCAGATTCGCCCTCGCTTATATAGGTATCTACCATCTCCGGATCTATTTTGGATGCCGCATATTCCGCTATGCTGGCGCTGTAGGAACTGCGGTCCTGAACCATATATTCCTGGAACTGTCTGTAGCATACAAAGGCTACTGTTGTCGCAACAGCGATTACGGCAATACTCACGATAAGAATAAGCTTGGTTCCGAGTGAGAACCGCTTTATATGCCTTTTGTCGTATATCTTGCTGTGAGACTTAGGGTAGTGCTTAACAGGTATGGGCAGCAGTATCAGATAAGATACGACGGTTACTATCACCTTGTCCGGCAGATCGATCACAAGATCTGCAAAAAGCTGGGCAAGGAAGGGATTACTTATGTAATTCTCGTAGAACCTGTTGGCAAGAGATGCGGATATCTCTTCGCCTATAGTATTGCCGTATATGCTCCAGGTAAGAATGGAACCGCCGCCGCCGCCGATCAGGACAAATACCAGGATGGGCAGTATAAGCTTCCAAGGTTTCTTCTTGTCAAAGAAGCCCTTGTTTGCGAAGAATGCAGCAGCTACGGCGATGAGAACGCTAATGATGCTGTAATAGGTTGTGGTGTAATCGCTAAGTCCGCCGATAAAATTGGTAAAGAAGCCGACTACGATCGCAGGCATATAGCCACCCATAACAGCTGCAAGTATCGTTCCTATGTTATCGAGATACAGAGGCAGAGAGAGCGATGTTGCTACCTTGCTGCATACAACATTTATGGCGAGACAGACTGCCACCAAAATCAGATATCTCAGGTTGTTCTTACGTTTGTCCATATATAAAGTGGATTATAACAAATTCCTTTGTCATAATCCACCTTGTAAGTCGGTTGAAACGAGCTGTTATTCCACGTTTTTGAGCGCGTCAGTCAGCGGGATCTTCTTGATACGCATAACGTCAAAGAAGGATACTATCAGATAGGATGCAAGGAGTATGCCTATCATCTTGAGCAGTCCCAGAGGACTTAAGTATATATCGAGCCATCCTGACATCGAAGAGAGCGCTGCCCTGAGAACTATTGACAGACCTGATACAGCAAGGAACATGGACAGGAGCGCCGACACTATTACCACTACTGTTGTGATATTGATATACAAGCTGTTTATCTCCTTATTCTCGTAACCTAAGACCTTGACCATGGAGATCGAAGCTGCGTTCTTCTCAACGATTATCTTGGTTAAGAGGTATATTACCAGGATGCCGATGAAGAGGCAGGCTACAGATACATAGTCCATGTAGCTTCCCATTGAGTGATCAAGCTGGGTTGCCAGGGCCATAATGTCTTCTTTGGTAATGACGGTATAAATGAGATCAGGATCGATGTCTGTTATCTCCTTATCTGACATGAATCCGGAGAAGCTGTCTTTATCAAGCTCCATCATCTCGTTGAAACTGTTATTGTCCATAAAGATGCAAAGGCCGCCTAAGTAGTCGTATATGCCTCTTACGGTAAAATCGTATGTCTTATCCGTATATTTCTCCTTAAGGGTTACGGTGTCACCTTCGCTTAAGAGGAACTTCTTGGCATAGGCGCTTGAGATAAGCACTCCGTCATCAGGGATATCAGCTGTTATATATCTGCTGTCTTCTTCGATACCGTATATGGAGATATTCTCTCCTATCCTCGCGCCATCGGTGGTCTCCAGGGTTGCCATGGAGAATCTCTCGGCGCCTGAGGTATCAGTTGTTATCACATTGCCATCCTCATCCTCGTAATCTTTAAGGATGTACTGATAATCAGAGAAGATCTCATCTGTCATGGTGGCCTTGTAGTGGTCCAGAGTCTCAGGGAAGCCTATTGAGAATGCAAGAAGGAGCATTACAAAGGCGATACCGAAGAACAGGACAATGTAGCTTCCTATGTTATTCAGCAGGATCCTTAAGCGGAAACGGTTAAGGAAGCTGAATCTAGGCAGACGCATGGCCTTCTTGCGCTTTGATGTGGATAAGTCCTTGCGAAGGAACTTAAGAGGGGACAGGCGCATCTTTCTTACGATGATCACAAAGTTTATCGTCAGCACAAGTACGAGGGGAATAAGCGTAGTCAGGATAAACGCCCTGGCATTCCACTGAGTCTCATAGGTTACAAGGCTGTAGGAATTGTAGTACATACCTACCACCGTATCCTTGAAGACTGTATAGCCTAATATGTTTCCGGTTACGGCTGCAAGGAGGGTAACCATAACGGACATCATCATGTAGTGTCTTATCAGCTCGCCCCTGGTGTATCCTGTGGCGCGGAGTGTGCCTATAACGGCAGCTTCGTTTGTTATCGTATTGGATGTCGTTATTCCGAAGATAAATGCGAGAACAGCGATAAAGACATAGACCAGAATACCCATCATCGCAATGTCTGAACCAAAGTCATCAGGAGCAAACCTGATCGCCTGATTAGCATACGCAGGGACAAAGTCAGTGAGCTCGTTCATGTCATCTTCGTACTCTTCCAATGCTTCAAGGTTATCTATGGTCTCATCGATCCTGCTCTGCTCTGATGCGAGCTTGTCCGCATCATCCTGCAGGGCCTGGGCATCCTCTGCGATGCTTGCTGCTTCACTGGTCCATTCAGGGTCTCCTGATAAGACTAATGCGTAGTTTTCTTCCAAGGCTGCGCTTCTTGCTTCAAGCTCTGCGCCCCTTTCTTCAAGATCCTTTGACTGAGCTTCGATATCTTCAAGATAACCGGTCCACATATCCACATTATCTGACAGAGTCTGTGCTTCATCCTTATCGTCTGTCATTCCGCCTGTTGCAGCAAGGACAGCCAGTCTTTCTACCAGCTCGTCTCCTAATTCCTTCTGTTCTGCGTCAGATTCCGGGGTTTTGTCGTATCTGTATGCATACTGGTATTTGATGCTGCCGTTAAGATCGTCCCATGCGCTGTCTGTAAGGATAGCTACATCGAAGTCTATGGCATTAAACATGATGTCTGAATTCTTCTTAAACAGAGTGCTGTAATCCGGGAGCGCGATAAGGCCTACTACCGTAAAATCTTCGCCTGCAACCGTTATCTTATCTCCGATACTGATATTGCAGTTGTTTGCATGCATGCGGTCTATGGCGATCTCCGTGTCTGTCTCAGGGAGCCTTCCTTCATTCTCGCAGGCAATGTTAAGGGTATGTCTTATCTTGAAGACTCTTACCATCGAATTGGTATTGCCACTGGATCTCTCGGGCACCTCCTTATAGAACTGCTCGTATACATCAATACTATCCGGCAAAGAGGCAAGCAGGTCTTCTGTTGCTTTATCCTTAAGATCGAAATGGCCGTCCTCTGTCTTGTACTTGTCGTAGCAACCGTTAAATGCCGCCAGAAGGCTTCCGTTGGCTACGAACATTCCCGATGCTATTCCGATCATAAATGACATGAGCAGGAACAACACCAGAAATTTTTTCCACTCCTTGGCGATATCTCTGAATATCCTTTTGTTTATGGGGTTTCTCATACAAAAGCCCCCTTACCAGTCAAGCTCTGTGGCGCTGATCTTGTGGTCGTTTATGATGTTCTTTCTTACAACGCCGTCACGGAGCTTGATGATGTGGTCTGCCATATCCTGGATCGCATTATTGTGGGTAACCATTATGACAGTATTGCCGTACTTCTGATTGACATCCTCTATGAGCTTTAAGATCTCCTTGGATGTATTGTAGTCGAGAGCACCGGTAGGTTCGTCACAGAGCAGGATGTCCGGGTTCTTTACGATGGCTCTGCCGATGGATGTTCTCTGCTGCTGACCGCCGGAGAGCTGGTTGGGGAGCTTGTATCTGTGGTCCCAGAGCCCCAGAGTGTTAAGGAGCTCATCTATATCAAGAGGGCTGTCTGACAGATAAGCACCTACCTCGATATTTTCCTTGACGTTCAGGTTCGGGATAAGATTATAAAGCTGGAAAACATAGCCCAGGTGCATTCTCCTGTATCTTGTGAGAGCCTTCTCATCCATATCCCTTAATTTGTCTCCCGCTATGGAAATATAGCCTTCATCTGCACTGTCGATGCCGCCGATTATATTGAGCAGGGTAGACTTACCTGATCCTGAAGGTCCCAGGAGAACGCAGAACTCGCCCTTCTTAACCTGGAAATCCATTCCCTTAAGTACTTCCTGTCTTCCGTCACCTTCGCCGAAGGCCTTGTATACATTGGATACATTAAGAAATTCTTTTAATTCTTTCTCTGACATAACACATAACCTCTTCTATCATACATATGAACAACTGTTCATATGTATTATAGTTAGCAACAGCTAACGTGTCAATGCGCTTTTCTTGTTCACCTTCTCCAAATATTGAAGTCTTCGGTATCTTGCTTTGTTTAATTAGCATATGAGACACACAAAAGACAAATTATCTTTGACAGGTTGTTGTATAGTATTAGTATCGGTTATCGGACACAGCTACAGGAAGATATATATGGAAAGCAAAGAAGCCCTGACTTTAAAGCAAGATAAGCTCCTCAGATCAAGGAGGATCTTCCTGATATGCGCCCTCATACTTATATATTGTCCGTTCTTCTATACGGACATGATAGGTAACTATGTGGGCGATACAGCGATACAGATAAGGATAGGTTTAGACAGCCTTGCTAATGGTAACCTGATCCCAAAAGAGATCTACAGCTGGCATGAGGGTCTTAACTGGTGGCCCCATGAGACAGGCTGGTATTTTATAGTCGCCATTTTCTATAAGCTGTTCGGCCTGGCCGGCATAATCGGAGTCTGCGCCATATTTAACTATGGGATAGCAGCAATTATATTCAAGAGGTACTCGGGGCGGGTCCACCCCCTGATAATAGTAGCCTGCGCAGGTGCTGCAAGGCTGCTTTCTTTTCCTAATTACAATGCAAGGCCCCATCTTTTCTCAGAGCTGTGTTTCCTTCTGGTCATATATGTAATGCTCTCGGATAAGAAGGAGAGCTTTAAGGCGATATTCTTTATGGCCGCAGCATTCCTCCTTGCCTGGATACACGGAGGCATGGTGCCGCTGCTGTTTGTAGTCTATATTGTATTCGCAGTAATCGAAGCCATATATAGGGAGTATAAGAGAGCAATTATAAGACTTGCAGTAATGGCAGGTGCTTTTGTATGTACGCTCCTGAATCCCATAGGGGCAAAGGTCTGGACCTATGCCCTTGTCCAGTCAGAAGGTGAGGGGGTATGGGCCCTTAATATGGAATGGGCTCCCAAGACGTTTGAGATCTGGGAGATCGCGATAATACTGTTGGTGCTTATAGGTTTTGCAACTTCAGGCAAGGTCAGGGATTTTGACAAAGGGGCTGTTACCAGGCTGGGACTGTTTTGCATGTTCCTTATCCTGTCCTGCAAGTACTGCCGTTTCATGAACTTTACCGCAATGTTTATCCCCGCCCTTTGCATGGAGGAAGTGCAGAGCCTGGTCATATGGGTAAACGATAATGTGCTCCGCATAAGGAAGGATAAGGTCAGCTTCAGCAGCATCTCCTATTACATCTTATCCGGTTTCTGCATCCTGTTCTTTGGTGCGTGCACGATATTTAACATAGTAAACTTCATACCCTCCAATACAATGTCTGCTGCAAGTGCCATCGCCGCATACGATGAAGGCGTTATAGACTGCGTGAATCAAAACGGATACAAGCGTATCTACAACTCCTTCAATACAGGCACCTGGCTTGCATTCTACGGAATACCCGTTCATATAGACAACAGATCAGATCTTTATATGGCGAGTTTCTCCGGGACAGACTACATAACGGATCAGATGATGATAAATAACATAAGCGATATGGATGAATTTGTTGCCAAATATGACTGCGACGCCATTGTACTGGACCTTACTCCCGGGACGACAGATGAGTATTTTGCAGATGATCTCTATAACGCAACTGACAGATACAAGGTCGTTTACGATAATACGGTGAGTTCCATCTACAAGGAGAGCATAACTATCCGATGGATGGTAGTAGAGTGCAATGGATAAGTCTGACAGAGCAAAGATAACCGGAATAGAGATCGCGCTTATAGCCTTCATGACTCTTGTCTGGTTTTTTATCGCATATAACATTCCCTACATGCATGACGACTGGGACTGGGGCCTTAAGTATGGCATGGACCACCTTATAAATGCGGACCTTAACAGCCGCTATGCAGGCAACCTCCTTGAGGTCCTGATGACGAGATCTGCAGTTCTTAAGACATTGTTCCTGGGTCTTGGCTACAGCCTTATCCCTCTCCTTATGGCAGGACTTAAAAGGGAAGACAAGGGAGCCAGGCTCAGGATATATCTGATATCAAATCTTCTGCTTCTTCTTATGGATGTAAACATCTGGTGCGAGACATACGGATGGGTGGCAGGAGCTGCCAACTATATCCTTGTAATGCCCCTGGTACTCATATGGCTTTATGTGGTAAGGGGCAAAAACTTTGACAGGATATGGCAGAGGATGCTCCTATTTATCCTTGCCATAGTAATGCAGCTCTTCCTTGAAAATGTGGCCATTGCAACAACCCTCATATCCCTATGCTGTCTGATAGATGTTATCAGGCGTAAGGCAGGGGATAAGATAACAATGGCTCTTGTCTTTGGCGGCAATCTCACAGGAACTCTCATATGCCTCTTTAGCGGTACCGTAAGAGAGCTTGTGGGAACGGGCGAAGCGGTAGACGGTTACCGCAGGTTTATCTTTGATATGGATGACCCGTTGCCCGTTAAGATAACCAAGAGCCTGAGCTTTCTTACAGGCTCCTGCATAGGTCCCATATATGACAGCTGGAATGCCCTTGTAACCATACTGATAGTCCTGGTCCTGACGGTTTTAGTCTGGCAGCACAGGAAGAAGAGTATAAGCAGAGCAGTCTTATACTGCACTTCGGGAGTAAATAGTGCCATAGTAGTATATCTCGCACTCTCGTTATTTATAGATCTGAAATCTTTGGCCGGGTTCGTTGGGATAGCCATATTCATTGCAGTTTTATGCGAGCTCATGATGCTGGATCATCAGGACGTAAGACTTGCCGTCATCCTCTGGATCTTTGCACCTCTGGTAATAAGTCCCATGTGCATACTCTACAACTGGGGCCCCAGGCTCTATGTAACGACATATATTATCCATGTAACCACTCTTGCCCTGTTATCAGGCATGCTGAAGATAAGAGCTTCTATAGGAATGGTAAGGATCGTTCATACCGGCCTTTTGCTGCTCCTTGTAATTAGGGCAGCTCTTATGGGACTTATCTACTTTGATATCGGAGCTGCCACTTCCCGCCGCATGGATGAGATCAGGAGGGCAAGACAGGGAGAGATAACCGAGGTGTTACTAGAGCGGTATCCTCATGAGATCTATCTTCACGATCCTGATCCTGCTGACAAAGAAAGGGAAGTATTCTTTAGAGAGTTCTATAAGATACCTGACGATGTAACAATAAGGATAGGCTAGGAGTTTCTGTACTTTGCAGGCGTTGTGCCAAACTCTTTCTTAAAAACCCTTATGAGGTGGCTTGCGTCACTGAAACCGGTGACATTACTGATCCCTGCTATATCCATACCCGTTGTCTTAAGAAGCTCGGAGGCTTTGGTAACTCTTATATACTGAACATATTCCTTGAATGACCTGCCAAACACCTTGCGGAATCTCCTGGCAAAACCTGAATAGCTCATGTTGCACATGGAGGCTATACGGGAGGCGACAAGAGGAGATGATATATTGTCCTCGATATAAGAGGGCAAGGCTTCGATATCAAGATATTCCTCCTCGCTCTGATTAAGGGAGCCGGTAGCAAAGCCCTGAGATGCCCACAGCCTTATTATCTCAGTGAGCACTATCTGGACGTCACAGCTTATTATTCCAAGATACCCGGGCTTTTTGTCCTCCATCTCTTTGATCGAATTATCTATCAGGGCGGGGATAAGACTGCCTGATATGTCAGGGGATCTGAGCAGCGCATTGATGTTCCTGTCTGATGCGAGCTTCAGCAATGCAAGATCACTCCAGCTAAGCTCTCTTGAAGCAAAGCTTCCGGGAGTGAATTTGATGACGGAATACCTGGTGTTAGGTTCTAATGTCTTTATCGCATGCATAACAGAGGGCAGGAGCACTACCAGATCTCCCGGCATGGCAGTAAGTTCATCACGTCCTACGGTTACCTTAGCTGAGCCATCCAGGATATACATGATCTCCATAAAGTAATGCCAGTGCAGCCTGACTTCGTAAGGACTGTTATGGTCCTCGGTAAAGCATTCGTATCTGTGGTCCTTGATGTCTGAGTATTCGTACATAATTGCATATCTGTTATATTATTTGCTCTATTTATTATACTTAATCCTTCTGCCAAGATATATAGTTAACATACATAGCTTTATAAGCGGAGGCGTAAATATGGTTGATGTTAACGGCAGATGGGCGCTCGTTACAGGCGCAGCAAGAGGTATAGGCAGGCTCGCAGCACTCTTCCTGGCAGACAGGGGATGCAACATCATAGCTCAGAGCAGAGATAATAAGCACACACAGGAGCTTAGTAAAGAGATAGAAGCCAGAGGTGTATCCTGTATTCAGGTCAGCTGCGAATTATCTGATCCTGATTCTGTAAGAGCTATGCTCAAGGCTATAGATGATACAGGTGTCAGAGTAGACATAGTACTCAATAATGCCGGCATGCAGATAGCATACAGAACGGATTATATGAACACTCCGGTAGAGGATTACACAGTAAGCTTTGCTATAAATACCATAGCGCCTATGCTTATTTGTTATCACTTCCTGCCCAAGATGACCGAGGCGGGGTTCGGCAGGATCGTTAATACCACCAGCGGCATAGCATTAGAGCCTGAGCAGGCAGGTTATTCCGCAAGCAAGGCAGCTCTTAACAAAGTAACTATCGATATCGGCTCCAAGTTAAGAGGCACCGACGTTGCGATCAATCTCGCAGATCCGGGCTGGTGCAGGACGGATCTCGGGGGACCCAATGCCCCTAACGCACCTGAGAGCGCACTCCCCGGCGTAGTAGTCGGAGCATTTATAGATAAACCCCTATCTGGCAGGATCTTTGCTGCAGGGCAGTTCTACGACATGACACTCGAAGAGGCGGTTAAAGCGGCAGAAGAGATGAGCAGTCCTTATTGATCAGGAGGGAAATATGAAGATCTTACTTATTGGAGGAACCGGTACGATCAGCATGGCGGTCACCAGACTTCTCGCAGAGAGGGGAACGGATGATGTGTATCTTCTTAACCGCGGCAGCAGGAGTTCTGAGCTTCCTTCCGGGATAAACATTATCAATGCGGACATCAATAATGAGGACGATGTTAAGAGCAAGATCTCCGGAATGTATTTTGACGCAGTCTGCGAATTCATTGGTTTTGTCCCTTCACAGATCGAGCGTGACATAAGGCTGTTTGCAGGCAGGACGGGGCAGTATATCTATATAAGCTCTGCATCTGCTTACCATAAGCCTGTGGCAGATTACCGTATAACCGAGGGTACAGCTCTTGCAAACCCGTACTGGCAGTATTCAAGGGATAAGATCGCCTGCGAGGAGCTCCTTATGTCTTATTACAGGAAGGAAGGC
Source organism: Mageeibacillus sp. UBA6976 (assembly GCA_002450155.1). Lineage (GTDB taxonomy): Bacteria > Bacillota > Clostridia > Saccharofermentanales > Saccharofermentanaceae > Saccharofermentans. Next base: position 89,475 of record DJYO01000022.1, on the reverse strand, counting down.
TTCCCTGTAACCATAGTAAGGCCGAGCCATACCTACGACGAACGCAGTATTCCCCTTGGTGTCCACGGCAGCAAGGGCAGCTGGCAGGTGGCAAAGCGCATGCTGGAGAATAAGCCTGTTATTATCCACGGAGACGGAACATCCCTTTGGACCATGACATTTAATACTGATTTTGCAAGAGGATATGTGGGCCTGATCGGAAATCCCCATGCGATCGGCGAAGCCTTCCAGATAATGAGCGACGAGACACTCACATGGGATCAGATCTATGAGACCATAGCAAAGGTATTAGGCGTTAAGCTCAATTGTGTCCATGTGGCATCTGAATTTCTGAGAGATGTAAGTGACTACGATTTTGAAGGATCCTTGTTAGGAGACAAGGCATGCTCCGTTGTATTTGACACTACCAAGATAAGGCGCATAGTTCCGGATTTTTGCACGAGGGTAAGATTCGAAGAGGGCGTGCGCATCACGATCTCAAATATCTTAGATCACCCTGAATACCAGATCGAGGATCCTGAATTCGACCTCTGGTGTGACAGGGTAGTAGCGGCTCTGGATCGGGCACGCAAGGCATTTTAATCTAACATAAGGTCGTCAAATGTGGTATCTTATTCCTGGAATTTATATTTGGGGAGGATAGATTTATGCCACACAGCGCAGGTGGTGGATCTCACGGAGGCGGATTCCACAGTTCAAGTCACGGATCTTCTTCTTCCGGGACATCAACGCATTATTTTCATGGTGCAAGAAGGTATATGTACTATGACGAGAATGGTAAGGAGAAGTACATTTACTCCAGGACGAAGCCGGTAAAACCTTCACTCGCAAGTGTATTTGTATTTCCGATCTTCGGATTTATCTTTGGGTTTGTAATGCTCTTTGCCATTGTTTCTGACAGGCCTCAGAAACTCAAGGCAGACTACCCTGATCAGGATCAGTATGTCTATGACAATATTGATGTTATAGCAGACGACGAGGCCCTTACGGAGCAGCTCAAGGAATTTCAGGACGTAACCGGCATCTGCCCGGTCGTATACACATTCCATGATAGCGATTGGGAAGAGTCCAGCAGCGATCTGGAGGATTTTACCTTTGAGGTCTATGTAACAGATTATTCTGATGAGAAGCACTTTGTTGTTGTATATTCGGTTCCTTCAAACAGAAGTTATGATTTCTCGTGGGAAGCAGTCAAGGGCGATGATACAGACAACATAATAACAGAGAGCTTCTTCGAGAAGTTCGGCAGACAGCTTACTGATGACCTTGATGACGGCGTGGAAGTCGGCAAGGCCATGACAGATGCTTTTGAGCGTGCAACCGAGCTCGCAGACCGCAGCATCAATCCTACGCCTGCAAGGAGAGGAATGCGTACCTTTTTATCTTTCCTTCCTGCATTGTTCTTTGTCGGGCTAATGCTTGCAGTAGGCTTTCTTATGTATAAGAATTACCACAAGGAGCAAAAGAGAGAATATCAGGAAGTGCCCCTTACCGAGAAAGATCAGGCAAAACAGGCGGATCCCAAGTTCCAGTCCTATTATTCATCTGCGTCCTCGGTGGCTGATTCAGGTGCAAACAAAGCCGTAAGGTCCGTGATAGCCGTTGTGGGAATAGTCTTCCTGATCCCCTTTGCCCTGGTGGGCCTGGGAATGCTGGGGAGCGCGATCGACGAGGCTCAGAAGGGTGATTACGGTCTCCTGATCTTTGCCCTCTTCTGGTGCGGATTTATTGCGATCGCGATCATCGGTGTTATTAAGGGCCTTGTCAAAGCAGGTAAGAAGGATAAAGAAGTATCTCTTACAGCAGAGTATCCTGAGCCTGATAAGGGTTTTGCAGAGCCTGTATCAGCGGAAAATAAGGATAAGGCCGAAGCATCTCCTGCAAGTCCGGAGGTAAATGAGAGCGGAAGCTTCTTTGCAAGGAAAAACCAGACTGACTACGATGATGAAGACTACAAGAGGATGAAGAGGCAAGGTTACGAGTAATTGTTATCCGGAGTATAAAGAGAGGCTGTCTGAATGAATCTACTCAGGCAGCCTCTTATCATTTGATCAGATCTTTTGGATTATTCGAAGAGTCCTTCATTCATCTGGTGACCTGCACTTGCGATGTAAGTGTTCTCGGAAAAACCTAATACCGTATAACCGACAGGTGCCAGCAAGGCGAGCAGAACAACACCCCAGGCCTTGGATTTGCCAAACTTCATTGCAAGAGACATGCTGACAAGGAATGCAGCGATAAGCGCGATAACAGGACCTGCAACAGGAATAAAGCCAAGGAGAGAATAGTATCCCTGATATCCTGCGACCTCGTAGAGTGTCCAGGTATTGTAGACAGGAATAAGGCACTTCCAGCCGGGCTGTCCTGCCTTGGTCAGGATCTTCCACTGTGAGATGATCATGATCACGCTCATGGCAAGTGAGCAGGTAATCATGAACAGATACATGATTATGAGCGGAACTGCATAGTTATCAGCAAATACCATCCATATGGAGAAGACTATAGGACTGAGCATGATCCCCACATAACTGAGGCAGCATACTATTGAAAGAACGATGGAAAGCGTACTGGGCTTCCAGTCAGGATAGATCTTGGTTTCATTGATCATATAAATTATCCCCCCAAAATAATATTGGGGAGATTATAGCATATTTAGGCACAGGGCATTAACAAAAACGGTAAAAGGAAGGGATATTTGGCAAAGTTAGTCATAACTAACTTCCTGCAGACTATTGTATTATATTGGGAAAATACAGATGGGGGATGATCATATGAATACTGATATGCTGATCGGAATAACAGTACCGTTCCTGGGGACCTGCCTCGGATCTGCCATGGTCTTCCTGATGAAGAAGAAATTAGATCCCAGGCTCAACCGCGCACTTGAAGGTTTTGCTTCAGGCGTCATGGTGGCAGCTTCTATCTGGAGTCTCATCATCCCTGCTATGGAGCAGAGCGAGCATCTGGGCAAATTTGCCTTTGTGCCCGTGACAATAGGATTCTGGCTGGGTATCCTGTTCCTCCTGCTGCTTGACCACATAATCCCCCATCTCCACATGGACAGTGACAAGCCTGAGGGAATAAAGGCTTCTTTCCGTAATACTACGATGATGGTCCTGGCAGTAACCCTCCACAATATCCCTGAGGGTATGGCGGTAGGCGTTGTATATGCGGCTTTCTTAAGCGGCAAAAGTGACATCAGTTCTGCGGCAGCCTTCGCTCTTGCTCTTGGTATTGCGATACAGAACTTCCCTGAAGGCGCTATTATATCCCTGCCTCTCAGGACCAAGGGGGAGAGTAAGTTCAAGGCTTTTATGGGAGGATGCTTAAGCGGACTTGTAGAGCCTATAGGAACAATACTTACCATAGTGGCATCCACCATAATCGTACCGGTGCTTCCCTTTACTCTCGGCTTTGCGGCAGGCGCCATGATCTATGTCGTAGTAGAGGAGCTGATCCCGGAGATGTCCTCTGGAGAACATCTGGACAGAGTGACCGTTCTCTTTGCAGCAGGATTTACATTAATGATGGCTCTGGACGTCGCTCTGGGCTGATGTAACAGTGTTACATCCCTATATATTCGTACTCGATATCGGTTACGATGCCACCGGTAAAGAAGAAGGATATGCGGGAAGAACCTGATTCGTAGCTTATGGAAGAACCGTTATCCGTATAGCCTTCACCATAAGTGCCTACTACCTCCTCGGCAGTATCAGATATCCTGATGCCTTCTATAGTCGTGATCTCGGGACTTGTGATCTGAATCTCGCTTATTATATCGGTGCCGCTGTCTGAAGGTGATACAAAGAGGATAAGATCCCTGTAAGTATATATGGTGACAGGGGAATCCCCGGTGTTTTCCTCAGCGCTGCTTGCATAAAGCTCGTAAGCTGTGCCAAGCTGCCCTATTACGTCATCTGCAGGAGAACCCGGGACTATCGGGATACCGTAGTAATCAAGGGCGTAGCTCTGACTTGCCTCAACAGAAGCTGCAACGAGCAGATCTCCTGTAGCAGTTCCGTTTACCGAAGTTGCTGCAGATTCATTTGTATCCTGTGAGATCGTAACGATAGTTCCGGCAGCTTCACCGTTAGAAAGAGTTACCTCTATCTGGCTTTCTGTGGCACATGAAGTAAGGAGCAATGCGCCGGTTATAGCTATAGCAACAGTTCCTAACTTACCTTGCATGGGAGATTTACCTTGCTGCGAAGAAGGTTCCTACGTCTTCCTGATCCAATATGTCTTCAAGAACGCGGGGCTCGGAACCGTTGGCGATGACGCCGTAAATGCCGTTTGTCATACACTTATCCATTGCCGTAAGTTTTGTCATCATTCCGCCTGTACCAAGCCAGGAACCCTTGCCTGATGAGGAGTCCAGCATATCAGAAGAGATTTCCTCTACATAAGATATCCTCTTGGCATCCGGATTGTCCTTGGGGTTGTCATCGTACAGGCCGTCAACATCAGACAGTATGATGAGCAGATCTGCACCTGCGAGGCAGGCTACATCTGCTGACAGGGTATCGTTATCACCGAAGGTGCCGTTATGCATGATCTCAGTAGTGGATACCGTATCATTCTCATTGATGATAGGGATTATCTTCATCTCGAGCAATGTCTCTAACGTGTTGATTATATTTGCGCGTGTAAGGCGGTCGGTAATACCGTCTTTGGTAAGGAGCACCTGTCCTGCCTTGTAGGAATACTCGGCAAAAGACCTGGAATATGCGTTCATAAGCTCACACTGGCCTACGGCAGCAATAGCCTGCTTCTCTCTTGTGGTCTCAGGACGCTTGCTCAAGTCTAAGAAACCGACACCGACGCCTATGGCACCGGAGCTGACAAGGAGAACCTCCTTGCCTCTGTTCATAAGATCAGACAGAGAACGGCATAACCTGTCGATATTACCCAGATTCATCTTGCCGTTGTCATATGTAAGAGTAGAAGTCCCAACTTTTACAACTATACGTTTAGCAAAATTAACAGCTACTCTAGAGCCACCGGTACTCAATTGAATACGCTCCTTATTTATTAAATATCAATAAAGCACGTAAAGGATATACTCTCATGCTCAAAAAATCAATAAGACAAATTTGATCATACGCCGGCCGTAGTCTGATCGTCCGGGATCTGGGCGTTAGGATCCGCTGTTTCAACGGGAACAGGCGTAGGAGAAGGCACATGTATTGGGCAGACTCTGTCTTCAGAAGGACAGAGCATACTGCCGGATACAAAGTAATCCGTATAAGTCGTTCCTGCCGCGCGGCACTCATCAGTAGGGTAATAGCCGGAAGAGCATACCTGCATGGATACTATGGAATCGGGCTTAGCAAATGTAGCGCCGGGGAGATTCTCATGGATCTTCTGCATACAGTACATCCAGATCCTGACGGCATTGTTACGGTCAGGCTTAGGGATAGATGTCTGTCTCAAACGGTTGTCGTAACCGTACCAGACAGCTGCTGCATAGTAGGGAGTAAATCCGCAGAACCACTTATCGTTGTTATCTGATGTGGTACCGGTCTTGCCTGCTGTATCTATATGCTCGCCGTTCGCACCGGTAAGCTGTCCGCCGTACTTGGAAGGTGTGCCTGATGTAACTACACCCTTGAGCATATCTGCCATAAGGAAGCAGGTCTCAGCAGAGTAGACTCTGTAGCTGAGAGGCTGGGACGTTATGACCACATTGCCGTCGCTGTCTAATACCTGGGTATAAGCATAGGGCTCGGTATAAGTACCGCCGCAGGCAAAGGTATTGTAAGCTGCTGACATCTCAAGGGTGGTCATGCCCGTTGTAAAGCCGCCCACTGACTGTGAGGGGAAGGCGCCTTCAGATGTCCTGTCGATACCTACCTGCTTCAGATACCAGAGAGCAGTCTCGCCTCCTACATCCGTCCATACCTGCGCTGCAATGGTATTACGGGATTTAACGAGGCCCTGCCTTATGGTGATGGCGCCGAGATAGTCTCTTTCGTAGTTTACAGGCCAGATCGCGTCGGGGTTCGAAGGATCCAGATGGCATTCCTCGTCAACATAGATCGTACCCGGAGCAATAATACCAAGCTCTAAGCCCGGACCATATGCGATCAGTGGTTTTATCGACGAACCCGGGTTTCTGTGGGCAGAGACCGCACGGTTAAGGGAGAGGTTCATGTTCTTCTCTCCGTAGCCTCCCTGCATGGCGGCGATCGCTCCGGTAGCAGTGTTTATTACAACCATTGAACCTGTGGGTTTCTCCGGGTAATCCGCCAGCTTTTCAGGATCCGCCTGGAAGAGATCCCTGTTGGTAAAGGCTTCGTCCAGTATCGCCTGTGTCCCGGGCTCCAGTGTCGTATAGATATGATAGCCTCGGTTATATACAAGGGTAGATGCAAGGCTTCTTGAGATGCCCCTTGCTTCAGACAGATCTGTGATCACCTCGGATATTGCATACTCGGTAAAGTAGGAATTGATCTGCACGCTCCTGTCTGTTTCCCTCTCCTTGAATACAACTTCTGTATTAAGGGCTTCGTTATATTCTTCCTCGGTGATGTAGCCAAGATCGTACATCTTACCGAGGATTATCCTCATACGTCTTAAGGCGTTGCGTCTGCCGGATTCTCTCAGGGGATTGTAGTAGGAAGGGCTCTTGGGCAGGCCTGCAAGAAGTGCACATTCATTGAGATTCAGCTCTGACGCATCCTTGCCGAAGTAGTTCTGGGCTGCTGCCTGAACGCCTACATAGTTGTTGCCCATAGGTGCAAGATTGAGATAGAGCTCAAGGATCTCGTCCTTGGACAGATTCTGCTCCAGTTCCATGGCAGAGAACCACTCCTGGACCTTACGCGAGGTGGAGTGCTCGTCCTGACCGCTTATGAGCTTAACTGTCTGCTGAGTTATAGTCGAACCGCCGTGGGTTGCGGAGCCGCCATGGGCCAGAGCTGAAAGGAGCGCACTGCCGATACGCTTGATGTCGATACCGGAGTGCTCGTAGAAACGCTGGTCTTCAACGGATATTATCGCTTCATCTATATAAGTATCCTTGATGGAGCCGTAGGGCACATAGATACGGTCGATATTCTCGCTGCCTGTAAGCTTGGCGAGGACATTGCCCTGGCTGTCATATACAAAGGAAGTCTGGGATTCTTCGGCCGTGGTCAGATCTCCTATGGAGAGGGGTTTGGTAGTGGAGGCATACCCCAGGAGCATTCCGGCGCCGAATCCGCCGAAAAGAAAACACAGGCAAAGTACGATAACCACGACGATGCGGGTAACATCGCCTGCAAACCCTACAATTTCACGCAGCAGGCTTCTTGAGAAACCTGACTTTGTGGGTTTGCCCTTGAGCTGGGACCTAAGTTCATCTGCCAAAGCGCTGCTCTCCGGATTAACCGGGATAGTCGAACGCTGATTCTTTGCTGTGGCCAATTCTTCCGCCTCCAATCTGAATTACACCTAATTTTACCACGAGATTAGTTATAATTAGATTACTAATGTGAGGCAATGGAGATTTCTTATGCTTGAAGAGGCAGTAATAACCATAAGAGCGCTTGGGAGCGAAGGGCAGGGGATCGGCTCGCTTGCATCGGGCAAGACCGTTTTTGCTCCGGGAGCTTTCCCTGACGAGGAGTGCAGGGTTAGGATAACCCGGGAGGGCAAAAGATACTGCGAAGCAGAAGTCCTGGAGATCTTAAAGCCTTCTGCATCAAGGCTCTCCCCTTTTATTCCTCAGGATAAGGTGAGTGGAGGGCTCCCCCTTGCCCCTATGAGTTACGGCTTTCAGCTGGAATATAAACAAAACAGGGTAAGAGAATGCCTTATAAGGATAACAGGCCTTACCGAAGATGAGGCAGATTCTCTTATAAGACCCATAAGGGGAGCTAAGGATAACAGAAGATACCGCAACCATATGCAGTATCAGATAAGGCAGGGCAGGATAGGCCTCCTTGTAGCCTCATCTCACGAATTGGGAGAATACGATGAAGAACTTATAGAGTATGAGATATTCAGCAAGATAAGAAGGACGATAGAGAAGCGTTTCGAAAGAGCGCCTATCAGGCTTCTTGACGGACTCGTGCTCCGAGCATCTCTGAGAACGATGCAGGTCCTTATGGAATTTGTAACAACAAGCACCGGGCCTCACGAGACCCTTATAAGAGATATAGAAGATTACCTTACTGCAAGCGGCATAAAGGAGGCTTCTTACGACCTATGCCACAAAGAAGGCTTCGATCTTAAGGGCATACTTCTCAGGATAAGCCCGGACAAAGCATCTATCCGGACCAGGGGAGGCAAGCGCGTCGTAATAGACGGCTGTGACAGCTACGATGAGATCTTTTGCTCCCGCAGGCTCCGCATCAAGGCAGGGTCCTTCTTCCAGGTGAATACGGAGCAGGCCGAGATCCTGGCCGGCATAGCTTCCGGGTATCTTAAGGAAGCAGAGGTCATCTATGACCTTTACTGCGGATGCGGCACTCTCGGTATGGGGATCAAGAGCGGGGGACAGAAGATCTTTGGCATCGAATCTGTCCCCGAGGCTGTGGAATCAGCCAAGATCAACAGAAAACTGGCATTCCCGGGCAGCGAAGATGACCTTATATACATCTGCAGGGATGTACTTAAGGCAGATATAGCAGATCTTATAAAGAAGGGCAGGATCCTTCCTGCAGATGCAGTTATAGTAGATCCCCCGAGGAAGGGTATGGACCCGGGCGTGATCAGGAAGATCTCTGATCTGGCACCCCGGAAGATATGCTATGTATCCTGTGATCCCGCATCTCTGGCAAGGGACCTGATACAGCTCAGGAAGTCTTATGACATAGCAGGCATAACTCCGGTGGATCTGTTTCCCAATGCAGCAGGGGTCGAGACGGTGTGCCTCTTGAGCAACCGACGGAACCAACAGTAAGAGCTACTGATGCGAAAAGACATTGGTGGCTCTTTTCTTTTTCTCCGGAGCAGGAAAGGCGGTAGTAAGTTTTACACTGAAGGAGTTTTAAGTAATTGCTTGATAATTCTTTCGCAAGGCGCTATGATATATCAAAACGATATATCAAGTAGATACATAAAGGAGAACGACATGGCACGGGAAAGAAAAATTGATATGGTAGTTCTTGGGCTTCTCAGTCATGAGAATTTAACAGGCTATGATATTAAAAAACGCATTGATGGAGCTATCAGCTTTTTCTGGAAGGGGAGTTTTGGAAATATATATCCCGCATTGAAGGGTATGGAGAGCCAAGGCTTGATCACGAAAAACGATACATCTGTGGGTGGGCGCGAAAAGACCACTTACCATATTACAGAGAGCGGTTGTGATGCACTTAAGGATTGGCTCAAAGAAGAACAGGCAAGCAATGAACTAAAATATGAAACTCTTCTGAAACTGTTTTTTGGTGGCGCGGAAAGCAGAGAAATTTCGATTCATAACATAGAAGTATTTGAAGAACAGATACAGAAGGATCTCAAGGTACTGAAGAAATATAGTGAAGCCTTGGAGAAATCATTGGATATAGAGGATCATATTTATTATTCTCTTACAGCTTCCTTCGGAATCGAGACTTATGAAGCGTATCTGAAATGGTGCGCCAAGGCAAAGAAAATGCTGAGGCAAAGAGGCGGAAAATAATCATATGGGGAAGAAAAAGGTGAACATTGCATACATCGTACTGAAAATAATTATGTTTGTATTGATTGCATTCTTCGCAACGGATGCGATCATGCAGTTTATTTCCTATTCCTTTTATAAGGGGGACAGACAGCTGAGGGAAGTCTCTTATGAGCCTGTGGAGATTCAGATAAATGAGTCCTTATATGGATACGGATACAATATGGATGTGGAGGATGATAAGGTAATCCTCTGTTTCGGTGGCTCCATGTATATTGCATATAATACTGTGGGAATGTACGGAGGACGCTTTGACTGTCCGTTTTTTTCAGTAGATTATTACGGGACTCAAAAAAGTAAAGGGAAAATGAACCTTAGAACAATGCAGCAGGCGGCTGAAGAATTATACGACTATGCTGCGCAGAAATATCCGGATAGAGACATATATATTTTCGGTCACAGTTATGGCTGTGGAATGGCGGCTTATCTGGCAAGCGTTAGGGAATGCAAGCATCTTGTATTGGCATCCGGTTATCGCACAAGCGCTGATATGTATAACAAGATAATTCCGATATTCTGGGGACCATTGCAAGTATTTATAAAGAACAACATCAGAGTTGATGAGTACGCAAGAAATACGACCTGTCCGGTTACGGTTATTGGATCAGATTCGGATACTACACTTGATGCGAATATGCAGCGAAAACTGGCAGCTTGCTATGCCGAAGCTGAGTGTATGATTTTTCACGGAATCAAACACGAGGATTATTTCATCACGGATGAGGTAGTTCAATATGTGATTGAAACTGTGATTGAATAGCTGCTAAACCTAAACCCCTATTGAAAAAAGCGACAAAAACTACAAAAACCGACAATGTAAATGAAGCATTCACTGATGCACTGCAGGACTATATGCAGGAATAATGTCTTGATTTCAGCTGTTTATACAGCAACCTGTCCTGCAGTGCTGGAGGGTTTGCTGGAGATAAGTTCAATAATCAGGTTGCCATTTATAACTTTGCTGTTGAACGATGCACCAGTTGTGGAGTATCATTCAGGCACTACAACATTGTATAAAGTTCGCTAAGGAGTTCGCTGTTACAGCGAACATGTCAGCGAACATCACCTACCATCAGTTGAACGATGGTGTCTACCTGCAGAAAAAAGAATTAAAGAAAAATATTTTTGGTGTCCACTTTATTGACAGGTACAACCGCTTATTATCCGGTAAGGCTGCTCTCATGTTATAATCATTTGGAATAAGAGATCCGGAGGTCTATATGAAGACAGAGATCGTTGATATATCTGCTAACGGCAAAGGCATAGACAAGGCACTTGATATTACTGAGAGGACCGGTGCTTTCGCAGGTCTTGATAAGGAGAACAGCTTAAGGTTAAGGCTTTTGTCAGAGGAGCTTATAGGTTTCTTCCGTTCGTTTACTGATGAACTGGACGGCACTTTCTATCTCACTGTAACTGACGGCAGTGTTGAGATCCATCTTGCAACAGATATCAATATGGATATAAAGACAAGGAATGAGATCCTGTCCGTAGCTTCCACAGGCAAGAATGCAGCTGCCAAGGGCATTATGGGTAAGATCAGAGAGATGGTGGCAAATATAACTTTGCCGGACGACCCCGAGTCAAGGGCTAAGACCGATCAGGCTATAAGCCTTATGCAGTTAGGCAGTCAGATCGGAGCTCATTCAGGAGATTACAGCTGGGCAATGAGCTCATACCTTGCTTCAGTCAATAATGAGGAGAATGCAGCACCTGAGGACGAGGATGCGGACGGACTTGAGAAGTCTATTGTAGAGAGATTTGCAGACGATGTTACGGTCCATATAGTAGGTTCCAAAGTTGAAGTCACGGTGCTGAAGCGATTCGGCTGATCTATTCGATTATCTGAATATACTTATCTTTGCTGTATTCGGGCCATCCCGGATCTGTGTTCCATGCAAAATCTGACCATATCCTGCGAAGTCTCCTGCCCATCGCATCTGACTCAGGATCGTCAGAGCCGGTGAACACGGTGTTTATCCCCAGCAATACGGCAACATCGCTTGAGTGGTAGCAGCGGTTGAGTTTCGATCTTATCTCAGGGGTCATGTACCGGTATTCGTAGCACCAGCAGCTTCCCTTGTAATTATCCCGGATCTGCCTTGCAGGTTCCTTGTACAGGATGTCCGATATTTCATCTGACAGGCGTTCTCTCCTGCCTTCTTTTTTGCCGGGCTTGCGCCTGAAGAATATAGCCGCAGCAGGGAACAGGATATCAGGTATCCCGGATGTGAATATGTCTGCTTCATGCCAGCATGTGCCAATGAGCAGGGGAATGTCCGAATCCCTGCAGAGCAGTCCCGGCAGATCCTTAATCGTCTTGCCGTCGATCACGGGAGAAAAAGCGCACCGAAGCTCTCTTTTTGCATAGACATGGCTTTTGAGCTGCTGCCCTGCCCGCTGTATGACATCTTCCGGCAGATCTCTGAGTTTCTCCAGTTCATCGGGCTTAACATGAACGCATCTTAGGTAGTAGCGGGTAAGTCGCCTGCTCTCTTCTTCTGTCCAGAAGGAATTAACAAAGGCCGACATGGATATAGCCTTGTCGAACAAGCCCCGGGCCTCCTCCATCCCCATCATGGCAAGGATACAGGAAGCTCCGGCAGACTGGCCGAAGACCGTGATGTTATCTGCCATTCCCCCGAAGGCTGCAATATTCTCTCTTATGAACCTGAGGGCCATGATCTGGTCGTAGAGCCCGCAGTTCATGTCGCAGGAAGGATCCAGAAAGTTCAGGTTCAGAAATCCGTAGAGGTTGACCCTGTAATTAAAGCAGACTGCAATGGTATCGGTCTCTATGGCAAAACGGGTGAGATCGTATACCAGCCCCTCACCATTCTCTCCGGCCTTGCCGATGCCGCCATTTGTGAATGAACCGCCGTAGATCCAGACAGATACGGGATAGCTGCTCTTGCCGGATGTGGGTACAAAGATATTCATGTACAGACAGTCCTTGCTCCTGTAGTCACAGACTATATGTCCCGGACCCTGCATGGGATTTAAGGAAGGGGTAAGGCAGTCAAGGACGCCGTCCCACGGCTTTTTTGGAACGGGATGCTTGAAGGTAAGATCTCCTGTCGGAGGCTCGGCAAAAGGTATGCCGGTAAACCGGAGCACGCCCCCGGTCTCCTTGCCTCTGACCTTGCCAAGTTTTGTTTGTACGATATCCATTGCAACAATATCCCCGAGGAAGAATACTTTGTATATATGCTACATAATAGCATAGTCAAAGGAATGTGATATAATTCGGGTATCTCATTAATACGGAGGATGTTTTAAAATGAAAAGAAAGATAATTGCAGCAATTGTTGCTTCTTCTATGATATTAACAATTGCGGGCTGCAGCCAGACAAAGGCAATCACTATCAACGGCTTTACAAAAGCAGCAGAGTCACTCGGTTGTGAAGAGATAGATCCCGAAGATCTTGAAGAAGACTTTACAGGTGATATCGAGGACGGTTTCTACACAGTAGTAGATGCTGACTATATCGAGGACGAGATGGATCTTGAGTCCGCACTCGAGAGCTATGAACTGGATGATATCATCGATGCTGATACAGTATCAGGTATAGCGATCCTTGCTAAGGGAACAGGTGCAGATGAACTTGAAGACCTTGAAGATCCTGAAGATCTCGAAGATTACCAGGCAGACATTGCTTATGTTGTTACTGTAGAGTTTAGTGAGAAGATCGATGTTCAGGATGTTATGGATGCTCTCGCAGACAACCTTGATAAGGCTGACATCGATGTAGATGACCTCTCTTCTTCTGAGTGGCTCAGCTCTGCAAATGCAGGTTACTTCAGAGAGAATATTGATTTTGAGGATCTCGCAACAGCTATCCTTGATAACGAAGATATTGCTGATATCATTGAATATTATGACGAAGATGGTGAGATCACTGACACTATCGAAGCTATCAGCGGTCAGGCTTGCGTAAATGTTGAAGTAACAAGAACATCTATGACAGTTGCAGTCGGTATCGGTGTCAACAGCGATGCTTCTACATTTGCTACAGTATCTAACAAGCTCGGCCTTAAGAATGTAACAGGTCTTAAGACAAATACAGAACTCTTAGACGGTCTTGTCGAGACAGTATTTGAGACATACGGCTCAGCTTTGAGTCATTCGTATGAGGTTGATCAGGTTTTTGATGAGATCGATGAACAGCTCGGTACCTAATCTTAAGTAACGGATTGAATAATTGAGTGAGGCCGGGAGCCATGAGCTTTCGGCCTCTTTTATAAAGAATATGGTAGAGATAGATAACGTCACATTAAATTACAAAAAGAGCATTCTCAAAGACGTAAGCATCAAGGCTTATGAGGGAGAATGCATCGGACTTTTGGGCCTTAACGGCTCGGGCAAATCAACACTTCTGTCTGCTATTGCAGGCATTAAGAAACCCCACGCGGGAAATATCATGATAGATGGCAAGGTGGGTTTTGTTACTCAGGAGAACGCCCTGATAGAAGAGCTGTCCGGTATAGATAACCTGATGATGTGGTCTCCCTTGGGCCGCAAGGATATCTTGGCAGCTCTTACTGATTCAGAGGCCTCCGTCCTTAAGACAAAGGATTTTATTGATCTTAAGGTCAGACGTATGTCAGGCGGTATGAAGAAGCGTCTTGCGATCACTTCTGTAATACTGGATAAGCCGGATGTTCTGCTCCTGGATGAGCCTCTGGCCGCTCTTGATATCCCGGCCAAGAAGGACATTATCAGTTTTATAGATACCTTTAAGTCAGGCGGCGGAACGGTATTTGTTGCCAGCCACAGCGAGGATGTCTTTGCCCATTGTGACAGGATCTACTATCTCCACGACGGCAAATGCGAAGAGCTCCCCAAGGGCCAGACCGTAACAGGAGCGCTCAATGTTTAAAGCATATCTTAAGAGGATATTTCTTTTCTTTCCCTTTGTTATGTGTTACCTGCTGGCATTCGGTTTTGCCGCTCTGTGCATAGTAACTTACGGTGATGCATTCCTCTTCAAGGATAAGACTTCCGTATCCGCGACAAGGCTTGTCTGCTATATGCCCGACGACACCAGTGCGAATGAACTGGGACTCTCCCTCGTAAGCAGGATAGACAGCGTAAAGGAGACGGTCATCATCGACCGGCTGGATACCGTGGATGAAGTCTATTCCGCGATCGAAGAGGGCGAAGCTATAGCCGGCGTGATCATACCTGAAGGCTTTATAGACAGTGTCTTTACCGGTGAGAACATGCAGGCGACGGTAGTCTTCCGCACAGGCACTACCTTTATGGAGCATGCGGTAAATGACCTCATACTCACATTGTCGAATCTTCTTGGTACCGGCCAGGGTATTATCAGGACCGGCTATCAGTACGTAAATGAGGCAGGAGATCTCCCCGGTGAAGCTGTAAACAGAGCCATGGGGCGTCTGTCTGAGGAATCTGTTTCCTATGTGCTCGGCAGGAACCGTCTCTTTGATAATGAGGATCAGGATGCACTTCAGGTCTTTACTCTCAGGGAGAAGATGACAGCATCCTATTCTACTTTCCTGCTCATGATGTCTGTCTTTGTATTTGCTTTCTTCTACAAAGGCAACAAGGAATCCTTTATGGCAAGGGCAAGACTTGCAGGTTACAGCCGCTTCAGGATATTCCTTATTGAGACCCTGTCGGTAAGCTTTATGATGTATGCCCTGTATCTTATAATGTTTGCAGCATTAAGGATTGTAAAGATAAACCTGAATCCCGGGGCTGTCATACTGATGCTGCCGGTCATTATTCTGCTGTCCGCTATAATGACAGGACTCTGCTATCTTCTTAAGAAACCCACGACAGTCGCTTTTACCGGATTCGGAGGCGGACTTATCATCATGTACGCAGCAGGAGGCCTTATACCTCTTGAGTATATGTCTAAATTCTTCTCCTACGCTGCGCCCTACAATCCTATGTACTATGTGATCAATTATTCTCTGGAGGTGATGTTCGGATGAAGCTTCTTTTAAACCGTATCCGCATAGCTTCCAAGAGGAGTATATTAAGCCCCATCATGCTGATAATGGTTCTCTTGATCCTTATCCTCTCGGTCCTTCAGCTTACGATCCCGGATAAGCAGAAGTCTGCTTTTATCCCGATAGCTATCCTTAATAACGATACCAATGAGGAGAGCATTGCCGCAGTAGAGGAGCTGTGCTCCATGAAATCCGTATTTCATTTCTACGAGGTGGACAGCGAAGATGAGATGTATGCCCAGATGGCAGCAGGTGAGGTTGCTACAGGGTACATTATTCCCGAAGATTTCTATATAAACAGCAAGACCTCATCAAAGGCACGTGAGATAGTCATCATAAGCACACCTGCGGCAGGCGCTCTTTCCTCTCTTGCTACAGAAGAGGTATTCTCAAGATTCTTCAGGAGATCTGCCAAGCTCTTTACCGAGGAGATATTTGAAGAAGAGGGTCTTATCCGCTCCGAAGAAGACAGGATGCTTCTGTACGAGATCTACGACGAGAAGGTTAGCGGCAGTGAGATCTTTGCCATGAAAGGCTTAGAGGGCGGAGAGTATAACGACAACACCAGGACCGAGAAGGTGGATATCCCTGTCTATAAGTTTGCCGGTCTGTTTATTTATACGGCTGCGCTTATGGGCATAATGGCATTCCTCAGTGACTACGACAACAAGATCTATCTGAGATTTAACCTTATAGAGAAGGTATATATGACACTTATACAGATAGGTGTTTTTACAGTGCCCATGACGGCTGTATCCATACTTGCATTTGTCGTGACAAAGGCAAGGTTTAATATCTGGTGGGTATTGGGATATATGTTCATCATGCTCGCAGTAGGGATCCTGATAGGCACAGTGTTTGCACTCCTCCCCATAAGGTCATCCAGAAGCAGCATATTTGCTGCGATCCTTCCGGTATATCTGATCCTTTGCTTCCTGTTCTCGGGCGTATTGTTCGATCTGGCATCCTTCAGTCCTCTGCTCAAGGGCTTAAGCCTCATATTCCCACCAAGCTTCTTCTGACAAGGGAAAGACTATGGACAAGGAACTTAAGAAAAAGAGAATAACTGCAGTGCTGTTGCTCGTCATGATATTGGCGGTGGTGCTTACCATATCCTATTTTATCTGCCGGCCCATGCTGGAGATGGCATCAGACCCCAAGGCTTTCCAAGCCTATATGCACGGCAATAAGCCCTGGAGCGTATTAATGTTTATGAGTGCCTGCTTTCTGCAGGTCGTAGCAGCGATAATCCCGGGCGGCCCCTTCGAAGTTGCGGCCGGATACAGTTTCGGGATCTTGTGGGGCACCCTGATTTGCGATGTGGCAATGACTATGGGTTCGGTCTTTGTCTTCCTTATGGTCCGCAGGTTCGGGCTGCGTTTTGCAGAGCTCTTTATATCCAAGGAGAAGATCGAATCAGCGAGCTTTCTTAAGCAGTCCAATAAGAGGGACCTGCTGACCTTCCTGTTCTTCCTTATCCCCGGAACGCCCAAAGATATCTTTACCTATTTTGTTGGCTTTACTGACATGAAGCTTCCCATGTGGATCTTTATTACATTTGTAGGGAGATTCCCGGCTATCTTCCTGTCCGTTGTAAGCGGAGATGCGGCAGGGGAGAAGAAATATCTGCTGTTTATAATCGTCATGGCGGTGATAATAGTTACGGCGGGCGTAGGATATCTGTTCTACAGCGCATACCAAAAGAAGCACACCGCCGGCAAATGACATATCCCTTATTTTGAAGTAAAATAATCTTTAATTCTAGTAAGCAACGGAGATATTGCATGACAGCTCTTATACTTAATTCCGGTATGGGCAGCAGGATGGGGTATCTTACTAAGGACCACCCCAAGTGCATGACGGAGATATCAGATACGGATACCATAATAAGCAGGCAGCTAAGGCTTCTTGCTCTGTCCGGTATAAGGGATGTGGTAATCACTACAGGTCCGTTTAGTAGCGTTTTGGAAAGTTATGTAAGATCTCTTGATCTCCCGATAGATTATACCTTTGTTAATAATCCCATATATGACAGGACCAATTATATCTATTCCATCTATATGGCAAGAGATTTCTTAGACAGCGATCTTGTCCTGATGCACGGAGATCTGGTATTTGACAAAGAGGTTCTGAGAAAGATCATAGCCCTGCCTTATTCTGCCGTTACCGTATCGAGTACTCTCCCTTTGCCGGATAAGGATTTTAAGGCGATGGTAAAGGACGGCAGGGTCATAAGTATAGGTGTCGATCTTACAGAAGATGTCGTGGCATGCCAGCCATTATACAGCCTGAAGCACAGGGACTGGCAGATCTGGCTTGATTCGATAACAGGATTCTGCACCAAGGGCGAGACCTCCTGCTATGCGGAGAATGCGCTTAACCGGGTAACTTCTGAGGCGGAGATAATCCCTTTCGATGTTAAGGATATGCTATGCGGTGAGATAGATAACGAAACAGATCTTGAGAGAATGAGGGCAAGGCTTATATGAGTTTGATCTACCGGGACTACGATGAGTTCTTAAGCTATATAAAGAACACCGGCAGGACTGTACTTGCCGTAAGCTCCAGCATGCTCCCGAGACTTGACGGGGGCAGGTTCCTTGAGAGCTTATCAGGAATAGCAGATCTTACGGTATTTTCTGACTACGATCCTAATCCCGATATATCTTCGGTAGATAAAGGCATAGAGATCGCTTCAAGGATAAAGCCCGGCCTGATCCTTGCCGCAGGAGGCGGGAGTGCGATAGATGTTGCCAAGGCGGTAAGGGACAGATATGAGGGCGAATGCGCTCTTGCAGTAATACCTACCACTGCAGGAAGCGGCAGCGAAGCAACAAAGATAGCAGTAATATACAAAGATGGGGTCAAACTGTCACTGGGAAGCCCCAGGATGGAAGCTTCGGCAATTATGTTTGATCCAAAGGTGCTGATAACCCTTCCTTCGTACCAGAAGAGATCCACCCTTTCTGACAGCTTATGCCATGCTATTGAATCCATGTGGTCATTAAGGGCAAATGAGCAGAGCATAGAATATGCATATTCAGCTCTTAAGGGGATATTTGCATATTACAAGGCTTATCTTGCAGGAGATCTTGAGGCAGCTGCAAAAGTGCAGGGCGCTTCCTACGATGCAGGGCGGGCGATAGATATCACGATGACTACAGGCGGACATGCCATGGCATATAAGCTTACGACCATGAAGGGGACAGCTCACGGACATGCCTGCCTCCTTGCCGTAAAGCAGCTCTGGGATTATATGGATGAGATGGGAACTGATCTTGGTCAGGCACAAAGATACAGGAAAGATTTTGATGAGTTCTATGGGTATGTGGATCTTAAAGCTCCGGATATCACTACTGAAGATATCGATATTCTCAGCATGTCAGTCAATAAGGAGAGGCTTGCCAATAATCCCTTAATGCTCGATACAGAAGAACTTAAACTCCTTTATACCAGGATGGCAGAGGAGAGTACATGATTCTTTATATAGACCCCGGCACAGGTTCCATGTTATTTACAGTCCTTATGGGGGCCGTAAGTGCGGTTGTATTTTTTGGAAGGTCTCTTATCATAAAGCTTAAGACAGGCAGAGGGGGCAAAGTGGATAAGGATAAGACACCCCTTGTCATATATTCGGATTCTGCCAGGTACTGGACTACATTTAAGCCGATCCTTAAGGAGCTGGACAGACGGGGACAAGAGGCGCTGTTTCTTACGGCATCTGCCGATGACCCGGCTCTTACCACGGAATTTGGGCACATTCGGACCGAGTTTATAGGAGAGGGCAACAAGGGTTTTGCAAGGCTAAATATGCTTAATGCAGGTGTTGTATTTGCCACTACTCCGGGACTTGACGTATTGCAGTGGAAGAGATCCAGGTTTGCAGATTTCTACGTGCATATAATGCATGCTCCGAGAGACGCGGCATCTTACCGTATGTTCGAGCTGGATTTCTTCGATGCGATCCTTTTCTCAGGGCAGATACAGGTTGACCAGATAAGAGAGCTGGAGGAATTAAGATCTCTTCCTGCCAAGGAGCTTGAGATAGTAGGCATACCTTATATGGATGACATGCTCGCAAGGCTCAAGGCAGCGCCAGAGCTTCCTTCAGATGGCAAGACTACTGTGCTTCTCGCTCCTTCCTGGGGCAAGTCCAGTCTCCTGGTAAGATACGGCGAGGACATGATAAGGAACCTTATAGACACCGGTTATCATGTGATAATAAGACCTCATCCCCAGTCCTTTACGGCTGACAGGGAGGTCATGGAGCATCTTATGGATATGTTCCCTGCAAGCGAAAACCTTGAATGGAACCGGGATGCAGACAATTTCGAATGTTTAAGGAGATCAGATATCATGATCTCTGATTTCTCAGGTGTCATGCTGGACTTTGCTTTCATATTCGATAAGCCGGTCATCTATGCTGACATAGAATTCGACAAAGGGCAGTACGACTACTACTTCCTCAAAGACGAGCCCTGGTCCATCAGGATGCTCCCGAAGATCGGCATAGGTCTTACGATGGAAAACAGCAGTAATATCAAAGATCTTATCGAGAAGAGTCTGAATGATCCCGGTTTTGCTGCTACCAGGATGGAAGCCAGAGAAGAGATCTGGCAGCATAGAGGCGAAGGAGCGAAGCGGACCTGTGACTATCTTATCCGCAAATTAGGAGAGCTTAAGGGGACTGATACATGAACACACTTGTTAAGGTTGTATTTGCGCTGATAATAACGCCTCTTCAGGTTGTGTTCGAAGTGATATTCGGAACGGCTTATAAGATCACGGATAATCCGGGACTGTCAATAATAATATTCAGCATCTGCGTTACCCTCCTTGTTAACCCCCTGTACAGCAGGGCGGCAAAACTGGAACGTCAGGAGAGGGAGCTGGAGAAGAAACTTGAACCTACGGTAAAGCACATCAAGAAGGTCTTTAGCGGAGACGAGAGGTTTATGATCCTGTCTGCATACTACAAGGAGAATAACTACAGTCCGTTAAGCCAAATGAAGAATTCCATATCCCTGGTGCTGCAGGTTCCTTTCTTTGTGGCAGCTTATAATTTCCTTTTGCTCTATACGGTATTTAAGGGAGCGGCTTTTGGTCCCATCAAGGATCTGTCCATGCCGGACGGCCTGATTACCATAGGAGGCATCTCCATAAACCTGCTGCCTATCCTGATGACAGTGATAAACATAGTATCAGGTCTTATCTATACGATAGGTATGCCCAAGAAATCCAATATCCAGATAGATATAGTCGCACTTATATTTTTGGTATTGCTCTACGATTCACCATCAAGTCTTGTGCTCTACTGGACATGCAATAATGTCTTGTCCCTTATAAGGAACATCCTGAACCATGTTGTAAAAAAGAAAGAGAAGCCTAATAAGGACAGCAGCACCCCGCAGGAGCATATGTCATTTTTTATGCCCGCATTATTCCTGGCCATATTTACCGGCCTCCTTATCCCGTCGGCATTTATAGCAGATTCTCCCCTTGAATTCATAAATGTTAACGCCCCCTTGTCTCCTGCAAGATATCTCCTTATCCCGATCTGCATCGCAACAGGCATCTTTGTTATCTGGGGAGGGATATTCTATTTCCTCGCAAATGGCAGGGGCAAGAAGGTAATGTCCGGGATCTACTGGGTACTGGCCCTTGTCTTTATCACGGATTACATGTTCTTTGGCAAGGGACTGGGGACCATCAATACAGATATGGTATTTGACAAAGCTCCGTCTTATACGGCTCTTTCTATAGTGATAAATATAATTGCCGTCATGCTGGTAGCAGCTCTGGGAATACTCCTGTTCCGCAAGACAAGGATTACCTCTGTCATGAGCGGTATTGCGGCAGCAGCCGTGCTCATAATGTCAGTAGTAAATATTACTTCGATAAGCTCAAAATATAATGGCTATCTTAAGATGGCAGAGGAGAATTACACAGCTTCAGCCCCGAGGATAACACTCTCTTCTGAAGGCAATAATGTAATGGTCATTATGCTGGACCGCGCAGTATCCTGCTATCTGCCTTATGCCATGCACGAATATCCTAAGCTTGAGGAGATGTATGACGGTTTTACATTCTATCCCAATACCATATCCTTCGGGCTTAACACGAATTTTGCATCGCCGGCCCTTTTCGGAGGTTACGGTTATACGCCCCTTGCAATGGACGCGAGGTCAGATGTGCTTCTCAGGGATAAGCACGACGACGCCCTGCGAATGATGCCGCTTCTCTTCGGAGGGCAGGGTTACGATGTTACCCTTCTTGACCTGCCTTATGTGGGATACCAGTTTATCCCGGATAATTCCGTTTTTAAGGATATCCCAAATACGGAGGCATATAACGTAGAGGGTTATTACTATAGCGACAATGAGACGATAGAGCAGACTGATTCTTTCAGAGAGCGCAAACTGCTGTCCTATTCCATAATGAAGTGCGCTCCGGAGTTTATGACAAACTACCTCTACGACGGCGGCAGATATTATCTTACAAGAGATATCGAGCAGGATTCCTTTATAGAGACATACTCCGTCCTGCTGCATCTTAAGGACATGACCGAGATCTCCTCTTCGTCGGAGAATGCCTTCCTCATGATGGATAACAATACGGCTCACGACATAACGGTCTTGAGCACCATCGACCAGGACGGTCAGTTTGAATATCTTAATCTGCCAGATTGCCCCTTCGATATCTCGGATGGTAGGCATACCCTGACCATCGGGGATACCCGCCAGGAATCCCATTACGACTGTTTTGTCATCGCGCTCTTCAGACTGGGAGAATACTTCGACTACTTAAGAGAGCAGGGTGTATATGATAACACAAGGATAATAATCGTAGCTGACCACGGCAAGAATCTGGGCCTTTTTAATGAGCTGGTATTTGACGGCAGCGGCATAGATGCCGAAAGCTTCGCCCCCCTCCTTATGGTCAAGGATTTCGGCGCTCAGGGCTTTACAACGGATACGTCCTTTATGACCAACGCAGATACGCCGGCACTTGCGATGGAAGGCCTTATCAGCGATCCCAGGGATCCTGCTACAGGCGAGAGCGTTAATATGGATCCTAAGAGCCGGGATATAATTATCTGCCAGACGGATGAAGTGCCTGCTGCCTACAGTATCTGGTATAACAACGGCTATACCTTCTACTACGGGGAGAATGCCAGGTTCTACCTACTCAAAGATCAGGATATGTTTAATGAGGATAACTGGGAGGAGATAAGCTCCGGGGAAGTGAATTAAGTCTTTACCGATTACCGTAAGCCCGGTTTGGGTGTATTCTTGAAGCAAGATGTTAAGATAAGGGGGACAGGCCATGAACCGTACCAATAAGATAATCACCATAGGCAGATCCTACGGTGCAGGTGGAAGGACGATAGGACGCAGGATAGCGTCATACTTTGATATTCCTTACTACGATTCCGAGATCCTGGCCGAGACGGCCAAGAGCAGCGGTCTTACGGAGAAGTATCTTGCCAGCGTGGATGAGAAGGAGATAAACGACGCTGCTCTTTATATGTCTGTCGGCTACATGAATCCGGCTTATACATCAGTAAGGCAGATAGCGGCCAACGCCCAGAGAGAAGTCATAGAGAAGATAGCATCCGAGGGCCCCTGCGTTATCGTCGGCAGGAGAGCCAATGAGATACTGAAGGGCAGATTTGATATCCTGAGCATCTTTATCACTGCATCCGAGGAGAGCAGGATAGAGCATGTCATGATAAGGGAGAACATGGATATTAAGGCCGCACGCAAAAAGGTCCTTAAGGCTGACAAAGAGCGCAAAGCCTACTATAATCAGTTCGGTGGCTCTTCATGGGGTTATGCCGAGACATATGATCTGTGCATAAATACAGATACTATCAGAGAAGACAAGGCCATAGACATCATCGAGTGTCTTGCAGGGAAATCAGATGAATAATAAGCAGGATCTAGCACGCAAACAGGATATAGCGGGTTTTGTAGCAGCTCTGGCGATCACGGCAGTGGTCTTTGTGATAACGATCACTTTTATCTACCCGGTTAATTTCTCCAGGCTCGGAGGCTACCACAACTGGCTTAACGGTTCCACCATCAAGTTTGTTAACGAATGGCTTGACGAAGGCGCGGCAGATCTGCACTTTACCATGTACGAATATCCGGATGAGATAGAAAGAGCCGGGCTTGACAGAGAGCCCTATGTCTCCTATCCAAACGGCACTATCGTTACAGTCTGGGCTCTTGCTGCCATATCCGGTCACAGTCATATCGGGATAAGCTTTCTTAAGGGCATTGCATGCCTGTTCTACTATATGGATGCCATTTTGTTTGCAGGGTTCGTCTATCTGTTTTTGGCAGGATTTAGGATAAAGTCCGTGCCTTTCAGATCCATAGCCTCTGCAGTCTGTGCTTCCTGCTGGCTGCTTCAGCCCGTCAATGTCTACTATCTTGCAAATATCTTCTTTGCAGATCAGTATGTAACATTCTGGATACTGGCATTTTTGCTGGTGGAATATATCGACATAAGAGATCCTAAGCTCCGAAGCAAGATAATAAAGGCAGTTATCATATACTGCGGGTGCATGGTGGATTACTATTTCTGGATAATGACCGCCATAGCCTGGGCTCTGGATCTTGTTGCGCTCATCATCCGCAGATCCAAGGCAGGGAAGTATCTTGCGGCGCTGGGTCTTTATGCAGGCCCCGCTCTTCTGGCTGTCCTAAGCTACTATATCCAGATGTCTTATACGGATAACTGGTTCACGCTCCTGACTGACAGGTTTAAGCTCAGGGTTTCTAACGAAGGCGAAGCCGGAGTAAGCGACAGCGGCATTGCCGGGATAATGAAGTTCTTTAAGCAGGCTTATTGCGACGACTCCAAGAAGAGAGCGATCCTTCTTGCCCTGTTCGTGCTTATAACGGTGATCCTCGCCGTAAGGTATCTGATCCGGGAGAAAAAGCTGAAGGATGTCTTTACAGACGGCAGATTAAGGATCCTGCTTTTGGGGAGTATGGCGCCAGTAGCCCAGATCCTGGTGCTCAAGAATCACAGCGGCGTCCACGAATTCTCCATGATAAAGCTCTCCTGGCCTCTTATAATGTGTTTTGTTACAGCAGGTCTTCTGATATGTTACTTTACCGGCAAGGATCTAAACGGGGCTATAGTATTTAAGGGTATTAAGGATAGGGCGCTCCCGTTAGGCGCTTCGTCCGTAATATGCGCGCTTATGGCATTTATGCTCATTACAGGTCACCCGGTAGCTCCCGGATATTACAAAAATGAGCGAGATTATCACATTGACTATTCACTTGAATATATAATGTATGATAATCTTGATAAAGATGATGTATGTTTCTCCTTTACGAGGGAGATAGCCTGCAACGGACCGCAGAGAATATCCATTACAGGCAAGCTTATCTACCGGATAGGGGAAACAGACGAAATCTACACGCTTTTCCCGGATCTGCCGGAAAATGCGCGTAAAATACTCATAATAGACAGTGATTTTACTGAAGATGGCTCAAAAATCGACGATATGCAGAGGCAAATCATATCGCAACCGGACAGTAAAATAATATATTATGATGATAGATATATATTTGTCGAAGTAGGAGGGTAAGTGCCATGTTTGATAAGAAGAAGAATTTCATATTCGATCTGTACGGAACTCTGGTAGATATCCGTACTGATGAGAACCTTCCTTATCTTTGGGCTACGATGGCCAGATACTATTCAATGAAGGGTGCTGAGTATACCGAGGATGAATTCCGTGAGGAATACGGCAGGCTTTGCCGCGAGCAGGCGCGTCTGGCAGCAGGCAAATCCAAGAAGAGCTCCAGCAAGATCACAGAAGAGGACGTAGAGATAGATCTTGCAGAGGTATTCAGGGAACTGTTCACACAGAAGGGATCCAAGGTCTTCCAGTCCGAAGTCGATGCAGCTGCGCTTACGTTCCGTTGTATATCCATCTGCAAGTTAGGTCTTTATCCCGGGGCGAAGGAGCTCCTTACCAAGCTTAAGGATCAGGGCAAGAAGCTTTATATCTTTACTAACGCACAGTCTGTATTTACTGTCCCTGAGCTTGAGAGCCTCGGTATCTACGATATGTTCGACGGCATCATCATCTCCTCTGACATCGGAGTAAAGAAGCCTTCCAAGGCTTTCTTCACTGCTGCGATGAAGGGTCTTAAGGCCAAGGAGTCCGTTATAATCGGCAACGATGAATTTGCTGATGTAAGGGGCGGCATGGCTGCAGGACTTGAAGCCTGCTACATTCAGACGGAGCAGTCACCTACGGTGGCAAGGAATCTTCCCTGCCAGGAGATCAAGTCGCTGCTCGATCTGTTAGACTGATAAAGGAATGATCATGGGGCCCGCTGTTTAATAACAGATGGGCTCTTTTGTTTTGCACTTATTCTTCATCCGTGATCTGCTCTGTAAGTTTTCTCAGGGCATCGAAGGTCTCATCGGATATATCATGTTCTATGGAGCAGGCGTCGTCTTCGGCTGTCCTGGGATTTATGCCTAGAGATACAAATAACCTGGTCAAGGTCTTGTGGCGGGTATAGACCTTCTCGGCGATACTCATGCCTTTATCAGTTACGGTTATATAGCCGGTGCGGTCCATCTCTATATATCCGTTCTCTCTAAGTCTTTTCATGGCGGTGCTTACGCTTGGCTTGGTTACTCCCAGATGCGCTGCGATATCTACCGATCTTATATATCCGTTCTGTTCCTTGAGCATGAGCATAGCCTCAAGATAGTCCTCGGCAGACTTTCCTAACCCAGTTGTCCAATCCATAAATAGATCCTCTTTCTAAACGTGTTCAATTAGCTGTTGCAAACCACAGCCGAAAATGATAAACTTATTCAGCCTATTAGTCATGGCTAACTAATGATACATTAAGAAAGTTAGTCGTGTCAAACTTCGGGCCTGGAGGTTAGTATGTTTCCACTTGCAATGGGCAAAGTCGGAGAAGAGGTTATGGTTTTCCGCGTAAGCGGTGACGAGGCGACACGCCAGCATCTGGCGGATCTCGGGTTTGTGCCGGGAACACTCGTCAGCATCGTATCCCAGAATAATGGTGATGTTATTGTGAATCTCAAAGAATCACACCTTGCAATAACCAAGAAACTGGCGGAGAAGATAATGGTTCAGCCGGGCTGATCCACAGGAGGTAAAAAATGAAACTTAGAGAATGTAAAGTAGGCAGTACAGTCAAGGTAATAAGCATCAGCGGTCAGGGTCCGGTCAAGCGCAGGATCATGGATATGGGAATTACCAAGAACACAGAGATCTTTATCCGCAAGGTAGCGCCCCTTGGCGACCCTATAGAGATTACCGTAAGAGGATTTGAGTTATCCTTGAGGAAAGCTGACGCGGATATCCTGGAAGTTGAGCTGGTCTGAGGAGGTATAGATGGCTGAGATACATGTAGCACTGGCAGGTAATCCAAACTGCGGCAAGACAACTTTATTTAACGCCCTGACAGGGTCAAATCAGTATGTCGGCAACTGGCCCGGCGTTACTGTTGAGAAGAAGGAAGGTAAGCTTAAGGCACGCAAGGATGTAATAATCCAAGACCTTCCCGGTATATATTCACTCTCTCCATATACATTGGAGGAGGTTGTAGCCAGGAACTACCTCGTGGAGGAGAAGCCTGATGCGATAATAAATATCGTTGATGGTACCAATATCGAGAGAAATCTCTACCTTACGACACAGATAATCGAGATAGGCATCCCCACAGTTATTGCCGTCAACATGATGGATCTGGTCAAAAAGAACGGCGATTCCATCGACTTTGACGCATTAGAGAAGAAGCTGCGCTGCAAGGTCATACCCATGAGCGCTCTTCGGGGTGATTCCATCCTGGACGTTGCCGAGGCTGCCATTGAAGCTGCAGGCCATACCATAGAGCAGCCCCATGTATTCAGCGGAAGCGTTGAACATGCCATCGCTCATATTGAGGAGTCCATAGAAAACAAAGTAGACAAGAAGAGCATAAGGTGGTTTGCGGTCAAGGTCTTTGAAAGAGATGAGAAGATAATCGATAAGCTGGATCTTACAGACGATGAGAAGGCTCATATCGAAGAACACATCAAGGACTGCGAGGCTGAGATGGACGACGATGCAGAGTCCATAATCACCAATCAGAGATATAACTATATAACGGATATTACATCCAAGGCCGTATCCAAGAAGGATCGTAAGACCCATCTTACAGTATCCGACAAGATAGACAGGGTTGTAACAAACCGTATATTCGGTCTGCCCATATTTGCAGTGATCATGTTTATGGTCTACGCCATCGCTATGGGAGGATTTCCTTTCTCCATAGGCACCATTGCAACAAACTTTACAAACGACGTGATCTTTGGCGAGTGGGTGCCGGCGCTTTTTGACAAGCTCCTTGCCCTTTGCAATGTATCTGAATCGTCCTGGATCTACGGGCTGGTTCAGAATGGTATCGTGGCAGGTGTCGGCGCTGTTCTGGGATTTGTACCTCAGATATTAGTACTCTTTATACTCCTTGCCATACTTGAAGACATCGGATATATGGCCCGTGTAGCCTTTGTAATGGACCGTGTATTCCGTCAGTTTGGTCTGTCAGGCAAGTCTTTTATTCCCGCTCTCGTAGCAACAGGCTGCGGTGTTCCGGGAGTTATGGCTTCGAGGACCATAGAGAACGACCGTGACAGAAAGCTAACGGTTATGACAACGACATTCATGCCCTGTAGCGCCAAGCTCCCGATCATAGGACTTGTTGCCGGCGCCATATTCGGTAAGTCGCCCTGGATTGCAGTATCAGCCTACTTTATCGGTATCACATCCATAGTACTCTCCGGCATAATCCTCAAGAAGATCAAAGCCCTTGCATCTGAGCCTTCACCCTTTGTTATGGAACTTCCTTCATATCACGTTCCCTCTGCTAAGAATGTATTTCATGCAACCTGGGAGAGGGGCTGGTCATTCATCAAGCGTGCAGGTTCGGTTATCCTGATATCCACCGTGATAATCTGGTTCCTGTCAGGGTTTGGTTTTGTCAAAGGCAAGTTCGGTATGGTTGATTCCCTCTGGGAAGAACAGGCTATCGAAGAGGACGGGGATTATATAGAGGAGCTGGCCATAAAGAGGCATATTTCTCCTGACGAAGTTAACTCCATGGACGACTCTCTCCTCGCATCAGCAGGCCAGGGTCTGTCAGTTGTATTCAGGCCCCTGGGCTTTGGCTCATGGAAGCCTACAGTTGCCACATTAACAGGCCTTGTAGCCAAAGAAGAAGTCATCTCCACATTCGGTGTCCTCTATAACTACGACGAGGAAGAAGCCGGTGAGGAGCTGGGTGAGAACGGTGAGGGCATCTGGGATAATATCAACAAGGAATATAATGCAGCTTCAGGATTCGCCTTCATGATCTTTAACCTGCTCTGTGCTCCCTGCTTTGCCGCCATAGGCGCTATCAAGCGTGAGATGAACAGCGGCAAGTGGACAGCAGCTGCCATCGGCTGGATGACACTCTGGGCATACGCTCTTGCGCTTATTGCATATCAGATCATAGGACTTATCCAAGGCTCAGTAAGCTTCGGCGTCGGTACTGTAGCAGCTCTTATCACCCTTGGACTTATAGTATTCGGGATAGTAAGGAA
Organism: Mageeibacillus sp. UBA6976; assembly: GCA_002450155.1. Taxonomy (GTDB): domain Bacteria; phylum Bacillota; class Clostridia; order Saccharofermentanales; family Saccharofermentanaceae; genus Saccharofermentans. Next base: position 60,206 of record DJYO01000022.1, on the reverse strand, counting down.
GGGCTATAAGCCTGACGACTCTTCCAAGACCCTTACATCAGTGGAGGCAAAGTCATGAACCCCGGCAATATAATAGCGATCGCCGTTCTTGCAGTTATAGTATTCTTTGCAGGCAGAGCAGCCTTCAAAGAGATCAGGAACACCGTAACAGGCAAGGGGTGCTCCGGCTGCTCAGGTTCTTGTTCAGGAACCTGTCCTTCCTGCAGAGTGTCAGACGAAGATATGGATAAGGCCAGGCAGTGGCACGAGAACTATATTAAAGAACACAGAGCCTAAAAATAAGATTGCCTCCCAACCAGGGAGGCAATTTAATCTTTATGATCATTCTTCGATATTACTTACCACATCGTCAAATTCAGGCTTGGATCTCGTTACACCGTATCCTTCGGAGATCTTGATCCTGGCTTTGCCGAGTCTTGTGGATACTTCTTCGGTCCTTCTTGTAAGAGTGAACCTGTCTTTGGTTATATAGCGGATACCTATAGTGGTCGTATTCTCAAATATCAGCTTTGCAAATCTGTCTTTGTCGGAGGGCTTGATGAGCACTGTCAGCAGTATGCCGGGGCGGTTCTTCTTCATGCCTATAGGAGTTGTGAATACATCCAATGCGCCCTGCTCTACAAGAAGGTTAGTGCAGTAGCCGATCTCTTCGCCTGTCATGTCATCAAGATTGCAACTCATCTCGATAATGCTGTCAGACTGGTCTTCGGTCTCTCCCATAAAGATCCTGACACAGTTTACCTGCTCAAATTCCTTGGTCCCCATACCGGTCCCGATCTTATCAATTCTCATTACAGGCATATGCCCATAGTCAGTTGCAAAGTATTTGATCAGGGCTGCTCCCGTAGGTGTTATAAGCTCGCCTTCGATATTTCCCTGCAGACTGGGGATCCCCTGGAGCAGCAGGGCAGTGGCAGGTGCAGGGACAGGGAGGATCCCATGAGCGCAGTGCACAGATCCGAATCCCGTAGTAACAGGTGACACAACGACTTTCGAGGGAGCGATGGATTCCATCAGGTAGCAGACTGCCGTAACATCTGCGATGGCATCCATAGTGCCTACCTCATGGAAGTGAATATCAGATACTTCCTTGCCGTGCACCTTGCTCTCTGCCTCAGCTATCAGCTTGTATACAGCTTTGGCATCTTGTTTTACCTTATCTGATACATTAAGGGAATCTATGATGTCCTCTATATCCCCGAGGCTTGAGTGATGGTGGTGGTGTTCATGTTCATGCACACCGTCGATATCCACATCTGAGTAAGTGCCGGTGATACCTGCTCTTACAAGAGGCTTAAGATCGAAGGTAACCTTGGGGATATTTATGGCATTCAGTCTCTCATTAACATCCCTGATGTCGCCTGTAAGTTCTGCAAGAGCTGCTGTAAGCATATCTCCCGCTGCACCCATATTGCATTCTATAAATAGAGTCTTCATTATCCTAACCCCCAATATGGTTGATCATGCTGGCAAGATATCCGGCGCCGAATCCGTTATCTATATTTACCACACTTACTCCGCTTGCACATGAATTGAGCATTGCCAGAAGAGCGGTAATCCCTTCAAAGGATGCTCCGTAACCTACGCTTGTGGGAACTGCTATTACAGGGCAGTCAGCGATGCCACCGACGACGCTGGCAAGAGCACCCTCCATTCCGGCGATGCAGATTATCACCTTGGCGCCTGCTATTTCTGATGAATGAGAAAGAAGCCTGTGGATCCCCGCAACCCCGCAATCATAAAGCTTTGTAACATTGTTACCGAGCATTTCCGCCGTTACTGCAGCTTCTTCTGCCACAGGGATATCAGATGTTCCGGCGGTTACGATAACTATATTGCCTGTTTTATTTTCTATATCCGTTTTGCCGGCTATTCCGATCCTTGCCACATCGAAATAGGTTATGGGGACAGCTAACTCATCTGCCTTTTCTTTATCAAGTCTGGTGATAAGGACAGTCTCCTGTCCTTCTTCGATAAGAGCTAATGCGATCTTTGTTATCTGATCAGCGGTCTTGCCCTCGCCATATATCACTTCGGGAATACCCTGACGGATCCCTCTGTGTATATCCGGCTTTGCAAAGCCGAGATCGGTAAAGGGCTTAAGCTTAAGCCTTGTTTCCGCTTCCTCAGGGCTTATCTCGCCCCTCGCCACCATATCAAGTAATTTCCTGATATCAGTCACGTCTGTCACCTGTATCGATCGTCTCGTTGAGACTGCCGGTGCGGTATCCCATAAGGTCTAATGCCACATAAGAAAACCCGATCTCCTTAAAGGCGCTGTATACCTTGTTCCTTATATCCGGCTCCATGAGCCTTGCTATATCTTCGGAAGGGAGCTCGATCCTTGCCACATCGCCATGGACTCTTACCCGGAGCTGGCCGAAACCCAGATCCCTTAAGTAATCCTCGGCTCTCTCCGTCATGGCAAGTCCACTGGCAGTTATCTCGTCTCCATAAGGGAATCTTGACGCCAGACATGCCATGGCAGGGAGATCAGAAGTCTCCAGCCCTGCCTCCCGGGAATAGTGCCTTATTTCTTCTTTGCTAAGTTCGGCCTGCTTCAGGGGAGCTAATATCCCAAGTTCTCTCATGGCTCTTTCGCCGGGTCTGTAGTCATTCCTGTCGTCTGTATTAGTTCCACAGGCCACACTCTCAAAGCCGTGCTTGGAGGCTTCCTTTATTATCTCTGTAAAGGAGTTCTTCTTGCAGTGGTAGCATCTGTCAGGTTTGTTTGCCACAACTCCCTCTATGGCAAAGACATCTTCTTTGAGAACTATGTGCTCTATGCCTCTGTCTTTGCAGAATGCTTCTGCTCTTAGTAGTTCTCTTCTCGGGAGGACCTGGGAGTCAATAGTTATGGCAAGGGTATTCTCCCTACCTAAAGCTTCTGTTGCAGCATATAGAAGGTAGGCTGAATCAACACCTCCTGAGAAGGCGACAGCGATCTTGCCCAGATCCTTTAGAATGGATGAGAGTTCCGGTTTCATTTGCTTGACAAAGATGCCTTGATCTTACCGGAAGGATCCTTAACGACCAGGATAACGAGCCATATTATGAGGCCGAGTGCAACGACACAAACTCCAAGAAAAGCGTCATTTACCATATCGGCAGTTGAAGGGCTGAAGAAATCTGCGCCGAGTTCAATATATTCCGCAACAGAATCTACAAGCCACATAAGGGATGCACCCCAAAACATAAGGCTCAATGTTCCGAGCTTAAGATCGCGCTTGCTTACATACCAAATGATGCTTGATGTGATCGCTGCAATACTGCATATAAGAAGTGTCATACGTTTTCTCCCTCTTTAGCTGTGACCTGTGCCCCTTTCTTCTCAAGCTGAATGGATATAACCACCATAAATACCCAGGCTAGCGTTACCAAAACCGCCATGCCTACTCCGTTTGTGGCCATCTCCCTTAGCATGACTGCAGCGTCTTCTGCATTAGCGGCATTGGTAAGGAAGGGAAACCAAGGGGTTACTTCTCCATGCCAGACATGCTCGAATGCGAGAAGGGCGCTTCCGCCCCAGAGCATAGTATTAAGCCAGTTGATATGCTTTATGAAGGGGTTATTTGTTTCTTTCTTATCAGTGGATTTCTTGATTATCGTAGTTACGATAGCTTCAGTTGTAGGTACGAGAAAACATGCCATAAGATCGCCTCCAATACTTCATATAATTAAGAATAATTAGAATAATTCTACATAGTTTTCTTATATCAGGCAACATACAAAAGAATAAAAAAGAACAGGATATGTTGCCTAAAACTGATGTTCCCTGTGTAGCATAAGTGTCTCATTTTTGTAGCAATATGTGATGTGGAATCTACAGATAAGGCCCCATTTTAAAGGCTTTGGCCGCTGCTACATTATGCTTTCGGAACATTTGACAAGGGTATTCATGCTATATAGACTGTAAACAAAGCAAAGGTGACTTATGAACGGGAAAAACATTATAAAATTCAGGAATGATAATGGTATTTCTCAGATCGAATTAGCCGACAAACTTGGGGTTGCCAGATCGACTTTATCCAGATGGGAGAAGAATAAGACTGCGCCTCATGGCGATGATTATGCAAGACTAAAGGATTTGATGGGGGAAGAGTATCTTACTGACAAAGATCTTTCAGAAAGTGAGACTACCATTGATGTCATTAACGAGATGTCCGACAGGGTTAATAATATTTTGTACCATGTGTCACAAATAGAGCATAATCAAAGAAGCATTGATGAAGTTAATACCAGATTAATACTTAAGCATAAAAAGATAAGGACAACAGCAATCGTAATTACATGCATAATAATCATCATTGGATTCATAATAGGTTGGTTTCTGATTATGAACTATGGGATCAGGAAAGAAGTAATTGAAGGAACCGCAAGTATGGGGTCAGCATCGTATTATGTGATAGATGACTGATAGGGAGGATATTATGAAGAAAGCGTTAGCGATTATATTGACATTCTCTGTTTTATTTGTGATGGGAGGATGGACCTTCCCTCAAGATAATGGAAGTGAGAATAGGTTCAGTTTAATCAGTTATCTTGAAACACATGAGATAAGCTCCTATGAAGAATTTATTGATGTGATAGATTCGTTTTCTCCAGAGACAATAAGCGAAGAGAAAGATACTTTAGGAGAGATAGTCTACTTTCATATAGATATTGATTATGAAGATAGAACGGTCTCGGTTACTACTATAGAAGAGACATCTTATGACAGGTCAAACGGTGCAAGTAATAGTGCATCCAAAAAGTATTACAATGATATTGGTGCACTGATATTCACAATTACTGTATCAGGGTCGTTTAAATACTCATCTGGTAGTTGCACAGCAACTTCTAATGGTGGTTCATTCACAAAACCATTCTATAGCACATGGTCTAGCACGCCTATTCTTTCAAAAGGAAATATCAACGCAACCAAAGCATATGTGAGGATTAGGGGCACAGCTACAAATGGTGGTAGCACAAAGACCTACTCGCTCACATTAACATGTGATACATCCGGTAATTTTACGAGTTACTGAGAGAATAATAAGGAAAGAGGTACAGACCAATGAATCCTTAAGTCACGTATTTGAAACACATAGTAATAGTATCATGCGCAGGATTTATGGACAGGGTTTATCGTTAATCGCATTTATATGAGGTGAAATAAAAATATGAAAAAGATCGTATCACTAATGATTACCTTGATAATAATTGTTTCAGCAACAGTTGTAAGCTTTGCAGCAGCTAATGGGCATACCCACAGTTATAAGAATCATCGCGAAAAGGCATCAGTTTCTGTAAGCACGAAGCCTATTGGTGGGAGTTGGTATGTAGGAGTTGAGCTATGGAATTCATCCGGACGGTTTCCTGATTATGACGATATCAGCAGTGGTGTGTTTACTACATTTAGTCTTAATACGCACTCAGCTGATACAGGAAGTTATTCTGGAGCAACCCGTGGTTTCTATGCTACACTGGCAAAAGATATTGATAATACACCAATTCCTAATACTTACGGGTCAGGATATGACAGCTAATTAAAGATGAAAAACAGATTTTTGAACAGAGCAGGCCTCTGGGCAGATCTAGTGATTGAGGCGAAATTGACAGTCAGTGTCTTAGCTGTGTTGATTTCGCTGATTTCTTTTTTAGTATGTTGGGCTGTATCCAATGAGATCAAATACAATTACATTAGTGTCAGATCTCAACAAATGAAACTTCAAGGCCGCTATTTTTATCAGTTGGGATTTAGAACAGAAACAGATTATTCAGATAACGAGGAATTGATAAGAGAACTACTCAGTAAAAAGAGCATTCATGATGTAACTTGCTTGAATTACTTTTCCGGAACAGGTGCTGATGTAGTTGAAGACAACTGGAGATCGTTATTCCTGATATACAATCTGTCTGACAGTCACGAAGACAAAGGGAAGATACTGTCTGTTCCAGGCTTAGATGGTCAGGTGATATCTTACCTGAGTCCCAACCATGTTCTGCTCGATGAATCTGCAAAGGGAGAATACAGTATAGGCGATCACTTTGATCTGGGGATAGAGTATATTTCCACATACCCGAATACTCATGTTGAAGAGGCGAATATTGACGTTACAGTTGATGGGTTTGTGAGGCGCGAAGAGAGCGTTATATACACAGGACACCAATTGACAGATTTGTCCAGAGTTTTTACGACAGTTTATGATCCTACACATCCCATTGAGAATGCTGTTATTGGAGGATACCCCAGTTATTATTGCATCTGTTCGGTTCTGGAATACGAAGGTAAGAGCATTGATTTCAACGAGACTCTGCCACAAATGCTCGTTATTACTCCTAGGGGCGGAGCTGATCTTGATAACTTGTACCAGGATCTGTCCGAATGCGGTTTGAATCCACAGGGATTAAGATCTTTTGAGCAGCTGTTTGATGAATACACTGCTGTAAATGCTCAAAACAGAAGACTTGCTTTGATCTTCTTATTCTCGGCAACAGGAACAGCAGCATGCGTTGTTTTTGGCATTATGCTGAGTTGGTATACATTCCGCAGGAGAGAGATCGCTATTTATACACTATGCGGAGGGTCGTTAAAAAGCAGTATTCTGCTATCTGCGTCTCCGTATTATTTCTCGATCATTACAGGGGGGCTAGTCGGAGTTTTGGCATGGATGCTCTATGAGAGATTTATCAAGGTTGAGGCAACCAACATTACCGGTTTAATGCCGGTTTTGCTGATCGTAATATATATCGTGTTTTATAGTGCAGCGTTGTTAGTCTACTACCTGTTTTACAGGCGCATTCCACCTGTGGATTTGTATAGGATCAAGGAGTGAACAATGCTGTCAGTAAGTTATATAAAAGAGCATTTGGCACTACATGTTATTGTGATCACCTTATATGGGTTGATGCAGTTTCTGTTGATCTTGACTTTGGGTGAAATAGTGTATGAGAATGGATATGATAGGGTCCCTGTCAATGAGAGCACATATTCATTCCGTCTGTATTCTGATGACAGGACTTCGATCGATCCGTTAATCGATTCCATAAAGGATTGTTCTGATATTTGTGTTGCTTGCGAAGGTGATGGCTATACATTGGTGTCTTTTGCAACCGGGATATCATCTGACAGGACCGGAGGTGCAACCGTTTCAGAGATCAGCACAGATGAAATCAGATACAATAACACGCAGGCACTCGTTACATTATCAGGTGAAATGTATGATCCGATCAAGAACACTGTAGTGATCAATGGCAGAGAGTTTAAGTGTGGAGGCGAGCTAAATATTCAGATCAGATTGCCGTCAGACGAAGAGTTGATCTTTTATGTGGATTACGATTCTTTTTGGGAAATAAGCGATCAGGACAGCATAGTTCTGTCGGTTCTTTATGACAGAAGATTAAGTGATTGGGAACTGAGCGATCTTGAACAGAAGGTTACTTCTTCCGGCATTATCGCTGCCCTTTACAGCCCCGAATACGAGCCGGTCATTAATAAGATGCTGTCTTCCGGCGAAGTAAGACTGTCGTATATGGTGCTCTTCTTAGCATGTCTTTGTTCCGGAGGCATTTTGGTCATGCTCATAGAAAACAGAAGAGATGAATACAGAGTTATGAGACTATGTGGGGCTTCAAGGTTTAGGATCACTGTTTTCAGATTGGAATACATATTGCTTATCCTGTCTATATCTTCGGTCGTGGGTCTTGGTATGTATCAGATCGTCAGAGGATCAACTTCGGGATTGATCATGCACACGGATCATAGTCTGCTCATCTATGGCATGAGCATAACAGGGTTTATACTTATCTCAGTTGTTACCACGTTCTTGTTACTGTTTTTAAAGGAGCACAAAAATGAAGATTGAGTTAAATGGTGTCTCAAGATCGTACCGCAACGGATCGAATGCGGCAGTTAATGCTTTAAATAAAGTCAATTTAACCATAGAGCAGGGATCATTCATATGCATTATGGGGGTGTCAGGCTCAGGAAAGACAACACTGCTCAATCTGATCGGAGCTATAGATGTACCAACCGAGGGCCGGATTACGTATGATGGAATCGATATCAGCAGATTAAGTGATGCAAAGAGATCCAGTTTCAGAAACGAGAATATAGGGTTCTTATTTCAGGACTATGCACTCATAGAATATAGAAGTGTTGAAGACAATCTAAAGCTGCCGCTTTATTTTTCTGAACATAGACCGGGGGAATTTGATAAGATCGTGACTGACAGATTGAGAATGCTTGATATGTCGGACTTTAGAAAACGTAAGGTAAATACTCTTTCCGGCGGGCAGAAGCAAAAGGTTGCATTAGCCAGGGCACTTGTATGCAATCCTTCGGTGATACTATGTGATGAGCCCACAGGTGCGCTTGATTCAGCAAGCACAAAGGAAATAATAGAGCTCTTACTGAGACTTAAAGATAAGGGAATAACCATAGTAGTTGTTTCGCACGATCCGGTGTTTACCCAATACTCTGACCGGAATCTGTTAATTAAGGATGGCGTTGTCAGTGAGATTCAGAACTAAATACATATTGATAGCGGCAATTCAATTGCTTATTGTACTGATAATAGCCGGTTGCAATAAGGATATCAGCATATATTCAAATATACATCCTGATACAGGCGTTACTTTTATTGATGATGAGCAGTATTACCATGAACAGAAAGATACCGCTGAAGCTATAATAGGTCACAGTGATCTGAGCGAGCTGCATACGGCAGACCGGGGGAAGGATATATCCGCCTATTATTCGAGGAACGAGCTTTGTCTTTGTGTTGCAGATAGTTCCGGTAATGTCGAGAATGTATATGACATAAAAAATGAGATAGGTGTATCTTATATCGACTTTGCATTTGGCGGGCCTGACCGGATATTTGCTTTAGCTGTGGACTCTTCAGGAAATCAGTTGATCTTTGATATTTCCGGAGATGATATTACATCCTGTGTTGGCATAGAATCTGATTATTTGTTTAGCGCCATCAATGCATTTGATGCGGGCTTATTGATCACGGGAGACCATTGCGTTAAAAAATATGACAATTCGCTAAACCCTTGCGGAATATACACATCTGACAATACTATCCTGGGAGCTGCGGCAGGTGATGACAGCGTTTATATCATTGAGACAGAACAATTACAGAATGAGCAGACTGCCGGTAAGAATGGGTATTCTTATGTTTACAACTTAGCTTTAAAGAAACTCAAGTTGTCTGATATGACTGTCCGCGAAGATAAAGAGATATGTTTATATACTGACTTAGAGACAGTTTTGCATCACTTCGGCGATGCGGATCTGATAGCAGCAGATAGCGACAAGATGCTGTTATCTTTATGCACCGGTGTCTTTCAGATTGATTTAAGAAGCAGTGAGGCTATCCCGGTAGTAAACACTTATGATTATGGTGTTATCAGTGCTCCTGTATTTATAAGCTGTGGGACTTCATTGAAGCTCCGGTCAACATACTACGATATAACAAAAGGCGGATTGGTAGATACTGTTACGGAGATCGTGCCGGGCACATCAGAGAAGAAGAGGATCAATGCCTGCATCCTTGGAGAGTGTGAATGCGAAGCCCTTTTCCAGTATGTTAACCGTAACAGGGGCGATTACTACGTTTGCATGAATAAGGTAATTGCTCCCGGTAATGACAATAGCTACATAGATATATTGTCAGGTGATCCATATGATCTGGTCGTCTTCGGAGAAGAACTGCGGAAACCGCTGATACAAGGGGGATATTTACTGAACCTGGGTTCTGTTGGTGTTGACAAGACGGTCCTTAGCAGTAATCTGTCAGATTTGATGGATTATTGTATTTTCCCGCAATATTCAGTTAAGGCGTATTTTTATGACAATGCTTTGTGGAATGGAGATCCGGCAAGCTATTTATCTGCTGCTAATGATGCAAAAGAGATATTTGCAAATCAGACAGTCAGGATGTTGATAGAAGAATATGCAGGGATCGTATATCGTGAACTGGAAACTGAAGGCCAACTATCGAAAGATACGGTCTTAAACCTGTTGGAGCTATGTGATGAATATAGTGTAGATTATTATGAATCTGAACCACTCATCAACGAGATATCTGACGGAAATGTGATCTATAACAGCGTTGAGGTAGGAAGCTTAGAGCAACTATATTCATTATACTGTCAATATCCGGAGCATTTCGGTTATTGTGCTCCGCTTGGGTTTGACTCACCGGCAATAGTTCCCGAGTATTATATTGGAGTATATTCAGGAACAGCATATTCTTTGGAGTGCGGAGAGATATTAAATTTGCTGCTGGACAGCAGATTGCAGGACTATATGTCGTTCCCCGTAAATAACGATTCCCTGGTATCACGTATAGATGGGTTTATCAGCTCTATAGACAAGGAATATGCTGAGGAATTGATATCAGAATTCCCGGTCCTTTCTGACTCGGAGGCACAGGAAGTGTCGGATTATTATGACAGGCTTATACGTGATATGACAAATGGAAACCATACCGAAGATGCCTATCCTGTTTTTGCTTCCAATACTGTCAGGCCTCTGTATGACAGTGAGTCGCTGGATTCTTTAAGAGATGTTGCAGGAGAGCTTATCAGTGGTTCTTATGAAGCATATTCAGCAGATCAGGAACTGATCGATATCTTGTCCGGTGAAGTAAATGCATATCTGTCCGGAGCAAAAGATATAGATCAGGCAGCTGATGTTATCTGCAGCCGGGTAGATCTTTATTATTCCCAGGTAGGTGGGTAAAGCATCAGAGTATCTTCTTTATGCCGGGTATGAGTTTTAGGATGAATGTTATGCCCCAGGAGATGATAAAGGTGACGATGGCGATAACAGGGAGCATATAAACCCCTAAGGTGAGCGGGTTAAATCCTATGACCTTGTAGATCAGGTTCAAGACTATCATGTGGATCAGGTATATGCCGAATGTGCAGGAATCCAGGGATCTGAATACCGGTGAATTCAGCCTGTCTGATATCTTTATGCCTGATATAAGGGAGAAAATTGCGATCGACATGAGAACGGTTGCGATAAAGTGATAGCTTGTTACCATGCTGCCGAGGATCTCGGACTGGAGTTTGGTAGCTTCCATGCTCAGTATGATTATCGCAGCTATGCCAAGAAATATGACAGCAATAGCCAAAGCCCTGTGTATCTTTATTACGCCTCTGTCTATCGCATATCCTGCAAACAGGAACAAGGGGAAGACAGTAGATATGCAGATGTAAAAAGCAGTTTCTTTGCCGGTGATATCAGATACCAGAGTAAGCAGGGATTGGAAAACGATAAGGACTACCAGGAGATATCTTAAGTCTTTTGTGCTTGCCTTGGCTGCCACCATCCGGTAGAAGGGGAGGAGCAGGTATATGGCCAGGATAAGATACAGATACCAGACATGTGACCATGATGTTCCGAACACAAGATCTGACAGATATTCCGTAATAAGAGAGGTGCTAAGAGGTGTCCCGCTGATAGCGATATCCGTTATCTTGTATATGATCGTGAATAGGACGAGAACGATCAGAATACGCTTGATATATTTGCCAAAGAGTTTTTTGTATGTGATATCTTTAGCAGGATCCAAAAGCAGAGCACCTGTTACCATAACAAAGCAGGGAACAGACCAGAGCATGAGATTTCTCATAGAGGCAGTGATGATCCTGGTGGTGGAGGCAGGTCCAAAATATGCCATTGCAAGATTTGCGGTATGAAGCAGGACCACCGCCAGGCAGGCGATGATCCTTATCAAGCTTAAGTTTATGTTCCTTTTGTCCGGCATCAGTATGTGAGTCCGCCGTCTCCGATGCAGCCTGAGTCAGCATTGCTCTGACGTCTTGTGGCCTGAGTGGTGGTCTCTTCTATGTAAGTCTCTTCAGGAGACATTGTGAGTGTGTCGATCTCATCACCGGACTTGATAGAAGTGTATGTGATATAGGCACTGTTTGTGGCCTCGTCCCAGTTGATGGATCCCTCTTCGATATCTGATAACTTGATTCCCATAAGAAGGCTCGAGTCGCCGTCAGCAAAGTTGATCTCAATATCAGCCTTGCCGGTCTTGATATCAGCATCAGGGGTGACCTTCAGGCTCTCTACAACCTTGCCCGTGTTGTTATCTAACTCTACTGAGATAACTGCGCTTCCTTCGGGGACAAGGACTATAAAGAGATGGTCTGTGCAGCTGGTGTTCTCAGGCTCTGTTTCTTCAGTTTCCTCCGTCTCTATAACGGATTCTTCGGTAGGTACGGAAGCCTCGGATTCTGATATTACGATTTCCTCTGTGGTCTGGCTTGCTTCAGATACGGCTGACTGTGCTGCATCAGTCTGCGCGCATCCTGCCAGCATTGCGCAGGCAAGTATGACAGACGGTATTATTAGTTTCTTCATAAAGATCTCTCCTTTAATTCATTCTGCGGTAATTGGAATACATCCAGGTACCCGGTTTCTTGTAGTAGATCTGGTAGCCGCTGCGGCCGCTCTCACACTGGAAGTCCGGATCGAAGACAAAGATCTTACCATCGATCACGATCTCGACCCAGGAGTGAGGACCCATGCCACCTCTTCTTAAGGGAACGACGCCTGTCATCTGGTGAGCATCGTATCCTAATGCCTTAGCCATCTCATAGAAGCAGGCTGCCATAACATAGCAGTTGCCGGAGTGATTTGTAAAACCGATATTTGCGAAATATCTGCTGCCGTGCCCCGGATCTGTTGCACACTTAACGTATTTCATTACGCACCAGTTGAATGCGGCAGGAAGATTCCAGCCAACCTGATCGAGGACCGCGCAGGCCTGAGCATACTGCTGTCTTATATTGACAAAGGCTGCTCTACTGTCTGTGGGACCTAATCCCTTGGGGCAGACGATGATCTCGATCCCCTCGAGCCTGTAAGACATTCCTTCGGTTCCGGCGCTGTTGCCGTTGCTTGTCCAGCCGAGCCATCCCAGGTTCTGTGCATGGACTCTGTAGCAGACATCGTAGTAATTTGCAGCCTCGCCTGTAAGTCTTATCTGGATAGCTTCAAGTCTCAGTGACTGTCCTGTCGTACCGCTCATCTCACCGTCACGTACAAAGCCATCTTCCCAGCCGATGTTCTGGATATGGGTGCGGTATTCGATAGAGCCGGATACCGGGAGATCGTTCAAGGAGATCTTGATGCCTTCAAGTCTCAGAGATCTTCCTGTAGTGCCTGAGAGCTGGCCGCCATATACATTTGACTGCCATCCGACATTCTGAACATGAGTCTGGTAGGAGACAGTCTTGTTATCAACAAATCTATAGACAGTGGAATCTTCGCTTGAAGGGAGGTCTGCACCCTGAGGCACGAGAACCACCTGTATTGCTTCGACTCTTAAGGAGTAGCCTTCACTTCCCGAAGGAAGGCCATCTCTTGTCCAGTCTGTCCAGCCGATATTCTGGACATGAGTCCTGTAGCAGACATCATAGTAGTCGTTAAGTTCTCCTGTGAGCCTTATGGCAAGTGCTTCTATCCTGAGGGAATTGCCGGTGGTACCGGACTCTGCGCCGTCAGATCTCCAGGAGCTCTCCCAACCAATATTTTGAACATGGGAACGGTATTCGATGCCGCCTGAATATGAAGAGTCTGATACCTTGATCTTAAGTGCTTCCACTCTGAGACTCTGACCTGAAGTTCCGGATATTTCGCCGTCTTTGACATCTGCCGTCCAACCTATGTTCTGCACATGAGTACAGTAGGATACAGAGGGATTGCTGTCAGCCTGAATATCCAGACCAAAAGATCCTATTACACCTGCAGCAATAGAAACAGCGGTCACCCCTGCAAGGATGCCCTTGGCGAGCGTTCTGAAGTAATTGTTTGATCCCATAAATAACACCTCTTAAACTAAAAAAGTATAACGAAGGCATATTTAAAAATCAAGGTTATTATATTATCGTATCAGCATCGTATCAGGCTGGTATTATGTGTCCTTCTCGAATATGAGATCAATGGTATCCCGGCCGAACATTTCTGCCACCTCAGGATCGGCGATCGGGAGTGTTACGGTGATCCTGCCATAAGGGTCCAGAGTACCTGTTATATCGTCCTGATCGCTTTGCGGATCCTGACCTGCAAAGATGACATTCTCGCCCGAGAGTTTGTATTCTCCCGTAGCACTGATACTGCCAAAATAGATCTGATCGGTCATGCCTGACAGAGTGGTTAAGATGGTAGTCTTAAGATTGGCGTAGTCCTGATATCCGGCCAGTGCCGCAAGTGTATCCAGGACAGTCTGATTGTCTGTTCCGAGATAGTTCTTCGCGATAGTGTCTATATTGAGGCTGAAGTAATCCATAAGGCTTTGTGAGACATAGTCCTCGTCAGCTCCGTAGGAATATGTGTATCCGTCAAGATTCAGGTAGACCCTGAGCAGGACCTGACCCTGAGTGCCCTCGTATATCCTGCTTCCGACACCTGTCTCATTAGCCATTATGTTATTGACCTGTTCTGTAATGTCCACATAGCAGCTGTAATCACCGTCCAGGTCTGCCATTACGATGTTAAAGTCTGCAAAGAGGAATACTGACTCAAGGACTTCGGGATCAGACATGCTCCAGATCCCATTGTCGTCTCTTGTAAATTCCAAAGTGATCTCAGTCTCTTTCTTGGTCAGGCTTCCGAGAGATAAGATGGCCTCGTCGATATTGGAGAAACGCTGACCTGCAAGCCGCTCGTAATCCGGTGTCCTGATGCTCAAGGTCGCATAACCGGTCCTGCCTTGCACATAGGTCTGTTCGTCTAAAGCCGTGCAGGTCATAAGAGATCTTACCGCCTCACTGAATCTGGCATTATCCTCTGTCTTGGGAACGCAGTAGGAGTTGATCTGATCGTAGAGTTCCTGGTTGTAGGTGCTGCTCTTAGCTATGGGAGAGTCAGGATCTACGCAGGGTATGAGGCTTGCTATGGTATCAGATGTGGTGATCAGAGAGGGAAGACCTATCTCAAGATCTATATCCCTGTAGGAGAATATCCTTGCAAAACTTGAGCTGTCCAGATTGGACACGAGCCACTCTCCGTCCTGCTTTATGTAGTTTACCTTGTAGACGAATTCGATTCTGCCAAGGTCACTTACAATATCTTCGAGCTCATCTATATTGTCGTATGTCTCGTCTTTAAGAAGTTCCCAATCCGCCATGCTGACCTTTATGGAGCAGACGGCGTGGGTGCTGTTCTGAAGCTCGACCGAGCTCTTGTCCACGGTGCAGACTATGGTATCTCTTACGGCCTGGGCATATGAATTCTCCTCACTGGTAGAATCCTCGCCTGTAAGATTTGCCTTAAGCTCGCTTATAACGTCCTTATCGCTCTTATCCGTAAGGGAGCTTATGTCAGAATAAGTTCCGGATTCGATAGCCCTTGCAAGAAGGTCAGCCTGCTTTATGATGCCGGCCTTTATGAACAGCGGTCTTGCAAACAGAGCACCGATCCCTAATACCGCCAGTGTTGCAACTGAGATAATTGATATCTTGACTTTAGTGTTCATCTCGTTTGTCTCCTTCTTGTATGAGTTATTATAGCACGCCCCAAGGTTTCAAATTTAAGCAAAAAAATATATAATGTACTTCGGACAAAAATGTGGAGGATAATCAGATGGAAGAACTCGTAATGGACATTAATGTCGATGAGCTTGCCAAAGCGGGCACAATTATCTCCGGGATAAGAGGATATTACGCATCCAAGATCGTAGGTCAGGAGCAATTGGGACTGTCACTTCTCGTCTCGATGATCGCCAACGGACATATACTCCTTGAGTCAGTTCCGGGCCTTGCAAAGACTACAGCTGCCAATGTCATGACAGAGGCTGTAGGCGGAAGCTTCTCCAGGATCCAGTGCACACCGGACCTGCTGCCAAGCGACATTATCGGAACCCAGACCTTCAACATGAGCAACAATACATTCGAGACCAAGATCGGTCCTGTATATGCAAACTTTGTTCTCCTGGATGAGATCAACCGTTCAAGCGCCAAGACACAGAGCGCCATGCTTGAGGCCATGCAGGAGAAATCAGTAAGTATCGGAGGCACCACTTATAAACTCCCGCCGGTATTTATCGTAATAGCAACCCAGAACCCTATCGAGCAGGAAGGTACATATGAGCTCTCTGAGGCCCAGCTGGACCGTTTCCTTATCAAGGAGGTAATAACCTACCCTGAGGCTTCTCAGGAGATCGAGATCCTAAACAGGATCGAGGCTGAGATCTATACTGCAGCTTCGGCTATATGCACGATAGATGATATCGTATTCCTGCAGCAGCTCAGCAAGAAGGTATATATATCACCCGCTATCAAGAAATACATAGTTGATATCGTTCAGGCAACCAGAGAGGTAAACAAGTTTATACCCAAGGAGCTTGCCTCATACGTCGCAATGGGTGCCAGCACCCGTGCTGCCATCGCCTTCATGGAGACAGCCAAGGCTGTGGCCCTTATCAACGGCAGAGCATACTGCACACCAGACGATGTCAAGGCCATGAG
This sequence comes from Mageeibacillus sp. UBA6976, assembly GCA_002450155.1. Classification (GTDB taxonomy): domain Bacteria; phylum Bacillota; class Clostridia; order Saccharofermentanales; family Saccharofermentanaceae; genus Saccharofermentans. Next base: position 43,724 of record DJYO01000022.1, on the reverse strand, counting down.
GTATGAGGTTCTCCGTCACAGGATAATGCTCAACTTTGCTGCCATTGCAGACAATGTAAATCCCGAGACTATAATCGACGCTGTCATTGGAGCGATCCCTACTCCATGAAGCTAGACTACGTTTCACGTATTAAGTTCGGCCTCAAGAGATATAAGACTATAGCAACAGACAAGGCTACCAGCAGAGTTCTGGACGGATCTTATAATTCGATATACAAGGGCCGAAGCATGAATTTCGATGAGCTGAGAGAGTATGTCCCGGGTGATGACATCAAGGACATCGACTGGAAAGCCACATCGAGATCCCAGAAGGTGCTTGTAAGGCAATATATCGCCGAGAAGAAGCACAATCTTATGCTGGTCATGGATACCAGCAGAAGGATGCTCGCAGACACCCGGGCGGGAGAAGAGAAGAGAGATGTGGCGCTCATAAGCGGCGGTTCTCTTGCCTACATGGTCTCATCCAACGGAGACTATGTCAGTGCGGTATTCTCTGATGAGAATTCTCTCCAGAGATTTCCCTTCAAGATGGGGACTCTTAATCTCGAATATATCCTGGAAGGTTATGCCAAGGCCGTTACCATCGATAACAGGTCTTCGGTAGACAGGGCTCTTGAATATGTAATGCGCAATATCAGAAGGCGCATGATAATCGTGATCGTAACAGATCTTGAAGGCATCAGGAGAATGTCCGAAGGAGTATTAAAGCAGCTGGTAATAGTGCACGATGTGCTTGTAATGAACATCAGCGATTCCACCTGCTGCGGCAAGAAGGTATATAACATCGAGCGAGGATCCTATATGCCGGAATTTCTTACAAACAGCAAGAAGCTGGACCTGCTTCTTGAGCAAAGACAGGCAGAAGTGGCCCGTTCCTGCGAGGAGAAGCTTAAGCGCTACGGCGTAAGCATGATAACCATAGATTCAGAGGACAATACGGAGAGCAGGATAATAGAGCTCCTGGAGAAGAATAAGATCTTTAACTGATATGGATACGATAATTAAACTGAGGAAGATGTTTCAATACAGCACTGTCCCGATCATGGTGGTCGGGGCGCTCCTTGCTGCCGTAACTCTTGCTATCATCATCTATATTATAGTCAGGATCGCATCAAGGCTCTTAAGGAACAGAAAGAAAAAGCCTGAGATCGTAGTTGTAAGAGAGACTTCCTGGACAAAACCTGATATGGCAAAGCTCAGGGCAGAGTATCTTGCCAGACTGGATGCGATCGAAGCTGATTTCAATAAGGATACGACCGGGATAAGGCCTGCATATGAGAATATGAGCCGCACAGTCCGTGAGTTCGCCTACAAGGCAACGGGCGTTGCTGTGGACAAGTACACATTGAGCGAGATCAGGAGCACGGAATTCGGATCTCTTGCAGAACTTGTGGAAGAATACTATGAGCCGGAATTTGATAAGATATCCGAGGGTGATGTAAGGCAGTCCCTCGAGAACAGCAGGAGGCTTGTCAGACAATGGAATTAAGACAAGCTGAAGCATTCTACATCTGCGCGGGTATTGCAGTCATATTCTTTATAATCTCTTTCATCGTATTCAAGCGCAAGAGCAGCTTTAAGGGCGGCAAGAAAGCGGTAGTCCCTGATTATCTCAGGGAGATCCCTTACTATAAGGTGAAAACTGCCATCTACAGATTCCTTAGAGTTGCTCTTATCGGGATAATAATCCTGAGCTTCCTTGTATCCGGACTTCTTATAGCAAGACCTTACAAGACTGAATCAAGAGAGGTTCCCCACTATAACAGGGATATTATGCTCTGTATGGATATCTCCACTACGGTAGATAACCTCAATCAGGAGCTGATAGATAAGCTGATAGATGTTGTGGAGGAGCTTAACGGCGAGAGGTTCGGAATAGTTATCTTCAACACATCGCCTCTGCTCCTGTGTCCTCTTACCAATGACTACGAATATGTCGTTGATGTCCTGGAGAAGGTCAAGGAGGGTCTCGAGCTCAGGATCAAGTACAACGCCGGTGACTATGTGGACTACGAAAAACTCTATGAACTTGATTCCTATATATCAGACGGGACTCTGGTAGGCAATCAGGAGAGAGGATCGTCTATCATAGGTGACGGACTCGCGGCTGCAGCGCTCAGTTTCTCTGATGTGGAGGAGAATCCGGACAGATCAAGGATAGTTATCTTCACCACTGACAACGACCTTCTGGGCACGGAGCTCATCACATTGCCTGAGGCAGGGCAGCTCTGCAAAGACAGAGGGATCATAGTCTATGGTATAGGCACCGAGGTCATGGATCCGGTTCAGAAGCAAATGATGATGGATACCGTCATATATACCGGAGGAGAATTCTTCTACGGAGAGAGCCCCTCTGTAGTGCGCGGGATAGTAAGCGATATCCAGGAGCAGGTGGCAACACTTGATGAGACCCATTATGAGATAATCGAGACCGACGTTCCGGAGACTCCATTTAAGTTCCTGATCGTCGCTATCATTGCCATGATTCTTCTGGCATTTATTTTGAAGGTGTAAGATGGAGCAGCTGAGATTTGAACCGATCCTACCTATCTGGGTCATGGTGCTGATATGCATCACTCTTCTGCTGCTCAAGCGTAAGGGCATTGCCCCTTATATAAGGCAGATCTTTATCGTTGTATTGCTCTTTATCATCAATCTGAGACCTATGTATGCATCACAGAGCGTCAAGGTGGTCAAGCAGGATATCAACTGTTACTGTATCTTTGTAGTAGATAACACCACCAGCATGATCGCAGAAGACTACCAGGGCAATAACCCCAGAATGGAAGGTGTCAAGGCAGACATAGCGCATATAACCGAGTCTTTGGGCGGCGCTGATTTTGCCGTGATCGATTTTAATAACGAGGCACATCTGTCATCTCCTTTTACAGATGACGGAGTGTATATCAATTCCGTAGTCGATTCCCTTGCACCCCCGTACCTTATGTATGCCCAGGGAACTAATCTCAGCGTAGTTCATCCGCTCCTTGAATCCCTGATAGGCGAATGCGAGGAGAAGGAGAATGGAGAGATCCTGGTATTCTTCTTGAGCGACGGTGAGAATACGGACGATAACAAGATGGACGACTTCAGTGATCTTGCAGAACACATAGACGGAGGTGCAGTCATGGGATATGGTACCGACGTCGGCGGACAGATGCACTGGCACGATGTCCTCAGTGATGAGACAGTCCTGGTACAGGATGAGAGAAGCTATCCCTATGTTACGGCTATATCCAAGATAGACGAGGATAATCTGGAAGATCTGGCAGACGATCTCGGACTCCCTTATGTTGCAATGAACAAGACATCCAATATCGATGACGTATTGGACGGCATATTGACAGATCTCAATACCGAAGACAAAGAAGATACCATGAGAGGATACAAGGATACCTACTATTTCTTTGCCATTGCTCTCGCAGGCCTTCTGGCTTATGAATTCATTAGTGTAAAGAGGAGGGCCTGAAGCTATGTTTAAACGTGTTGCAGTAGCTTGTTGGACACTCCTTGCTATTATCTTTGCCGTATTATGCCTGGCTTTCTACAGCAATCAGAATTACATAGACAGATATAACAGAGGGCATTATGAGCAGAACCCCATGGGATTTCTGGGGATCACCCAGCCTTATGTCAATCACTTCAACAGGGGCAATGTATTTTACCAGCTGGGAGATTACGAAAAGGCCATAACAGAATACAAGCAGGCCCTGGTGTCGCAGCCGGATGAGACTTACGACTGCAGGATCAGAGTTAACTATGCTCTTGCCCTTGTAACGCCTATCGATGTGGAGAGCATAGAAGATGAGGACGATCTCGAAGAGATATTCGATATCCTTGATGAAGCCAGGGAGATCCTGATGATAAACGGATGCGCCGATGACGATAACACCGGTCACTACAGGCCTGCCCAGATCCTCAAGAACGAGATCGACGAATTCGAGGAGATGCTTAAGAACAGTCAGAGTCCGAATGATCCTACAGACACACCGACACCTACGCCTCAAGGAGGCGAAAGCACTCCCACCCCCACACCTCAGGGTGGAGAGGGCGAAGGAACACCTACTCCGACGCCCAGCGGTGAAGGAGAGGGTACTCCCACACCTACGCCTCAGGGCGGAGAAGGGGAAGGAACACCTACCCCTACCCCCGGCGGTGAGGGTGAAGGCACACCTACCCCTACTCCCGGCGATGAAGGGGAGGGTACACCTACTCCTACTCCCGGAGGCCAGGGCGGCCATGATGATACCATGACACCTGAAGAGCAGCTTTCTGACATCATGCAGCAGGCTCAGCAGGCAAGAGCAGAGCAGGGTGATTACTGGAATTACGATAGTTGGAACTTTGGAGATTATGCCAGCTGGTAATCAAAGGTAAAGGGCAGGTAACTTGCCAAAACCTGCCCTTTGCTGAGGATAGTATGAAGAAATAGATCATCTTCAAAAATGAGGAAACTAATGATATTTATATCTAATCATGCAGATATTTCCATTTTGGCAACCAAGTATTAGCAGGATGTAAACAAACAGTTTCGAAACGGTATATTCCTTAAATAAGGCCAAACAGGATCTTAAGGGGGATATGCTTACCGGCCTTGCTTATAAACTCAGTATCTTTCCTTAAGGCCTTCCTCATATCCCTGTCATTTCTATAGTAAGCAACTTCGCAAAGAAGCTCTCTGGTCCTGCCGGATATCCCGGGAAAGGAATCAAGGAGAGCCTTGCAGGTCTTGGATCTGTATCTTGAATATCTCTTATCCGTAAGGCGCTTATACTTAAGCCTTAGATCCTGCACAGGTCCCATCTTTTTTACTCCAACCGTATTATTGTCGTGAATGCGGTAGAGAATGTGAGGAGTGGGGTCATATACAGCCTTGCCGATGCAAAGTGCGACCAGCATAAGCCAGGAATCGTGAAGTCTTGTGGTCAGGACATCTTTTGGAGCATGGACGCTGCCGCAGACTTCTTTTGCAAGGGCGTTGTTAAATACATATGTGCAGCCCGAAGGAAGGTTCCTGGTAATGTGTCCAGCAACCGTCATGTCAGGGATAAAGTCAAACCTTGGTCCCTTGTTTACGCCATCCTGGTAGAGGAACTGATTTGAGCTGTACAGGGCAGGCCCATCTATATCTTCTATCATACTTATGCCTGATATGAGCTTATCATCCAGCCAGACATCGTCCTGATCTGCAAAGGCGTAGTAGGAATCTCCCTCCTCGAAGGAACCGTACAGAAGGGACATGAAGCTCTCTCCGGGTCCCATATTCTTATCTCCTGACTTGACCAAAGATACATTGGCATTTTGCTCTGAGATCTGATCCAGTATCAGGGGAGTCTCATCAGTTGAGCCGTCATCTCTTATTACCAGGCTTACAGTAACATCCTTTTGATCCAGGATGCTCTGTATCTGTTCTTTGATATATCTTGCGCCGTTATAGGCAGACATCAGGACCGTGACTTTGTATTCCATCAGTTCAGACCCTCTGTCTTAAGTTCAAGGAGAGCATGTTTTGCACGCTCGGTCTTGGGCGGGATTTCCATATAGTTCTTTCCGTACCTTTGCTCCAGGTACTTCTCCGCATATAATGGCACGTTAACGGTAATGTCTTCGAAGGGGACGCGCCTTGTAAGAGTTAAGACCTCTCTCGGATATATCTCTCCCCAGAAGTGGCGTGCGCCGGAGGGGATCACGATATCCTTAGAGTCCGGATCTTTATGAGAGCCAAAGAAACGGTCTGCCTTGCTGCACCACTTCTCTATCTTTCTGCAAGCAAAGATAAGTCCAATACGGGCCCTCTTATCTATCTCCTTCCTGACATCGGGAGAATTTGCCATATGGGGCAGGCAATAGGACCTGCAGGCTCTTACTCTCGAGCATGAGCATGCCAGAAGATAGAATGAAGATATGATCCCTCTTACCTTGCGGGCAAGTTTGTTATCTGTCAGATCTTCTACAATGAATACATCAACAAACAGATCCCGTGGAGAGTCTTCGGTAGACAGGAGCTCGGAAAATAGTACGCCCTTGATATAGATCTTGGGCCAGTGGAAGATATATCCCTTGTCCCCGGGCTTTTTAAGATAGTATCTGTCAGGGACAAAACTGCCTGAGAGCTTAGCAAACCTATCAAAGTCCTCTCTTGTCATGGTGATGTCCAGGTCATCGTCCCAGGGGATAAAACCCTTGTGACGTATTGCGCCCAGCATGCTGCCGCCCCCGAGGGCGTAGGAGATCTGATTGGCCGTGCAGAAAGAGTCCAGATCCTTCAGAAATCCGAGGTAAATACCATGGAGCCTTGAGATATCTTCGTCCGTTACCGTGACAAGACCCTCTTTAGCCGTATCCATCATCTCTATCGCAGACTTAAGACTCAAGGCACATCCTCCCTAAGGCTTTCAACAACAGAGTCTATCATATCAAGGATAGTGATATCCTTAGATCTCCAGCCGAGAGATCTAAGTTTATCCGTATTAAGATCGATATAAAGGGTATCGGCAAAACCCTTGCCGCTTGCACCCTTAAGATCATAGGTGACACTTATGCCGTATCTTGAAGCAACCATCTCTGCCATATCTGCAACGGAGCAATAAGTCCCGTCTGTTGCAACGTTATAGACTTCGCCCGCCTCGCCCTTGAGCAGCAGGGTGATTATCGCCGTAACTGCATCTGCAAGGTAGCAATAGCATCTTTCTGTTTCGCCTCTGGTATTAAGGACAATGTCAGATCCTTCTATGGCGCATTTTGCGAAATAGGCATAGAGCCTGGAATCTGCAGGGGATACTCCGGGTCCGAAGGTCTGAGTGAGCCTTGCTATCTTTACCGGGATCTTGAATTCTGATGCATAGCAGATGCAGAGGTTCTCGCACATCATCTTGCTTAAGGGATAACTGCTCCTTACCTTGGACGGGTCGATGGCGCAGGCTTGATCTTCTGTAACCCTGATGCCCTTGCCGGGATTGCCGTAAACCTCCATGGTGGAAAGATAAACAAAGCCGGATACCTTCCTGAGTCTTGCATATTCCAATAGAGCTTTTGTACCGTTAACAGAGGTTTCGATCACTTCTGCGGGATGCTCAACAAAAGCTCTGCTCTCAGTTATGCTTGCGCAGTGGATGACATAATCGGAATCAGGAATATCTGTAGCTTTAAGACCGTTCATATCAAGTATCTTGAAGGTTACTAGAGATAGATCCGTATCCTTAAAGATCCGGTCAGCTTTAGTCTGATCTCTTATTACTGCGGTTATCCTGATATCAAGGTCTTTAGTCTTTGCAGCCTGAACGAGAGCTTTTATCACCGAAGATCCGATAAGTCCTGTAGCGCCGGTTACAAGTATGCGCCTGGATCTGAGCCCTTCAAGAAAGCTCTCACCGGTAAAATCCATAAGATCTCTCATAAGTCTTGACGGCATATCATTCCTCCACATCGAGCTGTGCATTCTCCCTGGAATCGTAGATCGCCTTGAACATATAGAAATCTTCGGGAGTTGTGATCTTGATATTCCGGGTATTGCCCTCGACTATATGCATGTTCATGCCGTGATGAGCCATGAGCGCGCATGAATCTATTTCATTGGTGATGCCCCTGGAGATGGAATCCTCCTGGGCCTTCAGGATGTCTTTAAGGTAGAAACTCTCAGGTGCCTTGGCAACTCTCGAGTTATCTCTCGGCGCCACCTCGGATATGTCGGAACCGTTGTCCGTAAGGACTACGGATTCAATGGCAGGACCACAGGTAATGGCGCTGCCGAATCTCTTTACCGCCTCTATGTTATCCGTAATGGTAACGGCATCTATGAGAGGCCTCACCCCGTCGTGGATAAGGACTATGTTATCTCCGATGCCGTAAGTATCGGCACATGCTTTAAGAGCGTTATAGATAGAAAGCTGGCCGGTCGCACCGCCGGGTACGATCGCACCGATCTTGGTAAGGTTATAGGCAGCTTTGAGTTCCTCCATATAAGGGATCCAGTCCTCGACGCAGGCGACGGTTATTCCGTCAATGTCCCCGTGTTCTTGGAAGACCTCGATAGTATGCACGATTATCGGTTTGCCGTGCACTTTGAGAAATTGCTTCGGTTTATCCTTGGCATTCATGCGTCTGCCGACGCCACCTGCAAAAATGACCGCAATATTCATATACTATCCGCCTAAAGAATTTTTAATCTGTATATTATAACAGAAAGTAGGAGAGTATATTAACCTTAAGTCTGCAGGGCAAGGTGCGATTACGGCTTCAAAACTGTATAATGGACAGGTGATAAATATTCTGACTGACGGTAAGGAAAGAAAATATGATCTTTAGCAACATACTTGAAGCAATGGGCAATACGCCGGTGATAAGACTCAACAGACTGACAGATGAGGATATGGCTACAGTCCTTGTTAAGTTTGAGGGACTTAATGTCGGAGGATCCATCAAGACACGCACGGCCTATAACATGATCTGCAAGGCAGAACAGGAAGGGATCCTTAACAAGGACAGCATCATCGTGGAACCCACCAGCGGCAATCAGGGAATAGGACTTGCCCTGATCGGTGCCGTAAGAGGGTACAGGACCATCATCCTCCTGCCGGACTCTGTAAGCGAGGAACGTTCCAAGCTTATCCGTCACTATGGGGCAGAGGCCATCACCGTTCACGACGAAGGCGATATCGGCAAGTGTATAGATGAATGCCGGGCAATAGCAGAAGATATGAAGGCAAAAGACCCCCATGTCTTTATTCCTTCACAGTTCGAGAACCCTGCAAATCCGGAAGCCCACTATATAGGAACAGCTGAAGAGATCCTGGCTTCCTGCGGCAGGAACATAGACGGATTTGTATCCGGTGTCGGCACCGGCGGTACTATAACCGGGATAGGCAGAAAGCTCAAGGAGGAGATCCCCGGCATCACCATCTGGGCAGCAGAACCGGAGAATGCTGCGATCCTCAGCGGAGGCGCTATCACCACCCACCTGCAGATGGGAATAGGTGACGGCATAATCCCTCCTGTACTTGATACCGAGATCTACGATGAAGTCGCAGTCATAACAGATGAAGAGGCGATAACCCTGTCCAAGAGACTTGCCAAGGAAGAGGGTATTATGTGCGGCATCTCCAGCGGGACAAATGTTGCGGCAGCTCTTAAGCTGGCAAAGAAACTTGGCAGGGGTAAGACTGTAATAACGGTCCTTCCTGACACTGCTGAGAGATATTTCTCCACACCTCTGTTCGACGACTGACAGATCCTTAAGTAAGTTTTGCCACTTTTTATGAATTCTTTTTAACTTTCGGATCCGCCCAAGTGCATTATTGCTGTTTGGGATGTATAATCTTAGCTATAAAAACAGACTCTGACGGCAAGGTGTTTTCCGAGCGGGAATAGTTCTGATAGATCTTGGTATAAGCTTAGATTGATCCGGGCTCCTTTGCTGTCAGTGCGCAAAGGAGCTTTTTATATGCTTAAGATAGCTGTATACGGCAAGGGCGGTATCGGGAAGTCCACAATGACCTCCAATCTTTCTGCGGCTTTTGCAAGTCTCGGCAAAAAGGTCATCCAGATCGGATGCGACCCTAAGGCAGATTCCACGATAAACCTTCTGGGAGGAAAGCCCCTTAAGCCTGTCATCGAGATACTAAGAGAGGGGACAGATCCCCAGACGATAGAAGAGATATCAGCAAGAGGCTTCGGCGATATCCTCTGCATAGAAACAGGGGGGCCCACTCCGGGACTTGGCTGTGCCGGCAGGGGCATAATCGCTACTTTTAATCTCTTAGATGAGTTAGGTCTCTTCGATAAGCTTAAGCCGGATGTGGTCATGTACGATGTCTTGGGCGACGTTGTCTGTGGCGGTTTTGCTGCCCCGATAAGAGAGGGCTATGCCGAGAAGGTCCTTATTGTTACCTCCGGCGAGAAAATGGCTTTATATGCCGCAGGCAATATCTGCCAGGCAGTAAAGAATTTCGAGGACCGCGGCTATGCTCATGTGGAGGGCATAATCCTTAACAAGAGAAATGTAATAGATGAGGATTCCAAGGTTGAAGCCTTTGCTAAGGAGAACGGAATAAAGATAGTATCTAAGATCCCCAGAAGTGACGATATAACCCTTTGTGAAGACAAAGGCATGACCGCAGTAGAGGGAAACCCCTCAAGCGAAGTTGCAGGTGAATTTATAAGACTTGCAAATAAGCTCCTGGAAGGTGAAGAGTAATGGATAAAAGGCCGGTATCTTATACAGCAGCTGAGCTTGCGCGTCTTGGCAGAGACAATATCCCCAAAGAGCTCCTGTCAGGCTCGGGTCTTGTCTACAGCTCTCCTGCGACCCTTGCCTATAATTCTCCGGGAGCGGAAGGCTTCGGAGTTAAGAGGGCAGGGCTTGCCGTGCCTGAATCTGTAATGCTGATAGTAGCTCCGGGCTGCTGCGGAAGGAACACATCCCTTATCTCCAACATGCCGGGATATAAGAACCGTTTCTTCTACCTTGAGATGAACGAAGCAGACCTTGTAACAGGAAATCACTTGTCCAGGATCCCCGATGCGATCCTCGAAGTTGCAGAGTTTGTAAAGCCTGCTCCCAAGGTTGTAATGATCTGCATAACCTGCGTTGATGCCCTCCTTGGAACTGACATGGAGAGAGTCTCAAGAAGAGCCGAGGAACATCTGAGAGCCCATGGCTTTGACGATACAAGAGTAAGGCCCTGCTATATGTACGCTCTTACAAGAGAGGGCAGAAGGCCCCCTATGGTCCATGTAAGGCAGACTCTGTATTCACTCTTGGAGCCTCTTGATAAGGATCCTAAGTCAGTAAACATAATAGGTAACTTTGCTCCTCTTATGGATGGGGAACTGATGGATTATCTTACTAAGGCAGGAGTCAGGCATATAAGGCAGATAGGCTCCTGCAGGACCTACGGGGAATTTCTCGATATGGCGAGAGCTAACTTTAATATCGTAACTGATCCTGAAGCAAGAGCTGCTGCAGAGGATATGAGGACCAGGCTTGATATTCCTTATATCGAGCTCACAAGAGTCCACGGCACAGACAGGATAGCGCTTCAGTATCAGGCATTTGCAAACAGCATCGGGATCCATATCGATGACAGCCTTGAAAGGTTAGATGCTGAAGAAAAGGTAAGAGAGCTTAAGAGCAGCTATCCAAACCTTACCTTTAACATTGGAGAGTCCTGTAACGCAGATCCCTTCGAACTTGCAACGGCTCTTGTAAGATACGGCTTCAAGGTAAGTGAGATATACGCTGCATTAGCTCCCGAGAAATTCGTATATATCAGGAGGCTTGCTGAACTGTCGCCTGATACAAGGATATACTGCAATATGGAGCCCACCATGCTCTACTATGATATTTCCTGCTCCGAAGCTGATATCACCATCGGCAAGGACGCAGGATACTATTGCCCGGATATACCTAACATACCCTGGAATTCAGACAGGAAGCCCTTCGGATATCAGGGCGTAAGAGATCTTATGAAAAGTATACTTGAGGCGCTTAAGGAGGGGCAGAGATGAGAGGACTTCGCAAAGTACTTACACCTTTTGCTCCGGATCAGTCAGGAGCAGTCTCCGTCTTATACAGCCTTGGAGGCCTTATAGTCGTTATAGACGCCGGCGGCTGCACAGGAAATATCTGCGGCTTCGATGAACCCCGCTGGCAAAAGGGCAAGAGCGCCATCTTCTCAGCAGGCCTGAGAGATATGGATGCTATATTGGGAAGAGATGAACTCCTGGTATCCAAGACCCTTGACGCTGCATCGAGGATAGACTGCAGATTTATAGCTCTTATCGGTACCCCGGTCCCTGCCACTATCGGAACTGATTACAGGGCTTTGAAGAGAATGCTGGAGAGAAAGACTGACCTGCCGGTCCTTACGATCCCTTCTAACGGCATGAGGCTGTACGATGAAGGGGAGAAGGCGGCATATAAAGAACTGGCAGGTTTACCTGTAGCAGGAGAAGCAATCGATTCTGAAGTAACTTTAGGACTTACGCCCCTTACCTACGGCAGCAGATCTAAAGACGTTACTCTGGAGCAGATGAGCAATATCAGGAACTGTGCCGGGGTAATAGCCGCATCGTCATCAGGACTTGGAGCCGCATTAGATCTCGGACTTGATCATCGGATCTTAAGCGAGCCCGCGCTTGATTTCCTTAAGGAGGATCTGTCAGGCAAGGTGCTCATCTGCCACGATGAAGTATTTGGCAAGACATTAAGAGATAAGGGTGTTGATGCCGACATAGCAACTTTCTTTACCTTGCACGATGAGATCCGTATGCCGGGGGACAGGAAGCTTAACGGCGAGGATGATCTTATAGAGATGGTAAGGTCTAATTCTTACGATTGCATACTGGCAGACGAATGCCTTCTGGATCTGATACCGGACTATAAGGGACGCTTCATTGACGCCCCCTGTTTTGCAATAAGCGGGAGGCAGTAATGGCAACCAAGTGCATAAAGGTCTATGGCATAGTTCAGGGAGTAGGGTTCAGACCTACTGTCGCAAGACATGCGGCGAGCCTTAACATAAAAGGCAGCGTGTGTAACTACGGCCCTTATGTGGAGATAATTGCCGAAGGAGAAGAGGGCTCGGTATCAGACTTTATAGACCTCATCAGGGTAAAGCCCCCAAAAAGGGCGGTTATCCTTAAGATGGATGTAAGAGATATAGCAGATGGCGCATACGATTCCTTTGAGATCATACCCAGCGGCAAGACAAGAGGAGAGATATTCGTATCTCCGGATATCGCCATATGTGATGAATGCCTCAGTGAGCTGTTTAATAAAGACGACAGAAGATATCTGCACCCCTTTATTAACTGCACCTGCTGCGGCCCGAGACTTACTATATTAGAGTCTCTGCCCTATGACAGGGAGAGGACATCCATGAAGGAATTTGAGATGTGCCCCGAGTGCGCATCTGAATACCATTCTCCCTCTACCAGAAGATACGATGCCCAGCCGGTCTGCTGCAATAACTGCGGCCCTGAAGTCTTTATCTTAGATGACAAACAGAATAGAAGATCCAGAGAGGCCATAACTTATACCAGAAAGGTAATTGCAGAGGGAGGCATTGCAGCTGTCAAGGGCATAGGCGGATTCCACCTTGCCTGCGATGCCACAAACGATGCTGCGGTAATGAGATTAAGAGAGCTTAAATCCCGCCCGGTCAAGCCTTTTGCGGTAATGATGAGAGACAGGGCAGAAGTCCTCAGGAATTGCTACATCGAGCCTTATCAGGAAGAAATCCTCACAGGTCATCAGAAACCTATAATCCTCCTTACGAGAAGAGAGGATTCCGTTCTTTCTTCCGGCATAGCTCCCGGCAATCCCAAAGTGGGAGTAATGCTGCCTTACGCACCGGTGCAGAGCCTTTTATTTGATTATGATGACGGCATTAATATGCCAAGGTCTCTTGTTATGACCAGCGGCAATCTGTCAGGACTTCCCATCTGCAGGAATGACGAAGATGCAAGGCGGGAGATAGCATCTTATTGTGATGTGATCTTAACCCATAACAGAAAGATCAGGACAAGAGCCGACGATTCGGTAATGGATTTCTATAACGGCAGACCTTATATGATCAGGCGTTCAAGAGGATATGCACCTCTGCCGTTTATGGTATCTGATAAGTTTGAAGGCCAGGTAACTGCTTATGGAGGCGAGCTCAAGAATACATTCTGCATCGCAAGCGGAAACCTTATGTATCCTTCGGCATATATAGGTGATCTTACTGACCTTAAGGGCAAGGAAGCACTTAAGGAAACGATAGGAAGGATGGAGACTCTCCTTGAGACCGTGCCCAAGGTGGCAGTCTGCGATATGCATCCTTCGTATAACTCATCCATGCTCGCAAGAGAAAGAGGGATCCCGGTAATAGAGGTTCAGCACCACTATGCACACATTCTGTCCTGCATGGCAGAAAACGACTACGGCAAAGAAGTGATCGGCATAGCTCTTGATGGTACAGGCTATGGAACTGACGGCAGCATCTGGGGAGGAGAGATCTTAAGGTGTGATCTTAACGGATTTGAGAGATTGGCCCATATAAGGCCATTCCTTCATACAGGTGGAGACATAGCTTCCAAAGAAGGATACAGGATCGCCATATCCATGCTGATAGATATCTACAAAGACGCGGCAGAAGAAGTGACAGATAGTTTAGGCCTTATCAGGCAGGGATCTTATAAGATGTTTAAGGCCATGCATGACGGCAGGATAAATACTGCGGTATCCACAAGCTGCGGCAGGCTCTTTGACAGTGTATCTGCAATACTGGGTATAAGGTATCAGTCCACTTTCGAGGGCGAAGCTGCAACTGCTCTGCAGTATGCCGCGATGAAATATACGGGGGATAAGGATATTAAAGTCCCGGACCTTACAGACGGAGATGTTATCGCAACGGACAGGATAGTTAAAGCCATGGCAGAGGGCAGGATGGCTGGCGAAGATATAAACAAACTCGCATATATGTTCCATCTGTATCTTGCGTCAGGGGTAGCGGAGATGGCATGTCTTAAGTCGGGTGATATAAGAGTTATTGCGTTAAGCGGCGGATGTTATCAGAACACTCTTCTGGTATCTCTTACGGAGAAGATATTAACGGACAAAGGCTACAGGGTCCTGCTCCACAGCATGGTCCCGCCAAATGACGGCGGCATTGCTCTCGGGCAGGCGTATTACGGAATGAATAAGATAAACAAGGAGGCAAGATAATATGTGTGTAGGTTTATCAGCAAAGGTAGTAAGTGTTAAGGACGGCGTTGCCATGATCGATGCGTCAGGGGCAAAAAGAGAGATCTCAGCAGAGCTCTTAGACGATCTTGAGCCCGGCGATTTCGTAATGGTACATGCCGGCTGCGCTATCGCAAAGATCACGGATGACGACAAGTCTGAATCCGAGAAACTCAGCAAGGAGCACCTGTCATGAGCACGGCTGAATTAAGAGATTACCTTACTAATTACCGCGGACCTAAGATAAGGATAATGGAAGTATGCGGAACCCATACCCATGAGATATTCAGGCAGGGCATAAGGAGATTCCTGTCTCCTGATATCGAGCTTATCTCAGGACCCGGATGCCCGGTATGTGTTACGCCGGTGGATTATATAGATGAAGCGATCTACCTTGCCCTGGAAAGGCATGCTACCATAACTTCCTTTGGAGACCTTGTAAGAGTCCCGGGAAGATGCAGCAGTCTTCAGAAGGCAAGGGCAGAAGGCGCCAAGGTCAAGGTCGTATATTCACCATTAGACAGCGAGAAATATGCCAGGGAACATCCCGATGAACAGGTGGTATTCTTGTCTGTCGGATTTGAGACGACCACTCCTTCTGATGTGATCGCAGTTAAGAACGCGATCAAAGACGGCATTGATAATTTTTCCATACTCACTGCAAACAAGACCATGCCGGGAGCATACGAAGCAATGGCCTCTTCGACAGATGCATTCCTTTATCCCGGACATGTTCATGCAATAACGGGAACAGATATCTGCGAGGATCTTGTAAAGCGCGGCGTATCAGGAGTTATAGCAGGCTTTACGGGAGACGAGCTCCTTACCGCTCTTGCTATCACCGTAAGAAAATTCGGAGAGGGAGAACCCTTCTTTGTCAATGCATATCCGAGAGTCGTAACGGCAGAGGGAAGTCCCGCCGCAAGAGCTCTGGTAGATAAGTTCATGCAGCCCTGCGATGCAGAATGGCGGGGCATAGGAGTGATACCCGGTTCAGGCGTTGAGCTCAGGCCGGAATACTCTGACTATGACGCGAGAAAGAAATTTGGTATTCCCTCTTTGGGCGGGGAATATAAGACAGCCTGCAGATGCGGTGATGTCCTTCAGGGCAAGATCAAGCCCACGGATTGCCCGCTCTATGGCAAGGCATGTAATCCCGACCACCCGGTGGGCGCCTGCATGGTATCTGATGAAGGCGCGTGCTCGGCATTCTATACATACGGAGGTTCTTTATGAGTGAAGTTATAACCCTCGCCCACGGAAGCGGTGGGAGAAAGACTAGTGAGCTGATAGCAGGTATCTTCAAGAAATATCTGGGAAACAGTTTCTTTACAGCAGATGACGCTGCGGTATTGCCGAGACCTTCAGGCAAGATCGCAATGTCTACCGATGGCTTTATCGTAAGTCCCTGGAAATATCCGGGTGGCAATATAGGCAGACTTGCTGTCTGCGGCACAGTTAATGACCTTGCCTGCATGGGGGCAAAGCCTTTATACCTTACCTGCTCTTATGTTATAGAGGAGGGATTCCCTGTATCTGATCTTGAGGAGATCGCAAAAGCAATGGGAGAGACCGCCAAGGAAGCCGGCGTATATATTGTTGCAGGTGACACCAAGGTCGCAGGCAAGGGACAGGTGGATAAGATCTTTATCACCACGGCAGGAGTAGGCGTGATAGAGGATGGTATCGAGACTTCAGGAAGGTTTGCAAGACCGGGAGATGCGATAATCGTAACAGGCGATGTGGGAAGGCACGGTACCACCATTCTTCTTGCAAGAGATGAATACGGTATCGAAGCAGACTGCACCTCCGATTGCGCGCCTCTGTGGCAGCCGGTATCGGAGGCTCTTAAAGTGTGCCCCGGGATGCACGTTATAAGAGATGCTACAAGAGGCGGCGTAGGCACAGTGCTCTACGAGATCGCAGCAGAAGCAAATGTAGGTATAAGGATCTCAAGACAGGATATCCCCGTATCAGATGAGGTAAGGGGCGTAACCGGACTTCTGGGCTTAGAGCCTCTTTATCTCGCATGCGAGGGGAGAATGGTAATGATGTGTCCTAAGGATAAGGCAGATGCAGTAGTAGAAGCTTTATCAGCCTTCGAATATACCAAGGGCGCCAGGATCATTGGCGAAGTTACAGAAGATAACATAGGCAAGGTCATCACGGTAACAGAAGTTGGCGGACAGACATATCTGCCCCAGCCGGGCAACGAGCTTTTGCCCAGAATTTGTTGAGGTTATTTATGAATACCAGAGTTGCAGCGATCTCTATAATCGTCGAGGATCCGGAATCTGTGGAGAGGCTTAATGCCATCCTCCATGAAGCAGGTGAGTACATCATCGGACGTATGGGGGTGCCCTACAGAGAGAAGGGGATCAGCATAATCATGGTGGCTATCAATGCGCCGCAGGATTATACCAGTGAGATAACAGGCAAGATCGGGAGACTGAGCGGAGTAAACGTTAAGACCAGTTATGCCAATATCAAGTGATGTGAAGATCCGGATAGGTGACAGCAGTTTCCCAAAGCCCTTTGCAAACGGGCTTGAGTTCAACGCGCCTGCTCACGGAACCTGGAATATCGTCCACATCGGATTTAATATACCTGATGCACATCAGATATATATCTGTGCAGACAACTGTCTTAGAGGTGTCGTTATGACCGCTGCAGAGATGGGAGAGCTAAATAGGTTCTCATCCGTAGTCCTGGAAGAAGACGACATGATCCATTCAGGCAGACTGGAGGAATCCACCATAGAGGGTGTGACCGAGGTCCTAAACTCTTTAGAGACTCTTCCACCCGTAGTTATATTATTCCCTGTTTGTGTCCATAGGTTTATGGGCTGCGATATAAAGCATATATACAAAGTCCTGGAGGAGAGATTCCCCAATACTGTATTTGTCAGGGGTTTCATGGATCCTGTCCTTCAGAAGAGAGGAACAAGTCCCGACCAG
The DNA here is from genome assembly GCA_002450155.1 of Mageeibacillus sp. UBA6976. Classification (GTDB taxonomy): domain Bacteria; phylum Bacillota; class Clostridia; order Saccharofermentanales; family Saccharofermentanaceae; genus Saccharofermentans. The sequence goes on along the minus strand of DJYO01000022.1, from coordinate 26,042 downwards.
AGACTCAGGAAAGCCCTTATGGACATAATACCTGAAGGAGACAAAGATCCTTGCAGGGTATCTTTCATAGGCTGCGACATGAAGCTTTCTTCCTATAACGATCTTAAGGACATTTTTGCATCTAAGGGATATAAGGTTACGGACTGCGCAAACCTCAGTTCACTCGGCGAATACTACAGCGTAGGTTCATCAGATAAGCTTATATGCTGCTATCCCGCAGGAAAGATGGGTGCAGAGGTCCTGTCTTCCAGATTAGGAAGAGTCCTTTACTATCTGCCCATGGATTTCGATCCCGGAAGGATAGAAGAAGATATAAGAAAGCTTGGCATAGATATAGACGAAGCCTTCTTTACGGAAGGGAAAAATAAGGCTGAGCTTGCCCTGACAGAACTTAAGAGCATTCTGGCAGATACGCCTGTTGCAATAGATTACACTGCGGTCCCAAGGCCGCTCTCCCTTGCAAGGGCTCTGCTGGATCACGGGATAAATGTTAAGACAGTTTATCTTGACTCTATAGATCCTGATGAGGAAGAAGACTATAACGAGCTTAAGAAGAAAGCACCACAGCTTTATCTTAAGCCGACCATGCATATCGAAGAAAGAAGACAGAAAACCTCTTCCGGCAAAGTCCTTGCCATAGGGCAGAAGGCAGCCTGGTTTGAAGGAACGGACTACTTTGTAAACATAATAGAAGGAGCAGGGCTCTGGGGCTTTAGCGGTATTACAGGACTTGCTGAGTTAATGAAGGAAGCCTTCCTTAATCCCAAGGACAGAAGAGACATAATACCGAGAAAGGGACTTGGGTGCAGCAGCATATATGAATAAAGCATACAGGATACTTCCGGTATATACGGGTGATGTGTCAGGCGCGGCAAGTGCTCTCTACGAACTTGGGGGCATGACCGTGATCCACGACCCGTCAGGATGCAACTCCACCTATAACACCCACGACGAAGTCCGCTGGTACGATAAGGAGAGCCTCATTTATATATCGGGGCTTAACGACATAGATGCCATAACCGGTAATGACGATAAGTTTATAGAGGATATCTGTTTTGCGGCAGAGCGTATGAAGCCGGAATTTATAGCCCTTGCAAATTCCCCGCTGCCATATCTTAACGGCACTGACTTCAAGGGGATAACAAGAGTTATAGAAAGAAGGACGCACGTCCCATGTTTCTACATAAAGACCAATGCAATGCACGATTATACAGCAGGAGCTTCGGAGGCCTTTGCAAGTTTTGCAGAGAGGATGTTTGATGATAAGCCAAGAGCATCCGGAGTAAATATCTGCGGCATGACTCCTCTGGATCTTACAAATACGAAGATAGAGATCAAGGGCATGAGGATAGTATCCAACATCGCATACGGTACGGACCTGGTATCCGTTCTTAATGCTCCTTCGGCAGAACTTAATTGTGCAGTATCAAGTGCCGGGATAAAGATGTGCGAATATATGAAGGAGCGCTTCGATATCCCTTATATCGCAGGCCTTCCCTGGGACGGCGAGCTTCAGGATTATAGAGATACTCCAAGATCTGATTCAAGGCGTTATGTTGTGGGAGAGCCTGTTATATCCGGGTCTATTGCTGCAAGACTTAAGATGGTCACAGGCAAGGACTATTCAGTTATAGCTACAACGGAGATAACAGAAGGACTGCTCCTCCCATGTGACAAAAGATGCCATGGAGAGGAAGAGATAAGAATTGCCATAAGGGATGCAGAGGAGATAATCGCAGACCCGCTATTCAGACTGATCGCTCCCAAAAACGCTAAGTTTACAGAGCTTCCGCATTTTGCAATGTCAGGCAGGTTATACAGGAAAAAGATACCTAATCTTATGAACATGGAGGAGTATATCAATGAGTCTTAACGATACCCCCAGTGCAGAGAGGATCCACATAGGATTCTTTGGCAGAAGGAATGCCGGCAAATCCAGCCTCGTAAACAAGGTTACAGGTCAGGAACTTGCTGTAGTATCTGATACTCTGGGCACCACTACGGACCCGGTGTCCAAAGCGATGGAGCTCCTGCCGGTAGGTCCTGTAGTCATAATCGACACACCCGGCTTCGACGATGTAGGCGAGCTGGGGAGCAAGAGGATCTCCAGGACAAGACTCATATTAAACAAAGTCGATGTTGCTGTCCTGGTAGTAGATCTCATAGAAGGCATGGGCAAGACCGAAGCGCAGCTCATTGCTCTTTTTGAGGAGAAGAGGATCCCGTACATTATCGCCTATAACAAGGCAGATCTCAAAGAGACGGTCACTGCAGGCAAGGATAACGAGATATATGTAAGTTCCGTAACCGGCAAGAATATAAATGAGCTTAAAGAAAAGATAGCAGGTGTTGCTTCCTGCAAGGCGCCTTCTATTCCTTTGATAAGTGACCTTATAGAACCGGGGGATACTGTGATCATGGTGATCCCCATAGACAGCTCGGCTCCCAAGGGCAGGATAATCCTGCCTCAGCAGCAGGTCTTAAGAGAGATCCTGGATTCAAATGCCATGGCATACATATGTCAGGACACAGAGCTTGATAGATCTATCTTAAACTTGAACAGTAAACCTAAGATGGTTGTAACTGACAGTCAGGTATTCGGCAAGGTAAAGGGGATCGTCCCCGGAGATATAAAGCTCACTTCCTTCTCGATCCTTATGGCAAGGCACAAGGGTTTTTTGAGATCCTGCGTCAAGGGAGTAAAGGCAATAGACAGCCTGGATAATGGCGATACTGTCCTCATATCCGAAGGCTGCACCCACCACAGACAGTGCGAAGACATAGGCACATATAAGCTCCCAAAATGGCTTGGGGAATACACGGGCAAAAAGATAAACATAGAGACGACTTCAGGCCTGAGCTTTGCAGAAGACCTTTCCAAGTATAAGCTTATTATTCACTGCGGAGCCTGTATGCTCAACGACAGGGAGATGGTCTTTAGGACCAAGTGCGCAGAAGATGCCGGCATACCCATGACAAATTACGGTATCGCTATTGCCTACATGAACGGTATCTTGAAGCGTTCTCTTGAAGTATTGCCTGACATCTTAAAGGAGCTGGAATAACAAATGGAAACCATAACCGGAACTCATTCCAAACTTGCAGACAGATATGCCATAGATGTTCTGGGGATACCTTCCCTTGAGCTGATGGAGAATGCATCCCGTCATGTTGCAGAATATATAAGGCGGGAGCTTAGGGGTAAGAAGATACTTGTTGCTTGTGGAACAGGGAATAACGGAGCAGATGGCGTCTGTATCGCAAGACTGATAAGAGACGAGTTTGAAGTATCCCTTGTTATTGCAGGAGATCTTAAGAAGGCAAGCTGGGAATTCCTGTATCAGTTATCTGAATATAAAAGAATTGGCGGCAGTATTTCTTTCTTTGAAGATCTCCAGCAGCTGCCCCAGGCAGACGTCCTTGTTGATGCCATCTTCGGCATAGGGCTCAAAGGACGCTTAAGACCTGATGCGGAGGCTGTCCTTGCAAAAGTAGATTCGATGAACTATCCTCACGTTGTGGCAGTAGATGTCCCCTCAGGGATAGACTCTGATACGGGAGACAGCACAGGCGTCATTATCCCGGCTGATGTGACTATTACATTCGGCAGGAATAAGACAGGTCTTACGGAAGATAAGGCAGGCAAGGTCATGGTATGCGATATCGGCATACCTGACGAAGCATATATAAGAGCAGGAGAGATGTTATGAGAAGATCAGAGATAAACAGAGCACTTAAGAGAATGGAAGCATTTATCGAAGAACTCAGGATCAGTCTCCCGCCCTTTTGCGGGTTTACTCCTGAAGAATGGGATAGCAAGGGCCACGAATACGACGAGATAAGAGACAATATGCTGGGATGGGATATTACGGACTACGGCCTTGGCAAGTTTGATGAGGTCGGATTCTCTCTTATAACCCTTAGAAACGGCAACAGAAAGATGCAGGACAGATACCCCAAGACCTATGCTGAGAAGCTTCTTTTTCTCGAGGAGGGACAGTATGCTCCCAACCATTTCCACTGGGTCAAGATGGAAGATATTATCAACAGAGGCGGCGGAAATCTTCTTATACGGGTATATAATTCCCTTCCCAATGAAGAGATAGACAGGGAAAGTGATGTAACCGTACATACGGACGGCAGGACATATACTGTTCCTGCCGGAACACAGATAAGACTTACACCGGGTGAGAGCATCTCGATACAGCAGAGAATGTACCACGATTTCGAAGTGGAGAAGGGCACGGGGGCAGTCCTTATAGGCGAGGTCTCCGAGTGCAATGACGACAATACGGATAACAGGTTTAACCCTCCGGTAGGAAGGTTTCCGGAGATCGAAGAAGACGAAGCTCCCTACAGACTTCTGTGCAACGAATACCCGTCTGCAAAATAAAAGGATTTTGTAATCTGCCGGTAACTTAAACGGTTGAATTGTAAAGTGAATCTCCTCATATTAGAGGGAACATGAACGATTCATTTAAGAACAACCTAGCAAAGGCTCTGTTAAGGCTCTGCGAGAAGACTGAACTTCAGGCCAGGGTCAGCCTTATAATCGCAGGATCGATCCTGATCGCGACATTCGGCTCTGTTTGTGCTGCAACTGCAACATCGAGGCAGTATGTGGCAGAGACCTCTGCACCTTCAGTAGAACAGACTACGGGATCTGTTGAAACAGAACCCGTGGTTACAACTAATATTTCAGAAATAACAGAGACAGAGGCAGTCCACATAGCCGACAAGTTCGGAGATCTGGCTGTTCCTGCAATAGATAATGAGCTTGTGGCTCTGACTGATGACGAGCTGGTGGAGAAGATCACATCAGGTGATGCCGGTGTGATCGCGAGAGAAGAGATCCACACAGACCAGTCGGCCAACAGCAATAACCAGCATACGGCAACTGTAGCGGCGGCTCCGGCCCCGACCAATACTCCTACACCTGTACCGGTCCAGCAAGAAACTACTGCTGAGACCACACTCCAGTCCCTTAACTATGAGATGGGCATAGACATATCCCAGTTTCAGGGTGATATTGACTGGAGGCAGGTGAGAGCCGCAGGCTACACGTTTGCATTTATAAGATGCGGAGGCAGAGGTTACGGCTCTTCGGGAAGGCTCTATACCGACACCAGGTTCGCAGAGAATATGCGCAATGCCAAGGCGGCAGGTCTTAAGGTTGGAGTGTATTTCTTCTCCCAGGCTATAACTGCATATGAAGCTTTGGAAGAGGCATCCCTTACTATCTCCCTCATTCAGAACTGCGGAGTAAAGCCTGATTACCCGGTAGTAATGGACTGGGAGACAGATTCCAATTACAGGACCTGGAATCTTAACGGAACAGATTTTGCCAATGTCATCACGGCTTTCTGCAGCACAGTATCCCAGAGCGGCTATACGCCCATGGTATATCTCAATACATCAGATGTTACCAGCAGGCTGGGGAGCGCGGGGTCAGGCGTGCTGTCCAAGTATAAGCTGTGGTATGCTCTCCCGTATTCCAATTATCAGGACGGAGGCTGTTATGCGGCAGGTAATGCCAAGCCGTCTAAGAGTTTCTCATTCTCGGTATGGCAGTATTCATGGTGGGGCAAGGTTCCCGGCATATCTTATCCTGTAGATCTTGATATCTCCTTTATGGGTTCCACATCTCTTTATCCGCCGGTGATAAATCTGCCCGGCTCTTCTGTCAATACTCCGGTTGGGACAGCTATAGATCCTCTGCAGGGCGTAACTGCAACAAATTCGGTCAAGGCCAGTGTCAGCAGCTCTATGATAACTTACCTGATAACAGACAGTGCAGGCAATACCGTGACAGCGGGTGAAGCCAGCGGCACAGAAGGCGTATATAAGATCACTTATGCTTACAAGGATGCATATAGAGGCACTGTTACTGCGACCATGACCTGGACTGTGGGAAACCCTGTTATAGAAACCAGTGAGACAACAATAGAGACGACCCCTGAGTCTTCTGAAACCACGGTATCTGAGGAGTCATCTGCAAGCTCAGAGAGTCTTACGGGCGAATTAGCGGAATCTTCGGCAGTTACCTCAGAGGTTGCAGCGTCTGTTTAAGGGCCGTTTATAAAATATTAAATAAGTGAAGTTTCAGTTAATAAAAGTTATGATTGCTTGATAATTAAAGACCTTCGTGTAACAATCGTCGTATGTATGGAGGCGTAATGTGGGTGCAGAGGGAGTAAGACAATCATCGGTAATACAGCTTGAATCCGAGATCAGGACCTGTATTGCAAGGCTCTTGGTAGCAATGACCATATGCTGTTTCTTTATTGAGATAGGAATGGGCATATTCTTCTGGGTGTCCAAGACTCTCTATCAGACAATAGGAGAATATATCGCCATCAGAGTCCTGCTGCCTGCCTCACTCAATGTCCTGCTGTGCCTCATGGTATTTGCCTTCAACCATACCGGAAGATACGGCGACGTTGCAAAAAACCGGGCTGCCTCACTTGCTCTTGTGATATTTGCAGGGAACATCTCCATAGCCCACAGCTACTTTGTCCCGATCTGGGGACTGCCTTTATGTGCATTGCTCTATGTCAGCGTATTCCACGATCCTTTTATCCACAAGATCGAGATGGCAATGTGTATGCTGTTCATTGCTGTTACCTGCTGGACGCATATAAGTGATTATCCTGATGATATAAGTTTCTCGCTTCAGTGTCTGATCGTAACTGAGCTCGTCGGGATCCTGATAGGATATATGTCTTTTCAGTTAGAGTCCTTCTGCCGCAAGGAGTTTATCCTCAATATCCAGTCTGATGCCGGCAAGATCAGATATAAAGCTGAGTATGAGACTGATAAGCTCACAGGTGTTTACAGCCGTGCCCATCTCATAGAGCAGGCCGAGTATATATTCAATAACTGCAATGAACTATCCCCGGCAGGTATAGCTATGCTGGACATAGATGATTTTAAGAAGGTAAACGATACCTACGGTCACGATAACGGTGATGAGGTATTAAGGAGATTCGGCGAGGTGCTTAGCACCTATAACGACGGCAATACTGTCTGTGGCAGATATGGCGGAGAGGAATTTGTCATTGTCTTCAAGTATGGTGAGACCAGGCTGAACTGCGATGTGGTAGAGGAATTCAGAGGCAAGATCGCCGATATCGTATTCCCGTTTATGGAAAGAGGCGTTACGCTCTCAGCCGGATATTATATCGCAGAAGAACAGACGGATTTTGAATCAGCACTCAAGAAAGCAGATGATGCTCTTTATTATTCCAAGAGGACCGGTAAGAACAAACTGACGATACATTCACAGATGGAGGGTGACGGTTTATGAATGACAGGTTAAAGTCTTACAAAGTCAGGATCGTGATAGTTGATATCTTTATGCTGATCCTGGGTGCAGGAATGCTTATCTGGGGCAATGAACTTACTAATATGCTCATTCGCGTTGTTGCAGTGGTAATAGCTCTTTGCGGCGTCTTATTCGTTGTCAATTTCCTGATAAACAAGGAGAAGGATGCCTTCGGCTGGTTCATTATGGTGATGGGTGTCATCTGCCTTGCAGGCGGCGTATTGCTGTTCATCTTTGCACCTTCGATAACTAGGTTTACCGTATATCTATTGGGAACACTCCTGGCGATCTACGGCCTTGTTGACATAATCACAGCCATAAGCGTTACAAAGCATGCAGGAGGATACTGGTGGATATCCCTTCTGGTAGGCATCGGAGCCGTGATCTTAGGCGGCGTTGCGATCTACCTTAACATCATCGGATATAATGCCGTAACGGCTCTTATCGGGATAGCATTTATCGTTGCTGCATTGGGCGGCATCATAAATGCGATACAGGCATATAATGGCAAGAGACGCATCCTTAAGGCTTTAAAGAATGCTCCGCCTCCGCCGCCCCCGCCGCCGGAAGCACCTGCTCCTGACGACAAGAAGAGTGATCCGGAGAAGTGATATGAAGATAACTTATGTGGGACATTCCTGTTTCCTTTATGAGAATGAAGACGGAGGCAAGATAGTATTTGATCCGTATAAGCCTGGATCAGTTCCCGGATATGCAGACATGGATATCGCTGCTGATGAGATAGTCGTATCCCATGGCCATGCCGACCACTCGGGAGATGCTTATGTGGATAAGGCAGAGCCTCCTTATGACGGCGAATTCGAGATCGGTGTGCTTAAGACTTATCACGACAGCAAGATGGGACTTATCAGGGGAAGAAACAATATCAGTATCGTAAATATAGATGGCCTAAGGGTTGTTCACATGGGAGACATCGGCTGTGAGCTGAAGCAGGCTGAACTTGATATACTGATGCATTGCGATATCCTCATGATCCCTGTGGGCGGGTATTTTACAATAGGTCCCAGACAGGCTTATGAGATGGTGAGCAAGATAGATCCCAAGGTGGTTATCCCCATGCACTACAGAGGTGAGGGCTTTGGCTATAAGGAGATAGGAGGCAAGGAGGATTTCCTGGACCTCTTTGCGGATGCTGCAAGACCGGTGATCCGGGCAGGCAGCGAATACGCAGGCCCTTATGATAGAAAATGTGTCCTGTCCATGGAGCCTCTGAGAATTTTGTAACATAAGTTAAACCCGCTTTGAGTTATAATGTCTCGCAGGAGGGTTTTGCTATGTTTACTATTGGTTTTGATAATGATAAGTATGTTGAGCTTCAGAGCAAAAAGATCAGAGAGAGGGTAGATAAGTTCGGAGGAAAACTGTACCTTGAGTTCGGCGGCAAACTCTTTGACGATCACCACGCTTCAAGGGTTCTTCCCGGTTTTAAGCCTGACAGTAAGATCAGAATGCTCAAGGCATTAGCTGACGATGCTGAGATCGTTATCGCCATCAATGCAGACGCCATCGAGAAGAACAAGCGCCGCGGAGATATAGGTATTACATACGATCAGGAAGTATTGAGACTGATAGATGCATTCACGGAATTCGGCCTTTATGTAGGCAGTGTTGTTATCACGCAGTTCTCAGGCCAGCCCCTGGCTGAGAAGTTTGAATCCCGCTTAAGATCCCTGGGAGTTAAGTCCTACAGACATTATCCCATTGCAGGTTATCCTTCGGACATATCACTTATTGTAAGCGAGGATGGCTACGGTAAGAACGACTATATAGAGACACAGCGCAAGATCGTGGTAGTCACAGCTCCGGGTCCCGGATCCGGAAAGATGGCCACATGCTTATCTCAGCTTTACCATGAGAATAAGCGCGGTATCAAGGCAGGCTATGCCAAGTTCGAGACATTCCCGATCTGGAGCATCCCCCTTCAGCACCCGGTAAATGTTGCATACGAGGCAGCAACAGCTGACCTTGCAGATGTCAATATGATCGACCCCTTCCATCTCGAAGCCTATGGAGAGACAACAGTAAACTACAACAGGGATGTTGAGATATTCCCGGTAGTAAATGCGATCTTAAATAAGATATACGGCGAAAGCCCCTATAAGTCACCTACGGATATGGGTGTTAACATGGCAGGCTTTGCGATCGTAGATGACGATATCTGCCGTGAGGCATCAAGGCAGGAGATCATCCGCCGTTACTACGATGCCAAGGCAAACGTAAGACAGGGTAATTCCGAGGGCGCAGAAGTTCAGAAGATAGAGCTCCTCATGAAGAAGAGCGGCATTGATATCTCTGACCGCAAGGTGATCAGCGCTGCCCTTGTAAGAGCCGAATCCACAGGTGGTCCGGCAGTTGCATTGGAACTCCCTGACGGACAGATCGTAACAGGCAGGACAACAGATCTCCTGGGCCCTTCGTCTGCTGCTTTGCTCAATGCTCTTAAGGTCCTTGCGGGAATATCCCACGATATCCCCCTGATCTCACCTAATGTAATCGAGCCTATCCAGGATCTTAAGGTAAATCATATGGGCAACCATAACCCGAGACTCCATACTGATGAGGTCCTTATCGCTCTTGCGATAAGCGCTGCGACAAATCCTGTTGCCGAGCTTGCCATGCAGCAGATAGGCAACCTCAAGCACAGCGATGCTCATGCGACTACCATGCTGTCTTCAGTCGATCTCAATATGTTTCATAAACTGGGGGTTAATATTACCTGCGAGCCGGTCTACGAGACCAAGAAACTCTACCACAGGTGATCACCCGTCAAATCTGAATGTATTCTTGCCGTCTGTCTTGGCAACGTAGAGTGCGCGGTCTGCGCGCTTTACAAGGTCTTCGGCTGTAATGGTGACACCGGGCTCTAATATGGATATACCCAGGCTGAAGCAGACAGGTTTGCCATCAGGCATCTTTATTTTGCTGAGTCTTTCAGTCATGGATAATATCTTGCGCCTGGCTATCTCTTTGTCTGTCAGGGTTGGGAGCAGGATCGCAAATTCATCTCCGCCGTAGCGGGCCTCGATATCGCCGCTCCTGAAGCTGCTCTTAAGCACATCTGCCACTGCGGTCAGCACATGGTCGCCCTCAACATGTCCGAAGACATCGTTTATATTCTTGAAGTTATCTATATCCATCATTATGAGAGCTCCGCCGGAAGATTCACCTATCATCTTGCTTATCTGCTGCAGGAGATGTTCGTGGTTATAAAGCCCCGTAAGGGAATCCCTGATGGCCTTAAGGCGCCAGCTCTCTACATCCTTTAAGTATTCATCAATACTGAAGGCCTGGCCCGCGATAAGCTCCGTTCCGAAGAACTCTGATCTTACGCTGGAGTAGCAGATGCGGTACCAGACTTTCTCTCCTGACCTGTTGTTTATAAGGACCTCGAAACTGCCTGTAGGATCTGCTTCGCCGGCAAGATCGATCTTGGATCTTATGGCATCCAGCGATCCCGGATCTATCCAGGATATATTCTCTATATTCGAGCGGAAAGATTCAAATTCCTGTTTATTGCAATTGCCTTGAGAGTCCGGGATATACAAGGAGAGGATATCCCGGGGGATAGTATATTCAAAGGTAATAAGACCGGGCAGCCCCATGATGAGCTTAAGCTGAGCGTGTTCAGCCAGGACTTTCTTAAGGATATCCGAGTCCTCAAGGTCTTCCTGTTTATCAAGGTTGTATAACTGTCTGAGTCTGTCAGCCAGATCCATACTATGCCTCCAATGATCTGCTTGTTAGATTTTAAGAACATAAATAAGGCTTGTCAAACTAAAATTTTGAGCATTTCAGATGAACGTCAAAAAAAGTCAAAATTCTTGTTGACAAAGGGAATGATCTGAAGCATAATGCAATTGTCAAAGAAAGTCAAAGTCAAATCTGAGTAAAGGAGGAGCTATAGATGGCAAGATTGGTCGATGTTATAGAAGGAATGATCAAAGAGATGCTCGATGAGCATGGCGGACAGACTACCATCAACAGGAGCGCCCTTGCCGAGCAAGCAAACTGTGTGCCGTCACAGATCACTTATGTTCTGTCCACAAGGTTTTCCAGCGGTAACGGATATATAGTCGAGAGCAGGCGTGGCGGCGGCGGACAGATCACGATAACCCGTATAGAGCCGGTAAGCTCCGATGATTATCTGAAAGCTGTTATAGATGCAGTTGGCTCAGATCTTACCCAGAGTCAGGCGAGGACCTTCCTCACCAATGCGGTCTCCACGGGAGCTATAAGCGGTAAGGAAGGACAGGTCATTATGGCGGCGGTATCAGACAGAGCTCTCGCCAAGGTGGATTCAGACATAAGATCTGTGGTTAGAGCAGATATTTTTAAGAACGCCCTGTTGGGGCTAATGATCTAAGACAGGAGGATATCCGATATGAGATGTGAGAGATGCGGCGCTGAGCTGACAAATAAGATAATCAAGGTAAACGGGGTTTACTACTGCGAGAATTGCGCAAGGGATCTGGGTGTGGACAAATACCTGAATGCACCGTCTGATCTTTTGGCAACAGCTTTCTCCCCGTTAGACGAGATCGCAGGCGGCTTCATGAAGATGGCAGATCTGGATTTCGGCAACAGCAGATTGTCCTGCCCCAAGTGCGGCATGACGATGAGAGAATTCGAGAATACGGGAACAGTCGGATGCATCGAGTGCTATAACACCTTCAAGGAATATATCATCAAGGAGATGAAACGTCAGCAGGGTGAGAGTGAATATGCAGGAAGAAAGCCGGGTCTTACGCCAGAAGACAGCAAAATGACCCAAGAACCTGCCAAGGCTCCGGAAGCAAAGCCTGAAGAGCCCAAGAAGAAAGAGGCGTCTGCTGAAAGCAAAGACAGACTGGCAAGACTTGAGAAGGGAGATCTCGGTATGCTCACAGACGACGAGCTTAAAGAGGGTATGAAGCTTGCAACCCAGGCTGAGAATTACCCTCTTGCGATCCGCTTAAGAGATGAGCTTAACGGCAGGAAGGGAGAGTGACATAAATGGCAATGTGGTACGAGAAGACAGGCGCAGAACAGGATGTTGTTCTGTCAACCAAGGCAATAATCACACGTAACATAAGAGGTTATAACTTTCCCTGCAAGATGAGCAGTGAAGAATGCCGTCAGCTGATAGATCAGGTAGACAAGGTGATCGATAGGAACAGGTTTCCTAACACATGGGATGGCATGAAGATCTCCGATCAGAACAAGGGCGAAACTTCGGTCCTCACAACTCAATCACAGCTGTTCGGCGGTAAGCTCAATCTGCTCAAGGATGCTGACCGCAAGGCAATATTCTACAATGATGACGCAGGACTTAGCGTAACAATGAACCAGGTTGAGCATATCGTAATAAGGGCTCTAAGCTCCGGCCACGACAGCTCAGTGCTTGATAAGGCGGATAATCTGGCCAGGGAGCTTGAGAGCAAGCTCGACATAGCATATTCCGAGCGTTACGGCTTCCTCACTTCGGATATCAAGTACGCAGGCACAGGCACCGGGTTCATATATCATGTAGCTATCCCGGGCATAGTAAAGAGTAATGGCGGACTTGACATGTTAAGACAGAGAGTAAGCCAGTACTACTGGTCTATTATTCCCCTTGTAGAGCAGGGTCCTTACGCTGCGTCTGACGTATATGCAATCGGCAGCGTAAGCACAGAAGGCGTATCTGCAAGAGAGGTCCTTGATAGAGGCGAGATGCTGATAAACGATGTAATACAGCTGGAGAGAGGTTGCAGAGAGCAGTTTGCCACCAGGAGAAATCTTGAGGTGTCTGATTTCTACAGCAGATCCTATGGACTTCTGAGATATGCCAAGACCGTTGATCCCAGAGAGGCTCTGGAGGCTCTAAGCTGGCTGAGGCTTTATAAGGAATACGACGATTCCGCAGATTTCAAGATCAGCTGGGAGCAGATAAACAAGATGACGCAGGATATCTGCTATGAGGCGGAGCGCTTCTCCTCCAAGGCAAGCTCTGCCAAGCTGAACACCATAAGAGCGAATAAGATAAAGACGATTCTTAAAGGAGATGAGTGATATGAGAATAACTGAAGATACGGCATTGGTACTCGCAACAGCAGCTCTTATATCGGAGTCGGTGCACACTTCTCTGGTAAGAGACACCAGCGTATTTGCAGCGCTTTGCTATGCGGATACCCCTGCAAGAGAAATAATCGAAGCCAATGTGGATAACATAGACAGCATAACCGAATACCTGGGCATGACAGGTGAGTTCGATATATCCAGAGATCAGATCAAGCCGCTTGCTGATGCAGCATTCTCAAATCTCAGGATCGATGTTAAGAGGATACTTAGGGCCAGCTCCGAACTTGCTACCGCAACAAGCGATAAGGGGGCGGTAACTCCGGTCCATCTCCTGGATACCATAATAAACAGGAGAGTAAGCTCCCACCCCGAGATATTCAAGGCGCTTCAGACGGCAGGTGTCAGCATGACTGAACTTAAGGAAGCAATCGCTGAGGCAACATACCAGATGAACAGAGATGAGATCGAAGGCTTCGGCGGCAGGGAAGACGAGGATGACTCTGATGAAGAGAGCGCAAGACCTGCTTCAAGGCGCAAGGCTTCCGGTAAGAAGGGCCATAAGACTCTAGATAAGTTCGGCAAGAATCTTACCCAGGCAGCCAAGGACGGTAAGATCGACCCCGTCATAGGAAGAGAGGAAGAGATCAACAGGGTAATGCAGATCCTGGTGCGCAGGACAAAGAACAATCCCTGCCTGATAGGTGATCCGGGTGTAGGTAAGACTGCCATAGCAGAGGGCCTTGCCCTCAAGATCGCAAATGGTGATGTACCTGATATCCTCAAGGGCAAGACCATGTACAGCATGGATATGGGCTCTATGGTCGCAGGTTCCAAATACAGGGGCGATTTCGAGGAACGTATCAAGAACATGCTGGACGAGGCTGTTGCAGATCCTGACGTTATCCTCTTTATAGATGAGATCCATACTTTGGTCGGTGCCGGTGAAGGCAGTGGCGGTTCAATGGATGCTGCCAACATAATGAAGCCTCTTCTTACCAAGAATGAACTCCAGGTCATCGGTGCAACAACTGTAGATGAGTACTCCAAATTCATCGAGAAGGACCATGCTCTTGAGCGGCGTTTCCAGAAGGTTATGGTAGACGAGCCCTCTATCGAAGACGCCATCGAGATCCTTAAGGGATTAAGGCCCAAGTACGAGGACCATCACAAGATAAGGATCCCTGACGATGTAATAGATGCAGCTGTTAAGCTCTCTTCAAGATATGTTTCAGACAGATTCCTTCCGGATAAGGCTATAGACCTTGTAGATGAAGCTTCTGCCGCAAAGAGAATCAACTTCAGCGACAGCTCAAGGGAGAGTGCTCTTGAGAAAGAACTTGGCTCTATTAAGGAGGAGAAGGAGAAGGCAGCTTCTGAATTAAACTTCGAGAAGGCTCAGGAGCTTAAAGATCAGGAAGCTAAGATAGAAGAAGAGATCAAGGCCATCAAGACCAAGAGCGAGCCTGACAGCGAGGGCTTTACAGGTACTCTTGACGTGGACGACGTGGCAACGGTCCTCGCCAAGTGGACAGGTATCCCGGTTACCAAGATAACCGAGTCTGATGCAGATAAGCTCAAAAACCTCGAAGAAGAGCTCAAGAAGAGGGTTATAGGCCAGGATGAGGCAGTAAGATCCATTGCTAAGGCCATCCGCCGCGGAAGACTCGGACTTAAGGATGAGAACAAGCCTTCAGGCACATTCATCTTCCTCGGTACGACAGGTGTCGGTAAGACAGAACTTGCCAAGGCTTTGGCAGAGGTTATGTTCGGCAATGAGAGCGCCCTCGTCAGGATCGATATGTCTGAGTATATGGAAAAGCACGATGTCTCGAGACTCATAGGAGCTCCTCCGGGATATGTGGGATACGGTGAGGGCGGCCAGCTTACCGAAGCGGTAAGAAGGCATCCTTACTCGGTTGTCCTTTTCGACGAGATAGAGAAGGCACACCCCGAGATATTCAATACGATGCTTCAGGTATTAGACGACGGCAGACTTACGGACGGACAGGGCCGGACAGTCGATTTTAAGAACACGATAATCATCATGACTTCCAACGTGGGAGCGAGGATGCTCACCGGAGGCGAAGGCAGAAAGATCGGCTTTACCATGGCAAACGACACGGACGAGGACGAGCTTTCAAGAGAAGGCCTCTATGGCGGCAAGTCCTATGACGATGCCAAGAAACTGGTAATAGACGAGCTCAAGAAGGCGTTCACTCCTGAGTTCATCAACCGTGTTGACGAGATAATCTTCTTCAGGATGCTGGGCAAGGATTCCCTTGTTAAGATCGTGGATATCCTTATGGGCCAGGTCGGCAAGAGGATAAGGGATCTCGGTATGGAGATCCGTGTCACACAGGAAGCCAAGGAGCTTCTTGCAAGCAAGGGCTACGATCCGCAGTACGGTGCAAGACCTCTAAGGAGAGTCATCACATCTATGATCGAGGACCGTTTCTCGGAGGCTATGTTAGACGGTATCGTTAAGCCAGGCCATATTGCGGTAATCGATGTCAAGGAGACCGACGACAGCAGTGAGCTTCTTGCAGCAGGCGCTGCGGCAGAGGACAGCAAGGTCATCGTAATAAGCGACGGAGGCCTTATCGGAGAGGGCGAAGGGACTAAAGAACCTGAGCTTACAGAGGCATAAGATTTCCTTATAAAAGATCTGCGGATCTGCTCTAAAAGGGCAGGTCCGCTTTTCTCGTTATATGCCTCTTACCATATTCGAATAATATAGTATAATAAGCAAACTTTAGATCAGATTTAGGAGCTTAAAATGTCAGACAGAGCAAAAGCACCCCGTGAATATGATATCGGCTGCGTACCCAGCCCCTTCTGGTTCGGGTTCGTAGGGTCTCACATCCTTGTGCCGATCATAGCTTTATTTACACATATCAAAGTTAAGCCCGATATGGAATTCGTAAATCACGAAGGACCTATCATCGTAATAGCAAATCACGAATCTTATCTTGACCCCATGATCATCAACAAGCTCACCAAGGCAAGACCTGCCAATTTTGTAACAGGTGAATTTGTATTCCGTGCACCCGGCTGGGGGCACTGGTTCAAGCTTGGCGGAGCGATCCCCAAGAAGCAGTTTGTGGTGGATACTACTGCCGTTAAGGCCATGATGAAGGTAATGAAGCGCAAGGGCGTACTCATTATCTACCCTGAGGCAACAAGACACGTTGACGGCAAGTCCATAGAGTTTGACGACGGCGTTGCAAAGCTGGCCAAGAAGGCGAAGGCATCCATCTATATAGCCCATATCCACGGCGCTTATATGAGCTGGCCCAGATGGTCAAGGTCCGGCATGCGCAGCGGCAAGATCACTGCCGAATTCGTACGCAAGATATATGCAGACGAGGTTGAGAGCTCCACTGCCGAAGAGCTCCAGCAGAAGGTCTTGGACGGCATCAACTACGACGAGAACGAATGGGCAAGACAGAACGGCTATAAGTACAAGAGCAGGAAACCTGCTTCAGGACTTCAGAATATCGCTTATGCCTGCCCCCGCTGCGGCAAGGAATTTACAATGAGATTCCTTGATACGGGAAAGAGGGATCTGGTGCAGTGCAACAGCTGCGGAAATGCCGTAAGGATACTTCCTACAGGACTTCTCGAGAAGGCTGACCCCCAGTGCATCGTCTACGATGACCTCCACAAGTGGGCTGAATGGGAGAGGGGCCTTATAAGAGAGGAGCTTGAGAAGGGCGATTTCAAGATGGAATTAGACAGTGAGCTCTTCAAGGTTTACGACAGATTTACCTTTGCTAAGACAGGTAAGGGCAAGATTACAATAACAGACAAGGAAGTCATATACGAGGGCACAGACTGCAATGTCGAAGACGGCATCCCCTACAAGAAGGGCAAGCCCATAGGCAAATATAAGAACAGAAAACTGGATGAGAATGCCCCTGTTGAGAAGAAGGTCTTTGAGATCGGGACAATGAGAGGGCTGGTTGCTTCATACGGCAAGTACTTTGAGATCTACGACAAGGCAGGAGAGCTCTTCAGATTCTATGTGGACGGTCAGAAGGTATTCAAGGTCCACGAGATCGTAAGTATCCTTGGCAAGAAGTAAGGACAGAAACACCAAAGTAATTTTCAAAGGGGGACGTTTTGGCAGATAAGCGTCCTCTTTTTTATAAAAATGTCGTTAAATCAGGCTAACCTGCCTTTAATAACGCGGCTGAAAATAGTATAATTGCGTCGTAGTAAGGGAATATTCTTCCCAAAGCAGCAAATAATTTACTAGGAGTGTGATTCCAATGGCAATGTATGACAAGAAAAGTGTCGAAGATCTGGATGTAGCCGGCAAGCGAGTTATAGTCCGCGTTGACTTTAACGTGCCGCTCGATAAGGAAACAGGCACAAAGATCACAGACGACAAGCGTATCAAAGGTGCTCTTCCTACGATCAAGTATCTCGTAGATCACAATGCGAAGGTTATCCTCGTATCACACCTCGGACGTCCGAAGAATGGTCCTGAGGCTAAGTTCTCAATGAAGCCCGCAGCAGACCGTCTTGCTGAGCTCATCGGCAAGCCCGTTACTCTGGCTGCTGACGTTATCGGTGAGGATGCTAAGGCTAAGGCAGCAGCTCTCAAGGACGGCGAGATCCTCATGCTCGAGAATGTCCGTTTCCACAAGGAAGAGACAAAGAACGATCCTAAGTTCGCAGCAGAGCTCGCTTCTATGGCTGACCTCTATGTAAACGATGCATTCGGTACAGCTCACCGTGCACACGCTTCAACAGCAGGCCTTGCAAACTTCCTGCCTTCCGCATGCGGCTACCTCATCAAGAAGGAGATAGACTTCATCGGCGGCGCTCTTGATAATCCTGCAAGACCGTTCGTTGCTATCCTTGGCGGTGCTAAGGTATCCGACAAGATCGGCGTTATCACAAACCTTTTAGACAAGGCTGACACCATCATCATCGGCGGTGGTATGGCTTATACATTCATCGGCGCAAAGGGCGGCTCTGTCGGTAACTCACTGTTCGAAGCTGATAAGGTTGACCTCGCTAAGGAGCTCATGGCTAAGGCTGAGGAGAAGGGCGTTAAGCTCCTGCTCCCTGAAGATACTGTTGTTGCAAAAGAGTTCGCAGCTGACGCTGAGTCCAAGGTAGTTCCTTCTATGGAGATCCCTGACGGTTGGGAAGGCCTCGACATCGGTCCTAAGACTATCGAGACATTCTCTGCAGCTATCAAGGAAGCTAAGACCATTATCTGGAACGGCCCTGCAGGCGTTTTCGAGTTCGATAAGTTCGCAGTAGGTACTGAGGCTCTCGCTAAGGCTATCGCTGATACAGACGCAGTATCCATCATCGGCGGTGGTGACTCCGCAGCTGCTATCGAGAAGCTCGGCTATGCTGACAAGGTATCCCACATCTCCACAGGTGGCGGCGCTTCTCTCGAGTACATCGAGGGTAAGGTTCTCCCCGGTATCGATTGCCTCAATGACAAGAAGATCGGCAGAACATTCGCTGCAGGTAACTGGAAGATGAACTGCGGTATCCCTGCGGATGCTGTTAAGCTCATAAACGAGCTTAAGCCCCTTGTTAAGGATGCAACATCCAAGATCGCTCTTGGTGTTCCTGCTACAGCTCTTGCTGCTGCAGTTGAGGCTGCTGCATATTCCAACATCAAGATCGCTGCCCAGAACTGCCACTTCGAAGAGAAGGGTGCTTTCACAGGCGAGATCTCACCTCTCTGGCTTGCTAAGATGGGCGTTAATTACTGCATCATCGGCCACTCCGAGAGAAGAGAGTACAATGCCGAGACAGACGAGACAGTTAACAAGAAGGCTCACGCTCTCCTCAAGTACGGCGTAAGACCTATCATCTGCTGCGGTGAGTCTCTTGCTCAGCGTGAGGCAGGCGAGACATTCGACTGGATCCGTGGCCAGATCGTTGGCGCATTAAAGGATATCCCTGCTGATAAGCTCTGCCAGATCACTATCGCTTATGAGCCTATCTGGGCTATCGGCACAGGCAAGACAGCTACAGACGAGCAGGCTGAGGAAGTCTGCAAGTTCATCCGTGGCGTAATCGCTGAGCTCTATTGCGACAAGTGCGCTGAAGCTATGACCATCCTGTACGGTGGTTCATGCAACGCTAAGAACGCAGCAGGTCTCTTCGCTCAGGCTGACATCAACGGCGGCTTAGTCGGCGGTGCTTCTCTCAAGGCTGAGGATTTCTCAGTAATCTGCAACGCATAAGGCATTAGCACTTATAAACTGACGATAAGGGGACTGTCTCAAATGAGGCAGTCCCCTTTGTTAGGTATGACGGTCTTTTTTTAGGTGTTCAGGATCTTCCGGTCAGATATTTATCTATTCCCTTGGCGGCAGCTTTGCCTGCGCCCATTGCAAGGATGACGGTAGCTGCGCCTGTTACGGCGTCGCCTCCTGCAAATACGCCCTCTCTTGTAGTCATCTCTTCTTCGTTTACGATTATGCCGCCGCGCTTGTTCACATCAAGACCTTCTGTCGTCTTCTTGATAAGCGGGTTCGGAGATGTACCGAGTGACATTATGACCGCATCGCAGTCTATCGTGAATTCGGAACCTTCGACCGGGACCGGTGATCTTCTGCCTGATGCATCGGGTTCACCGAGTTCCATGCGGATGCACTTACAGCCCGTCACCCAGCCTTCCTCATTTGCGAGGATCTCGACGGGGTTAGTGAGCAGATCGAATATGATGCCCTCTTCCTTTGCGTGATGTACTTCTTCGGCACGTGCAGGGAGCTCAGCTTCCGAACGGCGGTAGACGACGTGCACTTCCGCGCCCAGGCGCTTTGCAGTGCGTGCAGCATCCATAGCGACATTGCCGCCGCCTACGATGACTGCCTTCTTGGCTCTCATGATCGGTGTCCTGGAATCTTCTGAGAAAGCGCCCATCAGGTTGGACCTTGTAAGATACTCGTTGGCAGAGAATACGCCGAGAGACTGCTCACCGGGGATGTTCATGAATCTCGGAAGACCTGCACCGGATCCGATGAATACTGCGCTGAATCCCTCTTTGCTCAATAGATCGTCTATTGTAAGGGATCTGCCTATGACGGCATCAGTAACGATCTTTACTCCGAGAGACTTTACATTCTCGATCTCCCTGGCAACTACCTTATCCTTGGGGAGACGGAATTCGGGGATACCGTAAACAAGGACGCCTCCTGCCTTATGGAGAGCTTCGAAGATGGTAACATCGTATCCCATCTTTGCCAGGTCTCCGGCGCAGGTAAGGCCCGAAGGTCCGCTTCCGACAACGGCAACTTTCTTGCCCTTTTTAGCCATGTCTAAGGGCAGAGAGGGCTTGATACCAAGCTCTCTTGCCTTGTCAGCAGTAAATCTCTCAAGTCTTCCGATAGAGACAGCCTCACCCTTGATCCCGCGGACGCAGTTTGCTTCGCATTGGGTCTCCTGGGGACATACTCTTCCGCAGATGGCAGGAAGAGAAGAGGCTTCAGAGATCACGGCATAAGCTCCCGCAACATCACCCTCTTTGAGCTTTGAGATAAAACCGGGGATATTGACCGATACAGGGCAGCCCTGGATGCAGCGTGCATTCTTGCAGTTAAGGCAACGTGAAGCTTCTGCCACGGCTTCTTCTCCGGTATAACCCAGGCAGACCTCGTCGAAATTATTGCGGCGTATATCAGGGTCTTGCTCTGTTACAGGTATCTTCTTAAGCATATCTATTTCCATAGCTGATCTCCTTTGCAGATTATGAGCAGATACCGCAGTTTCCGCTGTGCAGATCGCCTTCCTGAAGCTTGAGCATCAGGCGGCCCTCCTCTGTCTTATACAGGCGTGAACGCTGCAGGGCCTGATCGAAATCCACTTCCCAGCCGTCGAACTCCGGCCCGTCTACGCAGGCAAACTTGACCTCGCCTCCTACCAGGAGTCTGCAGGCTCCGCACATGCCGGTACCGTCAACCATTATGGTGTTCATGGAGATGACAGTAGGGATACCGAGTTTCTTTGTGAGTTGGCATGCGAATTTCATCATGATAATGGGACCTATTACTACGCAGTGGTCGTAACGTTTCCCCTCGTCCCAGAGCTGCTGGAGAGCGACACAGACATTGCCGTGGATGCCGTAGGAACCGTCATCTGTTGCAAAGTAAAGATTACGAGTGACAGTCTTCATCTCATCTTCGAGTATCAGCAGATCACGGGTCCTGGCGCCCTGTATGCAGTCCACCTTGACTCCGTTGTCGTATAACCACTTGAGCTGGTTATAGACGGGCGCGGTGCCTACGCCGCCTGCTATGAACAGGATATTCTTTTTCTTTAGTTCGGATATGGGAGTATCGCAAAGATCTGAAGGATTTCCAAGGGGCCCTACCACATCGGCAAAGCAATCTCCGGCTTCAAGCCGGGACATCCTCTCGGTCTCGGCTCCCACAGCCTGAAAGACGATGGTTACAAGTCCCTTATCCCTGTCGAAATCGCATATGGTAAGAGGGATACGTTCTCCATCTATATCTGCGCGGACTATAAGAAACTGGCCCGGCATGGCTCTTGCGGCAACAAGGGGAGCGCTTATGACCATATAGCTGATCTTGGCTCCCAACTGTTTCTTGGTTATGATCTCGAACATCGTATGGGGACCTCCCGTCAGAGTCTTTATTGATAAACTATAACACTAATATGAGGTTTGAAGTGAAGCCTTTTCCAAAAGATGATACAATTATTGAGGACAGGGAGGTACGGATATGGATTATTTTTTCTATATTCTTGCAATAGCAGTGATGGTATGGAGCCTTGCGGTCAACTCAAGACTCAACAGCCTTACAAAAAAGTACGCGAATGAGATGGTGGCTTCAGGCAAGTCCGCCAATGAATGTGCAAAACAGATGCTCTCCATGCACGGTGTTTACGGCGTTGTGATCGACTATAAACCCGGCAATCTCACCGATTGCTTTGCACCCAAGGAAGATAAGATCTATCTGTCTGATACCACATATAACAGAAACAGTATTACCGCAGTTGCAATAGCAGCTCATGAATGCGGTCACGCCTGCCAGAAGCATGACGGTATGCTGGTATACCAGATAAGACAGGTCATAGCGCCTTTTGCAGGCATAGCATCCAGACTCAGTGTCTGGATCGCAGTTGCAGGCGTAGTGATAATGTATATTGCAGGCAGGAATTTCTTCGATCTCGGTTACTATATTTCGACCGCAGGTATTGCTCTTTATGGTCTGGTATTTCTGTTCTATCTGATAACACTCCCTATAGAGAGGGATGCCAGCAGGCGAGGCCTTAAGTATATGAAGGAATGCGGATGGGTATCTGATGCCCAGTTTAAGGCTGCCAAGAAAGTACTTTGGGCAGCAGGCGACACATATGCGGTAGCTCTTGCAAGCTCAGCAGTAACGCTGATAAGATTACTCCTTATGAGAGGGAACGGGAGGAGACGCTGATGGATCCTGAGATGATCTACCTTGACGCTGCCTGTGGCAATAATTGCAGGGTGGCAGGTTATTACTTCCTTACTGATAGACCGGAGCTGAAGGGAGTTATACAGATCTGCCACGGAATGTCTGAATATATCGGCAGATACGGGGAGATGATCGCCCGGTTTAATGAAGCCGGATACCATGTTGTAGGTATCGACATGATGGGGCACGGCAGATCCTATGAAGCCAACAAGGATCTCGGTATGCCGAGGGGGCACTTTGGAGATACGGCTGCAAGTGCCAAACAGATCCTGGCTGATGTCATGTCCATGCACCAGGCAGCGAAAGAGCGCTTTGGCGACACCAAGTATTTCCTGTATGGTCACTCGATGGGTTCGTTTGTAGCTAGAGCCATATATTCAACTCCGGAGTATTCCGGGGAGTTTGACAGATTTGTCTTCTCTTCGACCATGGGAAGAAACGGAGCAGCTAAGGTGGGGATTGGTCTGTCATCTTTTATATCCAAGTTAGGACGAGGCAGAAAGCCCGGGAATCTGCTCAATGCCATAGCCTTTGGCTCCTATAACAAGAGAATAAAGAATCCTAAGACTTTGTTTGACTGGATCTCCACAGATGACAAAGAAGTTGCCACATATGTTGCAGATCCGGATCTTGGCTTTACATTTACCAACAGGGGCTTTAATACCCTGTTCAGGCTGGTAAGCTTTATCCAGAGCGACGAGGCCTATGCCATCCTTGCCAAGAAACCCTGCCTTTTTACCTATGGTACAGAAGACCCGGTAGGATCCTACGGCAAGGGAGTAGAACAGGTCGCAGCTATCATGAAGTCCAAGAATGCCGATGTCAGGACAATTAATTACGGGCCCTACCGTCATGAGATACAGCGTGAGCCCGTAAGGGATAAATACTTTGAAGATCTTATAAGCTTCTTTGATGGCACCTTAGCCTAAGGTCAGTATCAGTTCATTAGAGGAGAACTCTATCATCGTGCCGTAAGCCATCTGCTCGGGGATCGATTCCGAGGCCGATACGATGTTGTTTACGCCTGCAAACACGATGCGCTTATTCTTGCCGAAGTTCTGAGTCTTGACTGTGATCTTATTGCCTTCCTTGGCTACCGTTACCACGCCTGAATGGTTCATTCCTGCCTCGAAGACCTCGCATGCGGCGATCTGCCCGTCATCTAATGCAAAGCATGTGAAGGTGAGATTATCCAGCATAGAAGAGTCCGTTCCCGCAGTATCGGGAGTGCGTGTTGCTATTACGGAATTGGGGCGGACATAGATGGGGACGGCGCCTGCTTCAACATTGCGGTTGGCATATCTCGGTCCTCGTATGGTCTCGTAGGACATAAGGTCAGTCCATGTGCCGGCAGGAATATATACCCTTATGCTCTTGGCAGGCTTTAATACCGGAGCGATCAACAGGGAGTCACCCAGCATGAACTGGTTCTCAACGCCTCTTGCAAATATGTCATTAGGGAATTCCATAGCCATCAGTCTCATTGCAGGGAGTCCGTAATTACAGCCTTCTGCTATTGCCGAGTAGATATAGGGCATGAGGCTCTCACGTATATTACTGAGGCTCTTCATTATCCCGTAGGCCTGCTGTCCCATGCCTTCGGGATTTAGCCTGCCGATAGGCTCGTTGATCCTGAAGTGAGGGGCAAAGAATGCCAGCTCGAGATACTTGATATAAACATCATCTGAACATGAAGACTTGGGCGGAACATCTATATTTACCGCAGGGAATCCGGACAGACCTAAGGATATGGCAGACTTAAGTGTATCAGTCAGCGTTGCATATGTAGGTGTCCCTACGGCCTTGAGATTGCTGAAAGGCACTGATCCGTTGCCTGTGCCGTAGCCGTTAGCCATGACAAGTACTCTCGATCTGTCCCTGATCCTTATTTCGCACTCCGGCATAAGCGAATTGAGAAGCTCGGGGAAGCTTTCCGCACCCTTGATCTCAGTAAAGATACTGGGAATATCAGACTCAAGGAAATCAACTCCGGAATGAAGCAGTGCATCGCACTGGTTAGTAAACCAGTTGCGCGCAACAAGATCTCCCAGATCGATCAGTCCGCAGTTGCCTGCATCCGCATCAAGGATCACCGCATTGCCGCTCTCATCACTTAACAGATATCCGTAGTCCAGGACCTCCTGGAAATCAGGGGAATTGTCGGATATTACGGGAGATACGCTCAGTCCGAACCTTATGCCGGCATCGTGTATCGTCCTTATGAAGCCTTCAGGATTGGGGAATCGATCTAGATCCCACCTGAACCCCGTGATGTCATATTCGGGATGCCAGGAATTGCCGAGCCAGATCTCCTTGATCTTGATGCTCTGGGATGTGAAATATGTAATGAGATTTGTAATGCTTTCAGCAGTTATGCTGAAGTCTCCTCCAAATCTTAAGGGGATGCCGCCGTTAGCGCAGTCAGGAGCCAGCATATTGCCTGTAAGGGATGCATATGTCTGAAGTATCTCCGGTACTGAATCACCTGCTATAACCACAAATTCCAGTTCCTCGGTATCCACGCTGAAATCAGTAAACATAGCTGTCGAGCCGATATCTATCTTGGCGGGAACATTTGAATTGATGAATATGCCGAAGCCTTCTGTAGATACATAGAATGGGATAGGGTCATTAGATCTGTAGCCGCTCCTTGCGATGCTGGCACCGGCACTGCCGAGACCATAGATCAGCTCGTCCGGCATCAGGTCGAATCTGGCACCGATGCGGTCATTCAGGATATAGAAGGTCCTCTTCTTACCAGTGAGGATCGGAGAGGAACAATAGGAGAACTTGATCCCGAACTGTCCCTCCTGAGGGATCGAGCAGGACAGGGTGCCGCTCTTAAATACTACCTCGCCGCCTTCCTGGTCAAGCTGTACATTAGCTGTAGCAGGCAGGTCTACTATCGTGGTCTTCTTTGCTCTTGGCTGAGTCTTGTGAACGGCCACATTTACCCTGATCACCTTGGCTGCCGGCGAAGAGAGCTTGATCGTGATCCTGCCGGGATCACTTACTACAGTCTTGCCCTCTGATTTGAGCTTGTAAGTCTCCTTGCCGCATAATGCCTTTATTGTTACTGTGTTGTCGCTGAAAGACACTGACTCAAATGTGTCCGGAAATCTTGCAAAATCCATCAGGTCTCCTCCAAATACTATCCTGCAAATTATAATAAATTAGATTATAAACCATGCGGGCGAGAAAACCCACGG
>DJYO01000025.1 GCA_002450155.1 Mageeibacillus sp. UBA6976 | reverse complement strand
GGGGCATGCCCGTCATACAACAAACAAGGGTTGCAGCGATTTGCCGCAACCCTTATTCTTTGCCTTTATTGGGCCTGTTGCTTAAGATTCCTTATCGAGAACTTCGCAATAGGCTACTGCGTAAACGGTCTTGCACTTGCTGCTGTCGTAAACGATAACTACATAGTGTCCGGGTCTTATCTTCTTATCGTATTCAATAAGGTAGTAAGACTGATAGCCGTCATTCTCTAATTCCGCATCGTCTGTGAGAACAGGCTTCTTGAGATCTGAAGAGGTGAAGTTGTCGTCTTCGCTGTAATAGAAAGCATAGTAGCAATCATCTTCTGCATCTTCGTCCAGGTCGATTATGAACATCAGTGATTCAGCATCAGAATAGTAGACTCCATCCTTCTTAAGTGTGTCGTCTGCAGCAAACCATGTCTGGTCAGTTACAAGATCTGCAAAATCGTCATCGTAGTAAGCATAATACTTACCGTGATCTGCGGGCTTCTGAGCTTCGATCTCATCAAGCATTGTCTTGCCGAAGGGAAGGCTGATGCCAAGCATAGGGAGTACAAAGATAGCTGCGATCACAAGGCCAATTATAGCTATAACAGCGATAATGATACCTATTACCGCTCCTGCTCCCTTTTTCTTCTCCTTCTTAGGCTTTGCTGCCTTAACCGGTTCGCTCTTAGGCTGAGCGGTCTCGGCTGCGGGAGCAGCCTCAGGAGCCGGTGCAGGTGCAGGTGCAGGTGCAGGCGCTGGTGCTGGAGTTTCTTCAACAGGAGCCGGAGCCGGTGCAGGTGCAGGCGCCGGAGCTGGAGTTTCATCAACGGGAGCCGGTGCAGGTGCGGGAGCAGGCTCTTCTGCGGAAACTTCTTCTGAAGGAGATGGAGTCTGTTCTTCTGCAGGTGTATCTTCTACAGGTGCAGGTGCCGGTTCTTCTTTTTTGACCGGAGTTCCGCACTGTATGCAGAACTTATCTGTTTCTTTTAGTTCTTTGCCGCAATTGGAGCAAAATTTTGCCATGGGTATATCCTCCTTGCAAAATTGTTAATGTGGCTTGATTTTATCACAGATTGGGGATGCCGTGGATTATTTCTCCCGGAATACCCATGCTTTTTGGATCCTGAAGCTGAGGAAGAACAGGACAGTGTCTACCACTGCCTTGATAAGCACTTTAGGAAGGCCTATTACGCCTGCAAGGAGCCATACCAAAAGGGCAGATAAACACATCTGAACTATGCAGAGTATGTAATACTTGACCAAAGTAGCCACTCCCTTGCCTGATCCGAAGACCACATTCTTATTTGCGGTGTAGTTAAACAGGGAGGATACGATCCTGGCGCCCACTGTGGCGATCCATACCATCTCTCCTAATTTGGCGCCGCTCAGAAGGGACACTATAAGGTGGAATATACCGAGGTCTAGAGCAGCTGATATCAGGGATACTATTGAGTACTTAAGGAATGTACCGAGTATGAGCTTATATATCTTCCAGGAGTCCTGCAGGGGTCTGAAGTGAGAGCCCTTGTTCTCTTCGATATAAATGGTCTCGATCTCAACTTCCCTTATGGGAATATGCTGTCTCAGTGCTTCTATCAGCATTCCTGTCTCATACTCAAATCTCTCGCCTTCGAGAGTAAGGAAGCTTGGCAGGATATCGTAGGACAGAGCTCTCAGACCTGTCTGCGTATCCGTTATATTGCCGCCGTATAAGAGCTTAACTATATTTCGGGTGATCCTGTTGCCATATTCACTCTTAAAGGGAACATTGGATTTCCTGAAATTCCTGGCGCCAAGGATAAGGCTGTCTCTGTGTTCTTCGAGGTCCTCCGCCATACGGAGCACATCCTTGACCGAATGCTGTCCGTCTGAATCAACGGTTATTACACCCTCGCACTCGGGGATCTCGGTCAGGCAATAGTTAAAGGCATCTTTGAGAGCCCTTCCCTTACCCATGTTGATATGGTGGGTTAGGATCTTGACCCCGTATCTGTCCCTTATCTCATCGAAATACTTACGCCGCTCTTTGCTGCTGCCGTCGTCTATAAGAAGGATATTATTCTGCCCTGCCTCGATAAGTTCGCCCACATAGCCTATGAGCTTATCGTCGGGATCAAGGGACGGGATTATTATTACTGTCTTCATCTCTTCTCTTCCCAATAAGTATAAAGCCTGCTGCAGTGATCGCTATGCCTGATATGCTCATCAATATGCTGCCTGCAATATGAGGATAGTGCATCCTGATCACGGTCCTGCCTTCGTCCACAAAAACCATTCGTTTATGTGTATAGAAGTCTCCTTCAAATATATCATGTTCTGCAATGCTGGTGTTAACTCCTGCCCTGGGAGAATCCACCGTAATGGAATTTGGAGCATAAGTTATATCGATAGGCACGATGCTTCTTACAGGAAGATCGCGCTCTGTCTCAGGAATTATTTCAGATAGCAGGGCACCTACATTACGGTCTCTTGTAAGGCTGTAGTAGTATGTGAGATTGTATCCCAGGAATATGAGGTTCTCATTATCACCCGTACCGTAGAAAGGTATCGTCTCACCCAGGATCTCAGACCAGCCCTTAACTTCAGCAAGGCCGTTCATGTAGCACGTTGCCCACTGCCTGTATTCGTTAGGGAATAAGGCAACCTCTGTAACGCCTCTATCTTTTGTAAACAGTGGCGGGAAGCCGTTATCGAAGGTTATAGGCTGTGCTTCTACCCCCAGGAACCTTTTCGTCCTGCTGTGCCTGTTCTCCGGGATCCCGTCTGCAAAGATAACTACCTTGGTCCCTCTTAAAGAGGCTTCTTCTATTAGGTCTTCTGCTGCTTTGGCATCGTGATAGCTAAAGCCGTCCAGATAGATTATGTCGTTCTCTGCAAGTTCATCTGCCGTAAAGTCGTCTATGTATTCGCTCTCAGCTTCATCTATAGAAGGGAATATCATGGTTATGTAGTAAGCTCCGGTCCCTATGGCAATTCCGTCAAATTCGCTTACCGTGCCATAAGTACCGGTCACTTCATCCAGATGGTATATGGTGTATCCGTTCTCTGTAAGGACTTCGGTATATCCACATCTGCCGGCGCTTATCTCTGCCTGGTCCTCGTTATAGGGGTAGGTAACTGCGGAGTCCTGTTTGACCATTATGGTGTCGCATCCGAGCTCTAAGAGCCTGTCAAACATAAAGTCGTAGTAACCCATGTCAAAAGCTTCGTTTATCCTTGCTATGGTGCCGGAATCAGAGGCAGCTTCCCAGCCCTTACCATATGCCTGATTTACGCTGCCGTTGTAGTCCGTAAGATAGAATACTCCATTACCCAGAGGGAACTCACCATCCATAAGAGCAAACCTGCTTACAGTCATGTTCTTTGCCTTCTCGATGGGGGCTATTTCAGCTATGGAAGAGATACATTCCTCCATAGTATCGTAGCTCTTGTTCATACTGAACATATCGTAGGAGCAAAGACAATCCAAAGCAAGAAGAGCCGAGACAACGATTACAGCAGGCTTCTTGAGGCTATCCCATTCCAGAAGGCCGTAGAGTATCATGGTGGAGGCGATCTGGAAGAATCTGAGCATCCACATGAGATTTCCGCCGGGAAGAGATCTTATTACCGGGGATGCCGTCTCCGTCGTGAGCAGGATTATCACTACCGCGGTAATAAAGGCAGGCCTTGAACGTCTCTTGCCTGCGATGATGCCGAATACGGCAGTAAGGAAGGATATGAGGCCAAAGTAGGATACTGTGTAGCCACCCTTGATCTTGCCCACAGGATCGAGTGAGATAAATATGCTCTGGAAGAAATTAACTACTGTCTGATCGTTATTGGGGTTAGCCATGAGTCCACCGTTAAGCGCCGGATACAGGAACATACCGCACATAAGGAATCCTGCAACAATGGAGACAAGGGCGAAAAGATCCCGCTTGCCGCCCCTTTGGAGGCGCGATGAACCCGTAAAGACACAGAGCCTGTAGATAACAAGGTACATGATGGTCGCGATCGCCACCATGCCTGTATATCCGGCATGGCTTGAGCACATGACCGTAAACATTATTGCGATCATGACAAACTGCCACTTGCCCCCTTCTTTGAGAAAACTGTTAAGGTAATGGAACATCAGCGGGAATACTGCCATTATGAGCGCTCTCGGGAGATTGCCCTCGCCAAAGAGAACATAAATGCTCTGGGGCATAAAGAACCATAGAACCCCGAGGAAAAGCCCTGTGTAGGGCCTCTTTTTGAGGTAGCCTGCCACATTCCAGGATATGGCTCCGACAAGGTATATGATCCCGCAATATACGGCAAATCCGGAGAATACAGCCATGCTGTCAAGTTTTAGCAGTGTTCCTGCCAATATGCTCAAAGCCATTGTATATGCGGCAAGAGGCGGCCAGTAACGCATGAGCTCAACGCCGTTGTACCATACCGGGTTATATAATGGCCAGCTGTCACCTGCTGCCATGGAATTAAGCAGCCAGTCACCCCTGTAGATATGATACATGGTATCAGATCCCTTGGCTGCGACGGCAGTCTTGCTTACCAGGAGCACAACAAATACAGCTACCGCTATGTTTATTGCGATACTCAAGGCTATGTATACTGTACGCTTAGCCTTATTTTCCAATGTTGCCTCCAAGCCTTCCCAATGCGGCCTCGACCTCGTCGCCGCTAAGATCATCGATTTCTTCTGTTACTTCCGGGAACTCAACTCCGTAGGTCCTTACCGGTGTCTCACTGCCTTCAAAAGTCCTGAGATGGTATCCGTAAGGCTCTACAGCCGTTGTTATCTGTGTGGCAAAATACTCTGTCATATTCTCTAATGTGGGATTGATGGCATCGAAGGGTGGCTGCTCATTCATTACCTTGTTCTGATACGGCTCAAAGATGCTCATTACCGCCCTCTCAGGCTCAGAGAACTTGACTACGTCTTTGCCTGAAGTGTAGACCTTGGCAACATACTCCCATGTGTGAGGATGGACATCACCCCTTTTGCCGTCAAAGACGACATAGTGACTCGCATTAAGATATGCCTTGATCATGTAGTATCTGATCATATGATTCCCTCCTGTTACTCCTTGACCGCCCTGTTATAAAGCTCCATTGCAGAAATACGGCCGTCACAAGTTCCTATAGGCTTTATCTCAGCTCCGGTGTCTATTCCGCTGCTTTTTATATCTGCCGCAAGTGTTTCAGCCGTTCTGCCTGATGCAAGAAGGATATAAGCATCCTTCCTGAACCTGAGCCAGACGACATCCTTACCGATATGGCCGCTCAGTCTGTCAAAGCATTCGAGCATCAGCTCCTGAGGCACGTTAAGTCTTACAAATGCCATGGGATAAATGCTTCTTGCATCTACCTCGTGTATAAGCTTATCTATCTTTCCCTCACCTGTTACTATCAGGCTGGTATTCCTGCCCATGATGACATTATCCAGATAATCTACATACTTACCGAGCTTAACTGATACCATCTTCTCCCTTGCGGTATTCTTCTTCTCCTGGCTTATCTTGATCACAAAGAGGATAACAGCGATTATAAGAACAGCTATTAGGAAGATAAAATCTATGAGCAGATAGAGCTTGCTGCTCAGATATTCGTTATTGGTGAGCATTACATCGTAATCCGTGAGAAGGCACATTCTGTAGCTTGTTCCGTCATAAGTGAAGATGATGCCTGATGCAACATACTTATCCTCATCTATCGTGATTATCGCATGTTTAGCCTGCCCCTTGACGAGCATGCCCAGGAAATCCTGAGCACTGGTCGTGTTATAGAAAGTATCCGTTGAGAAGGATTTATAGGTATTAGTCTCACTGATGCTCTTAACGAACAGGAAGTACTCTGAGTTATCCAGCGTCCAGTAACGCCTTGAAGTCGAGTCCAGAAGGTCTATCGTATCTTCAACAAAGCTGTCTCCTGCGATATCACCATAGAGCTCGATCTGCCTTGCTACAAGCTCAACATATCCGTCCTGCTCCTCGGCATAGAGCTCAGCTACGCCCAGCTCGTAGTTATGTATCTGCCACCAGGCAAAGACAGAGAGCAAAACAGACAAGATCAAGATCATGACCGTAAATAAGATTACTAAAGACTTGCTCTCCCTGGTATTCTTAATAGCTTTATTCTTTTTGCTCATTGTATTTATCCTCGTAATTAACTGCTCTTTGGATCCTGCCAAGCACACCTTCTATCTTAGTCATGCTCGATCCCATGGTATGCCTGAATTTATCCCACTCATCCGTAAGGGTATCTGTCTTCCAGTTGCTCCTGGTATTTATGCTGTTTATTATCCCCGCAAACCTGATAAAGAATACTGCAAAATTATAAAACGGCAAAAGGAAAACATCTGCCCACCTGCTCAGGTAGTATCTCCTGGTCCTGCCAAAAGGCCTTAACAGATACTGGGATATATAGAAATACAGATATCCGCATACGATGTAGAACAGGAATATGGCGCCCATGGCTATGAGTACCACCTCGCTTGAATAACCGATTATAAGCAGGAATACCAGTGCGAGGTACCAGATCATCCTGGGAAATGCGAAGGTATGGTCAAATAAGAGGGCTTTTATGTTTGTGTCTCTTAAGTATCTCCAGGGCACGAGCTTGATGCCGGGATACATGCTTGCTACCTCAATAGAGCCCCTCTGCCAGCGCTGACGCTGGGTATAGAGCTTATTGAAATCTTCTATAGGGTCAGTAAAGTAGATAGCTTCCTCACAGATACCCACTCTCTTCTTAAGGAGATATCTCATCTGGAAGGTAATCTCCGTATCTTCGGAGATCGTATCCGTATTGTACAGATGTGTATTCGCTATGGATTCCATCCTGAATGCGGAGAACGCACCGGAGATGGTATACATGGAATTGATCTCCGCATCGTAGCTCCTGCCCGCGAGGAAAGCCTGGGCGTATTCCACAAACTCAAGCCTCCTGAGGAGCCTGGGGAGAAATCTCTTATACCCCTCTACCAGTTCGGGGTTTGTAAGGACCGTTCCTGTGCAGCAGGTTATATCCTCGTTAAGCTCCAGGAAGCTTACCATCCTCGTTATGGCACTGCGCTCAAGGATGCCGTCTGAATCAATGTTTATAAGGTATTTACCGTTACTGTTATATATGGCGAGATTAAGAGCCCTGGACTTACCCTGTCTTGAATTCAGCCAGTCCATACGAAGATCTCCAAATTGCTCCTGAGCTCTCTGGAAGGCCTCGAAACTATGGTCGCTGCTCATGTTGTTGACCAGATAGATATACATATTCTGCTTGGGGTAGTCGCTGTCATTGATAGACCTTAAGCATCTCTCAAGGCTCTCCTGGGAATTATATACAGGGACTATTATCACAACATCCGGCCATACAGGAGGATTTATGCGGGCTCTCGCCTTGCGTCTCTTCCATAACAGGATAAAAAAGGATGCTATGGATGGGATGACCTCCACTATAAGAGGGATCACGATCCACGCGAGCCAATAGAAGAAAGGATTTACCAGTGCGGTCATTATATTCATGAAGGAAGTCCCTCCTTTGAATACTCGAAATCACCGGTCCTGGTACGCCTTACCTGATACCTGGTAAATACAAAGAAGTACAGCAGCACCTGCAGCACATAGAATACGATCCTGCCCAGCAAAGTATGGGCGATATAGTAGTAGTCGGGCCCTGCAAAATGGATAAAGGTGCAGATAACTGCGATCCTGAAGGAATTGGACAGCAAAGTATACAGAGCACCTATTATCCCGAAATATATTCTCTCCGGAATACTGTATACCTCAAAGAAAACGATCAGTGACAGGAAAGCAGATATCTCGATTATGCCTGAGCATTCAAGATCGATATTTACCGTGATCGCTTCCTTGCCTGATTCAATGAATATTACGCCATATCTGAAGTAGGCCTGATAAAAGTCTGTTATCTTACCGAATATCCCTGCCACAGCTGCTACGATCCTCGCAAGAGGCAAGGTCATAACAGGCCTTACCAGCAGCATAAGGATAGTAAAAAGTCCCGCTGCACCAAGGATATAATGCCAGAACTTCAGCTCTGCTCTCCGTAGGATCAGGAGAAGCCAGATCCAAGCGGCGATAGCAACTAAAGTAAGAATTATGGACATTAAGACTTTTCCTTAGCCTTCCTCTTGCTCTTGGTGTAGATATAGAACAGTGCTGCAGCTGAGCCGGCAAGGAGCACTGTAAAGATAGGTCCTGTGGAAATTCCTGAAGTATAAAGATTCTCATCGCCGCATCTGTGAAGCATAACATTGACCTTATCACTGGGCTCGATAGTTGTGCCGAAATACTCAGCTATTACAGAAGGATCAAATACAAACTCCGTCTTGTTGATATAATCGCCTACTGTGACATACATATCGCCATAGTAGTAATCGTGATCGACTATGTTGTCCAGACTTGTACTCTTGCCATATCCGCTCTGTTCAAAGAGAGCAAAATGATATGTGCCCGGGTCATAATGACGTTTGCTGGCATCCCAGTCAAGACTGCCGTCGTCACGTATAAGGACAGCTTCCATTTTTGTCGTACCCTTGCCCGGGATAGAAACGGTTATCTCAAGGAATTCCTCTCCGCCGTAGTGGTCGCCGGTCGTCGATGGCGAAAAGTTATGTGACTCAGCATAGACATATGTCAGACCGTCACGGGAATATATACCTGCCTCGCTGTCTGCCCAGTTATTTGAAGTACCTGCCGTAGCATATTCGATAGTGGTAACCGGATAGTTCTCCCAGTCTTCGTATCTGCCATCTATTACGATATTTGAACCGTCATTGGTCCCGCTGTTATGTTCCACAGGGTGAAGGTTTGCAACATCTGCTATTAAGGGTTCTTCGCTCAGATAATATCCGAAGCTTATAGTCTCTCTATAATCCGGGAGAGCCGATGTAGGGATCTTGATCTCTGTAAGACTTGGTTTGTTATATACCGAGTATTCCGGATTCGAAGCGCATTCCAGACCGCCATTGTCAGAGGTAAGCTTGACATTGGTGGATGTTACAGTTGCTGATACTGTGTTCGGGTTAGGCTGGTTGCCCTTGAAATTTATGATCATAACATGATTCGTATCAGTAGTAATAACAAAATTACCGTTATTGCCGTTACCTGACCAGGAAGCTGAATTATTCTGCTTCTCATCTATAAGCAGATATATATAATCTCCATCCCAGACCATTGCAACTCCATTGACAAGTCCATTGCTCTGAGCTGTTGCATCAACCTTGACTACGCTGGCCCAGTCATCGAAGGATCCGTCTATAACTATTCCCTCATATACGCCTGTAGCAGGATCAGTAGCTTCGGTCCCTTCGGATGTTTCACCTGTCTCATTCCCGCCTGAATCTCCAACCACTTCAATGTCAGAGGACTGTACTGACTCGTTGCTGGTCAAGGTAAAGTCGTCTGATGCAAAATAGGAAGCAGGAACAAAGAATTCCTCATAGTTCTCACCATTTACCTGGAACATGCCCGAAGAGCTTGCTCCCGGTATATCAGCCCAGCTGGATGTCATAGCCCTGCCGCTTGCGACATTAAAGACAATGCCTGAACTGTTGCCGTCTCCATAGGCAATGGAGATACTCTGGCCGGAATATTCCTGATACTGCGCGGGCTTGATAAGAAAATAGTATCCTGTATCGTCCTTAAGTACTGCCCAGCTTGAAAGGGAGCCTCCGCCTGTATGTCTTGTTACTCCCTCCCAGTCGGATATGTCACCGTCAACTGTCAAGGTCTCGGCTGCGCGGACACAAGGTGCGGGAGCCCAGAACGAACATGCGGCGATCAAAACGATGGCTGCAGAGAGAACACTTATTCCTTTTTTAAATATATATCTATCCATATTTCAGATTTTAGCATCTCATTTC
This sequence comes from Mageeibacillus sp. UBA6976, assembly GCA_002450155.1. GTDB lineage: Bacteria > Bacillota > Clostridia > Saccharofermentanales > Saccharofermentanaceae > Saccharofermentans. The sequence goes on along the minus strand of DJYO01000025.1, from coordinate 62,453 downwards.
AAGAAGTATGTCAAAAGTTTTTTATTTTTGTCGAATCTGTTGCCAAAATGACACATTTGCTACACATTTGGAAAAATGTCAATAAAAGAGCCACTTCAGAATGAAGTGACTCCGTGTCTATCTGTTTGTCTCAGATGATCAATACAGGTTGTTCAACATGTCCATATAATAATTGCTTGCGCCGCTTGCAGCTGCAATGATGTTGTAGACCAGGCTGATTGCGTTGATCACAAGGATAATGATTGCCATTACGAGACCTGCTGTAACCTTGCCACCGGTAGCGCCGTTCTTCTTAGCAAGGATAGCGCAGATGAGGCCTGCGATACCACAGGGTGTGCAGCAGCAAAGGCAAAGGCCTACGATGCCGAGTATTACAGAAGCTGTAGCCTGCTTGTCGCCTGTATCACTCTGTGAAGAATCAGCATTGTCATCGTAAGTATATGAAGGCTGCTGATAGTCCGTCTGGCTGGTTGAATAAACAGGCTCCGCTAAGGGTGCAGGTGCAGGTGCGGGTGCGGGTGCCGGCTCGGGTGCAGGTGCAGGCTCCGGTGCAGCAGGAGCTTCCTGCATCGCCTGTGCTGCTTGCTTAGCAGCTGCGAGAGAACCGCCGCAGCCTTCGCAGAAATTAGCATTAGGATCGTTAGGTGTTCCGCAACTAGGACAAATAATGTTATCGATCATATCTATTCCTCCCTTTAATGTGTTAAATGACGTTTCTTATTATACAAAAAATGAGAGAAATTCCAACCAGCGCATACATGACAATGTAGGCCAGTTTTGGGAGCTCCTCCCTTGCATGGTACTTATACAGGATATAGAAGACCAGTAATACGATAACAGGCCAGAGGAAGAACAGCATGTAATTAGCCTGCATCGCCTCTATAAATTCCAGATGCGCAAGATGGAGAAACATCCTGGTTATCCCGCAGCTGGGACACAGGAAGCCTGTGAATTCATGTATATAACAGGGGAGGCTTATGCCTGTCAGCATGATGAAAGCATAGTAAGAAAGCCCTGCAAGACCGCAGACTCCTGCTTCTATAATGGTTCTTGTAAGAGCTTTTTTGTTCATCCACACATTATACTATGCGATTTGATAAATGGCATAATCTACTCTATAATCACATCTAATGGAGGTGATAGATAATGACGACTTACGTAACAAACACATCTAACAAGAGCAGACTTGCAGCGCTTCTCCTTTGCATCTTCCTAGGAGAATTCGGTGCTCACAGATTTTATGTAGGCAAGATCGGTACAGGTCTTATCTACCTGTTTACAGCGGGTTTCTTCGGAATCGGCTGGATCATAGATCTCGTCAAGATCATCCTTGGCACATTCAAGGACAATGTGGGAGAGCCGTTAAGACAGTGGTAAGGAACTTATCTCCTTATCAATGAGCCTGAACACATTAGAAACAAGGAATCCATCCGCTATTGCGTGATTTAGCCTGACGGTCAGGGGCATGAGTAATCTCTCCCCCTCAGATCTGTAGCGCCCCCAGTTTACTATCGGTGCGAAATACAGATACCCGTCAGGCAATTCTATGTTCATGGAATCATAGGACAGCCAGGAGATATAGGAAGCATCGAACCAGTTGGGGTGGTTTTGAGAATCGAGCATATATTCCCTGCTCTGCTTTGCCCTTTGGATATCTGCGGATACCTGCTCATAGAATGCCTTGTAATCCTCACAATACTCTGAATAGACAGGGGTGCAGGTCTCGGTATCTTCATGGAATACATAGTGTGTAGGATTTATCCTGTCGTAGCATATAAGCTCGTCAGTCTGCCACAGATATCCCATCCTGTAATCTTCCCTTGAATTCAGCACTTTGGTCAAAATGTACAGAAAATTGATGTAAAATTTGGTATCCGTCCTTTTTGAGTAAAAGACCAGGTCTGTAACATCTATTCTCGCCGTCATGGAGACTGAACATTTACAGTCCTCGGTAAAATGGCGGAACACCCCATTTCTATAGTATTTGTCCTTATCTATGACTCTGTAATCCATAAGTCTTCCTCCCCATATACATATATTACCCAAAAACACGATTGTACTATATTACCAAAAAACTCTTTGTAGTTTTGTGCCAAGATAATTATTAACTTTTGGTCGCTAACTGTTCATACTTTGTTCGGAGAATTATAATTTTATTATTTTATATTAATCTCTATAAACTGACATGGTCTTGCACCCCTGATCCTGTCAGTAACAGAAATCAGAGGAGCGCATTTAAAATGACACTGGAAACTCTATACAGCGGACTTAATCTTCAGGATTATTACATCGGCAAAGTAACACAGGTATACAGAGGCTGCAGCATCGCGCAGGTCGACAACATCGATCTCATGTCTGACAGGAATAAGTTCAGCAACGCCTTTATGCCTAACACCATCAACTACTTTGTAGTAATAGATTCAACTGCAGGAATATTCCTCGGTGAAGTCTTTGAGAACAAGTCATCCAGAAAGAATATCTACGAGATGTCATCTCTTGCAGATGAACCTGCCGCAGATTACCACGAGATAAGCATCGACACCATTGCTCTCATGATCCCTGAAAGAGACAAGTTCGATCTCGCAGGCTTCAAGACCTTAGGCATCACCGACAAAGTCTACCTCGCAACTGACAAGGTCTACCAGATCTTTATCGATTCCCTTGAGTTCTCAGCAGAAGAGGAGGAGCCCCTCCCTTCATTCGCAACATATATCAACAGATCGACTGCTGCAGTATCACTTAAGCCCAGCACACTCTTCAACCGTCACCTTATGTGCATAGGCGCTACGAACAGCGGTAAGTCCACAACAGCGCTCTCCATACTTGATAAGATCATTACAACAAAGCGTAAGGCTCTTATCATCGATCCTACCGGCGAGTACAGGGACGCCTTCACAGATGATGAGATCACCAAGCTCACTCTGGGCGTAGATACCACGATCTCTCCCGGTAAGGTAACGATGCAGCAGTGGGAGAAGCTTTTCGAGACTACAAATAACAGCGAGGGTGCGGTGCTCGCAGAGGCTATTACCTCCCTCCGCTATATGCGCATGATCGGCGAAGACGGATACTACTCCAAGATCGGTGAGGATATCGAGGAAGTTCAGGAGAACTTGGCTAAGGTCAGCGCCGGCAATACCGAATTTGACCTCTCCCTCCTGCCTGAGCAGATCCAGGCTGAGTCAGTATGCGAGCCTGACAGAGACAACAACTTTAACTTTAAGTACCGTTACGATACTCTCAAGGCTAATGCCAACAACTCCCTTATCCAGAAGATCCAGTATCAGATGACAAATACGAGATTCCTCTCATTCTTCTCTGATGATCCGGATATGTACAACCTCCTGGACGTTATCTCAGAGTTTGTACACCTCCCCAACAGGAGCCTCTATATCGATGCATCATCTCTCGGTGCTGCTGAAGGTATCGGCGGAATGGTAATCGACCTTGTAAGTAACTTCGTAATCGCTCAGGATGATATCATCCCCTTCGTATTCTTTATCGACGAGGTTCACAGATATGCCAAGTCCCAGTATTCTGATGCTGAGTTCCATGGCGGTCTTACACTCCTTGCAAGAGAGGGCCGTAAGAAGGGTATCTTCCTCTATCTGACAACACAGAACCCTAAGGACGTATCTCCTGTTCTCTTCGGTCAGATCGGTACTCTCCTGATCCACAGACTCATGCTCAACGACGAGATCAAGGCAGTTGAGACACACCTTGACGATTATGCGATAAAGCATGTGCGTAAGCTAAATCAGGGTGAAGTTATCCTTACCAGCGTAAACCTGCTCCACAACATGTTCATCCATGTTAATAAGAGTTCGAGAACACAGGATAACGCTACGCCGCAGCTCTGATAATACAGATCGCTGCAAGGACAGCTGTAATTACATAAACTACTGCAGGGAAGGCTTTTGGAGTTCTTCCCTGTATTTTTAGGATCAGGGGATGGAGGAGTTTAACAAAAAAACAGCACATCCCTCCGAAGATAAGACTGGAGAAGACCGAGATCCTGCCATCAAAGAAATTGAGAGGCCAGTCGCCATAATCCCACAGCCTCTCCCCCATAAGGCTTTCTGTAAGATATGCGCCCATAAGCTCAAATATGGTAGCTCCCGCAGAGGAGAGTATAAACAAAAGGGCAATGTTGGTCTCCCTCTTAACAAGGAAAGAGAGTATAAGCGCAAAGAAGCCGTATATGGGAAGGATAGGAACAGGAAGCACTCCCCTGTCTTCAAATCTGCCGAAAGCTATGGATGTTATAACAGTCTCATAGACCCAGCCGGTAAAACCGCCTGTAAGGAAATCCGCCAGCATGATGGGGATCTTCTCTGTCAATACATTTGCAAATCTCATAGTGATATTATAGTACAGAATAGATTTCAGACCGGAGAAACATAATGGATAACGATAAAAAAGAACGTAAGCTTACAGACAAGGAAGCCAAAAGGCTGGAGAGATTTGAAGCAATTTCAGCTTCTCTTACAGATCAGGGATATGTCCGCAAAGATCTTATCATCTCCATACTCAAGGCAAATGTAGTAGGACCTCTTCTGACATTGCCTTTTATGGCTGCCCTTGTAATCGTATTTTTTGTAATTCACGGCAAAGCTCCCGTCAACTCCCTGTTGGACGGCAATGGATGGGGACTCATACTCGCAGGTCTATCCTGCATTCCACTTGCAGTAGTACACGAATGTATCCACGGCTTGTCCTGGTCCATAAGTGCCAAGAACCACCTGAAGGATATAGAATTCGGATTTATAGCCAGCAATCTTACACCCTATTGCTACTGTGCATCGCCCCTGTCCAAAGGGATGTATCTGTTCGGATCCATGATGCCCATGACTGTACTTGGAATAATCCTTGGCATCGTAGGGATCATTATCGCAAGTCCTGAGGTCATGATAGCTGCGCTGATCCAGTGTCTCGGTGGATCAGGAGACATCCTGATCTCGGCAATGCTCCTTAAGTACAGGACAAAAGGCAAGACAATAGTCCTGATGGATCATCCCACAGAGTGCGGACTTGTTGTATTCGAAAGTTGACACTCCACACGACCAAAGTCGTGGGATTCTTGTTTCAGCGACCACTACATCAGGACCTGCAATAACAGAAAGATCCTTCTTACGGAAACACGGAAGAAGGGCCTGGAAGCTCTGCTTAAATTATTACAGAACAAAAACGTAACGGTTGATTATAACCTCCGTAAATGGCAAAATAATTAGCGAAATTTGCCACAGAATGTGGATATGGGGGTAAAGATATATGTTAGAAGTTAAGAACGTAACCAAGCGTTACGGCAAGAATCTTGCATGCGATGATGTCTCATTTACATTAGATCCGGGATCTCTTACAGTCCTTTTGGGGCCAAACGGCGCAGGCAAGAGCACCATCATCAAATCGATCATCGGTTTCCTTAAATTCCAGGGCACCATTACGGTCAACGGGATCAACAACAAAACCAGCGAAGCTCGCAGACAATTGGGTTATATCCCGGAGCTTCCCTCGCTCTATCCGAATCTTACCGTAATAGAGCATATGGAATTTATCGCAAGAGCATATAAGCTCACAGACTATAAGGAGCGTATCGATATGCTCCTTAAGAGATTTGAATTAGACGACAAGCGCAAGAAGTTCGGTGACGAGCTTTCCAAGGGTATGCAGCAGAAACTGAACCTCTGTCTGGGCCTTCTGCCCGATCCTGACATCATCTTACTGGATGAACCTATGCTGGGCCTCGATCCTCATGCTATCAAGGAACTCAAGAACTATATCGAGGAGCTAAGACAAAGGGGTAAGACTCTTTTTATCAGTACTCACATTATCGACAGTGTGGATATGCTCTGGGACCGTACCATAATCATGCAGGGCGGTAAGATCAAGGCAAATGTCCAGCGCAGCGAGATCGAAGGCAGCGGCAAGACTCTTGAAGACATCTTCTTTGAAGTGACCGAAGGGATCGAGAAGGATCAGGTCATAGATGCCGGAGATATGGCGGGAGAAGATAAATGAGACTTTTTGCATATTATGTGACCCATACGGTCCTTAACACGCTTAAGAAGCTCCTTAAGACATGGGTTGCCATATTCATTGTCATCATGCTGGCTGCAGGTCTTCTCGGCGGGATCGCAGGGTCTATAGCATCTACTGTAAGAAAGAGTCAGGAACAGGTTGAAACCACAGAGGTATCTGAAGAAGAGTCACCTTCAGAAGACGGCGAAAGATATTCAATGTCCCTGTCTGCTGATGTAAAGGGGTTTATGGAAAGATACGATCTCGATTCTGCGACCATCGTTGATTTCTGCATATCTGCTGTATTCTTCCTTATCCTGGCTACCAATGTTGCAGGCGCCCAGAATTCCGGCAAGATCTTTCAGCCTGCAGATGTGCCCATGATGTTTGCATCGCCTCTTAAACCACAATCGGTAATGCTTTTCAGGCTCGCCTGCTCTCTGGGATCTTCATTCCTGATATCGCTGTTCATGTTATTCCAGATACCTAACCTTATGGTAAATGCCAAGCTTGGTTTCTGGGGAGCTCTTTCATGCGTAGTAGTCTACATGCTCATACTCATGTTCAGCACTCTTATTCAGGTAACGTTCTATACGATCGCATCCAAATTCCAGAATCCCACGGACAAGTTCCATAAATTCCTTATCGGGTTCTACGGTCTGATCGGCGCAGGTTTTATAGCCTATGCAGCCTTGGGCAAGCTGGAACTGGTTCCTGCCCTCAAGGGTTATTTTGCAAACCCTTCCACTCACTGGGTACCCTTCTGGGGATGGCTGAGAGGTATCAGCTATTACGCCATAACAGGAAACCTTGCAATGTCAGGAATATACCTGGGGCTGTTTATGGTATCCATAATCCTCATAGTCTTCTTTATCTGGAAGATGAAGGCTGATTTCTACGAGGATGCTATGTTTGCAGCTGAACTCAAGGCAGAGCAGCTTGAGAGCGCCCGGCAAGCCTCTTCCGGTGCTACCGTAAGACGTGACAAGGACCGTGCGGGATCTATAGACCGCGACGGCTTCCATTACGGTAATGGAGCCAATGTATTCTTTTACAAGGCTGTATTTAACAGATTCAGATTTGCTAAATTTAAGATCTTCTCCAATACCATGATCGTATACCTGCTTGTAGCATTCCTTGCATCCTTCGGAGCCAAAAGATACGGGCCCGAAGGCATGGATCTGTTCCTGCTGCCTGCAGCTGCCATGGGCATCATAGCTTTCTACAGGACACTGGGAGATCCTATAAGAGAAGATACCTCAAGAGAGTTCTTCCTCCTGATCCCTGCCAAGGGTTTTGAAAAGATAATCTGGTCTATCCTGGGCTGCCTTACAGTTAATGCCATAGACCTTATCATCCCCATGATCATAGCGGGGATAATGCTGGGTACGAACCCGCTTACCGTCCTTTTGTGGTTTGTCTTTGTACTGTCCATCAGCTTCTTTGCTACTGTGGTGGGAACGCTTATATCTCTTGCTGTGCCGGTAGAGGGAGCATCACCTGTCAAAGTCATGATCCAGATCCTGTTCCTGTACTTTGGCATTGTCCCGTCTGCCCTTTGCGTAGCAGCCGGTATGTTTTTCCATATACTGGTACCTGCACTGCTCATAGGTACTGTCATCAATTCGCTGATAGCCTTTCTGGTCTCATTGGCGCTGCCGCATTTCCTGGGGAGAAAGTAAGCTTTGGATAAAACTTAACATAATGCGTTATAATATGCCTATCCTGTTTATCGGTCAGCTTAGGTTTTAATGGTGGAATATATGTTTTTTGCTATGTTATCGAGACATTTTGTTACTCTGATAGTGATAATACTGTTTACAGTCAATCTGTTAAACAGGAGATCATTTAAAAGCAGCGGGGCGAATTTTTTCTGGATCATGATAGTAAGCTGCTTTGTTCTTATCATCGAAGATATAGCAGAGACTTTTGCATCCCTTTATCCTGCCATGAGATTCTGGCGCATATTCTGGACAGCCACCGGATATACATTCCGTTCCTTTGCAGCACTCGGGCTACTGTTGGTAGTAGTCTCTCCCAAGGACAGGAAACCCTACCTCGGGATTCCGGCACTGGTAAGCCTGATCCTCAGCTTCACCGGATTCTTCACTGATATCGTCTTCGGCTTTAATGAGGATTATGAGTTTTACCGCGGACCCTGCGGATATGTAGTCTTTGCAATGCCCATCGTCTATCTTTTGCTGATCGTCTGGGTTACCGTCAAGGACATTATAGACAAAAAGGGCTTGGGGATATTTATCGTCCTGCTCTGCGTCTTATTCTGTCTGGGAGCGACTGCCATTGATGCCACCTACGGCGGAGTTCACCTGAATGAAGCCATCATGATAAGCAGCCTGTTCTTATATCTCTTCCTATACTCCAAGGATAACAGGAGCGACAGTCTCACCGGCCTGCTAAACCGTCAGGCTTATTATGACGACAGTGCTTCTTATGCAAGGAGCATCAAGGCTGTAGCTTCACTTGATATGAACGGACTTAAGGAATTAAACGATACTCAGGGTCACGAAGCAGGCGATCAGGCACTGTGCACAATAGGTAAATGCATCATGGACAATGCAAGCGATGATACCTATGCCTACAGGACCGGCGGTGATGAATTCATCCTGCTCTTCTTTACCGGCAAAGAAGACCTTATCCGTGACAGACTGGATAAGATCAAGTCCGAGGTTGCAGATAAGGGATATAGTGTTTCAGCAGGATATTCACTCATAGACGATAAGACGGATCTTAATGCTGCTGTCATCAGATCAGATAAGAAGATGTACCAGGATAAATCTGATTATTACCGCAGAGCCGGCATAGACAGGCGCCGCAGATCCTGATCTGTTATATCTGGCTTATGTCAAATACGATCCTCTCGCCGTCAAAAACCACATAATTAACGATTACAGCATTAAAGTTATCTTTGTTAAACTCTGTTGATGAATACCAGGGTCCTTCGCCCAGATCATCACTTGTGATCTGCTCAAATTCAAACTCAGTGGTCTGAACCTCTTCCCATTCATATGACTCCGTAAGGCTCAGAGCTTCATCTTCTGTAAGATATACAACTCCTCTGAATCTGGATTCTGTGGGGCCTATGGAACGCTCTCCATGATCAAAATAGACCTGCTCGTAAACGACATTGTCATATTCCTCTATGCCCTGCATATAGTTATCCATGATCCAGGAATCAGTCTTAAGCGTTACGACCTGTTCAGGTTCAGCATTGCGTCTGCCACAGCCGGATGCAAAGATGCAGGACGTCAACATAATAAAAGCAATTAAACAACTACAGATCTTCCGTTTCATATTTATCCCCCGTTAATATTCAGTGTACCCGTGATTATACCATTTGTTTGTCGTAAAATATAAAGGTTAGAAACGGAGGATCTTATACATGGAAGAGATCAGAGAACAGATCTTAAGTGGGGAGCGTTCGCTCTTTGCAAGCTGTGATCTTAAGATATCAGACTGTGTTTTTGAGAATGGAGAATCACCTCTTAAAGAAAGCAGAAATATCGAGCTCGATGGCACAATGTTTCGCTGGAAGTATCCTCTTTGGTACTGCAACAACGTCAAGGTCAGGGATTGCACCTGGTTTGAGATGGCGAGAGCCGGAGTATGGTATACCGAACATTTTGAGGCAGCAGATTCTTTTATCCAGGCACCGAAGAATTTCAGAAGATGCCACGATCTGACACTCTCAGATATCGTATTTACAAATGCAGAGGAAACGCTTTGGAACTGCGAAGACATCAAGCTTTCGAATATAACTGCCAGGGGCGATTACTTTGCCATGAATTGCACGAATATCGAAGCTGATAACCTTAAGCTTGATGGCAACTACTCTTTCGACGGGGTTAAAAATGCAGTTATCCGCAATTCCCGCCTGCTGTCCAAGGACGCTTTCTGGAACAGTGAGAACATCACCGTCTACGACTCCTTTATCTCAGGAGAATACCTGGGCTGGAACTCCAGAAATCTTACATTGATCGGCTGCACCATCGAGAGCCTGCAGGGACTATGCTATATAGACAATCTTGTAATGAAGGACTGCAAACTGATAGACACTACACTCGCCTTTGAATATTCCAGCGTGGATGCCAGTATCACAAGTACGGTCGGCAGTGTATTCAATCCAAAAGAAGGCACTATCAAGGCCCCTGCCATCAGGGAGCTCATAGTCGAGAAAGACATAGCCTACCCCAGCAAGACCAAGATAATCTGCGATGCAATAGACAAGGTATCTTCAAGACCTGAATGGAAGGGAGATATGCCGTGAAATACGATTTCGATACACCGGTAGACCGCCGGGGGACAGACTCGATCAAATGGGATGTCAAAGACGGTGAACTTCCTATGTGGGTCGCAGATATGGATTTTGTTACCGCTCCTTCTATCATTGACGCAATGAGAGAACGCCTTGAGCACGGTATCTTCGGTTATTCCGGAATACCGGACGACTGGTATAGGGCTTATATCCAATGGTGGAAGCAAAGGCACGGCTTTGAGATGGATAAGGAATGGCTTATATTCTGCACGGGCGTGATCCCCGCTATCTCATCTGCTGTAAGGAAGCTTACCACACCAAACGAGAACGTGGTCATCCAGACACCTGTATATAATGTATTCTTTAACTGCATCCTTAATAACGGGTGCCGCGTACTCGAGAATCCTCTCAGGTATGCAGAAGACCACACCTATTTCATAGATTTCGAAGACCTGGAGAAGAAACTGTCTGATCCCCAGACAACCCTCATGATCCTTTGCAATCCCCATAATCCCACGGGGAGGATCTGGAGCAGAGAAGAGCTTTCCCGTATCGGGGATCTGGCATATAAGCATCATGTCACAGTCATCTCTGATGAGATCCACTGTGATATTACGATCCCGGGCAAGAGCTATATTCCCTTTGCATCTGTATCAGAGAATTGCCGTAAGGTGAGCATCACCTGCATCTCCCCTACCAAGTGCTTCAATATTGCAGGCATCAAGACGGCCGCTGTATCAGTTCCTGATCCTGTGCTCCGTCATAAGATGTGGAGAGCTCTTAATACCGATGAGGTTGCAGAACCGAACACTTTTGCTGTTGTAGCTGCAGTAGCAGCTTTTGACAAGGGCGGAGAATGGCTTGACGCCCTATGCTCATATATTGCGCAGAACAGGCAGCTTGTATCAGATTATGTGGCAAGAGAGATCCCCGGTGTCCATGTCGTACAGGGCGAAGCAACCTATCTGCTATGGATAGATGTAAGCAGGGTGCCCGGCAGCAGCAAACAGATAGCAAAGAGCATAAGAGAGAAGACCGGTCTTTTTATTACTGCAGGATCCATATACGGACAATCCGGCGATCATTTCCTCAGAATGAATATCGCCTGCCCCAGACAGGTCGTATCAGATGGAATGACAAGACTCAGGCAGGGCATCATGCGATGCTTACAAGACTAAGATACGGAAATACAAATACATTTCTCCTTAGTGGGGATAAGGGGAGCATACTGATCGATACGGATTATGCGGGAACCATCAAGGCCTTCTATAAGTCTATCAAAGGTCTCGGGATAAGGATATCCGATATCACATATATACTTGCTACCCACTATCATCCCGATCATATGGGACTTATCAGCGAGCTTATGGAAAGCGGTGTCAAACTGATCCTGATGGAATCCCAAAAGGATAGTGTCCACTATTCTGACGGGATATTTGCAAAAGAACCCCGCCTGGGATATAAGCCCATAGATGAGACACGGGCCGAAGTGATCCTTTTCGAAGATTCGCGCAGTTTCCTGGAGAAGCTGGGAATCAAAGGAGAGATCATACCCACGCCCAGCCACAGCGGGGACAGCATCTCCATTCTGCTGGATGATGGCACAGCCATAGTAGGAGACCTGGAACCTCTGGAATACCTTAAAGCGTATGAGGATAACAAGATGCTAAGAAGAGACTGGGATACTCTTATGAAACATCATCCCAAGCATATCCTGTATGCCCATGCCAATGAGAAAGTGCTTGAATGACGGAATAAAGGTATAGAGCCTGAAGATACCGGCAAATGTATTGTATATCTTGAGGATGCCGAATGATTATTTGATCTTATGTAAATTGACATAGGTCAATGCAATATCTGCATAAAGCAGGCATTATTAGGTTGTTCAAAGACAAAACCTAAGATTATTTGGAGGTAACACTATGGATGTGATGATCGGAACATGGGCCTGGGGCGCCGGATATAACGGCTCCCAGATGATATTCGGTTCTAATTACGACGAACAGATGCTTAAGAGCACTTTTGAAAGAGCTGTAGAGCTTGGATTTACTAAATGGGATACTGCCGCTGTTTACGGTATGGGCTCCTGCGAGAAACTTCTTGGCAGCTTTATCAGGGAGAGCGACGGCATATTCCTCTCTACCAAGTATTTCCCGAACAAGAGATTCAAGAGCGGAGATCTTGAGAAGTCCTTTAATGAGAGCATGACCAGGCTGGGACTCGAAGCTGCAGATCTGTTCTGGATACATAAACCCAATAACCTGTCAGACAACCTTAAAGAGGCAGTGCCTCTTATGAAGGACGGCAGGATAAGATCCATCGGAATATCCAATGTCTCCATCAAAGATATTAAAGAAGCTGAGGAGCTCCTCGCTCAAAACGGCTTAAAGCTGGGCGCAGTCCAGAATCACTTCAGTCTCCTGAGATGCGATCAGCAGGAACTGATAGAATACTGTAATTCCAGAGGCATCACCTACTATGCCTATATGGTCCTTGAGCAGGGAGCGCTTGCAGGCAGGTACGATTCCAAAAACCACTTCCCTACATTCTCCATGAGAAACCTCATGTTCCCCAAGAGCAAGTTCAAGAAGATAGAAGGTCTCCTGGAATTAATGAAGGATATGGCAGCAAAACATGGTATCGACAAGTCTCAGATCCCGGTCCTCTGGGTTATTGCCAAAGGAGCTGTTCCCATAGTGGGACTTACAAAGCCTTCTTATGCCGAGATGCTCTCCAATGCTCTTAGGACAGATCTTACCCAAGAAGAGATAGACCTTCTTACTAAGACTGCCGGGGAGACAGGAATCCGCCAGCAGGGCTCATGGGAACCGCAATAAACAGAAGCATCCCGCAGATCAGCTGCCGGGATCAAGTCTTTCCAGTTCGACTAATCTGTAGATCCTATTGTACATTTTGCCTGTAAACATCAGCTTGAAGAAGCTTTTATCAAATCCCTGCAGTTCATTTACCAGACTGGCAGGGGTCATAGTATGCTCTGCTTTGAACCCGGTCTGCAATCCTTCAAGCAAGCCATCGATATCGTCAATGCCATAGACTGTTGTTACTCCCACATCGTTTATGGGGTTTTTGTACTTGGATGCTTTCGCGCCGAACCCGGTGTATATGTCCATCAGGATATGAACAGACTTGTACTTATCTTCTATCGCCGCCATAAAGGCCCTGAGCTGGTCGTTAGTAAGATACATGCTTATGCCTTCCAGGACGACGATCACATTATCACTGTCCGGCAAAGCTTTGACCTGCTCGGGATCGGATGCGTTCAATTCCCGCATTTGATATATGGCTGTCTCTTCGTAATAATTCCTGCGCATCGCTATAACATCAGGGAAGTCACAATCAAGCCAGAGCTTGGGATGATTCTTTATCCGCTGACATCTGCTGTCGAGACCGCATCCTATGTGAAGTACCAAAGCACCGGGGTCTTGCTCTACCATAGAATCAGTCCACTCATCAAATATCCTGGCTCTCATAGCCATGTTATATGCAAGCCATTTGGAACCTGACTTTCCTTTTACTTGGAAAGCTTCCTTCTCCCATATCTTCTCAGCAAAAGGATCGCTAAGAATAATATTCTTCTTGCTTACCATGGCCTTTCCGTAAAGCGGAATGAATAATGTCCTGTTAACTTCGTTCATACAATGCAGGATTGTCCTTTTATAATCGCGAGAACACCCTGTCCATATTTCCGTAGAACAAAGGAAGGAAAAGACCGTGTTTTTTGCCTTCGTCATACACGCAGCGGCAGCCGTACATAATGTCTTTCACGTCATTATGTAACGTCATGATCCTTGAAGTAAGCTCGTTACCTGCAAAAAGCCTTTTCATCGCTATTCCGGCAATCCCCGAGGGTATCTTATAGGGGAATATCTCATTATTGTATCTCTTCAGATCTACGCCTCGGGCGCTGACAGTCTTCAAAGTCTCCCTTATACACTTAACTGCCATGGTCAAAGCTTTTGAATCAGCCATAAGTTCTCTTGCCAGGCGGTTCGGATCATCGATCTTTCCTTCACGGGCAGCAGTTGAAGTAACACCGGCGTTTATTGCCATATGAACCCATATCCATTCGAACATGTCATAGGGTATCTCCTGCTTGATGTCAGCCGAATCAAGGAGCGATATAAGATCATCGTAATTATGGATCTTTGCTTTGTCACGGTCCTCAAGCATGATATGGTCAAAAAGAACACAATTAAGCCTTCCGTCCTTTTGCATATTGCCGCCTGCTGTCGGGAAAGCCGTAATGTATTCGTAGTCTCCTACTATCTCCTCGACTTCTTTACGCTCGTTCCAGAAATTACAGAAGAGAATCACCGTTCCTTTAAGATCTCTCGCACGTAAAGTCTCCATGGCTTCTTCAAGCTTGCCGCTTGCTACACTTATCAGGATAAAGTCGAAAGACTCATTGTCAGAGGCGGTCTTAACTTTATAGGTGCCATCCTTTTCTTCACCCTTCGGGTTGTACCTTCCATCAAGAAGATCTACCTGGATCTCTGACGGGATCTCTTTGCCCGGTCTTACAATGTGATAGGTATCACAGCCTGCCTTCTGTAAAGCATATGCATATGTCGTCCCTATGACGCCCAAACCTAAGATTGCGATCTTCATCTCCTAACCCCTCTTAAATCACTATATTTATTATTTCATTATGAATGACATAATCCAAGCCAATATAGCCGCAATTACAGGATAACCGATAAGGGTAGTAGCCCATTTGATCATAAGAGCTTTTCCATATATATATGGTCTCAGGTCATCTGTTCCATCTATTCTCCATGCCTTGGTCTTTCCTACCCAATACCAATCGATGAACAAACGGTCAAATAATCCCTCGATTACAAGAACTATCGTCATCTGGACAAACCCTTCCCAAAAAGTTCTTGCACCATTTATTCCATAGACAGAGAGCAGGACAACGATGAGCATTAACGGAATACTGACAAGTCTGAAGATATTGGCACTCCTCTTAATCTTTGCTTCAGTGGTCAGACCATTTTCTATACATCTGTCCCAAACCTCTCTCTCATATAAGCAAACTAGACCTACAGGTCCATTGGCTATTCCAACCACACAGCCAACGAGAACTATAAAACTTAATACAATACCCTCAAATATGATCATAGGTATAATCATCATTTTTATCCCTCCTTTAAATATCTGTGAATCGCATCAAAGATCAGATCTACATTTGTCTGAAGCGATTCCTCGAATAATGTATCCCTGTTCTGATACAGGGCATATATTGATTTTATGAAATTAACGACTACTCCCGGATCGGCATCCTTTCTTATTCCTTTAATCTTTGTAAACATGTATTCATATTTCTTAAGATCATTATCTGTATTCAGGTATGCACTGTCTGAGATATGAGACTTAAGCCATACCCAGTCATCCAGCTTCAGTCGCAGAAGAAAATTCGTTTCCGGTTTGAAGTTCCCGCGTAATACCTCCAGGAATTTTCTAAGAGCAATAGTACCTTCCTTGGAGAAATGTGATGCCATTTCCTTTTCATATTTCACTTCGGTATCTCTGATCATCGCAACTACAAATTCTTCCTTTGATCCGAAGAAGTTGTAAAATGTACCGACTGACACTCCGGATTTTTCCGCTACCGCTGCTATGGTCATTCTCTTAATTCCGGTCTCTGTACTTAGTTTATAGCCTGTATCCAGGAGTCTTTGCCTGATCTCCACACGCTCTTTCTCAGTAAAACCGCCAGCCATAATTAACAATCCTTTCTTTGACAGCTGATGCCAGATTGCTGTCTTATCAATCGTTGTGAATAATTTTGTGTCAATATTCACGATGAATATTATCACATAAATATTCACATATCAAGAATTGTAAGTATTTTTGCGCTATGTCATTACATAAAAGTACCTTTGTAATTACTCAGCAACTCGATTATGTCGGTTTCATAGACATTGCCGTTCATCATGTCAACATCTCCGTTTGGCGAGAAGGAGACGGCTCTGATATTCTTCGGATCTTCCTTATAAGGCGAAGACACCATATTATCCCCATCGAAAAACTCACTCAGATACTTAAGTGCGTTGCCTTCGGGGAAAATGACATTTCCACGGCCCGTCGATATGTTCAGATGCTCGAACTTCTTAAGGATTTCTATTGTCCTGACATTGTACGGATTGTCATCATCCCGGTTTACGAGCCACGCAGGAGACAGTTCAATCGGTATGCCTTCCTTAACAACGCATTCTGCAAAGAACAATACCGTCTCTAAGGGGATCGTCTCCTGATGAAATGCATCCACGGACAATAGCAGATCATTTACTCCGCAGGCTTTAAGCTCTCGTGCTACTTCCGATATTTTTTCTTCGGATCTCGAGAAATAGCCGTTAGTGATCAGTTGTCTGTCAGAAATATTCATTTCGCGGGCAGCAGAATGAATGGCATAGACCACATCAGGATAAAGCAGCGGCTCACCGCCGAAGGTCATCAGTGACTTGATGCGAAAGTGCTTGCAGATCTTCCTGATGGCATCTACCGCCACGCCTGCGTCGATGTGTCCTGCACAATTGATGTGATCTCCTTCAGAGCAATGTTTGCACCTTCCCGTACATGCCATGGTTACGGTGAATTCGATCCTGTCCAGGTTTTTAAGATAGTCGTGAAACATAAAAAAAGAACCTCCTTCCACGAACACAAAAACTATTCACGGTCATTAACCGTGATACTCTTTGTCATTCATGATGAGATTCTAAGGTTCTTATCATTATTAACCCCGCCTCAAGGGCGTCGCGGAAGCAGAACGCGAATAACTAATTACTCTGCTACATCCGTGATAGTATCATAGTCCTGAAAACACTGCAAGATAAGTATTCAACCGAAGGGAGTATGAAATTCCCAAAACAGGCGACGGTGAGGCTTTGTCAACATTATTCCTGATAAATATATCCATAAGGCGTATGACGGGGGCATACATCATATGATGAGATCTGCTAATGCAGATTGCATGGAAAGAAAGCCTCCACTAATGAAGTGAACCCCAAAGCTAACAGACTTTGGGGGTCTATTTATGAAACTATCTTTTATAGTGATATTATGAGAGAAATGAAGCAAGGAGCCTTTTACATGAAAAAGACCATTATCGCATTTGTACTTGTGGCATCGCTCATGATGTCGGGCTGTTTTTTGAGGGCTCTCACCTCTCCTGAGGACTACTTTGCCGACACATACTGTGGCGAGAATTCCAGGGGGGATGTCAAGACTGAGGAGATCGACGGAACAGAGCGAGAAGTCCACTACTACATAGATGAGGAATACGGCTTCAAATACTATGTCTATACTGCCACATACACCAGAAAGAAGCAGGATTTCGAGTACTATGAGACTGTCTCAACCACAATCTCGGATTTTGACTCAAAATATATAGACTGCTTCATGGACGATTTTGATTACAGCGATATAGCGGAGGAATATGATCTGGAGATCACTGTGGAATCCCAGAAAGTGCTGAAGGACTATTCCACCTACCACGTGCATAATATAGACCACGATGCATTAGATGACATGATCATCGTCAGGACGGACAGGGATCTGACCAAGTCCGAGGAGGATGATATCCTGGAGTTCATCAAGGAAGCCGTCAAGGATTTCGACACCCGCGGTCATTTCAAATTTGAGGAAGACAATATGGGCCGCCGTGTAAGCTATTACCTCAGGATAGTCATCATCTCGCCCCCCGAGCAGGAGGATACGGACGACGGACGCACGGCCCATTTCAGGTTTGGTGCAGTGGGCAAGTTCGAGTAAGATTATGACAGTAATTCAATCAGATTTACTGAAGCCAATATTGTTCCAAATAGAGCAATAAACCCGATAGCAGCACCCGTTATCGGAAGCCAGATCATTTTCCTGTTGCGTTTAGTCAGCATAATGATCATAGAGATTATGCCTAACAAGCTACCAATAGGTGAAAGCATTAATCCTAGAGCGTCTCCCAAAAAGAAAACAGCAGCCTTAGAAACATCTTCTGAATGAATCATGGCACTTGAGCCTTGATAAGACGGCATTGCCGTAGCAATTACTATCAACAACATCCCGATTATTCCCAAACAGGACAGTACCATTGATATCCATCCTAATACCTTTGCAGCCACGGGAACCTTTTTTACATTGCTCCCGGCCATATTCATATCAGGCTGGTTCTGCCTGACTATAGGTTGATGTGCAGGCTGCTGAGGTACAGGCTGAGGAGCAGACTGGAATGCAGCACCGCAATTAGAACAGAACTTAACGCCATCGACATTTGGCGTTCCGCAATTTGGACAATACATTTTTAAAATCTCCTTAGGTTACATAGCTTGTGAAGTCCATTAAACTACACACATTGACATCCCCATAGTTAATTATACCATCCCGGAGAAGACTCTTATTGTCTGTATGTAACGCCGACATTATATGAGTTCCGTTGACATTTTGAACACCGTTCAATGCCGAAGCGGCGGACGATATATGTTTTCCCGATTCGTCATTTTTCAAAGGTTAAAGTGATCTGTTTTGTCATTTTTCAAAGGTACAAGTTACCTTTACTTGTCAGAATCAAGAGCAAACCGTTGTCATTTTCAGAGAGTCCGTTCATGCCTGTTTATTCAGAACATTTTGTTTCAAACCTATTTGAATCAAACATGCTATGACGTACAAATATATGCAAAAGGGTTTTAAATAACCTCAACCAATTCGTTCCTGTCAAATAAGATTCTCGGCCCATTTCTTTAGATCGGATTCGGATACACTTGCGGCAAATCTCTGTCCCTCAACAATGTTAGCACCAGGACAGATAGCCTTCAGGTTCTTAGTTGTATCACCGAGGCCGGATCCCCCGGAGGTCGCGAAAGGAACTATCGTCTTTCCACTGAAGTCATAGGACTCTGCAAATGTGTCAATGATCGACGGCTCTCTGTACCACCAGATAGGAAATCCGACGAATACTGTATCGTATGCTGACATGTCATCTACTTTAGTCCCAATAGCAGGTCTGGACGATCTGTCATTCATCTCAACTGAGCTTCTTGATTTCTTATTCATCCAGTTAAGGTCTGCATTTGTGTATGGGATCTCAGGTGCGATCTCATATAGGTCTGCCCCGATCGCTTTTGCAAGATTAGCTGCTACCTTGCCTGTTACTCCGCTTGCACTGAAATATGCTACTAATACTTTTGCCATGATCTGTCTCCTGTCATGATTTATGTTAATTTGCCGTAATCCTCATCTGATACTTTTTCCAGCCATTCATTACTCGTCTCATCACCTGCTACTTCGATCGCAAGGTGAGAGAACCAGGAATCAGGTGCAGCTCCGTGCCAATGCTTTACTTCAGCAGGAATGTTAATGACCTTACCGGGAGTCATCAGAACAGCATCTTTGCCCCACTCCTGATAATATCCTCTTCCGCCGATACAGATCAGCATCTGACCACCGCCGCTTTTCGCATGATGGATATGCCAGTTGTTCCTGCATCCGGGTTCAAAAGTTACGTTAAACACCGGAACCTGCTCAGTTGAGACAGGAGCAAGATAACTCTGTCCGACAAAGAACTGTCCATACGGATTCTCATCCCCTATCGGGAATGCTATCGAGTTCTGATATCTGTCTTTCGCGGTAAGTTCAGGAACATCCTCATTCCAGACTTCTTTTGCAAGCCGGAATACCGCCCATCCCTTAGGCCAGCCCACATACATTGTGGCATGAGTGATGATCGCGGCAATCTCTTCCTTTGTAACACCGTGTGCTTTCGCATTCTGAAGATGATAAGTCAGGGACGAATCCGTAATCCCCGATGCCATAAGCGAGACAACTGTGATGATGCACTTTGTCTTAACATCTATAGCCTCATCATTCCACACCTCGCCAAAGAGCACATCATCATTTAAATGTGCAAACATCGGAGCGAACCCACCAAGCTGCTCTCTTCCTGCTGTCTGTACGATTTTCTCTGCCATATTGTTCAGCACCTCCTTTTACTTCGCCGGATAAGCCGTCTTCAGATACTCGACGAGCATCTCCGGAATATACTGATAATGATGTGATTCATAAAGCTTATACGTTACATCCGCACCGTGTGAAGTAAGATCATTCTTAAGTGCTTCAAGCCCTTCCAGAGTTGTCGGATTGCCGTTATATTTATCGGCATAATCGGAATCTTCCTGAGAGCCTCCGCAAAGGAAGACATGCTTGTTAAGCGAAGCATTGCGGTCCCAATAACCGTAGTCATTCTGATAACCCTTAAGATCCATTGCATCAGGTTCGCTGTACAGGCCCCAGAAGGCGGGACTTCCGATTATATAATTCCCGAATGGCTGATTCTCGTATGTATCCGAACTGAACAATGCATATTCAGCGAAAACACCTCCGTCCGAATGTCCGTATAGCGTAGATGCTCCGTAGTCGATCTTATAGTTCTCTCCGAGATAAGGCATAAGGTTATCGGTGATAAAATCCAGTAGCTTTGCGCGCTCAGGGACCAGATAGCCGAATCTGGTAACACCGTCTGCTCCGTTTATATTGTAGTTATATCCCAGGGTAACTATTATCACATCAGATGCCTCTCCATCCTCCATGACTTTGCGAAGCTTGGGCGAATCCCCGAACCTCCAGACACCGTCTGTCAGGAAGAAGACGGGATAGGTCTTGGACGGATCATAGGATGGCGGCAATACGACATGAACCAGGAATTCGGTATCCAGTTCTTCGTCGTATATCGATATCTCATCTATACTGTCACGGATCTTTTCTACCTCACCGCGATCAAATTCCCACTCTGTTCTGTAGTCACCTGCAACAGGATCCTCTGTAAATGAAGGATCTGTCAGATCGACAGTCCCTTCGGGAAGTGTCTCATAATCTCCGTTGCTGAACAGTTCTACTGCCAGTTTGACCTTTGCAGCCGTAAGTTCCGCATCCTGTTCGGATCTGCCGTCTGAGATGCACTGTTCCTTTACGTAATCCAGGTATTCGTCAAGGTCCTCGCAATGGTGTTCTTCAACAGTTCCGTCAGCATAAGTGGAAGTGAAATCTATACTTCCGCCATCGTACGACTCGGGAATGACCTGCATATCAAATAATACCTGACCGTCCAACAGAAAATATTCGGGGATAGACTCTGAGTAATCGTCTTCCAAACTGTTGTAATAATCCAGCGATCGCTGATAGTCCTCCTCCGGTATGGTATCCCTGGCTGCCTCAAGCCCTGCCATCAGATCGGCCTTAGTATATTTTCTGTATTCGATCTGAAGCGTATGTTCGCTGTTATTAAATGCCTCCAGCGGATCAGTTACGACAGGCTCGTCGAGAAGAGTCAGAGAGTGTTTATTTACTCCTGCCAATTCCGCTTCGGTCATGTGATTTACGAGTTTGATCTCCTGTTCGGGTATTGTCTCTACAGGCTCGACAGTGTTCTTGTCGCTGCAGGAGCAAAGTGAGAATATCAGTAATGCCGATAAAGCAATCGAAAGTGTCTTTTTCATAGATGACCTCATTTGAGTTTGATTGTCATCATTATAGTTGACTCTGCTGCCGTAAAATAGCAGAATAATAGCAGCTTTTATAACAATATCGTAATCTGCTCGGCAAAAACGAGGTAGAAACATGAAGAATGAACGTTATCTTGCAAAGCGCGAACAATGGCGCGCTATGATCAGGCAGCGTGATGACCGTTCGGAGATCGTGAATTATGACGATCCTTCTTTTCCGTCGTATTCTTTCGAGGGGCATATGGACGGTTCGTCGCCCTGGATACGCAAAGTCCATTGGCATGAGGATGTGGAGCTGATGACGGTCCTTACCGGCAAGATGGCTTACAACATCAACGGAAGTCTTATAACCGTAAATGCGGGAGACACGATCTTCATCAATTCAAAGCAGCTTCATTATTCGACAGATTCCGACAACACATACTGCACATACATAATAACGGTAATACATCCCAAGCTGCTGATATCATCCGCAGAGGTTGAAACGGAATACATATTGCCGGTCATATCCGATCCTGATCTCCAGTACATACTGTGGAAAGCCGATGATCCTGTCTCTGGTAGGATCGCAAAGATAACACGCGCCATTAACTTATCGAGGGGCAACCAGTTTGAGATAACGAGGCATTTCTTTAATCTGTGGCATTACGTTCTGAAATATGCTTCTCATAACAAGACGGAGTTCTCTACTTTGAGATATCAGCATATAGAATGCCTGAAGGATATGATCGGATTTATCAAGGAGAACTACACTGAACACCTGTCGCTGGATAACATAGCTCATGCAGGTAGCGTAAGCAAATCAAGCTGCAATAACATATTCAAGAATTATACAGGGCATACTCCCAACGAGTATCTGATCAGATACAGACTCGACAAAGCCATGGATATGCTCTCCAACTCAGATATGTCAGTTGGTATGATAGCATCGGCTGTCGGATTTGCCTCATCCAGTTATTTGACAGAGCAGTTCGTCAAATGTTACAGGATAACGCCCAGGGATTTCAGGAACCGGCGGAAAGCATAGCATGGCTCATGATCCAACCCGCTTCACATCCGGTAGCTGCAACTATTTATCTTTAATTGTTCGAGTTCAAGGTGCTGTATTCAACCTTTTTACGTTGGTGTCATAAAACGATCTTGGTTAGATTTATTCTGGAATAAACTCACGAAGCGTTAGTGAGTTATTCACTCATTCTTTTATATTTTTCGTAATCAAAATTCTCAGCAAGGATTTCCCGCCAAAATTTATGTTCATCCTCTGACAGCTCTTTATTACGGAGCATATCGATCATGTTGAATCTGTATTTTGCGGCGGCTTCGGTAGTCAGATACACCATTATCCACGCACCCAGTTTATGCGAATCAAAATCTTTAAAATCATCTGCTGTATAATGCACGATTTCTTTTTTCTTCTCTTGAGATTTTCTTATATATTGCAGATCGCCGTCGACAAAACCATAAGCAATTGATGTGAACTGTTTGTAAGTGTCTTTCTTCTCTTCGACCTGATTTTTTATAGCCAGCCCAATGTCCTGTTCAACCTTCTCCCAGGAATGTGTTTTATCGCATATAACAAACGGGTTATCCCGGCCTATAACAAAATCATCATCAAAACACGCTTCGATCGTATAATAATCCCGATCTTCATATATGTTGAACAGTATTGATGAGTAGGCTTTTGTGTCTGAGGTTTCAATTAGTTCGAATAGAGATTCCAGTTTGTTATCCATTGCTATAACCTCCAGCTGATATGATTTATCTGTTGATATAACTTCCTGATAATTTCAGCTAATCCTCTTTAAACAACTGCTTTAATATCTGATTACGGTTATTAACAAACATTTTAGTAATCTTATAGCTGTCAGTATCCTCGTATTTACATGGTTCAATGCGTTCTCCGTCAAAACTCATTATTTCAGCTTCGGGAAAACCGAGCAATATGGGCGAATGGGTAACGATAATAAACTGTGCTCCGGCTTCCACGCAGCGCATGATCTCAATCATGAGTGTTAATTGCCGTTGTGGTGATAATGCTGCTTCAGGTTCATCCAACAGATAAATGCCATTACCTTGAAACGTCTCCCGGACTAATGCCAAAAAGCTTTCACCATGTGAACGTTCATGATAGTGCATTGGTTTTCCGCCAATTCCCCTGCTGTATTCATCCTCCGCCGTTGCTACGTTATAGAAACTCTCTGCCCGCAAGAAATAACCATTCCTGGCGCTTTTGCATCCTTTGATCTGACGGATCGCATCACAAAGATCCGAATGTGAATCATACGTAGAAAATGAATAATTCTTTGTACCGCCTTCCGGATTAAATCCAAGATTAACGGCTATAGCTTCAAGAAGTGTCGATTTCCCGGTTCCGTTTTCGCCAACAAAAAAAGTGACTCTGTTATTAAATTCAAGATGCTTAATGTTGTATATGACCGGGATATCAAGAAGATAACTTGACGGATCAAGCCTTTCTTTAAAAAAATCTAATCCTGAAATGTATAAATCCGAAAAAACATTCATTAGTTAATCTTCCTGTTGTTACTTATAACTGATGATCCAGTCCATTATATATAAACATACACACCCGGTCTGTCATCCTGGGAATGAATAGTATAATCATGATTATTATATGCTTCTTCGCTTATCAGCTGTATCGAATGGATACCTTGTTTATCCGGATTTTCGGAATCTCCTTCAATCCACATAACTACAAGACGATATTTGTTGCCACTGATGTCAATAATATGAACAACCGGTTCATACAAGTAGTTATATTCGGTAGATCCTCTGTTGTGGCTTCCGAATTCTGAGCATCCCCTATTGAATAATTCATCTATCTCAGGAAAGTTATCCAAGTAAAACTCTATCTCGGAATACAGTTCATCATTCTCCTCAATGGCATAATCAGAAAACAGAGCAAATATCCGATCCACATCCTTCTTTTCAGATGCGTCCAATATCTCATCAAGCAGCTCACCCTTTCCAAAAACAACGGCGCTATGATCATAATGCCTCGTCTTGATCTGTTCACCAATCGAAAGGCTGGGATCATATCTACCATTTATAAGCTTGGAACAAGCCGTTAAGGTCACCAAAATTAAAACAATTATTACAATAATCAGCCTTTGGACACGCTTTTTCATAATTCTCCTTGCAATAGTTATTTCCAATCAACCAGCAAATACTGTCTGTATCCGGAATAAATGGTTGTAGTCGTGCCGTCATCCGGCGAATACACCTTGTAATACACATCCTCATCATCTGTTGTTCCCGAGATGCCCACTTTCTCAACATACAAAATGTATCTTCCGTCAGGAGAGGAGACTGCTTGCCAAATATACCCTCCGTCAGCATGCTCAATTAATGACCGGTATTCATCATATGGTATACCGATTGTTTCACGATGATCCTGAAATTCAGGATAGCTCTCTGCTCTTATTAACCCCCATGCACATAAACGAAAGCATTGCTTACTTTTGGGGTCCATAAAAACTATGTTTTCATATCCTTCTACACTTCTATAATCCTGCGAAAAGTCAAAATGAAACTGTGACAAGTATAGGATTATCGACAAAAGTATTATTGAAATAATTGCAATTGCAAAGACTATCGTTATTTTTCTCTTCATTGTATTTCTCTACTCCCTTTTCCTGATGATTCTCTATACTGATATAATATCTGTTTTAACGATTCCAAAACCTTCATTTTCATACATTTGAACAGCACTCCGATTCCATTCTGCAACATGTAATATCAATTCATCGTACCCTGATGATGCTATGTGATCCATAGCCCATATCAAGAGTTGTTTTCCATATCCCTTGTGACGGTATGCTCCTACAACGAAGAGATCATCGATCTCATTTCCGTAACAGGCTACAGAACCGATCAGCACTTCATCTTCAATAAGAATAGATATATCTGAGGACTTATCCAGTATCTTATTACTGTCATGATACCAGTCATATGGTTTGATATTCAGCGCCTCTCTCATCGGGCGGAAAGCAGCATTATAACCGGACTTGTATTGCTCCAGATATTGTTTGTCAAAAGGAATACACTGCATCTGGGCAACAGGGATACCTTTGCAGGAACGTCTCATCTCATAAACTCTGAAACTCATAATGCTTTGTCCCTGTCCTGCAACCCGTGTAAGATCCGACGAACTTCCATTATCTTCTTGTTCCTTCCGTTAGGAATAACAACATAGTAAATGACATAGTTCTTTACATATATCCTGTAATACGGATTCTCACGTTTTTTCCTTGAATGATAAGGTTCGAAAGATCCTTCGATAGGAAGCCGGTCAAGAATAGCATTTTCAACATCGTTCAGTAATTCATTGGCAGCTTGAACATTCTTAAGAACATGTGAAATGTACATCACATGCTCTTCAAGATCAGTGTAAAAAGTTGGTAGATACTGAAGTGTGTATGTGACTTCAGCCATTTAACTGACTCCGCAATTGACCGAACACTTCCTCGTGAGTCATTCTCTCTCTGTTATTTTTTGCAAATTCATCAGCTTCGTCCAATGCCTGTTCAACATTTTGTGTCAGTCTGGAATAAGCATCAATGCTCATAACGACCATAGAACCATATCCGTTCTTAGTAAGAAAAACAGGTTCTCCATCGCTTACGGTTTTCTCAATATCAGTAAACTTGTTCCTTAAATCTGAAACGGGTCTTATATTTATCATGATCGAATCCGCCTTATCATTTAGCTATCATGATTATATCGTAATTATGATATAGAAAACACAAGCCATTGGTTTATAAAACTGATGCTTATCTAAGGGATCTCTCTCAAGATAATTATAGCATTTGATCATCCGCGTTCCGGCTTCCGTATGTTAAACACGATCAGTGCGATTGCAGCAGTACCTAATACTGCAGTTGTGATGATACTTGCTTCGATACCGTACTTTCCGCCATTTAATATATTGTCTCCGACAGAACTCATATCAAATACGGCAGCATTGATCTCATCATTACCGCTCAGATTGAGCCCCAGGATGCTGTACAGGATATAGTTCCATATCGAATGCAGGCCGCAGGCCGCCCAGATGCTTTTGAAACGGATAGTAAGAAGCGAGAAGATGACTGATATCAGGATAAGGTTGACAACTGCCGTTACTGCAATGGCAGGGGCATTGAAGTCCATGTTCCCGATGTGCGGAATGATAAATAAAGCTGTACTTACACCTACAGCGACAGGGATGGATTTCTTCTGCAAAAGCTGTTGAACGATACCTCTGCAGAGCACCTCTTCAAAGGCACCTTGAAAAATAAAAGCTCCGAGCATGAGGAATACCATCGCAGTGTCGATATTCCGGAAAACGCCGTTATACTTTATCGCGCCGGTAAGAACTACCAAAGCAACTGAAACAAGCAAAAGAAGTGTTCCGGCTCCGGCTCCTGCGAAATAGCTCCACGCAGGTCTCGCCAAGCCCAGTTCTGCCAGAGTCTTTCTCTGAAACAGCTTCCAGAGAAGGATCATTATTCCTATCATGACGCCGTATCCGTAGTAAGTGATCAATGTAATCGTGATATTGCCGAACATCTCACCCTGCAGAGGGTTCTTACCGCAGGCAAAGTGTATCGCCAGGACTATGCCTTCGCCAACCAGTTCTACACCGAACTTGAATACCCAGAAGATCAGGATGACCTTGATGACATACAATAATTTTGGCATATCGGTCCGGTTGTTGAACGGACTGATGTTTTTGATGAATTCTTTTATCTTATTCATGGATAACTCCTTTTTTGAGCGCATTAATACAAACAGCGAAAATGCTGCTGTTTTTAGTGTCAGATTATTTGAGGATCAGATCAGACGGGGAATCCGTTGACCAGGAAATAAACCAGCATCGATATGAGATCTATGGCGAGCAAAATACCGAATCCTATGAGAAACCACTTAAGGGCTGTTTTCGCGCGCTTGCCGTTCTTCTCTGTAAGGACCTTCTGATCGATAACATCAGCCATCGTCTTGTGATCATCAGACTTGACCGGCTCAATCCCTTTAAGAAGATAATCCGTAGTAACTTCGAAAATATCGCTCATGATCACGACTTTATCGAGATCCGGGGTTGCCTGTTCACTTTCCCACTTAGAAACGGCCTGCCTTGATACACCGACCTTGTCAGCCAGTTCCTCCTGGGACATGCCTTTCGCCTTTCTAAGACTCTGTATTCTGTCAGCAATTGTCATTCACATCACCTCCGGGTTTTGATGGCTTGAGATTAGCAAAAACGCTCTTTACAAAACCACCAGCCGGACCTTGAACTTTGTCAACCTGCAGTTGCAACCCAGTATTTTCAAGGTTTTCCTGTATCTTATACATTCTATCACGGATTTTGGTGTTCGGTGCTTTCTTTATATCAGGTTCCCATTCATCTGCATCTGTTATGGCATTAAACCCTACTATACATATTCAGCCGCAGTCCAGTAATTATTGAAGCCTGCGAGTCATTTTTCGCAAGCTTCTTAGTTAATTTCAAGATTTAACGCTTCAACTACTATAATGTTGGAACGTTATCATCCGGTTTTGTAATTAACTCTTTGCCGCAGTGCCTACAATACCCATAAGGCAGATTTCTCATACCAATCCACATTCCGCAATGGGGGCAGCAGTAATAAACCGCCTCAATATAGGCACTGGCCAAAAGGATTGCAATACCTATGCCAACCAAAACAAAAAATACTACAGTACGATTGTAATCGAGGAACGGGAATCCGCCCAATAACACGGCGAAGCCAACGATCCTCAAGATCCAGATAAGAACCAACAATTTTGCTAAACTAAGTTTTTTCATATCCCTATCCTTATATCATATATGAAGTATTTCCAGCTATAGTCTTTCAGGCTGAGTTGCCGTAAAGCCCTGGATCATTCCACATCTTTTGCAACAATAGCAAATAACGGGACTTCTCTTGGGCTTTAATTTATTGATTTCCCCATCAGGGTAAAAAAACACTCCGTGCATTCCTGCCATTGACCCTTCTATCAACTCTCCACCGCATTTTTCACATTTACTATTCATTGTCTACCTCCTAAATTCCGATTTGCTTATTTCACTATCCTGATAATAATCTCGATTAAGCAACTTCCGAATCCTTAGTCCACACAAAGATATTTTACCATACAAATTAAACCCGACTTGGTTGATCGGGGGTTCGAATCTCTCCTCTTAGTAAAACGTCAAAAATATATCCGAAAAAAGACATGTTTGTGAACCAACGAAAAAGGGTCGAAAACCTAATGTTTTCAACCCTTTGCGGCGAATATATCGCGTATATGGCGGAGAAGGAGGGATTCGAACCCTCGAAACCCTTTTGGGGTTTACACGATTTCCAGTCGTGCGCCCTCGACCAGGCTAGGCGACTTCTCCAAGTGGTACAAAATGCTAAATGATTGTATAATCTTTGGGCGCCTTTGTCAACTTAGTATGCTATAATTTATCGGTTAATGGAGGACAATATGGCTATACATTCATGCAAAAGATCATTGATCCGTTCACTTGCCTTAATTACTCTGGCATCCGTTTTGTTCGTATCCGGCTGTTGGGAGAAGACATATTCCGATCCCCAGATGACCGCCCAGTCAACAGAAGCTGTTGAGTCTACAGCAACTCCCATTGACTATGAGAGCGTCAAGGAACGTTTGGATAAATTCACTCTGGATATCAATGCCTACATGAAGGACCATATAAGCGAGGCATCCGTAAAGACTGTTACGGGAACAACTCCTGCAGGCAATTCCGCAGAGTGCATATATACTGTTTCTGCGGACGGAGTATACAGATCACTGCAGATGATACGCGAAGACAGCGAGAAGAGAGTAACCGACGAATACTTCGATCTCGGAGATGCGCTCTTTGTAGCCCACAGCGTTGTATATACAGATAACACTTACGAACCTACGGTCAAGTACTACATTACGGACGGCATCGTTTACAAGCTTGACCGCGAGACCTCCTCACTCTTTACAGTTGCTGATCTGAACACCCAGGATAAGGACCAATTAAGCGTAGAGCTTGATATGTATCTTTCCTTTGACGATATAGTAAGTATTTATGGATAACACTTTCAGTCAGGGGGTCCGGGATGGTCTTCCTATCGGGCTTGGCTATCTTTCCGTGTCCTTCTCTTTCGGTATCATGTCTATAACACAAGGCCTTGATCCTTTGCAGACTGTATTGGTATCCCTTTTTAACATCACATCTGCAGGACAGGTTGCCGGAGTAGGCATAATGGCTGCGGGGGGAAGCTTCCTTGCCATGGTACTGTCTCAGATAGTGATCAATATAAGATATTCCCTTATGGCCATAGCCCTCTCACAGAAGACGGATAAGACCATGACACCATTGATGCGCATCTTGCTGGCCTATGGTATTACAGACGAGATCTTTGGCGTGGCAGTAACTAAGGAACATGATATATGCGCTAAGTATTTTGCAGGGCTTACGGTCCTCCCTGTATCAGGATGGGTTTTGGGCACTGCAATAGGCGCCTTATTGGGCAATGTCTTCCCCCCTGTGCTTACCAATGCGCTGGCGATCGGAATATACGGAATGTTCGTTTCTATAGTCGTACCCAAAGCCAAGCAGGATAAGGTCATTATGTCGGCATCTTCCATCGCTTCTCTCCTGTCCTGCCTGCTCTTCTTTATCCCCGCCTTATCGAGCAGGATAGATTCAGGCTTTGCGGTGATAATATCTGCTGTGCTTGCAGCGGTCTTCGGAGTCTGCGCTCTGAAAGCTGCGCTTTCTCCTAAGATCCTGACAGCAGTTTCAGCGGCCTGCCTTGGCATGACCGTTCTGCTTACCGTTCTCCTGGCACCGGGATACGGACAAAGCAACACAAGCGATGCTTTGTCAGGAGAGAGCTTAAGCTGGAGCGCCTTTGTACCGATGCTTATCGCAATGGCTCTTACTACCTATCTTGTGCGCATGCTCCCCTTCACTTTATTTACAAAGAAAATTACAAATAAGAGCGTTAAAGCCTTCTTCGACTACATACCCTACTCTGTGCTGTCAGCCATGACATTCCCGGCGATCCTTTATTCTACCGGTTCTGTATTGGCAGCTTCACTGGGCTTTGCAGTGTCCCTTGTATTAAGTTTTATGGAGAAATCTCTGCTCACCGTTGCTGTGGGAACAAGTATTACAGCCTTCATAGCGGGCATAGTAATCATGTATATTTAAAAAAGCGGACATTCCTGTCCGCTCTAACCGTTGTGGAGCCCCCATCCGGATTTGAACCGGAGACCTCATCCTTACCATGGATGCGCTCTACCTACTGAGCTATAGGGGCAAAATCAACTGTAGAAGTATAGCATACGCAAACTCCGATGACAACATTCAGTTAGTCCCCGGAAGAGGGAAAATGTGCTTATCGTAGAAATGCTTGATTATAGACCGGCGGGTGACGATCCCTATGAATATGGATCTGTCATCTACGATCGGAACAAAATTCGTCTCCATGGATCTTATTATCAGATCGTCTATAGAAGAAGAGATAAGGCATGGAGGATTCTTTGTGGCGAGAGGAAACATATCAGCCAGCCTGAATTTCTCCAAGCTCTCTATAGCCATAGTATGGGGCTCGCCGCCCTCGCCTCTTACGATAAACCACAACAGGTCCCCTTCGGATACCGTGCCGAGATAATGTCCGTCACGGTCCAGGACCGGGACAGCTGTAAAACGGCTGTTGTGCATCTTCTCGAGGACTTGCCTTACGGTAAAGTCGTCATATACAAAAACCACATCTTGCTTGGGTACGGTGAAAAAAGCTATGTTCATGTCAGATACCACCTAAATCTTTATCTATGCGCACCTGGAAAGGTGTCGCAGCAAGCCCGTTCTGTGCATGGAGGGCAGTCGGGCCATAGGAAAAATATGCATACCTTACTTTGACCGGGAATTCGACCTTAGGGCATGCGAGTATGACGGTCTTACCGTCAAAGTCAACAGAGGCATCGGCAGGGAAGAACTCTCCATCTTCGCCTGCTACCTCAAAACCGGATTCTCCGCCTCCGAAATCCGAGGCAATATTGAGCAGCATATAGTCACCTCCGAAGGTGATCTCAACGCCCTCTCCCCTCCTTGCGTCAACAATATAGGGAGCGACCGCGTCTACGTTCTCAAAGCCGTAGACAAACTTCTGGGCAAGAAGAGCGAGCCTGTCAGCAGGAGTCTTCTTGTCGGACGGGTGCATGTTATCGAATTCGCCGCAATCTGCTATTACAGCCATATAAACATTGGGGACGTCGATGGCTACCACCTGTTGCTGCTCGCGTACCGTAGGCCAGCTCATATCGTCGTAGCCCATGTACTTACGATCCTTGGAGATATACATCGGGAGCTGGCAGAAGATAAAGGGCAATTCCTCGTCAAAGAATACAGTTCTCCACTCCTCTATGAGAGATTTAAAGACATTGCCGTATTCGCTTTGATGACCGAAAGTGTCGGACTCGCCCTGGTAGTAGATAACACCTCTTATTGTATAAGGCGCAACCCTTAAGACCATACTCTCAAAAATGGAGCCCGGCCTTCTTACTGAGAGAGTCCCTACCGGCGGCGGCCAGGGTCTTGGACCTATATTTATGTCCGCTTCCTTATAGGTAAGATAGGGGTTGTCACTTAATGCCTGCTCAAGTTTCCCGTCGTAGTCCTTCTTTGCCTCGTTATAGATACCAAGTTCTTCTTCGTACTCGGCCTCGGTTATCTCTGCTGCCGCCTCGTCAAAGTCCTTGATGTACTGCATGCCCTCCTTAGTCTTTTTGAGGGACTCTATAGAGGTCCAGCAATCAAGGCTAGTGCCATAGGCACAGCAGGTTATTATGCCGATCTTGGCATCAAGCCTTGCGCTCAGAGCAAAGGCAAAATAGAAGGCAATACCGCTCATCTGTCCTGCTGTCTCAGAATCTATGCTTACCCACTTAGACTCCTGCTCAGCCCTGGCCTGTTCTTCGTCCATAAAGCCTGCAAAGGGAACATCGTATAATCTTATGTCTGTATCGGGGATCTTTGGGAGTACGTATTTTGCAAACTCTGTCCTGCAGAGAGGATACTCCATGTTACCCTGCCCTGCTGCAAACCAGACCTCTCCGGCATAGCAGTCAGATAAAACGCAGACCTCCTGCTCGTTCTCGTATATAACGATCTGATAGGGTCCTCCGGGCTCGTCAGCCGGTGTTACAAGCACAAGGAAACTTCCGTCTTCTTCAGTCCCTGCAGCACCGGAACAGATCCTCTTGCCCTCGTCTAAGATGTCACATCTTACAGTGCAGGCATGGTCTGCCTCACCAAAGAGGCGAAACTCTGCGCCCCACTGGAATACCATACCATCCTTGAAGATCCCGTTTAACTTTAGAGCCATTCAAGCTTACCCGAAAACGCTGTGAATAAAGAGTATAGCACTGGCAGGATCGCCGTTTAAGACTATGCTGCCTTGAGCCAGAGCCTCGTAGAAATCGTATTCTTTGTTAAGGATCCTGGCCAGGATCTCAGCATCCGCATCGATGTAGAAAGGTGCATTTATATACTCGTAGGGAGCGACCTCTACCTGGCCCTCGTCCACTTTAACATACAAAGGCTGATTATCGAGGATCCCGTTAAGAGTTATCTGGGTAGCAGTATCTCGCGGGAAACTTATCTTGGAACATCTCTCTTCGATAGCCTTGTAAATGCTCCCGAATCTGGGTTCAACTTTCTTCATACGGATTCCTCCTCACTTGTTATCGGCAGCGGGCTCACGATATCAGATTCCGGACCTGCCTCTGATCTATACTCTACCGGCATAAGAAGACTCTCTATCTTAAGGATGAGACCCACCGGAAGTATCTTGGATGCCACATGCAGGAGCTTCTGGGAGAAACCGTATACCAGCATCTTCCTTCCGGATCTTGAAGCCTTAAGTCCGGCCTCGGCAAGCTTGTCTGCATCTGCTACCACATACTTCCTAAATCCGGTGAATTCGGCTTCCCTGCCGTCTGTAGCTCTATTCTGGAAATCTGTATTTACAGGTCCCGGGCATATAGTAGTTACTGCTATATTAAACCTCGAAAGTTCATAGGCCAGAGCTCTTGAGAAAGATATTACATAGGCTTTGCTCGCTGCATATCCCGCAAATCCGGGCTGAGGCAGAAATCCTGCAGACGAAGCTATGTTGATTATCCTTGGTCCGTCCTTAAGAGAATACAAGGGTTCACTGTCGATCATGCAGGGAAGGCATATCCTCGTAAGCTTGCCTAATGCTACGCAGTTAAGCTCGAGCTCTGATTCAACCTTGTCTACCGTAAGCTCTGATACCGGTCCCTTAAAGCCTGCTCCTGCACAATTAACCAGCAGTCCGACTCTTATATTTCCCTGCTCAAGACTTAAGCTTATCTCGTTAAGATCCTGAGCCTCCGTAAGGTCTGCCGTAACCGGTACTATCCGCTCATCTCCGATAGATGAAGTTACCTCCAGGAGTCTTTCTGAATTTCTGGCAACAGCCCATATCTCATCGAAGGGTACGCTGTTATAAACACCACGCTCTTGTACGATCAGTTTGAGGAAGGCTTTGCCTATACCTGAAGAAGCACCTGTAATAATCGCTATATTCTTCATTGAAGACTCCGAATTATCTTAATGTATAAATCTTAACATATTTGACAGATAATCTAAAGGCAGGAGGCGTGGCAAAGTTTAGGCCTGACAAGGATTAAGGGCCACGATGTGGCCCTTAACTTTCAATGATATAAATAATCTGTCGCCTCACTGAGGAGCATTTCCCGGCCTGCCCTTGTCGAAGAATGCTGACCTCTTAGGTCTCTGATCTGCAATGCTGGGTTTTGCTTCCGGCTTGCTCTCTTCCTTGGGAGCTTCTTCCTTCACTTCTGTCTCCTGCACCTCGCTGGGCTTGAAGGGATTGATCCCTGCCATTCCCGGAGCTGCCCACATAGGAGCTCTGTAACCCGGCTGTGACCTGCTGCTCATAAGACTTCCTAACTGGTTGGCTGAATTTGCCCTCCTGTGCTCACTGGGTGAGTAAGCTCTTGCCTTGCTTGCTTGATCATTACTGTTGATTGACTGCATTCTTGCCTCCGCTTGTTTTGCTTCTAAAGCTGCCTCGACCATTTCCTTCTGGGCCTTCTCAGCTTCTTCACGTGCACGTTGTGCTTCCTTTGCTTTGCTGTCTGCAAGTGCGCGTGCTGCGCTGACAGAGGCCGTTGTTCCGGATCCTATGGCTGCATCCTTTGCAGGTTCTGCGGCCTTTGTCTGTGCTCTGTTTACTGACAGCTCCTTAGGTCTCTTTATGGGCGGACGGCTCTTTATCTCTTGCATCTTAGCTTCGTTGTCTTTACGGGCCTGCTCCATTTTCCTCATCTCATTCTGGACCTTGGCAGCTTCAGCTCTCTCCCTTGCTGCCGCTGCAGCAGGACTGTTTGAATTTACTGCCTGTGTCTTGGGTGCAGACGGAGCCTTGACCGCAGTTACAGCTGCAGCTGTTGCAGCTGCTCTGTTAACTGATAATTCCTTAGGGCGCTTTATGGGTGCCTTCTGCACGGGAGCAGACTTCGCAGTCTTTGCTTCTTCCCTTGCATTGGCTTCTTCCATCTGGCGGAGTTCCTTCATGGCGGATGCCTGATTGAACTTCTGGGTAGTAGCGGCATCAGCTGCTACGGTATGCTTGGAGGGGATCAGGTTGCCTGCTGCATAAACAAGGCTCGATGTGCCGGGGATAAAGTTAAGAGCTAAATCCTTGCCATTCATGCCCTTGTTCTTGAGGTTCCGGTATCTGAAATATGCTGCGCCGGCAAGAAGTACGGGGATGATAAACCAGAGCCACATAAAAGACTTCTTGTCTGAATTAGGTGTATTGGGGCTTACCTGATCGGGATTAACATGGACAAATCCCATTACTACGGGAGTTCCGTCCTCGTGAGTCTCATCCATAACAACTGTCTCATCGTATGTCTCGCCTTCAACAACTTCACCTACTGCAGAGATGAGAGTAGGCTCGCTTGTCTCTTCGTTAGAAACAGCCTCCTCTGTATCTGATGTCTCCTCAGAGGCCGCAGCTGTTGTCGTCGTTGTTGTTGTGGCAGCTGTGGTAGCTGCCTGTGTCTCAGCGGGCTGTGCCTGAGCAGGAGCTGCTGCAGCTGTCTGCTGGGTTGTCTGCGCAGGAGCAGCAGTTGTCTGCTGGGTTGTCTGAGCAGGAGCAGCCGTTGTCTGATGAGTTGTCTGAGCGGGAACAGGTGTATTAGTAGGTCTTGGTGTGGGTGTTGCAGGCTTAGGTGTTGGAGTAGCCGGCTTCGGTGTGGGTGTTGCAGGCTTAGGAGTAGCTGTAGGATTCGCTGCCTTTACTGAGATAGAAGAAACCGTAGCACTCATCGGATTAGGAAGATTGGTACCACTGATGCTGATCCAGTAAGAGCCGTTAGGGTTGCCCCATCCTACTACCTTAAATGTAACAGAACCGTCGCCTTCGGATATTACCTGGCATGCTTCGGGATTTGCCGGTGATGAGAATACTTCATTCTTGTTGTAAACAACAGTTACGGTAGCAACATCTCCTGCACTGCATCCTGATATATTCAAATTGTAACCGCCATCATCGCCCCAGGAGTTAACATTGGATGTTGAAGCACTGGCTCCGGCCAGAACCTGTTTCTGATCTAAAATGGATAGAAGTGAGAATGCAAATACAGCACAGATTAAAATTGCAATAAATCTGTATAGCTTATTGCTCTTGCTACTCATTAAGCATGACCCTCCAAGGAATACAAACAAGTATAATGCGCCGTTAACAATTTGTTAACAGATAAATTATAAATGGGTCATACATTAAATGCAATCAAAAATGGTTAATATTTGCAATAGATTTAACATTACTCCGCATCTGTTCCGGAGTCTTCTTCTGCCTCGTCATCTTTAACATTTCTGGCGATAGAGGCTGACTTTGGCCTCTTTACGGGACCCTTCTTGGCAGCTGCAAATCCGGGGGCCGGAGCTGTTGCCGCAGGTATGATAGCTTCCTCGCCGGACTTTAAGATATCGGGCTTCTCTTCCTGTACTTCTGCAGGACGCTCTGTAACTGCATTGGCAACTTCGCTTCCGATCGTAGGCCTTATGCCATCCTCGTACATAGAATTAGGTTTGCTCTGCTCCTCAGCAGGTGCAGTTGTGCCGAAAGCAGATGTATAGCGGCGCTTGGGAGCAGCAGGCTTGACCTTCTGAGGTGCAGGTCCTGTTGCCTTGACCGCTGAAGGTGCTGCAGAGTCCATAACGAGCGCAGATGTAAGTGCCTCGGCGCCTACACGCTCAGACTCGAGCTCCTGCATCTGGATACGACGTGCATTACGGGTATTGGAATATACAGGCCTTATGGGCGCGGTATTGGATTTCTGGTAGTAGCCGTTTATTACTGTGGGTTTGCCTTCGGTATCAATGAATACAGGTTTAAGTTCCTTGCTGCTACCGTCATCTGTCTTCTGACGGTCACTCATCTCCTTGATGACCTGTATCTCACGTTTCTTCTTGATCCAGGTTTCTGTGTTCTTATCCTTGGTCTTATCCTTGGCTTTGAGGATCAAGGCTACGATAAAGACTATGACAAGAACTATAGCAACACCTAACAGGACGAGGGTGCCCACAAAACCGATCTCGTTATTGTACCAGTTGATAAATTTATCCATTTACTGTTTCCAAATGTCCTTTTACGATTCTTTCTTCTTTAGATTATAAAGCTTAATTCCGACAATAACTATACCCGAGACAAAACCCAGTCCTAAAACTCCAAGAACAGCAGCGACAACTGCTGTCTTTCCTGAAGGCTTATCCTGAGCAGGAACCGCCTCCGGAGCCTGTGTTTCAGTCTGCTGAACGTATTCAGTTGTCTCTGCAGACAAAGCAGTCTGCTCTGTCTGAGATTCATAAGGCAAGACCGGGTTTACTTTCTCGCCTGTGTATTGAGACAGGCTGATGCCGTTTGCCCCAAGGGGGATCTCGTGGTCAAGTCCTATGAACTGTCCGTCCTCGGTCTGCCAGAGAACAGGTTTTACAAGAGCATATTTATCTTCATCCCAGGTGACAAAGTCGTCCTTGACGAGTCCGCCGGTGTCACCGGAATTGGCATTATAGCACCAGAATGTGTGATGAAGATGCCTGTCCATGATGAGATCTCTAAAGTATTCCATCCATGTCAGGTTATCCCCTTCCATGAAGCCGCCCCACTCACCTACAAATATCGGTGCAATCCCTTCGTCGTTGATGTAGAGCCAGTAATCAGACCAGGCATCCTCCATAAGGGATTCGTATGTAAACCCGCCCTCAAACCAGGGCTGCATGAATACCCTCGGACCGTAGTCGTGGGGAGAATAGACTATCTGGGCATTGCGCTCAGCACTTCCAAAATCTATCGGATAGTCCCTTACACCCATGAGATTTGCACCCCACCAGGTGTTGTAGTAGTCTTCGTCGTTTGAAGATTGGAAATCGTTAGCGACAGGATCTATGGGATAGATCTGTATGCCTTCGATTATTATCAGCAGATGTGGATTAACATCCAGGACGGCATTGCCTGCCCTCTCTGCTGCGGCTTTCCAGTTATTGTCACTGTCTGAATCGTTCCAAATGGCATGGTCAGTCTCCGAAGCCTTGCCGTGGGGCTCGTTCTTAAGATCCAGACCTATGATGGTGTCATTATCTTTATAACGGTCAGCGAGCCAGACGAGAGCTTCGATAAAATCTTCCTCCGACATATCCTCGCGGTACCACAGGGGATAGTTATGTCCGGAAGCATCCGTCTTAACGGTGTGGATATCGATTATCACCTTGATCCCGTTCATCTCGCAGAGTCTTAAGACATAGTCGAAGATCTCAAGGGAGTTCATGGAATTAAGGGATTCGTTATAAGCGTTATTGTAATTTGCCTGAGGAAAATTACCGTTCTTCCACTGCAGAAGGAGCTCAGCAGAGAAAGGCACTCTCAATACATTAAATCCTCTGTCGGCTATGCCCTTAAGAGCATCTTCGAGATTGCAGTTCCATACTCCGTCAAAGATATTGGTGCCGGTATTATACCCAAACCAGTTGCAACCTGTAAGCCAGACAACTTTGCCATTCATGTCAACGATCTGATTTCCGTTTGTGGTAAGCCAGTCGTCACCCTGAACACCGGTTACTTCCAAGGCATCCGGAACCGGACCGGATTGGGTCTCCTGAGTCTGGTTGTTAGTGTTGTTATTATTATTGTTGTTGTTACTTGAACTGCCGGAACCTGTTACGGATATAAGCGATGCAGATGTGATGTCACTGCCCGTTACCTGGATGCCTACATTGCTGTTGAATGCCCAGCTGTTGGGGCCTGTGCCGGAAACCGTTGCGATAACCTTGTTGCCTTCGATGGTGTAGGTATCGAATCCCCAGCCTGAAGCACTGCTTATGCTGCCTGTAAATTCAGCCGTTACGGTAATCTCGCCATATCCGCTGCAGCCTGACAAAGATACCTCAAGCTGCCCTCCGTTGCCCCAGCAATTACTGGTGGATGTGCCGGAAGGATCCGCCCATACCAGGCATGGAAATAGAGATGCTGTCACGATCAAAGATGCGATCAGCAATAAGATCCGGGATCTGATTCGCCTCACAGCTCGATTTCCACCTTTCTGCCGGATGGAGTATATTGCTCGTAGATAACACCGGCAGCATCTAACATGCGGCGTGCAGCCTCTGTGGTATCCATATCGTGGTATTTATCCTGGAGATATACGACCTTGCTCACTCTCTTCTGGATGAGAGCCTTGGTGCATTCATTGCAAGGGAATAAAGTTACATAAACTGTGGCACCTGCAAGATCTGCAGTCTTGGAATTCAATATTGCATTAAGCTCAGCGTGAGTTACAAAAGCATACTTTGTCTCAAGGGTAGAGCCGCTGCGGTCCCAGGGGAACTCCTCGTCAGAACAGCCGATAGGCATTCCGTTATAACCTACGGAGACAATGTAATTATCCTTATCCACAATGCAGGCACCTACCTGAGTATTAGGATCCTTGGATCTCTTGGATGCCAAGGTAGCAACCCCCATGAAGTACTCCTGCCAGCTGATATAATCTTCTCTCTTGGAACCCATAAATATTACCTCCGGTAGATCGTAGACTTAGATTTTACCCTACTGGGCTCTGGTGTCGCAACTTCTGATTATCTGCTCGCAGAGATCCTCGTATTCGATGCCTGTTGCCTTAGCAGCCTCAGGAAGGAGGGAGTGATTGGTCATGCCGGGGAGATTATTAGCCTCGATAAACCAGAAATCGTGGGTTGCCTCATCGTAGATAAGGTCGATCCTGCCGTATTGATTCATCCTCAGCGTATCGAATATATCAAGCGCAAGCCTCTGTCCCTTGCGGTAATCCTCCTGATCGATGTTTGCAGGACAGATATGAGTGGTAAGGCCATCCTGATACTTGTTCTTATAATCGTAGAATCCCTCGTGGGGAATGATCTCAGTTATAGGCAGAGCCTTGCCATCAAGGATCGATATGGTGATCTCGCGGCCCTTGATAAAAGCTTCGACAAGGACCAGCTGACCGTACGATCCCGCATATTCAATCGCCTTGGCAAACTCCTTCTCCTCTCTTACGATGGATACGCCGCAGGAAGAACCTGAGCCTATAGGTTTGATAACGCAGGGCAGTCCGATCTCGGCCTTGACCCTTGCAAATGTAATATTCTCAGCCTTGTCCGTGATCCAGGCCGCAGTCTTAAACCCCGCGCCTGCAACAAGAGACTTGGATACAGCCTTATCCATGGCAATGGCGCAGCCAAGATAACCGCAACCTGTGTACTTTACGCCGTAGGCATCCAGCACTGCCTGAACCTCACCGTTCTCGCCATAGCTGCCGTGGAGTCCCAAAAATACCCTGTCTGCATACTGACACATCTCTATAACTCTGGGGCCTATCCACTGGCGTCTTCCACCGTGCTTCGCGATTATGGCCTCAAGATCCGGCTCAGTCTCAGGGATCTCATATTCGAAAAGATCAACAGTACCTCTCCTGAAGAAGCTCTCTGCAGGGTCAGGGCTCTCGATACCCTCGTACAGATCTACCAGAGCAACCTCGTGTCCTTTGCTTAATAACGCATTTGCGATAAGACTTGCTGATTTGATTGAGACATCTCTCTCAGGTGACAGTCCGCCACCAAGAACCGTGATTTTCATAATAATTCCTCGTAAATACAGATTAATAGACAGATTATACCCTTATTTTGCCTGTATAAACCCCTCAATTGTTCAATTGTTATATGCTTGTAAAATAAGCTTCTGTATATATTGATATAATATACATACTATAAAGGAGAAATTATGTTTGCATTTCTGTATATATTGATCTGTGCCTTACTCGGCATAACCGTTACTTCCTACCTCGTGCCCGATGTAAGAAGACTCTATCTCGGATGCGCTCCCTCTAAGAAAGCTACAGACAACATCCCGAGCACTTTATTCGTAGTTCCCACCGGAATAATATTCGGCCTCATGACCTCGAGTTTTGTCCAGTACTACATAACGTTGGGCCTGTCTTATATAACTGACAACCAGGCCCTGGTTAAGAAAGCAGGACTGCTCATAACACTGGGCCTTGCAGTCTGGATAACCCTGTCTGCAGTAATCCTTATTGCAAGACGCAGGGCTAAGCAGATAGACGGCGAAGAGAATGTATCTTCGGCAGGGGTTTACAAATACAGCGTATTCAACTCGATCTA
Organism: Mageeibacillus sp. UBA6976; assembly: GCA_002450155.1. GTDB lineage: Bacteria > Bacillota > Clostridia > Saccharofermentanales > Saccharofermentanaceae > Saccharofermentans. The sequence goes on along the minus strand of DJYO01000025.1, from coordinate 20,899 downwards.
CTATGGCCTTTGCATAGTCATCTTCACTGCATTTGCCACATTCCTGATGTTCTATACCTACCGTATAAGCGGCAACACTCTTCATGCAGGGTTCTCCACTTTCTCAGACCTTGCTCCCCATACTGCCATGGTATCCTCCTTCGGGGTGGGATATAACTTCCCTACCCAGTACATGCATTTTGCAGGAGATGGCATCCAGTACCACTTTCTCTTTTACTTTCTTTGCGGAGTGCTGGAGTATCTCGGGCTGCCTATAGATTTTGCTATCAATATACCTTCGATAATCGTAATGGTATGTGCATTCACCCTCTTAGGGCTCCTTGCAGTGCTTATATCAGGCAAGCGTCCTGCTTTCCTGATAGCTCCCATCCTCGTTCTGTTCAGGAGTTCCCTTAATGTATTCATCCAGTTTAAAGAACTCCTTGCCAACGGCGAGACCAGGTCCTCTGCTCTTGCATCCATCCTTCATTCCGAGGAGTGGTACGGTGCAACAGACTTCGACAACTGGGGCATCTGGGCTATCAATGTATATCCCAACCAGCGTCATCTCATGCTGGGTGTTGCGGTAATACTTATATTTATCATCTTATATCTGCCTTTTGTAAGGAGAATGTGCATCTCCATGATAAGAGACGGCTTCAAGGTCTTTGTTGCAGGGAAAAATGCCTGGCTGCCCAGAAAGAACGATCCTCTCTGTCCATGGAAGATTCTTATCCTGACAGGCATCCTGGCCCTTGTCTTCCCTTATTTCCACGGATCCTGCACCATCGCAATGCTTCTGATCCTTGCGGGAATGGCCTTTTTCTCCGAGAGCAGAGTGCTGCACATCATCATCGCAGCCGTCTCCGTTGTATCAGCTTTTGCCCAGTCCAAGGCCTTCTCCGGTGGTGCTGGCAATGTTGTCTCCATGCAACATACAACAGGATTTATCCTCGGAAGCAGCGCTAATACAGGAGAGATACTCAAGTACCTCCTTATCGTTACGGGCCTTACCCTGATCCTTGCTCTTATAACCTGCATCATCATGCTCGTTATAGATATAGTCAAAAACCGCCCTATATACCGTCTGATCCTCTTTATAAGTTTCCTTCTTCCATTTATCTTTGCATTTAACTATCAGGTTACCCTGGAGATGCTCGCTAACCATAAGCTTATCCAGATAACACTGATCCTGCTGGATGCTTTTGTTGCGACATTTGTAGCAAATCTCGTATCTATCCCCTTCAAGATAAGAAAGAAGGAAGAAAAAGAAGATATTCCGGAACCGGAAGTATCTCCTGCCGTTCCTGCTTCTGCAGTTCCGGCAGCCCAACTTGAAACTGCAGAAGCACCGGCAGAGCCCGCTAGCGAAAAGCCTGAAGAGACTCTGCAGTTTGGAGATACAGATAATGTGGCCGAAACAGGCCTTATAGCTCCTGTATCCTTCGGAGACGAAGAAGCAGAAGCTCCTAATAAGCTTGAAGACAATAAGCCTGCTGTAATCTCAGAAGAAACTCCGGAAACTGAATCTCCCAAGGAAGAAGCGGTGCTTCCCAAGGAGGCTCTGGAGCATAAGGCAATTCCTGAAAGCACTCCTAAGAAGAAGGGTATCCCTCTTCCCGGCTGGATCGCTATGGAGATCGCCGGCGTGATCCTCGCCCTGCTCCTCATGTTCCCTCTTACAGCAACCGGCATATCCGAGTGGATAACTTACATCAACCTCAATAAGAACAGCATCGACGTTGCTACTGACTCACCTCTTACAACCTGGGTGATCGCCAATACAGATCCTTCGGACGTATTCTTCACCCCTATGTGGCACATTAACAGATTCACTCTTGCAGGACGCCCCATGTACTACGGATGGCCTTACTACGCCTGGTCTGCAGGACATGACACTGACACCAGAGACACCATCTACTGCTGGCTTCTCACAGGCTGCAACGGCAACAAGGATGAGTTCGTCAGATACTGCCAGGAGCGCTCCATCAGATATATAGTAGAAGACCCGGAGTTCTTATATAACACCTACACAAACGGCATCGTCTACAATGCAGACTTCTTCAGGAACAACTTCACTCAGGCAGCCTACTTTGCAGAAGAAGGTACAACGATATATAAGATCTACTGACAGATACATGGATTCGGATAACGGAACAATTCTTAATAACACGCCTGAAGAAACCAGGTTCAGGCGCAACTCGAATACTCTTGTTATCTTAGGCTCCGGGGTTATCATTTTCGGCGTCTGGGCAATAATCAAGCTTGGCGCACAGTTTATCTTCGGCGCGCAGCTGTTCACCCCTAAGCAGCTTGAAGAGACCAATGAGATTGACAGAATGATAATCATGGGCCTTGCCTTCTTTATGCTCACCATTGATGTAATCCTAAGGCTTATAGCCGGGCGCAGAGCAATACGCGAGGGCCGAGGCATGAAGGTACGCCGCGGTTACCTATTTATCTTAGCCTGGCTTGTCCTCGCATCTGTATTCTCAGTATGCCTTGTCACATTTGATATCTTAAGCACAGGAGAATATCTTCTCGAGAATTATGTCGCGATATTCATGGAGCTGTCATCGCTGTCCATATCATTGGAAGTATTTATCACAGCGATCTCAGTAAGACGGTACAAATCCAAACGCATAAAGGAGGCCACAAAGAATGCAGGCTGACTTCCACTACTATGCAACATATTGTGCCGCGATACTGGCCGGCTACTCTCACAAAGATGCACTTGATATCTGCTACAGCGCCCAGATGGTGGACTGCTGCACCAAGACATATCTTAAGTCACTGTCAGCGAGTATTCATGCCGCAACTACCCAGTCTCAAGCTGAACTTGTCGATACAAGGACCGATACGTTCGGGCTCCAGGATATAACGAGGATCTGGGCGTCCTTCCATTTCCTCCCGAATGATCTCCACGCCCGTACTCCGTTCGCGACCAAAGCCTACAAGAACAAGTACCGCCTCATCTGCGGACCGAACGGCGTTCTTGTCAAAGACACAGTTGAGCTTGCAAAGGGCAAGAGCCTGCAGGCAGCAGGTATCGCGATGCACGTACTTGCAGATACCTGGGCACACATGAACTTTGCGGGAACCCCCACCCTTGTCATCAACAATACAAGCAACGATTTCTTCGAGGTGTTAGAGGATGGTTCTTTGAGCAAATTGATCTTCCGTCACAGCCCGGGAGCATCAGATAATATAGAGAAGAACATATACAACAGTACTGTCTTTAATACCAGCGAGAATAACATCCTTAACCTGGGCCACGGACACGCCGGCCACCTTCCGGACTATAGCTTTATGCGGTACAAGTACCTTCCTGCCTGGGACGGCTACAGGGAATTCTATAAGGATAACCCTTCAGATTACAGAAAGGCTTTCTGCCAGATGATCTATGCCATGAAGTACTTAAGGGGCAAGGTGGAGACTTTTGAGACATCTGTCTACGACACAGAAACAATAGCGCCTTACGAGGAAAGGATATCGGATATTCTGACCAGGAGACAGCTTGATGCTTCCTTAGACTGGAAAGAATTCGGAATGGAATTAACCGGCAAGGATATCCCTGATTTCGATGTCAGCGACTATTCCGAAGAATATAAGATTGCTGAAGATAAGGACTGTACCCGTCTCGGCATGTTCATGATCGCAGCCATGTCGCAAAAGAGCATGGTCACCAACAAGATATATACTTCCGGCAACCTCCTGGCAGGCTTCTCCATAAACTACGGTATCAAAGGCTTCGGAGGTATAAAAGACTACATTAAACTCGTTTATTCAGTAAGGCCGGCAGATGAGTAAGACAAAAAGGATCTGGACCATAATCAAAGCTTTATTTGCGATCCAGGGCGCTGTGCTCCTGATGCTCGTACCAAGCTACGCATTTGACATCATAGCTTTAGGTGCATGCATCTACCTTCTCGGTTACGGATCAAAATATCTCCTCTACTACTTGACCCATGCCCAGCATATGGTGGGCGGCAAATGGTTCCTGCTGCTGGGTCTTATTCTCTTTGATGTAGGTGTGCTGGCAACAACGCTCCTTAACCAGGCCAAGATCATAACGCTCATCTTTATTCTCGGCATTCATTCCGTCATCGCCCTGCTGGGCCTGATCCGCGCCGCCGGCAATCGCAAAGATCACAATCCCGGCTGGAAAGTGGACTTTGTTCAGGGCATCATCGCCATATGTCAGATCACCTTATGTCTCATTTACATAAGATCGGATATCATCCCGGTCTATTCCTACTGCATCTATGCGATCTGCTCATCTATTCTCACAATAGTATCAGCATTCAAAAAGTCTGCGATCGTATACGTGCAGTAATCAACTGTTTTTTATTAGGCTCCTGCCAGCCTTAACTCCTCTTCATGCTTTATGACATAAGATGTAATCGAATAATCGTAAGCGCATCCAATTACACCTATCAGAGCTCCGAATACAGCATTAAGAACTATGAATAGTATGCTGCTGTCCTGCCAGCTCTTAGCTGTATCTACAAGCCCTGCAGGGTTTTGCCGGAAAGCTCTTGCCAGCTTTTTCCTGTTGGTAGCGCAGTAGATATTCCATGCGCCAAAGAAGATCGGCGTAACATACCAGAATCCGAATACGATCTGACAGATCCCCACGATCATCCAGATGGTATACGAGGTATTGAGTTTATGTATGACAGTATTCAGCGCCGCATTTTTCTCAGACATAAGAACCTCCCTCATGTGAATTAAAAAACAGGCGGACATCATGTCCGCCTGCCTTAAGAAATCTTAATTACAGATTACTTTACTTCGTTGAAGCCCTCTCTTGCAGCATATGTTGTGTGCAGGAGTTCGTGAGCCTTGTGGCTATTAGGCTCACCTAAGAACTTCTCGTAGAGCTCGATGATCTGCGGGTTGTTGTGAGACTGACGGAGTGTCTGTCTCTCATCCTCAGAGTAGAGTGCCTGAGCTCTCTTCTCCTTGTATGTATCCATGATGTCATCAGACTCATTGTGCAGGAAGCACTCTCTTACATAAGGCTGACCACCGCCGTTGATACAACCGCCGGGGCATCCCATGATCTCGATGAACTGATACTTGGATGTACCTTCACGGATCTCATCCAGGAGAACCTTAGCGCTCTTCATGCCGGATGCGATAGCAACGTTAACTGTTGTGCCGTTGATATCGATAGAAGCTTCTCTGATGCCTGCATCGTGACCACGTACTGCAGTAAACTCAATAGGCTCAGACTCCTTGCCTGTAAGCTTGAAGTAAACAGTTCTGAGGGCTGCTTCCATAACACCGCCTGTTACACCGAAGATAACACCGGCACCTGTGTAATCGCCCATGATGTCCTGATCCCAATCTTCGTCAGGAAGTCTGTCGAATAAGATACCGCCACGCTTGATCATACGGGCAAGCTCTCTTGTTGTGATAACAGCATCGACATCATCAATACCGTTAACCTTAAGCTGGTCACGCTGTCTCTCGAACTTCTTTGCTGTACAAGGCATAACGGAAACAACGAAGATATCCTTAGGATCTACGCCGTTCTGCTCAGCCCAGTAAGACTTGATGATAGCGCCCTGCATCTGGTGAGGTGACTTGCAGGATGACAGATGAGGGAGGAGATCTCCGTAGTTGTACTCTGCATAGTTGACCCATCCGGGTGAGCAGGAAGTGATCATAGGGAGTGTTCCGCCATTCTGGAGTCTGCTAAGGAGCTCTGTGCCCTCTTCCATGATCGTGAGGTCAGCACCGAAGTTAACGTCATAAACTCTGGCAAAACCAAGTCTTCTCATAGCTGCTGCCATCTTACCCGTAACAGGTGTACCGATGGGATATCCGAACTCTTCGCCAAGTGCTGCTCTTACGGCAGGAGCTGCCTGAGCAATAACTGTCTTGCCTGCTGCAAGTGCCTCGTCGATCTTGGAGATCTCGGAATGCTCCATAAGAGCGCCTGTAGGGCAGACATTAACGCACTGGCCGCACTGGATACAAGGTGAATCTGCGAAAGATCTGTTCTCGGCAGGAGATACAAATGTGTTGAAACCTCTGTTCTCGAATCCTAAGATACCGAGACCGTGAGCATTCTTACATCTTTCAATACATCTTCCGCAAAGGATACACTTGGATGTATCTCTTACAAGTCCGGGAGCGAGCTCATCGTAGTGAGTCTCAGAGTGAACACCCTGGAAAGCACCCTCTCTTGCGCCTGTAACATTAGCAACATGGAGCAGCTCGCACTGACCGTTCTTGTCGCACTGCTGGCAGTTCATATTGTGGTTTGAAAGTAATAATTCTACGCTGTGTCTTCTGGCAGCAGTAGCTGCAGGAGAGGAGATCTTGATCTCCATACCCTCAGATACAGGGTACACACAGCTTGCCACGAGTCCTCTCGCACCTGTCGCCTCTACGAGACATACACGGCAGGAACCCTGATTGCACTCGCCGTGGTTGAATGCACAAAGTGAAGGGATCTCATATCCGCACTTCTTTGCAGCTTCGAGGATAGTAAGTCCTGCCTCGACCTGATAGGAGACGCCTTCTATTTTAATATTTACCATCGCCATAGTAGTAACCTCCTTTAAGTTTTAGAAATAGCATTGAACTTACAGTTGCTCATGCACAGACCGCACTTAACGCACTTATCGGGATCGATCTCGAAGGATGCGAGCTTGTGGCCTTCTGCAACGTAGTCAGTCCTTGTGATGCAGGAAGCGGGACAATTCTTAGCGCACATGCCGCAGCCAATACACTTATCCTTGTCGATCTTGTACTGCATAAGGCTCTTACAAACGTGAGCAGGGCACTTCTTGTCAACGATGTGAGCGATGTACTCATCACGGAAGTGAGCAAGAGTAGAGTTAACAGGGTTGGAAGCTGTCTGACCGAGAGCGCAGAGGGAGTTTGTCTTGATAGTCTTGGAGAGTTCTTCAAGCTCGTCAAGGTCTTCCATTGTGCCCTTGCCCTCTGTGATCTTTGTGAGGATCTCGAGGATACGCTTTGTACCGATACGGCAGGGTGAGCACTTACCGCAGGACTCGTCGCAGATAAATTCCATATAGAACTTAGCAACGTCGACCATACAGTTGTCTTCATCCATTACGATAGCTCCGCCGGAACCCATCATGGAACCCTTGGATACGAGGTTATCGAAATCGATAGGCTCGTCTAAGAACTCCTCTGTAAGGCAGCCGCCTGAAGGACCACCGGTCTGGATAGCCTTGAACTTCTTACCGTTAGGGATTCCGCCGCCGATATCATAGATAAGCTCACGGAGTGTAGTACCCATAGGGATCTCAACGAGACCTACGTTGTTTACCTTACCGCCGAGAGCGAATACCTTTGTACCCTTGGACTTCTCAGTACCAACAGATGCGAAATCTGCAGCACCTTCGCGGAGGATATAAGGAACGCAAGCCAGTGTCTCAACATTGTTAACGCAGGTAGGCTTGCCCCAGAGACCCTTGATAGCAGGGAACGGCGGCCTCGGACGAGGCATACCGCGCTTACCTTCGATGGAGTTGAGAAGAGCTGTCTCCTCACCGCAAACGAATGCGCCTGCACCGAGTCTGATATGGCAATCGAAGTTGAAGCCTGTGCCCATGATGTTCTCACCGAGGAGGCCCCTCTCTCTTGCCTGATTAATAGCGATCTTAAGACGGTTAACTGCGATAGGATACTCGGCACGTACATAGAAGTAACCCTCAGATGCGCCAAATGCATATCCTGCGATCATCATACCCTCGATAACTGCAAGAGGGTTACCCTCTAAGATGGAACGATCCATGAATGCACCCGGGTCGCCCTCATCGCCGTTACATACAACGTACTTCTGATCGGATTCAACATTAAGAGCGAACTGCCACTTTCTGCCTGTGGGGAATCCGCCGCCGCCACGGCCACGGAGACCGGAAGCGAGTACTTCATCGATTACTTCCTGCTGTGTCATGGACAGAGCCTTCTTGAGACCCTGGAATGCACCCATGCCGATCGCCTCATCGATATCCTCAGGATTGATGACGCCGCAGCCGTGAAGTGCAACACGACGCTGCTTCTTATAGAAGTTGATGTCATCCTGCTTTGTTACCTTGGCCTCTGTATTGGGGTCAACATAGAGAAGTCTCTCTACGATCTGTCCGCCGATGATATCTGTATCTACGATCTCTTCAACATCATCGATGGAAACCATTCTGTAAAGGGTATCCTCAGGATAGATCTTTACGAAGGGTCCCTGAGAACAGAAACCGAAACAACCTACCTGATTGACAGTTGCCTTGTCAGAAACGCCCTTTGCTTCAAGAACGTCAATAAATTTCTGCATTATCTCCTTGGAATTGCTGGACAGACATCCTGTACCACCGCAAAGAACGATGTGACGCTTGTCGTCTGTACCCTTAAGCTTATCCTCGAGACACTTGGTACATGCTACTGTAGCCTGATCAAGTTCAGCAGTAGTGTTGATCTTTGTCATGCCGTTGCCTCCTGTCTATAAGAATTGATGATTCCTTCAACCTGTCCTACGGCAACCTTAGGATAAACCTTGCCGTTGATGCTTACTGCAGGTGCAATACCGCATGCGCCGATGCAACGGAGTGCATCTAATGTGAACAGACCGTCTTCTGTAGTCTGGCCAGGCTTGATGTTGAGGAGTTCAGAAAACTTATCGATAACATTCTGAGCGCCCTTAACATAGCATGCTGTACCGAGGCAGCAACCGATAACATACTTTCCCTTAGGTGTAAGGGAGAAGAAAGAATAGAACGTAACAACGCCGTAGATCTCCGCTACCGAAATGCCTGTCTGCTTAGAAACTAACTCCTGTACTTCCAAAGGAATGTACCCGTACTCGTTCTGGATGTCGCTCAGGATCATCATCAAGGGTGTCTTCTCATCCTTGTGACGTTCACAGATTTCAGTGATCTGAGCAACAGCAGCTTCATTTAATCTTGCCATTATTATACCTCCTGCCACTTCTGGATATAATTTCAGATTAACTCATTTTACTTTGTAAAACGGTAGTTAGACAATACTAACCACCGTTTGTACATTAACTTTGTGTAAAAAAGTGTAGAACAATTAACGCAATCAAATGTTCATCACTTCTCCTCGGCCTTTGCAGATGCGATTACCTTGGCTGCGACGTCCTGGGGAGCAGGCTCGTATCTTGCATGGCTCATAACAAACCAGCCCCTGCCCTGTGTCATGGACTTAAGGTCTGTTGCATAGTCGAGCATCTCTGCTGTAGGGACGGCGCAGTTAATAACTGAGCCGAGCTCATCTGCATCAATACCTACGATCCTTGCACGGCGCTTATTCAGGTCGCCCATGATGTCACCCTGCTTCTCCTCCGGAACATGGATCTCAGCCTTGGAGATGGGCTCGAGGATGATGGCGTCTGCTGCCTGCATACCTGCCTTGAAAGCAAGGTTAGCAGCGATCTTGAATGCCATTTCCGAAGAGTCTACATCGTGGTAAGAACCGTCGACTAATGTAGCCTTGAGGTTAACTACCGGGTAGCCTGCCAGGATACCTGACTTAACTGACTCCTGGAGTCCCTTCTCAACTGCAGGGAAGAAATTCTTAGGTACGGCGCCTCCGAATACCTTCTCATCGAATACGAGCTCCTCGCTCTCAGGATTAGGCTCAAACTCGATCCATACGTCACCATACTGGCCGTGACCGCCGGACTGCTTCTTGTGCTTACCCTGAACCTTGACCTTCTTGCGGATAGTCTCACGGTAAGGAACCTTGAGCTGAGCTAACTCGCAGTCAACGTTATATCTTGTCTTAAGCTGTGATACCAGAACCTTGAGCTGCATATCGCCGATACCGGAGAGTACCATCTGCTTTGTCTCGGGGTCTGTCTCAACTGAGAAGCATCTGTCGCCGTCAGCAAGCTTGGCAAGGCCGGAGATGATCTTCTCTTCGTCACCCTTCTTGGAAGGAACGATGCTCTTGGAAAGACATGTGGAAGGGAACTTGATCTTAGGCATCTCGAGGATACGTGATCTGTCGCAGAGTGTGTCATTTGTATCTGCGTCAGCAAGTTTTGTGGCTGCACCTATGTCGCCTGCCGTAACCTTATCTGTTGCGATCTGCTCCTTACCTCTTAAGTAGAACAGGCCGCCGATCCTCTCATCTCTGCCCTTTGTAGCATTGTAAACTGTTGAGTTGGCACGGAGAGTACCTGCATTGACCTTGAAGATGCTGATCTTGCCGACGAAGGGGTCGGAGATAGTCTTAAAGATGAAAGCTGCCATAGGATCTGAGAGCTTGCAGGTAACATCCAGTGTACCGCCCGAAGGAAGTGTTGCTGTAAGAGCAGGCTTCTTGCCTGCCGGAGGTGTATCCTTTGCGATACAGTTGAGCAGGAAGTCGATGCCCCAGTTCATGTATGCAGAACCGCAGTATACAGGGTGGAGCTTACCTTCACGGAAGCCTACATGAACGCCGTGACGGAATTCATCCTCTGTAAAAGGCTCGCCTGCAAAATACTTCTCCATGAGAGTATCGTCTGCAACAGCTACTACCTGGTTTACTCTGTCCTGGAGCTCATCTATACGTGCTGTGTATTCACCGGGGAGCTCAAATTCCTCGAACGCACCGGTCTTGGCATTAATGGAGAATGCCTTGCGGTTCATTACGTCTACGATACCTGTCATCTTGCCGTCTTCCATAATAGGGAAGGAAAGAGGGATAACGCTCTCGCCGTAACGGTCTGTCATACGGGATACAACGCCTTCAAAATCCGCATTGGGCTCGTCCATTCTGTTAACGAAGAATAGATAAGGAACCTTCTTACCCTCGAGAAGCCTAATGGCCTTCTGGGAACCTACAGATGTACCGCCCTTTGCAGAGATCATGATGACGCCGGAATCTGCGACTCTCATGCCGCTCATGGATTCGCCTATAAAGTCGAAATCACCGGGTGTGTCGATGATATTGATCTTGCTTCCCTTATACTCACAGCATCCGACAGAGAGGCTGACTGACATCTGACGCTTGATCTCTTCAGGATCGTAGTCAAGCGTTGTATTGCCATCGGTGATCTTGCCCTGGCGGGAAATTGCCTTGGTGTAGTAAAGAATAGCCTCGGCGAGTGTTGTCTTACCCGAACCCACATGTCCGAATAAAGCGATGTTGCGAATCTTGTCTGCGGAATAAATCTCCATCAGTTAAGTCCTCCCTTCGGATAAATAATCAATAACTTTTTCATTATAAATTATTTTATGTACCATTTCCACAAAGGATTTACATTTAAGGCAAAAGTTTTTGTGCGTTTAAAATAACAGGGATGCACTAGTGCATCCCTGTATAAAACCCGGTTTTGTATTTGATATTACTTCTTGGTAAGAGGCTTCTCAAAGATGAGTATCAGTCTGTCCTGCTTGGTGTTGCCGAAGCCGCCACCGCCAAGACTCAAGCTTGTAGTCTCTGAAGATCCGCCAAGAGATGACAGGAGCTTACCGCCGTCATCGTCGATGATCTGAACAAGTGTCCAGCCGTCCTTTGCCTTTGCATCAAGAACTGATTCAAGCTTCTTTGTGTCAACTTCTGCAGAGCTGTTGTGCTCGATGACCTCTATAGAGTAATCCTTCGGGCCGGACTTGAGGCTAACTGCTCCGCCTTCCTTTACCTTCTTCTCAAGTGCTGCTACAGATGATTCAAGCGCAGCAAGCTTCTTCTCAAGCTCAGCCTTCTCCATCTCAATCTCCTTAATCTTGTTATCTTTGTCCTCGATCTCAGCGAGCATCTTGCCCTTCTCGCTCTCTCTTAAAGCAGCTTCCTTAAGGAATACTGACTGCTTCTCTGCATTGAGAACGATCTCCTGGGCCGCTGCTTCAGCGAGAACCGTTGCATTCTTGGAATCCTCGATTATGCGGTTTGCTTCATCAAGCTGTCCCTTAAGGCCATCGATATCATTCTGGAGTGTCTCCTGCTGCTTGAAATACTCGGTAAGCTGCTGCTCAGCCTCTGTCTTCTTGCCTTCAAGATCATCTAACTCGCGGCGCTTATCTGCAGTTAAGTCATCTAATTCCTTCTGCTTAGCCTTGGCAGTGTTATCGAAGTCCTCGATCTCTTTCCTTAAGCTGTCGCGCTTGTTCAGGGCTTCCTCTGCCTCAGCCATAACGCCCTTGGCCTGTTCTGTCATTGTATCGAGCTCTTCCTGAGCCTTCTGGTTACGCGCTTCGAGCTCTGCGATTATCTGCTGTTTCTCGGCCTCAGCCTGAGCTATGAGCTGCTCCTTCTCTGCAAGAGCCTTATCTCTGTCCTTCTCAGCCTGATCCTTGATCTTGAGGGCTTCGGATGCCTGTTCCATGGAAACCTTCTTGGATTCCTCGGCTATCCTCTCCTTCTCCTTCTCGAACTCATCGTTAAGCTCCTTGATCTTAGCCTCACAGGCTTTGATCTCGTCATCCTTCTCCTTGCGGATCTTATCGGAATTATCCAGGAATTCCTGAACTTCCTTGGCCTGGGCTAAGAGCTCGTCACGCTTGCTCATAGCCTCTCCGTATTCCTTCTCGACCTGAATGGCGAGCTGCTCTGTCTGAGTCCTTGCCTCACCGAGGATGCGCTCCTGCTCCTGCTGAGCCTGGGCGATAAGGTCGTCATGCTCCTTCTGGGACTTGGCGCGGCTGTCAGCCTCCATGGTTGCGCACTCTGCACGAAGCTCGTCTCTCTTTGTCCTTGCCTGCTCGAGGTCGCTCCTTATGCTCTCAACAGCCTGCTCAAGAGCAATCTTCTCATCAAGCTTCTTCTTCTGGATGCTGGAGAACTCTGAATCGAGCTTAAGTTTCTCTGAGTCAAATTTATCCTGGAGCGTATTATATTCACGCTGAAGTCTCTCGATAGATTCAAGGATCTTCCTCTCTTCTTCAGTACGCTTGGCCTCAGCTCTTGCAATGTTCTCCTGTTCTTTACGTTCAAGAACCTGCTGAGCCTCTTTGGTAGCCTCGTCTGTATTACCCTGGGAAGCCTTCTGGAAATCGTACTTACACATTGAACAACGGGCAACATTGTCACCCATCATAACTCCGCATACCGGACATTTCTTCATAAATGAATACCCCTACCAAAATTACTCGATGTCGTATATTCCGACAAAATTTCCATTACATTATACAGCACTGTTTAATATTTTTAATATTTTCTGTGCACAATGTTTTTGAATGTTTTGTGAACAATTGACAAAACAATAGGTCTGTTTCGTTTCAATATTTTGCGTATTTCGGGTTTATATTTTATTTTCTCAAATTACAATATTACCAATATTTAAAAACAGGAGGCATCTATGACTTCATTTGCAAAGAGATTCTTATCATGCGTGTTATCGCTTGCCATGATATTCGGCCTTGCATCCTGCAAAGCTAATACAAACAGCGGTAATAATACTGCGGTTGTCGGCATCACCCAGGAGCCGTCATCCTTCGATCCCCATACAGTAGTTGCTGCAGGTGACAAGGAACTCATCTTCAATATCTATGAAGGCCTTTATAAATTCGATTCCGAGGGCAAGCTCAATCCCTGCCTTGCCGAGAGCGTAGAGATCAGCGACGATGCATCAGTCTATACATTCACTATAAGGAAGGGCGTTACCTTCCACAACGGCGATACTCTTGATGCAGGCGACGTAGTCTATTCACTCAAGAGAGCAGCAGGTCTTCTTGACGGGCAAGACGGCACCGCTCTCGTAGCCAAGTTTGATTGCATTAAATCTGTTGAGGCAACAGATGACGGCAAAGTAGTAGTTACCCTTGACAGCGGTAATTCCGAGATGCTCTCATACTTTACAACAGGCATCATTCCCGAAGGTTATACAGACTGCGAAACAAGCCCCTGCGGAACAGGTCCTTTCAAGTTTGAATCCTACACTGTTGCCCAGAGCGTTGTCCTGGTAAAGAATGAGGATTACTGGCAGGACGGAATGCCTTATCTTGATTCTGTTACTTTCAAGATCTGCGCAGACATGGATTCCGGACTCTTAGAGCTCCAGAACGGCACCATCGACATCTTCCCTTACCTTGATACAAACCATGCCGATCAGTTAGACCCCGCTCAGTTCAGCATTGAGTCAAATGGCTCCAACATGGTTCAGATCTTTGCACTTAACAATGCGGTAGAGCCTCTTGATAACCCTGATGTAAGACGCGCTATCAACTATGCAATAAGCAGAGACGACATTATCGACATTACCATGAGCGGCGCAGGTGCTGCACTTACAACAGCCATGAGCCCTGCAATGGGATCTTACTACGATACATCTCTGGACGGAACCTTCGATCAGGATGTGGATCTTGCCAAGGAGCTCCTTGCAAACGCAGGCTATCCTGATGGTTTCGATCTTACTGTTACAGTTCCTTCCAACTATCTCATCCACGTAAATACAGCAGTAGAGCTTGCTTCCGAGCTTGCTGCCATCGGCATCAACCTTGAGATCGAGCAGGTTGAATGGGCTACATGGCTTGAGGACGTTTACACCGGCAGAAACTACGAGACAACCGTTATCGCCCTTACCAGCGACTATGCACCTTACGATGTTCTCGAAAGATACAGCTCTGATTCAAACGGTAATTTTATCAACTACTCAAATCCTGAAGTAGACCGCATCCTTGCCGAGATCCCTACCATCTCTGATGAGGCACAGAAGACAGAGCTCTACCACGAAGTACTCGGCATCATTACAGACGATGCGGCATCCTGCTATATACAGGACCCCACGACTCTGACAGCCGTAAGCACAAGACTTACAGGATACAATGTATATCCTATGTATGTTCAGGACATGTCCACCGTAAAGCTTGCTGATTAATTCACTTTTTACGGAAAACATATATAATAAACCTACTTAAATAACTAAGGGGTTTGAAATGACAGATAAAACGAGCAGGAATCTACGTTATGTTGCAATAAAGCTCATAGAGCTTATAGCAACCCTCCTGCTCGTTTCTTTTCTTACATTTGCGGCATTCTCCATAATCCCGGGCGATGCGGCAAGGACAATGCTCGGTCCCAATGCAACGCCTGATCAGGTAGAACACCTGAGAGAGCAATTGGGCCTTAACGAGCCCCTCATCATGCAGTATCTTCACTGGTTAGGCGGTCTGTTTACAGGTAATCTCGGCATGTCTGTTGCATACAAGATGCCGGTAATGACTCTTATAGCAGAGCGTCTGCCTGTCACGATCGGCATGAGTCTCATCGCTACTATAATGGTCATAGTTATCTCCTATCCTCTTGCCGTCTTAAGTGCCAGGAAGCCGGGCAAGGCAGGCGATCAGATCTGCTCTTTCCTGGGGCATGTTCTCTTTGCGATACCGCCCTTCGTCTTATCCCTGCTCCTGATACTCCTTACCAGCAAGGCACTTAAGATATTTACAGTAGGAAGGTATGCTGCTCCTGCCCAGAACTTCGGGCTCTATGTGGCAAGCCTCATACTCCCCTCCTTTGCGATAGCGCTCCCCAAGATCGCCATGACATTTAAGTTCATGAGATCTGCTGTAATAGAGCAGAATAATTCAGAATACGTTAAGACGGCAAAGAGCCACGGTCTCAGTAATCTCAAAATACTGGTATCTCACGTGCTGCCTAACTCAAATGTATCCTCCATCACCATCTTATCCCTGGTCCTGTCGGATATACTTGGCGGCAGCCTCATAGTAGAGCAGGTCTTCAATCTTCCTGGCCTTGGCAGGCTCTTGCTTTCTGCCATAGCAAGAAGAGACTTCCCTCTTCTGTCGGGAATGGTATTCTATCTTGCCCTCATAACCGTGATTCTGTACTTTCTGTCTGATATCCTTGCAGGTATGTCAGACCCGAGAATAAGGCTTAAGTAGGTGTTATATGAGAGGCAGGCGACCTTCATCAACCGCATTCTTTATTACCGGCGCTGTTCTTCTGGGCATCGTCATACTGGCCTTTGTATTCTCACTTATATGTTCCCCCTATAGTCCGAACCTTACGGATGTAACGGCAAAACTGGAAGCACCCTCGCCTGCCCACATATTCGGCACGGATAATTTCGGGAGAGATGTATTCTCGAGAGTCCTCGCCGCATCCAAATACACCATATTCATATCGGTCGCAGGTGTCCTGATAGCAGCGGTGCTCGGCATCCTGACAGGCCTTCCTGCCGGATATTTCGGCGGTATACCTGACCATACGATAATGCTCTTTAACAACAGCATCATGTGCTTCCCCGGAATACTCCTGGCCCTGGTGGCAGTAGCAGTCTTCGGGGCTTCCATGTTTAATGTGGTGTGGGCTCTGGGCCTTGTCTTCGCTCCCACCTTTGCGAGGGTCGTAAGGACCGGGACTCTGGAGATCAAGGAACGTGACTACATAACCCATGCAAAAGTAATGGGCGTAAGACCTGTAAGGATAATGCTGTCTCATATTCTGCCAAATCTTATGCCCCAGCTGCTATCCGCTACTGTTATAGGTCTTGCGAACATGACCCTTTTCGAATCAGGCATGAGCTATCTGGGCCTTGGTGTACAGCCTCCGGATGCAAGCTTCGGCAAGATGCTGGCTGATGCCCAAGCCTACATGACAGGCGCGCCCTGGCTCGTAATATTCCCTTCTCTGATGCTGGTATCCTACATTTTGGGCCTCTACTTTATATCTGAAGGCCTGCGCGTTACTCTGAGCGGAGGTGAAGACTGATGCCGGCAAGAAGATATGCTCACATCCTTAAGGTCCACCACCTGTCCCTCAGTTTCCCTACCAAAAAGGATCCTGATCCGGCTCCGGTCTTAAACGACGTGGACTTCAGTATAAGAGATGGCGAGATCCTGGGTCTCATCGGTAATTCCGGCTCCGGCAAGACCATGACCGCCATGGCGGTAGCAGGACTTTTGCCCGAGGGAGCCGTGATCACGGAAGGCTCAATTAAGTTCGCAGGCCAGGACCTTGTCACCATGTCACCGAGAGCCAGGAGAAAACTTGCAGGCAAGGACATCGGCGTTATATTCCAGGAACCTACGAGCGCACTTGACCCCCTCATGAGAGTAGGCAAAAACCTTACCGAGGTACTCGCCTCTCATGGAGAAAAGGACAGGCAGGCAATATACGGCAAGATCCTTGAGATGCTTAAGACCGTGGGCTTCGAAGACCCGGAAGCGATCTATATGCGTTATCCCCACCAGCTCTCCGGCGGCCAGAGGCAAAGAGTCCTTATCGCAGGTGCAGCCCTCATGTCACCGAGGCTTCTTATCTGCGACGAGCCCACATCCTCCCTTGATACGGTTACGACCGTGCAGATCCTCGGCCTCCTCAAGAACCTATGCAGGAATATGCACATGACGATCCTCTTTATCTCCCACGACCTGTCTGCCGTAAAGAATTTCTGCGACAGAGTAATGGTAATGAGAGAAGGCAGGATCATAGACAGGGACAATACAGAGGATCTGTTAAGCCACCCCAAGAACGGCTATACCGCAGAGCTGCTTACAAATGCAAGACTGGATCCCAGGACACTTGCACTTGAGCGCGCAAGCGTGGACTATACAACGAGCCCCGTCTTAACTGCCTCATCCCTCTGCGCAGGATACGACAATGCTTCCAATATACTTAAGAACATCGACCTGGAGATCTATCCCAAGGAGATCCTTGGCCTCATCGGCAGCAGCGGATGCGGCAAGACGACCCTTACCAAGGCGATCCTCGGCATAATCCCTCATACCGGTGATATCAAATACAAGGACAGTCATATAGGAGCCGTATTCCAGGATCCTGTAAGCTGCCTTAACCCTGCGCATTCCATAAGGTGGCATCTGACAGAGCCTCTTAAGGCTGCCAGGCTCAAACTGACTAAGGAAGAGACTGAAAGACGAATACTGTCATCTCTTAATTCCGTAGGACTCGACGAAAAATACTTAAACAGAAGACCCCGCCAGTTATCAGGAGGCCAGAGGCAAAGAGTCGCCATAGCGATGTGCCTTATCTTAGACCCCAAACTCATTGTTGCAGATGAACCCTTCTCATCACTTGATGCAAGCTCAGCTGCAGAGATCTTAAAACTCCTTACCGATATCAATAGGGAGAGAGGGACCGCATTTCTCCTTATCACCCACAATATCCATATCGTGCGCCAGATTGCACCCCGCGTCGTGGTAATGGATAAGGGGCAGATAGTTGAACAGGGACTTACGGGAGATATCTTAAACAGCCCTAAGTCCGAAGCCGCCATAAGACTCCTTGCGGCAGAATCAGAACTCCATGGCTTAAATTAAGAAAGGCTACCTAAAAGGTAGCCTAACTCAAGGGTGATCTATATAAAGTGAGGTCACTTCAATAGCTAATTTAATTGTAATTGTTTATTGATAACATTTCTTGTTTAAAGTGTTTGCTTTTTATAACGTTTTTGTTAACGGGATCAGCCTATCTTAAGGCCAAAGGTGTTGTTCAGATAGTTCATATCGCTGTCGTTAAGAACGATAGAATCACTGCTCCATATATCGTGAATGCTGCCTACAACCCATTTCTGTGAGATGTTAGACATGGTGTATGTTCCGTTTGAATTCTTGGTGAGGGTGA
This sequence comes from Mageeibacillus sp. UBA6976, assembly GCA_002450155.1. Classification (GTDB taxonomy): domain Bacteria; phylum Bacillota; class Clostridia; order Saccharofermentanales; family Saccharofermentanaceae; genus Saccharofermentans. The sequence goes on along the minus strand of DJYO01000025.1, from coordinate 2,392 downwards.
ATGTGCAGTTGTTATTCCATCCCTGTGAAACCGTTACTGACGGATTGCTCGAAGATGAGATACTTACTACACCTACAGAACCGTCTGTTCCGCTTACTGTAGAAGATGAGCTGACAGTACCTGCTGAATTAGATGCTCCGCCTGAGCCGCCTGATGTAGGTGCTGTTGTTGGAGCGGAAGTAGGTGCTGAGGTAGGGGCCTGAGTAACTGTCGGTGCAGTTGTCGGTGCGGTTGTCGGCGCAGATGAAGGTCCTGCTGTTGGTTCCGCGGTCGGTGTAACGGTGCCGGGGCCCGGTGTGGGTGTCGCTGTGTCCTCAGGAAGCTTGGTCTGGACGGGAGGAACATACTCGTTATTTGCATTGAGCTGGCCAAGGTTCTCGATAGCCTCGCTCTCAAAGTTCTGAGCACCTGCTGACAGGTTAGCTGCCTTCTCCTTGCTCCTTCTGAGTGAAATAACTACGCCGATGGTACCGGCTGCAGCTACGATGACAATGATACCGACGGTGATCATTATCTCTACTAACGTAAAGCCTCTCTTATTCTTCATAATATAGATCCCCCTTTAGGATTTGATGCATATATTATAGATTTTTTATTTGCCTTAATTCAATCACAATTTCGCCTTGATTATAAAGTTGTTATTAAATTTCTGTTAAAGCAGATCCCGTGCAAGAGCCAGCAAAGCCCCTCTCTCATTGGGGACATCGCCATTTATATGCATTTCAAAGATCTTGCCTAAGACAGATCCGATACATGGTCCCGGCATGCATCCCAATCTTATGAGATCTTCGCCCCTGATCTTAAGATCAGTTATCTTGAATGCCGCACCCTGAGCCCTTAATTCCTGCTCTATATCGATCCGGCCGTCAAGCTTTGCCATTCTCCTGAGACCATATTCGGAATGGGCATTTATGTCTGCTCTTTGAAGGACAGCAAGCCTTGCCAGGAATTCCCCACTATGCTCGCTCATGAATCTGTGGACATCGGGGAAGGTCAAAGGCACAAAAGTGTCATGAAGCTCAACAAGCCCTTCCACATCGCTGATAAATGCCTTGGAACACTTAAGAGAGGTAAGTACTCTTGACGTGATCTCTCTTGAGATCCGGGGATGTCCCTTCATGTGGCCTAAGCCATTCTTATCAAGAACAAAACTTGCCGGTTTGCCTGTATCGTGGAGCAGCGCCGCTACTGCAAGCTCGCCATCTCTAAGACCTCCCTCCTCGAGAGGTATTCCGTCTAAAACCTTAAGAGTGTGCTCCAACATATCAAGATCGTGATAACGGCTCTTCTGATCAAAGCCTGCCATCTCCTTAAGTTCGGGAATGATCAGGCTTAGGATATCAAGATTATCCCTTATGGCCTTGGATGCAAAAGGACACCTGAGCAAATGGATGAATTCAGTCTGAACCCTCTCTGCTGAAATAAGCTTGAGCTTATCTGCCTTGGAATCCATGGCAAGCCTGGTCTTATCCTCGATATCAAATCCCAGCATTGCTTCAAACCTGATCCCGCGTAATATCCGCAGGGCATCTTCGTCGAACCTTAGCTTCGGATCTCCTACTGCCTTGATCTTATGCTCTTCTATATCCTCAAGTCCTCCCGTAAGATCACAGATCTCCCCGTCGGAAGAAAGATACAGGGAGTTCATGGTAAAGTCCCTTCTTATGACATCCTCATCTATGTTCCTTGTAAATGTGACATCTGACGGATGCCTTGCATCAAGATAATCGCCGTCTGATCTGAATGTGGTGATCTCCACATTGCCCCCGGACGTTATTGCAGTTATCGTCCCGTGTTTTTTTGCCATGTCGACATAGGGGATGTCCCGGCTCTTAAGGATCTTCATAAGCTCATTGGGGCTTGCGGATGAAGCAATGTCAAAATCGTGGGGAACGCGCCCCGTCACCAGGTCTCTTACTGCTCCGCCCACAACAAAAGCCTCAAACCCCGCACTGTTTACGAGATCCAGTATAGCCTTGATATAGTCCGGGACACTTGAGCTTAAATTCATGGTCAGATTATAACAAAATGAGAGATAAATGCGTTATAAATAGTTTTTGACACTCCGCACGACTAAAGTCGTTGGATTCTTGTTTCAGCGACCACTACATTGCTACAAAAGCTTTAGTTTTACACGGTCTCCACAAGCGTAAATTTCCGTATGCCCTACGGTATTTGTCAGTATTCAGGCTACTGACAGACCTTTTTTTAAGATGTTTATGCTTGCGTTGGTATCCCTGTTGTGTTTTGTATGGCAATTAGGACATTCCCATTCTCTAATAGAGAGGTTCTTTACCAGTGGATTTTTGTATCCGCAACATGAGCAGGTCTGACTGCTTGGGTACATAGTAGGTACTTTGATTATGTTGTTTCCGTACCACACTGCCTTATA
>DJYO01000012.1 GCA_002450155.1 Mageeibacillus sp. UBA6976 | reverse complement strand
TTCCCACAAGTTTTCCGAAGAACCGAAAAAAGGCGGTACAACCATATGGACTGTACCGCCTTTTTATTGTTAACGCTTGTTACATGCAGGTATAACCGCCGTCTACAGGGAGGATAACACCGGTAACATATGTAGAAGCAGGTGCTGCGAGGAAGCAGATAGCTGTATCGAGCTCGCCCTCGTCGCCGTATCTTTCAAGAGGGATCATTGTCTTGGCATTAGCCTGGAAGAAATCTGAGTCTAATGTCTCTCTTGTAAGAGGGCTGTAGAAATAGCCGGGGCAGATGGAGTTTACTGTGATACCGTACTTGCCCCATTCTGATGCCAGAGCTCTTGTAAGGTTAACTACGCCGCCCTTGGCTGCATGGTAAGGTGAGGCGGGAGCAACCTTGTTTCCAACCAGACCGTACATGGATGCGATATTGACTATACGTCCGAAGCCTGCAGGGATCATTGCCTTCTTGGCAACCGCTCTTGCAACTCTGAATGAACCGAAGAGGTCGATGTTGAATTCGTTGTAGAACTGCTCGTCTGTGATGTCCTCGGCAGGTGCAACAGCGCCTGTTCCGGCATTGTTAACGAGGATATCGATCCTGCCCATCTTCTCTAAGATCTCATCAACAGCAGCATTTACTGCTTCTGTCTCAGTGATGTCTAACTTGATGGCAAGTGTTCTTACGCCATAAGTGTTTGCAATATCTGCTGCCACTTCATCTATGAGATTCTGTCTTCTTGCGACAGCAACGATGTCGCAGCCCTGTCTTGCAAGAGCCTTAGCCATCTGTACGCCTAAACCTGTTGAGCAGCCTGTTACAACTGCTACTCTGCCTTTGAAATCAAAAATGTCTGCCATGTTCTGGATTCCTTTCTGTAATTAACGCCTTGTAAACTTCCTACACTTGCGATTATCACATGAACCAATAAAAAGGTAAACCTCAAAAAGTTCAAAAATCTGAATAGAAAGGAACGCCGGGCTTTAAATGATTTTTATTCTGGTTTATAGCTGTCCTTGAGTGAGACTGCTCTGTTGAATACCAGGTGACCGGGCACAGAATCCTTGGAGTCAGCACAGAAATATCCTGTCCTTAAGAACTGGAATCTGTCCTGAGGCTTGGTATCTTCAAGAGATCTTTCAAGCTTGGCGCCATTAATGACAGTAAGTGAATCAGGATTAATGAAGTCAAGGTAGTTGCAGTCTGCAAGGTCAGGCATCTCAGTAGTAAAGAGCCTGTCGTACAGTCTGATCTCACCGTCGATGCAGTTATTGGCATCTACCCAGTGGATCGTCGACTTGATCCTTCTTCCGTCTGCGGGATTGCCGCCTCTTGACTCAGTATCGTATTCACAGTGAACAGCGGTGACATTGCCCTCGGCATCCTTATCGCAGCCTGTGCATCTGATGACATATGCAGACTTGAGACGGACCTCATTGCCGGGGAAGAGTCTGAAATACTTGGGAGCCGGGACTTCCATAAAGTCGTCTGCCTCGATCCAGAGCTCTCTTGAGAATGTTACCTTACGGGTGCCGGCAGATTCGTCCTTAGGATTATTCTCTACGTCGAATTCCTCTGTCTGTCCCTCAGGGTAGTTGTTGATTATGAGCTTTATAGGCTTAAGTACCGCCATAGCTCTCTTGGCATGCTCATTGAGGTCTTCTCTTAAGCAGTATTCAAGGAATGCAAAGTCAACTACGGAGTTTACCTTGGCAACGCCGTTTCTCTCTGTGAAGTTATGGATGGAAGCAGGGGTATAACCACGTCTTCTGAGACCACACAGAGTAGGCATTCTCGGATCGTCCCATCCGGTTACGATGCCGGCTTCGATCATGTTCCTGAGCTTTCTTTTTGACAGGACCGTATGTGTGATGCCGAGTCTTGCAAACTCGATTTGTCTGGGCTTGTTCTCTATGGAGATATTGTCCACGACCCAATCATATAAAGGGCGGTGAGACTCAAATTCCAAAGAGCACAGGGAGTGGGTGATGCCCTCGAGAGCATCCTCTATTGGATGTGCAAAGTCGTACATAGGATAGATGCACCAGGTATTGCCGGTCCTGTGGTGGGGCAGGTGATTGATCCTGTATATTACAGGGTCTCTCATATTGAAGTTGCCTGAAGCGAGGTCTATCTTAGCACGCAGTGTCATCTTGCCGTCTTCAAATTCTCCGGCCTTCATCCTGGCAAAGAGATCGAGGCTCTCTTCTATGGGTCTGTCCCTGTAAGGAGACTGGGCAGGGGTCTTTGTATCGCCTCTCATGTCTCTCATCTGCTCGGGGGTGAGCTCGCAGACATAGGCAAGACCTTTCTTTATGAGCTCTACAGCAAATTCGTACATCTTGTCGAAATACTCTGAAGCATAGAAGAACCTGTCGTCCCAGTCGTGACCCAGCCAGTGGATATCTTCCTTGATGGCTTCAACAAACTCCTCATCTTCCTTGGTGGGGTTGGTGTCGTCCATTCTGAGATTGCAAAGGCCGTTATATGCCTCTGCTGTACCAAAGTCTATCTCCAGAGCCTTGGCATGTCCTATATGAAGGTATCCGTTAGGTTCAGGCGGGAATCTGGTATGGATCTTTTTGCCATAGACTCTGCCGCCTTCTTTGAGTTCTTCGTCGATTATCTGCCAAATAAAATTCTTGGAATCTGCCATATATACTCCTTATCAAAGCCTTGCCAGGCTTTTTTTGATCCTTCTCATAGATTCGTCCTTGCCCAGTAAGAGCATGACTTCCGAGCAGCCGCCGGGGGTTACTGCAACGCCTGCTGCTGCGATCCTTACAGGCCACATTACAACAGAATTCTTGACCTCGAGCCTTGCAGCAAGATCCTTCATGGCTTCTGTCAGTGCTTCACGTTCCCAGGGCGTATTCTCCAGTACGGGGATAGCTTCCTCAAGCATCTTCTTGGAAGATTCAAGGGTGGACTTGCTCTTCTTGTGCTCGAAAAGGCTTAGGTCGAAATCACTATATTCCTTTATAAAGGACAGCTTGTCCGGGATCTCGTTAAACTTGGTTATCCTGGGCTTGAGCAGTTCGTCAAGCAGCTCGTAATTATTCTCTGTAACGCCTGATATATCGTAGTATTTCTTGGCATGAGCAAGGAATTCTTCATTATTCATGCGCTTGATATGCTCGGCATTTACCCAGGCGAGCTTATCGTAATCGAATACTGCGGGAGACTTGGAGATCCTGTTAATGTCAAAGAGCTTTATCAGCTCTTCCAGGCTGAATATCTCCTCTGTTCCTTCAGGAGCCCAGCCGAGAAGGGCAATATAGTTGATTATTGCCTCAGGGAGGTATCCTTCTTCTATAAGATCCATGAATCCTGTGGAGCCGTGTCTCTTGGACAGCTTGGATACTACTTCCTTGCCTTCCTCGTCTATTGTTTTGCCCATGATAAGGGGCAGGTGGATATAAGTCGGGATGTCCCAGCCGAATGCTTCGTAAAGCAGGTTGTACTTAGGTGTCGAAGACAGATACTCCGAGCCTCTTACAACATGGGTTATCCCCATGGTATGGTCGTCTATTACATTTGCAAAGTTATATGTGGGATATCCGTCAGTCTTGATCAGGATCTGATCGTCCAGATCGGCATTAGGGAAGCTGATGCTGCCATATACCAGATCGTTATAAGTTGTTACGCCTTCAAGAGGCATCTTCTGGCGGATAACATAGGGCATTCCCTTGGACAGGTTCTCATTGATCTCCTCTTCTGACAGATCCCTGCAGTGGCGGTCGTATCCTACGATACTTCCTTCAGGAGCATTATCCTTAAGAGACTGGAGACGCTCCTTGGTGCAGAAGCATCTGTATGCCTTGCCTTCTTCTACCAGCTTCATTGCATAGGGCTTATAGAGAGATAAGCGCTCGCTCTGGACATAGGGACCAAAGTCGCCTCCGATATCAGGACCTTCGTCATGGAGCAGTCCTGCAAGCTTCAAGGTGTCGTATATTACCTGGGTTGCGCCTTCAACATAGCGCTCCTGATCCGTATCTTCTATCCTGAGTACGAATGTGCCGTTCTCGTGCTTTGCCGTAAGGTATTCGTACAGTGCCGTCCTCAGATTGCCTACATGCATAAAGCCTGTAGGACTGGGAGCAAATCTTGTCCTTATCTTCATGTGAGTTTACCTCTTGTTTAAGTGAATCGATTAATTTTAGCACTTTTGTGGTAATATACAAAATATTAATAAGGAGGAGCGCTTTGTGGACAGGCTTGAAGCCAACAGAGATTATGAATGCTTTTGCGGTAATGGTATAGCTTCCGAGTTCGTTGCAGGCTATATCTTGGAGAAACTAAACCTGGCGAGGACGGACAGAGCTCCCTTTAAGGTAGCGATAATATCGGACAGGCAGGTTAGCGGATATTACTACAACAGCTTCGAGAATCAGTTCCTCTTAAGGAATATCAAACCCGGACTTATCGTATATGAAGCAACGGAGAGCTCCAAGAGCCTTAAGACTATTCACGATATAACCCTGGACCTGGCAGAGATGAACCTGGGGGCAGGGGACTGGATAGTAGCTTTAGGCGGTGGCGGCGTTATCGACTGTGCTTCTTTTGCAAGGACTATCTATTCCGGCAAGACAGGACTTGTCCTTGTTCCCACGACCCTTTCTGCCATGGCGGAGAGTACAGTTGCCGGCAAGGCATATCTTAATTCCGGCAAATATAAGGACGTGGCCAGCATCGATATCTATCCCGATGCGGTATTTGTGGATCCTTCATTCCTTAAGACAGTTCCTTCCAAATATAAGAACAACGGATATTCCCCGATAATCAGGCTTGCGATCCTGAAGGATATATCGCTGATAAGCGATCTTACAGATGAGTCGGTTGATTTCAGGGAATTTCTCAACAGAGTTTATTCTGCAAGGTCTAATATCGAATACAAGAACCCGGAGCTCCTGAACCTCGGCAGCGAGATCGCCCATGCGATCGAGGGCTATTTCAGGTTCATGAACTATTCTGACGGCCAGGCGCTGGCTCTCAGTCTTTATTCCTGCATGCCTGAAGAGGGCAGAGAAGCGTTAGGAGCCATCTATTCCAAACTCGGTCTGCCTACAAAACTTGAGGGCGTTGCCAAGTCCATGATAATGAAGTCTCTTGATTCGATCCTGGACCGTAAGGGTTTAGGACCTTACAGCGTAGTCGATTATGACAACGGCAGGTGGGTCATTAAGTCTCTTACCAAGGAAGAGGCTCTGCAATTATTCTCCGGGAGGCTTGATGTAATTTGCTGACAGGATCTATCAGGAACAGAGCATTAAAAACTCTTTGCATTGCTGTTGCAATGCTTATGTCGATTATCCCTCTTGCTTCATGTCATAGCGAGGGTCAGGCTGTGATACCTGCTGATTACGGGTCTTACGGCGCTGATATAGCAAGAGAGCTTGCAAGTGAGTTTCCTAACAGGACTCCTTATTCATCTCAGGAGTCAGATGCAGGTGCGTACATAGCGGGTAAGATGAGAGAATTAGGCTACGAACCGGTGGTCCAGCAGATCAGCGGTGAATTTGGACAGACATCCAATAACTACTACGTTAAGATTGAAGGCTCCGGCTTCTATGTTGATGACGGCTTCGGCAATTACTATCTCAAGCACAGGGTTGCAGTCATAGGAGCCCATTATGATGACTTGCTTTCTGCATTTGACGTTTCCGGCAGCGAGTACAGATATGACGGTATCTCCGATAACGCTTCGGGAGTAGGATGCCTTCTTACATGCCTTGCCCACGCCGCTGAATACAAAGATATGGGATTTGATATCTACTTTGTTGCCTTCGGTGCCGGTAATGACAATTTTAAGGGTGCATATACATTCCTGAACAACATGAGCCCCGAAGAGCGGGATTCCATTGATGTGATGTATTGCATAGACAGCATATATGCAGGTGATAAGGTCTATGCATCAGCAGGCTACAATTCCCTTAATAATCAGACAAGATATCAGATGAGACGTAAGCTCTATCAAACTTACGATGTATGCTATGCCAATACTCTTTATTCTAACTACAGATTTGATCTCCTGTATAACGAGTCCGGCATCAAGGGCGATCTCGACGGCAACGGAACTGTTGATTACTATAACGAGGTCTCTCATAACAAGTCAGATTATGTTCCCTTCGATAATGCGGGGATACCGGTAGTCTATATAGACAGCTTTGACTACAATTACGATAAGATGGATGACATGAAGGATACCAGGAACCTTAATCTTCAGGGGCAGAACGGCATGGTAAGAGGTACTGTCCTGGATTCGACCGAGCTTCTCGATTCTGTATTAAGGCAGGATGATATCGATGAGGATGAGGACGGCGTCATGGATAAGTCCGGCGATCTGTTGCAGATCAGGATAAATGCAGTGGCATTTGTTATTCTGGAGACCCTGACCAAGGGCTCGGATCTCGGCATGACTCCATCTGAATACGAGGCTTTCCTGAAAGCACCGGAGACTGAGCCTTCGGAGGATACGGCAGAGACCTCGGAAACAGTCTAAAGACGTATAATGCTTGATCAGTCTTCCGGCGGGATCGGCAGGGTAGCACCGCCAAAGGGCATGCATATGACGCTGCAATCTTCACCGTATCTTGCATAAGCTTCGTCGAAGGCTTCCTGGGCACTGTGCTTAGGCTCAAGGAAAATGCTCCTTACAAAGTCGTCGTCCATCTCTGATACCAGATCTATCTCGGCATGCTTAAGGACCATTGCTATGGCAGCCGCTTTGTGCCCACCGAGCTGGAAATCTCTTGAGACTCTGTCGATGAGCTCATCCGCGGTATTTGCGGTGGTGAGCCATTCTTCAAACTTAGCTGAACCTAATCCTTCGTTACAGGCACCTATAACGATTATGGTGCCGCCGTCTCTTACAGCATACTTGGAATTGTCCAGGGCCTTTTGTGTCTGATAGAGATTTGCGTCCTTGGGGGCGCCTCCCTGGGAGACGATAACGATGTCGGCTCTTCTCTTAAGAGGCTTGCGGTACATTTTATCCAGGTATCTGCATCCGGCTCTGTGAGCTTCGGTAACATCACCTGCAACGCAGTAAACGATATGCTTATGCTCGTCTAAAACGGGATTTACGATAAAGCCTAAGTGGCAGAATGTTTCAGATTCCTCGATATCTTTCCTGATAGGGTTGCCGTCGAGCCTGCCGGCACAGGCCTTCTCATCGATCATCATGCTGTGATTGCACTGTATGGCGGCAGGGGTGGATACGCCGGGCATGAGAGCCTTTGCACCTCCGGAATAACCTGCAAAATAGTGGAATTCGATATTGCCTATGCCTATGCGGAAGTCAGCTTCTGCTACGCTTCTGGTAATATCAACGGGAGTGCCTTGAGATGTGTCGCCCATATGGATGCAGTCAGATGGGTCACTGTCTATACATCTTACTTCAGAATAAACGCGCTCGCCAACCAGTTTCTTCTTCTCTTCTTCGGTATGGTTGCGGTGAGATCCCAGTGCGAAGACAACAGTTATATCCTCCGGGGGTATATTACCTTCGTAAAGCTCATCCAGAACAGAGGGGAGCACGTCGAAACTTGGGAGAGGCCTTGATATATCGCTGGTGATTATACAGATCTTCTGGCCAGGGTGCACAAGATCCTTAAGCCTTGGAGAGCCAATGGGATTAAGGAGCGCATGTTTTACGGCATCAGGACCTGATCTTTCATGTTGTATGTTATTGGACATAAGGATGTCATCTAAGTTCTTATCAGGGATATCTACGATCTGGACTGACTTGCCGTAACCGAATTCGACCTTCATATGAATACCTCGCTCAGATTTTTGGGTAATTATATATGAACTTCAGGTCCTAATAAAGGATAGCTGTTATAATTAGATCATGATTAGACTCAAAGACGGAAGTTTTTTTAATCAAAATAAATGTTTTGAGCAGGGGGATGTCTATATATCCCGCAGCCTTAACCTTATAACGGCTCCGTCTGATCACTGTGAGATAATAGACTGCGAAGGGATGTTTATTACTCCCGGCTTTACTGATATCCATATTCATGGAGCTTTCGGCTATGATGTTTCTGACGGGAATACCGAGGATCTGGCAGCGCTTGCAAAACGCCTTCCCCTTTTCGGCGTAACATCCTTTGTCCCAACTGCCATGGCTCTTTCACCCCAAAAGATCAGAAACGTTGCAAGAGCCGTATCAGAAAGCATCAGTATCCTTTCTGATTCTGATGATTGCTATGCAGATATATTAGGCCTGAGACTCGAGGGACCATTCCTTAGCAGCCTGAGAGCAGGAGCCCAGCAAAAGGGTAATCTGATGACTCCTCAAGAGGGCACGGATCTAATAGAGGAGCTTATAGATGAATATCCGGGACTTATAAAGATAATAGATGTTGCCCCGGAGCTTGAAGGCGCATATGAATTTGCTGAGCATTTTGCAAACAAGGGGATCGTTATATCCATGGGGCATACAGACTGTGATTATGGTCAGGCTTCAGGATTCATCGATAAGGGAGCTAAGTCAGTAACCCATATGTTTAATGCCATGAGACCTTGTAGCAAGAGGGAACCTAATCTTCCCGGCGCGGCCTTCGATAAGGGGATATTTGCTGAACTTATCTGTGACGGGATACATGTGGATAAGACTGTCCTGAGGATGGCTTTCAAGCTCTTTGGAGACAAGGTCATTACCATATCAGATTCCATGAGGGCAGCAGGTTTAGGAGACGGCATATTTGATCTTGGCGGAACTGAAGTACGGGTCACATCCGGCAGGGCATATGTTAATAACAGCAATACTCTTGCAGGCTCTGTAACTGATCTTGATTCTGAAGCGGTACTTCTGTCCGGGATCGGTATCGATACCGGGAGCATAATAGCCTCAGTCACATGTGCTCCCAATCTTTTGTTGGGACAGAAAGCGCCCTGCGTCAAGCCGGGTAACAGAGCAGATCTTTTGATCCTTGATAAGGACTTAAGACTTAAACAGGTCATATGCAAGGGGCATATCATCAAGATTTAATATGTTTCCGTGTATTTCTTGATAATATGCTATAATTAATAAGTTAAAGATCAAAAGGGAGGCCAAAGGGCACATGACGACGTCTTTTATCGAGCAGATAATCGAATTTATTAACGAGCTTGTTGCCAGCCTTGACGATGGTGTCCTCTTCTTTGGAAGCGTACTGGACTTTATAAGGTATATTCTCGATATCACTTTCGTTACTTTCCTTTTCTACTGGATCTTAGTATTTATCCGTCAGACTAGAGCCTGGCAGCTTATCAAGGGTATTACGTATATCCTGATATTTGTCTTCTTCTGCAGTATCGTCGGACTCGACATGGTATCCTTCATCTTTAACAGATTGCTCTACGTATTTGCCATCCTGTTTATAGTCTTATTCCAGCCTGAGCTCAGAAGAGTACTTGAGACATTGGGACTCAAGACATCTGCGGTTACGGGCCTTGGTATGTTCAGGCGTAATGTTGATACTGACCAGACAAGATTATCTTCGTTCATAAATGAGATCTGTATAGCCTGCAAGGAGATGAGCAGGACTTATACCGGAGCTCTTATCCTCATAGAGAGGAATACGAGACTGGATGAGCTCCTTGCACAGGAGAATGTAGTAAGGCTCGACAGTGCCGTTACAAGTTCAATGCTTACCAGCATCTTCTATAAGGGGGCACCCATGCATGACGGCGGCCTCTTGATAAGAGACGGCAGGATCATCGCAGCAAGATGCCATGTACCTCTTTCTGTTACCATGCATGAGCTTGAGCGTTCCGGAACAAGACACAGAGCTGCCGTAGGCGCAAGTGAGATGGGAGATACTGTAGTTGTCGTCGTATCTGAAGAGAGGGGCAAGACTTCCATTGCTGTAAACGGAAGGCTCTTTGAGATGAATTCCACCAAGGAGCTTGAAGCAAACCTCGCTTACCTGCTGGGTCTGGGTTCAGCCGGAGCTCCCAAGAAGGGTGTTGCCAAAGTCGTGGACAGAGTCCTGTTTCACAAGAAAGCTGACGAGGTCAAGACTGCTCAGGCAATGGCAGACACGGTAGTTAAGGAATCCGGCATATCTTCAGAAGAGATAACCATCAAGACCAAGGAAGCTGACGATCGGAGTAATTCCCAGAAGCTTGGTATTGGTACCAGGATCGTATTTATCCTCATATCCTTATTCCTGTCGCTTACTATGTGGCTCTATATCCAGATAAACAACAACCCTGTTGTTTCCAAGACATTTACTGTCCCGATAACCTATAACACTGAGGAGATGCCTGAGAATATAGAGGTATCTTATCCTGTCAAGAATGTGGAGGTCGAGGTGGTCGGCCGTCAGAATACCATCAACAGGCTCTCTGCTGATGATGTTATCGCCATGATCGATTATTCCTCGGTAAGCGGCGATGCAGGCGGAGTAGTAGAGCTCCCCATATCTGTAACCAGTGCTGATGCCAATACCTATTTCCGTGTCGAGCGTCAGGTTCCTGAGACAGTATCCGTAACTATCTATTCAGTATCTTAATTTAGGAGGCAAGACAATATGTTTGAGATTAGTGAGTATTTCGATCTGAGCCACACTATAGCTGCAGAGCTTTTTGAAGGTAAGACATATCCCTGGGAAGTTCTCCCGGAGATCAAGGAGTTTATCCTTAAGATAGGTCCTACGCTCGATCCTGAGATCTACGAGCAAAGAGGCGAGAATATCTGGGTTGCCAAATCTGCAACGGTATTTGATTCAGCATATCTTACGGGACCTCTTATCATCTGTCCCAATGCGACAGTAAGACACTGTGCCTTCATTAGAGGCAGTGCCATAGTAGGTGAGAATGCCGTTGTAGGTAATTCCACCGAGCTTAAGAATGTTATCCTCTTCGATAATGTTCAGGTCCCTCACTATAATTATGTCGGCGACTCGATTCTCGGATACAAGGCTCATATGGGTGCAGGTTCCATTACATCCAATGTTAAGTCAGATAAGAAACTCGTTACCGTTAAATACGAGGGCGGCGAGATCGAGACAGGCCTTAAGAAGTTTGCTGCCATGGTAGGCGATAATGTTGAAGTCGGCTGCGGCAGTGTTCTTAATCCCGGTACAGTTGTAGGCAGAGGCTCAAGGATCTATCCTTTATCTTGCGTAAGAGGCGTTGTTCCTGCAGGTTCCATCTACAAGAAGGCCGGAGAGATCGTAGAGATACAGTAAGACAAACTGACCAGCCAGCTGCAGACTTTAGTTATTACTATTGTCTGCAGCTTTTTATATGCAAATTCTGCCAAAATGCTGCAAAATCTGCCACATCTGTTGACAGACCACCCATGAGATGGTAAACAGAATATATGTAATATTTTTGTAATTTTGTTTCTCAAGGGTGAGTTAATATGGAACATACTTTTAACAGAAAAATAAGGATCGTCAGTGCCATCCTCATTGCAGCTCTCCTTGCAGGATTTCTCCCTTGGCGTGAGCTTTCTGCAGATTCTGCTACCCACGGCGAATATACATCTTCACCCTTTACTGTCACATATGAACAAAACTCTACCTGGGGCAATAGCACACAAGGTCAGTTTGAAGTAACGAATACTTCAGCATACGATATTACATCCTGGTCTCTAGAGATAGATTATCTTTACGATGTATCACTTACAAATATCTGGAATGTTTCAGGTTCAGTCACAGATGGTAATGTAATAGTATCAAGTAATTCTACTATTGAAGCAGGTCAGACTTATACTTTCGGCCTTATAGTAGAAGGTCAGGACAGTAGTCCTATATCTCCTGCATCTGTCACTACATTAGACTATGTGTCTTCGCAGCCCAATGTCACCCCGACGCCAACTCCCACAGAAGAA
>DJYO01000033.1:24507-39139 GCA_002450155.1 Mageeibacillus sp. UBA6976 | reverse complement strand
GACTTTCTTGGTGGCAAACTCGGGGAACTATCAGCACAATGTCATTAAATGCATAGAACAGTCCGTAGTAAGGACTCCTTATAAGTGTAAGCGATGCCGCCATAAAGCTCGTGGTCACTGATATAACAGACGGCACTATATTTGGAGTATCAAGCCTCCTTAACACAGAATAGAACAGCAGCGTAACCAGTGCCGCAAGTACTGATAAGACAGCCCACATCTTTGGGGTAGTATGCTTTACCTTTACTTCTCCCCTCTTATACGGGTTGCGTATCCAGGTAACGACTGCTCCCAAGGCAATAGGAGCTGTCATACCAAGATATGTGATCATCTCCCCATAGTATCTGAACTTGTAAGAAACCACCCCGTAAAGCAGGGCAAAGACCACTGTAAGGAGTTGCCCCAGGCTATCTCCTTTGGCTACAAAGATAAGTGCCGTTACTCCTACAAGCGATGCGATCACATTAAATATGCTGATCCCCGGATAGAGCAAAGATGAAACAGTTATAACAAGCACAGATATGCTCCATATGAGCACCTCATACCACCTAAGTCTCTTGACCGATCCAATAAGATCCATTTATTTCTTCTCCTAAAAAAAGCACCCGCTGAAACTCCAATCTTCTAAGACCTAACGATTGAAGCAAGCGAATGCCGATACATTCTGTTACCCGGTGGCAACTAATATTTAACTGTTCAAATTATACCACACTCCAAGTCCTTATAAGTAAGGCTTATGGGCTCTACATGGCACTTGATAAACAAGACCCTGACCCCCATATCTTTGGCATAAGAAAGAGCCTCTCCAAACTCAGGATGAGTCTTTATATTAGGCCTTACCTCATCTATCCCGTCCATCTGAATGACAAAGGCAAGATAAGTCTTAAATCCCTTTTGGCTTGCATCAGCAAGTTCTCTAAGATGCTTTACACCCCTAATTGTAGGAGCGTCCGGGAAATAGCCGATACCCTCCTGTTCAAGAGTGCAGCCCTTAACTTCCATAAGGTATCTATCTCCGCCATTCTCCATATAGAAATCTATCCTTGAATTACCGTATGTAAATTCAGGAACGATACGGTCAAAGCTCTGGGCTTCCAGCCATTCGGCAGCAACTTTATTGGGAGCCTGACTGTCGATATTAATGAGGAGTCCGTTATCCTTTTTTACTGCCACGAGATCATATGTGGTCTTGCGCTCAGGATTATCAGACTTAGTAAGATAGACCTCGCAACCTTTAATAAGCAGTTCCCTGCACCTGCCGGTATTCTTGACATGGACGGTCTCGATATTGCCGTCGATACTGACCCTTGCAATGAATCTGTTGGGACGCTCTATAAATGTAGCCTTTGTAATATTGCTGTATTCCATATGTGCAATTATAACCTATCCCCTCTTGACTTTATCCGTAATTGCTATATCATATGAACAGTTATTCATATGAATAGTTACTCATATGACGATTGAGAGGTGCGTAATATGTTTTGGAACACGGTATCAGGCTTATACGATATATTCGAGGCTTTTAACAGCAAAGCAAACAACAGGACTGCGGAGCTGATAGCAAGCTATGTAACATCAAGTGACACTGTACTTGAGTGCGCCTGCGGCACCGGAATAATGACACGTGTCTTTGCTCCCAAAGCAGGCCGCGTCATCGCAACAGATGTTGCACCCAAGATGCTGAAGCGTGCAACAAAAAAACTTAAGGGCATGGACCATGTCCTCTTTGAAGAAGCTGACATAACAGATCTAAGATTCGGTGATAACTCCTTCGATATAACGATAGCAGCTAATGTCATCCACCTGGTAGATGACCCGCAAAAAGCAGCATCTGAACTTATGCGCGTTACCAAACCCGGAGGACTGGTAATAGTACCAACTTATATCACCCAGGAGAAGAAAACCGCAAAACTCGCAGTACGACTCCTTGAACTTATCGGTGCAGACTTCAAGAAGGAGTTTACCGCGGAATCCTACAAAGAATACTGGAAGAGCCTTGGCTACTATCCTGAATTTAGGATAGAAGACGGCAATGTTCCCTGCATGGTTGCAATAATCAGGAAACCCTGAATGCCAAATAAATGTCATTTCACAGGGTGAAAATAACATTAAAAAAGCATTCAGGCCTCCGAATGCTTTTTTCAGTGTCAATTTAAGAGTCAAATGTGCACTCAAAACGCAACAGGTTGGTCGGTATAAACTCAATATTGCCACAAGCAAAAGATCGGATATGACAGGTGTTTGGTATAATCAAAACATAGATAATAAAAAGAGGCGATAAATATGGATAAGAAAAAGATTTTAGCTGTTACGATGACTTCTGCTCTTGCTGTCACTGCTCTTGCCGGATGCAAGAAGGACGATCCGAGACTTGAGACCATACCTAATCAGGGCGAGACACTTACAACTACCCAACAGACTGCTGCCACTTCGGATACAACGGCTCAGGCTCTGGCTCCGGTAGTTTCAGATACTACCCAGACTTCTGCTTCAGAAACTACTTCAGAAACTACTACAACACAGCCTACGGAAACATCTGAAACTACAACAGCGGTTGTCGAAACTTCCGAGACGACAGTCCCGGTGATCGCCACCACATCCTATATTAGCGATGCTGCAAATGTCATATCTGATGAGACTTCAGTAAACAATGCCATGGCTCAGTTCGAATCAAGCACAGGCGTAACTCCGGCCCTGTTTACCATAGTAGATCAGCTGAAAGGCGATGAATTCAGAGAATATGCCAGGAATATCTACAGCTCCAACTTCCAGGATCAGGACCACGTCCTTGTTGTCTACCAGAAGAAGCCTGACGGCACATGGAACTGGACATGCGTATATGGAACAAATACATTCAAGTGCTTTAATCAGGATAATATAGACCAGTTCACAGATGAGCTGACATCAGGATTCAGCTCAGGCAATGTAGACGGAACATTTATCTCTGCATTTACAAATGCGGAGGCAAGATCGCATCAGGGCTGATCCAGGACGATACCTGTACATAGATCAGGCGAGCCGGACAGATCAACATCCGCGTTCAAGGACTTAATGAATGTCCACACTCCCCAGATAAGGATAAGGGCGAGTACGATTATGATGACTACTATTATGATCGTTTCACCGAGGGTAAAACCCTTTTTATTCTTCATGACGGTACCCTCCTTATATGCTGAATAATAACATATAAGCTCTACCCTATCCAAGCCCTTGGCTGAGTAAGAAGGTAGCAGTCTTCTGCAAGTTTCTCCCTGTCCATCTCAAGATCCCTAAACAGATCACGGGATCTGCCCGAGTCCAGGATGCATAATATTCCTTCTGTCCTGGTCTCATCATTAAAGAACCAGACACAATATTCGTCTATCTGGATATATGAATAATCCTGCATAGCGACAGATACATCCGGGGATATCTCTTCTATCCCCTCGATATCAGAAAGATAGACAAAATACTGCCCTGTCTGGGGAATGTAGTATTCATCCGTCCTAAGATCCCTGTCAGCAAAAACAGCTATATTCATGTAGCTTGAAGCATTGTCTGCAAGCTCGCTTGCCCTGGGACTCAGCCTGCCACAGGCACATAACAGGCTTAGGCACAGAGCAGATATCAAAAACAGTCTTATCCTTCCGGATCCCATATTTTATTACCCCTGTAACATTGTTACATCTAATCTAACACACATAAAACATATATTGCTACCATATTTATGCCGTGGTAAAATTCGTTAGCCGGAGCTAACTTCAAAGAGGACATATACATGAGCAAGACAGATCTAGATAAGAAGATAAAAACGTTTGAGCCCTACTACAAGGCAGCACTTATCAAGGCAGGAGCAAAGGACATAGATCCTCTCCTTGTATCTTACAGGAACAGGCTCAAGGATATGTATAACTCCAAAGCCTTCGAGAGCCACAACATCTATCCCTCAATGGATGTCTATTTTATATATGCCGTGATCGCCATGTGTCTTGAGCTTAAATATGCAGGCTACGAAGATAAGGAGATAATCACTCTTATAGAATACGGACAGTCCGGCAGATGGAAGACCTTTGTAAAGATCCTTAAGAGCATAGACAGATTCCCTTTTGCTTTTGCGATAGCAAGACTCTGGAACATAAACGACCATAAGGACAGGGTCAGGGACGGCAGCATAACCTACGATTATTTCAATGTGGATAAGGACCGTATATCCTACTCAATAAGCAAGTGCCAATATGCGGAGATGTTCAGTTACTATGGAATAAGGCCCATGTGCAAGATATTCTGCAACACGGACCTTATAGCTTATTCAGGACTTACAAGACATGTAAGATTTAACAGGAAAGAGGATCTGTCAGATGGAATGTCCTGCACAGACGAGATCCTTAAGATCTAACCCCTGCCTTCCATCTTATCGAACAGCATTTTTATCAGTTCCTTGCCGAGGATAAAATTCTTGCCGAAGGGGTTTATTACCACGCCATTGATCTTATCGTTGTTAAGCCCGTCCATAAGGATCTTACGGATAGGAGTGTTTATCACGATATTGGCGGTCTCCCCCTTGCCCAGTTCTTCGGTATCGGTAAATAAGGGATAGTATTCGTTGCCCTGAGGATCTCTCATGGTATCGAACCTGAGCCTTACCTCCTGCTCAAGCTTCATCTCCTTTCCCATTACAAGCTCGTTCATATCCAAAGAAGCCAGAGCGTTATTCACATCAACCATGGGCATGGGAGCCTGGCCGTTATCGGCTATCCTCTTCTGCAGAAAGCTTATGAGCATTATCGCATCCTCGGGATCTCCGGACTCAAAGTAATGCTCGGCACAGATCTTGACAGGCAGATTTGCCTGATACAGATCCTGCGGCCTGTTAGAGATCTGCCCCTTGAATCTGTCAGCGATCTGACTGATATCCTCAGTAAGATATCCTAAGCCACCGGTCAGGATATCAAGAGGTATCCCCCAGTATGCTTCTGCCATGGCACCTGCAATGGCACCTAATGTGTCTGTGTCGCCGCCTATGGAAATTGCATTGCGCAGACAGTCCTCGTAGGACGTGCTCTCTAAGAAGCACTCAAAAGCCTCCGGTATTGTATGCATGCAGTCTTCAACATGGTGGTATGTGGGACGGATCTCATCTACGGTCCTTGTAAGATCGTATCCGAATTCAGATACAATATATTCCCTGATCTCATCCATTTTGGCGCCATTTCTCGCCATAAAGATCGCCGCTGCAACAGACTCTGCTCCCTTTATCCCTTCGGGGTGGTTATGGGTAACTTCAGCAGTCCATCTCGCAACCTCTCTTGTGCGCTCCATGCTCGGATAAAGCCATCCTGCAGCAGACACTCTCATGCCTGAACCGTTGCCCCAGCTGTTATAAGGCTTAGGATCGTCTGATAAGACCCAGCCGGTAAACCTTGCTCCGTACCCGGCACCCGGATATCTCTTGCCCCATTTCTTCATGGAGCTGATGAGATTATCCTTAACAGTCTTCTCATCAGCATCAAGACCTGAATCAAGCAGAGCTTCGGCTACTGCGCATGTCATTACGGTGTCGTCCGTAAATTCACAGTCAGGACTAAAGAGCTCAAACTCCTTGGTCTTATTACCTCTGTCAAATTCAAATCTGCTGCCTACTATATCCCCTATTATTGCTCCGTACATATGGTGCCTCCTTTGTTTTTGATGGCCATATATTACTATCCCCGTAAGGGCAGGAGGTAAACTTCAGGTTTACTTTTTTACTTGATCTGCTTGAGCTCAGCGCATCCGTTAGCCTTAAGCTCCTCATTGACCCTGTAGTAGTCTCTTATGCCATTGATAATGCAGCCCCTTACTACGCAGTCAGCGATCCTGCTCCTGCTCAAGGTATACCCGGCGCTCTCCATAAGATCCAGTGCATCATTAATATCCAGATCCAATACCAGGCAGATAACTATGCATACATATTTAGAAGGGTGATAGTCGGGATCGTTCCTCATCTTGCTTAGGACCTGTTTTGAGAAAAAGAGTTCATACTTGCCGCCATAAAGCTCAGAGTCCTTGATCCCCTTGTTATCCGCATATTCGAAGACACGCCGGCAGAAACTCTTACCTATTATATGTCCGGAGGGCGCTCTTTCTCTTCTTACACTGTATTCTTCTTCCGATGCTTCCTTAACATATACA
The DNA here is from genome assembly GCA_002450155.1 of Mageeibacillus sp. UBA6976. GTDB lineage: Bacteria > Bacillota > Clostridia > Saccharofermentanales > Saccharofermentanaceae > Saccharofermentans. The sequence continues at coordinate 32,989 of DJYO01000033.1, read as the reverse complement.
TCGTCTATATAAGACTTTATCTTGCTCGAGATGCTCCTGGCAGAATTAAGGGACTCACTGTCAAATACCACCAGCATTACATCCAGAGTATCTCCCTGCTCTTCCAGGAATCTGGTTATAATGTCTCTTGCAACACCGATGGCATCGCCCCTGGGAAAACCGTAAGAGCCCGTCCCTATAAGTGGGAATGCCACTGACTTACATCCCAGCTCTTTGGCAAGCACAAGGGAGTTATGGTAGCAGTCAGCCAGGATATCCAACTCTCTTCCGGTCCAGACTGTACATACAGTATGGATAATGAACCTGGCATCAAGATTATATGCAGCGGTCTCTATCGCCTGCCCCGGCGCGATCCTGCCGATAAGGCGTCTTGCAGCAAGGAGCTTATCTTTCCCTGCTGCTACATAGATCGCACTGTCAGTACCGCCTCCGATCACAGGCTCCGGATTAGCCGTGTTGACGATGGCGTCAGCTTTGACCTTGGTTATATCGTTGCGGATTATATTAAGAGGCAATCAGATCTCCTCGTCTTCTGTATTCTCGATTATTATCTTGGAAAAAGGGCTTTCATAGGTGCCGCTTGCTGAGATCCTGAGGCATATGGGATCCGTACTCTCAAATGAGAACTCGAATTCTCCCGTTGTCTCGAATATCATGACCTCGAACAACAGATTACGTATTATATCGGATGCATTGAGATCTGGGAGGCTATAGAACTTGCGGAGGTTTTCCAAATTCTTAATCAATTCGTCCTTGATCTTGAGCAATGCGATCTGTTGCATATCTTCTATCGTGGGATATAACATCTCAAAGAGATCAAAGGCCGGCTTGCAGTCTGTCATTTCCTCATTGGGAACCCAAATAGCATCCACTATGCTTTCACCAACAGGAACAGTATCTGAGTAAGCTCCCAGAAGCGGGTCGTATTCTATTTCAACACCTGTGCTTAAGGTATAGGGTTCAAGTTCTAAAGCCGGATCGATCGCCATACCGGAAGCATAGAATTCCATAAAGCCCCGTTCTAATGAACCTGCTATGCTGTACTTGGTAAAGTCCCTGTCCCTATCCTGGCCGTGGATCACCTTGTAGGTTATCTCGACTCTGCTGCCTTCAGGTCTGAAGAGCTGGACATTACCTGTATGCATAATGAGGATGTTGTCCGGGATTATCAGGGAATCGTAGACATCAATACTGCTCTCATCTATCTTAAGAAACCTGGCGAGCTCATGCTTAAATGCACGCCTTAGTTCCTTCTCCCAGCGCTCCCTGTCTCCATATAACTCCTTGAACGAATACTCCATCGCACCGACGCCGTTATCATCTTCAGGATCAGTTACCAGATAGAAATCTATCAGCGTCTTCTCCCATTCAGCCTTAAACATAAAAGCCTTGTAGTCGGAGTTATATTTAGCGGTCATTCCGTTAAACAGGTTGATCCTATCTGTCATCAAGTTTCCCTCCCCAAAGATCTTAGAAATCTATACTCCCCAATTATAAGCCTATTAAGCTACAATATAATAACGAATATGTAAACTTACTTAATACGTATATCCTTACATGCTATAATCTACATGTCAATAATCTTTAAACAGGGAGATCACAGAGACCTATAGCATACTCCGATGAACGACAGATCTTATAACATTGGAATATTAGGTGGCGGCGCTGCAGGTCTTTTCACAGCCTGCATGTTAAGAAAGCTCGGCTTTAGGGGCAAGGCTGCGATCTTAGACAGAAACAAAGAATTAGGCATAAAGCTCACCTTAACAGGCCATGGCAGATGCAACATAACAAATCTTAAGGAAGTATCAGATCTTAAACGAGGTTACCATGAAGCAGCAGGCTTTATAACCCCCGCCTTAAGATCTTTCGGCCCCAAAGACACCATGGAGTTCCTGTCTGACACATTAGGCTTAATGCTCAAAGAAGAAGACAATAACCGTATCTTCCCGGTATCTGACAGCGCAGTCAAGGTAAGAGATGTACTCCGGAATTATATAGCGTCCTTTGCTGACATTAAGACAGATACCAAGATACTTAATGTCTCTCACAAAGACAGATTTGAAGTAGGGACAGATAAAGGAACATATACCTTTGACAGCATTGTCCTTTGCTGCGGCGGAAGCTCTTTTGCAAAGACCGGGTCCATGGGAGATTCCTATAGATTTGCAAAAGAGCTGGGGCATACCATAGTACCCATAAGGCCGGCACTGGTCCCCATTAAGACTGATCCCCTGCCCTTAAGCGGACTGTCACTTAAGGCAGCAATATCCCTGTATGTCTCAGGCAGGAAAACAAACACCATTACAGACGATCTGCTCTTTGCAGATTTCGGCATCACGGGGCCGGGGCCCATGGAGATTGCAAGAGATATACCGGAAGATATATCCGATTGCCATCTTGAGATAGATCTGGTGCCTGATATTTCTGAGGATAGCTTTGACAAAGAACTTATTGGGCTTATTGATATACACCCTGATACCAAGATAGTAAATATCCTGTCCCGCTATATCCCCCAGAGAGTGGCAGGGGTTATAGCAGATATGACAGGCCTGACTGATTCTTATGCCCAGGGCCTTACAAAAAGCTCCAGGAGAGCCATAGTATCTCACATGAAGCATCTGGTGCTAGGCATCAGGGAAAGACCTTCATTAGACAAAGCATATGTTACAAGAGGCGGCGTAGATCTCAGGGAAATATCCCGCAAGACATTCGCTTCCAAGATAGTCCCCGGCCTTTATATCGCAGGCGAAGCACTGGATATAGACGGCATAAGCGGCGGATATAACCTTCAGGCCGCAATGAGCGAAGCATACCTTATCGCAAGGAGCATTAAGGAGGATATATATGAATAACATTAGTCTGCTTCATCCGGGAGAAGACATCACCTGCAAGACCTTAAGCGATGTCACCATACACGATCTGGGCATAGATTCCATATCAGCTCTTATAACAGAAGACGCCAAACAGCAGCAGATGCTGATAAGGATCTTATCCCGCATGACTAGTGATCCTAAATCTGCAAGATACAGGAGCGACATATTTGAGGATATATATAACCTTCCTGACATGAGATCCAGACTCCTTGAGCTCATGAACGAGATAGACTACCTAAGAGACTACGGCACCTGGCGCAAGAACGCAGAAGAGAAGCCCGGTCTTTGGGATCTTATGCATAGACTTGACGAACTAAAATCCTATATAAGCACGGTAGAAGCTCTGAGGAGCTGCCTCCAGGATCAGGGGATTAGATCTGAGGGACTTAAGAAACTACTTGCATATATAGACACCTTGTATACCGATGCAAGTTTTGCCGAGATGAAGAAAGATATAGAGAATATCTCAGTAGATGCCAACCAGATCCGCAGCGTCACCATCGGAATAAATGTCAATTCCAGGTTCGAAGCTGAGAGCCTAGGCCTTATCTCGGTAAACAGTAAACCCTTCAAGAAATCAGGGATAGTAAGTAATTTTGCAGATAACATATCCTCGAAAGATAAGCTTAACGAAGATACAGACTGGAACGGCGACATGCACTACGAACCTGCTGACATGCCAAGCAAGGATTCAGTCCTGGATAAGTTTGATAAGACAGCAACAGCCATGGGCAAGTTCGCATCCCCTGTCTTAGGCGATTCTGCTACCCTTGCCAAGGTCCCTGACGGAGACGGAGCATCAGGCTCCACATTCTATCTGTCCAATGTGGCATCCAAGCTTATGTCTCATCTGGTAAAGAAACTGAGATCCACCCTGTCTGCCTACTCAGACATATCCATAGTAACGATCTCAAGACTTATACCTGAGCTTACCTACTATATAAACTTTGCAGAGTTTATAACTAAAGCCGAGGCTAAAGGCATGCATTTTTGCAAGGCCACGCCCTGCGACACCAGAGGATACATGAAGGCCGCCGGCTTTTATAACCTTAAGCTCGCAGCGTCCCTGTCTGACGGATCCCAGGTAGTAGATAACGATCTTGTATTTGACGATTCTAATGTGATCTATCTTCTTACAGGAGCTAACCGCGGCGGTAAGACTACTTTGACTCAGGCAGTTGGACTTCTGTATTGTCTGGCGCAGGGCGGCATCTATGTACCTGCAACAGGATTCGAATACTCTCCCGTGGACAGTATATATACCCACTTCCCTGCTGACGAAGACAAGACAATGGACTTAGGACGTCTGGGGGAAGAATGCGTAAGATTTAAAGAGCTCTATAATGAATCTACCGAAGACAGCCTGGTGCTCCTTAATGAGAGCTTCTCCACCACCTCCTTCGAGGAAGGATACTATATAGCAGAAGACTGCGTCAGATCCCTGAGACTCAAGGGCACCCGCACCATCTACAATACCCATATGCATAAACTGGCAGAGAATGCTTCCCAATTAGGAGCCACATCCCTCGTAATGGCCAGTGACAGCGGCAAGAGATCTTATAAGGCTGTGGTAAAGGCTCCCGAAGGTTCGTCTTATGCTCACGACATAGCGGCTAAGTACGGTGTAACTTACGAAATGCTTGTTGGTGAGCATAATGACAGATCAGAATAAACATGGTACAATAAATATGTACAGATTTTGTTTACCCTCGCTCTGACCGAAACCCTCTTCAGATGCGAGATCCATAATGATAGCAGGTGCCATTCACACCTGCGGAAGATTAAGGCTTAAGGCAGCGCATCCTTAAGCCTTAACTTTTGGCAATAAGACTCATATATCCATATTCCTGAACAGATCTTCGTAGGTATCCCTGCGTCTTATCAGCTTGATATCTCCATTGCTCGTAACCAGCACTTCTGCCGGGCGCAGTCTCATATTGTAATTAGATGCCATGGAATAGCCGTAAGCACCTGCATCCAATACTGCGATAAGATCCCCTGTCTTTATCTCCGGAAGCATTCTCTTATCGGCAATGATATCTCCGCTCTCGCAGATATTACCTGTTATGGTTATCTCTTCCTTATCACCCGTTACCACAGAGCCGTCTCTTAAGATCTCGCAGTCATGCCAGGATCCGTAGAGCGAAGGCCTTACCAGGATATTCATGCCGATATCCGTACCTGCAAACTTGCGTCCTGCATTGGTCTTGGTGGCATGGACTCTTCCGAGGAGCACGCAGCCTTCGCAGAAGGCATATCTGCCGGGTTCTGTCTTGAACAGGGGCGTATATCCTGCCTCTGCTACAAATTCATCCAGGATAGATTCAAGCTGAGTCCTGAAGGAATCGAAATCGAAACCTGCCTGGTCCTCTGACACCTTATGGTAAGGGACTCCGTATCCTCCGCCAAAATCAATGAACTCAAGCCTGCCGAATCTCTTTGCCATATTAAGCAGGTTCCTGACTGCTGCAAGGAAAGGTGCCGGCTCCATAAACAGGGACCCTATATGCTGGTTTATTCCTACGATCTTAAGACCGTGCCTGCCTGCCACCTCAAACATCTTATCCAGCTGATCGTCTGTTATGGCAAACTTGGTATTCTTGCCTGCTGTAATTACCTTCTCATGGTGGCCTGCGCCTACACCGGGATTAAGTCTTACAGCGCACTTGCCCCCGGGATTAAGAGAGCCGTAAAGATCTAACTGATCTATGCTATCCAGGCTGGTCATTATCCCGTTATCTATAGCAAACTTCATCTCATCTGCAGATACGTTATTAGGAACATAGAATATCTTATCCGCAGTAAATCCCGCCTTCATAAGGAGTCTTATCTCTCCTTCGCTCATGGCATCGCAGTTAAGCTCCTCTTCAAGAACGATCTTAAGCAGGCTCAGATTGGAATTCGCCTTGATCGAATAATTGGCAGTATAAGGATACTTCTTGATCATCCCTGCAAGGCGGCGAAGATTACCCCTTATGATCTCCTCGTTATAGACATAAAGGGGCGTTCCAAACTTACCTGCAATATCCTCAACATTATTCCCACCAAAAAAGCCGGTCTGCTCAATATAAGATCTCATTACCATCCTCCCAAGAACATAAACTTACAGACATGCATTATATCCTAAAGCAAACTTTACCGCCACAAGTTAGCATTTGCTAATCAGTTGGTCTATAATACACAGGCAAAGCAAAAAAGAAAAGGAAACCAAAATACCCATGGATACAAACAAGACAATAAGAAACGTACTTCTCACTGTCCCCGGCATGCTCCTGTGCTTAATTGGAGACTACTGCATCGGCCTCGAGCCCAAGGGCAGCAAGGAGATAGGTCTGCTTGCAAGTGACGGCTGGCTCACCATATCAGATCTCAGGATAGGCATATCCAACACCTGCGGCATGGTGGGAACATTCCTTTTTGGAATAGCTGTCTATAGCCTTATCTCCTACCTGAGAGAGACCAACAAAAATAATACGAACAAATGGGACAATATCTTTCTCAAATCGTTCTACTTCAGTTTATGCACAGGCTGCATATCTTTTATCTATTTCCATATAGCATGCGGCAAACTGATACAGAGCTTTAATGTCTTATACGATGTGACAGGCGGAGACATCAAGACATCTGAGAGCGCTCTTCTGAGACTCTTTGCAACCGAGGCAATCCCCTTTGTCCTGCTCCTTATCCTGTTCGATCTGGTGGCAACTGTCTCCTGGATAGCCCTCGTCTTAAGAAAGCAGCTTAAACTTGGCAAGGCCTGGATCCTGGCAGCTCCCCTCATATCCACTCTCATAGGAGAGATACTGGAATTCCTTCCCCTGCCCTTTGGCGGCATCTCATCAGGCACCGAGACTCTCGGCTGGATGTTCATGTTTATAGGAGCTGCTCTCCATATAAAGAGGAATAAGCAACAGGCAGACACAGACAAGGCTACAACCACAAACCTATAACCCATAACTCCGTTACTGTTATATAATTAAATCATCAAACAGAAACGGGAGAACTACATGAACTGGACAAACGAACCTGAAGACTACAAGATCCAAAACGGCAGGATCGAGATCGTCACATCTCCTCACACAGACCTGTGGCAGCGGACATACTACCACTTCAGGAACGACAATGCTCCCATGTATCAGATGGATACAGAGGATAAGTATTTCTCCTTTACCGTTAAGACGGATTTTACGGGAGCAAAGAAGCGCTTCGATCAGTGCGGCATAGTCTTGTATCTTGATAGCGACAACTGGCTCAAAGCTTCTGTAGAATACGAGAATGAGGATTTTCTCCATCTTGGCTCCGTAGTTACAAACAACGGATATTCAGACTGGGCTACGACCGAGATCCCCTCTGACATAAGGACCATGTGGTACCGCCTGAGCAGAAGAGAAGATGACTTCAGGATCGAGTGCTCAAGAGACGGCAGGAAATACAGCCAGATGAGAGTCTGCCACCTGGGCAAAGCTACTGGCAGGATAAACTTCGGCATATATGCTGCAAGTCCTGAAGAATCAAGCTTTACCGCTGTATTTACAGACCTTAAGGTCACTGAATGCCAGTGGCAGGCACACGACGGACAAAAACCTGACTGAGGAAGCAATATGAAACCCAAGATACTCCTCTCCCTGATAATCGCCATAGCGATGATCTCAGTTGCATCCTTTTTTGTCTGCAAGACTATAGAGCGCAGCCAGATCAATAGAGAAAACCAAGCGATAACAGAAGCAAAGGAAGCCGGATACGACAGCACCTACTACATCTCTGCAAGAGAAGGGGCCATACAGATAGACGGCATCACTTACGATAAATATGTCTTAAGAAGATCCGCCCTCATAGGCGAAGGCTACAAAGCAGAATTCATAATAAGACAGGATGCCCAATACACAGATGAATCCAAGGGCAATACAGACCACCTCATGATCTACGGCAGAACAACAGGCTATGCGAACGATCCTAACGACGACGTCACCTACGATCCCGGCAGATATCAGATAGTTGAACCATACAAGATCGAAGTCTACCAAGACCACATAGACATGCTCAAGGTAATCACTGTCCTCTTCTTCGTAGCCATAGCAGAACTCATCCTCATCATCCTGCTGGTGGTACAGATAGTCAGAGGAAAGAAGAACTAAAATAGCAAGAGAGCGTAACCCACATTACTAAATCCTTAGGATACTATCATTAGACTCAAATGCATCTTTGCTTAACTTTACATCAGCTTTACATTTTGCTATTTGAACTTATTCTCGGCTCTGTCCCCTTGGGATGGAGCCGTTTTATGTATGACAGATTATTCAGGGATGTAATTCGCTCTTGAGCCTCTCTATCTGCTTGCTCTTATTGTGGAGGACGCAGCCGCCGTTGTGATCTTCTTCAAGCAGACCGTTGTTCCTTATGGCTGCGAATAAGGGTGAGCTTAAGCATTCTATAAGGGAGTTGTCCCTGGCATTGATGTCCGAATAAGGAGAGAAGGGACAGGGCTCGGCTCCGCCGTGGGAATTAATGTGGAAGAATCCTCTGCCTGCTGCAATGCAACCGCCGGAGCTCTTCTCATCTCCGGGGAAGGATACCAGGACTATATCTTCGTAAGTCTGTCTTAGGCT
>DJYO01000033.1:0-24390 GCA_002450155.1 Mageeibacillus sp. UBA6976 | reverse complement strand
CCTTTGTCCGGTACATATTCAACATAGATCACGAGCTTAAGACCTCTGTCTCTTAAGTCCTCGATAAAGGCGCCGCCGGTAACCTCTTGGTAGTTAGCAGTTGTAACGGTTATGGAAGCACCGAAGACAATTCCTCTTCTTTTGAATTCATCCATATTCTTAAGGAGTCGGTCGTAGATGCCGGGGCCTCTCCTTGCATCTGTTACTTCCCTACCGCCCTCAAGGCTCATTACAGGGAGGATATTGCGACTATTGTCAAACAGGTCAAAGTACTTATCGTTTATATAAGTGCCGTTGGTAAATACAGGGAATAGGATATTGCTTCTACCGGCCGCCTGCTCTAATACATCCCTTCTTAGCAGGGGCTCGCCTCCTGCAAGAAGGATAAAGCTTATGCCGAGGCTTTCTGCCTCTTCGAAGATGCGTCCCCACTCCTCATCTGTTAACTGAGCTTCAGGAGCGCTGTCTGTCGTAGCTTCGTTACATCTTGAATAGCACCCTTGGCAATGGAGATTGCATCTGCTGGTTATGCTGGCAATAAGAAATGGCGGGATATTAATGTTTCTTTGTTCGCCTATCTCTTTCCTTCTTACGGATGCTTTGCGGCTTGCTGAAGCAAACCTCAGCATGAAAGCGCTCTCTTTGGGGTTCTTGAGGGTTGCTCTAATGGATTCAGATACGATCCTCTCAACTCCTCTGGTCATGTAAGCCTGTATATCCATAGACGGATTATATAGCAGTTTGGTGACGTTTGGTATCTGGTCTGTATAGGTTATAATGTTGGTGTTGGTTTTAGGTTTTTCTTCGCTTTTTATTATGTTTGGATAAGTAGGATTTGATATGCGTAATACAAAGAAACCGGTTGCACCTATGGTCTTATCGATAATTGCCCTCTGTATATCAGGCTTATCGTTTATCAGCAGCATCGGAATGGGGATCCTGATTACATTCCCCGGTGGCGGTGGCGTGCATCTTACGATGGGCGTGCTCCTTGAGATATTCGGATTTATGGTATGTGGTGCGTTCGGCTTTTTCCTGGGGATAGCAGGCGCTGTTATGGGAATAGTAGCCGGTATCGTAACCCTTGTTAAGAAGCGTTTCGGAATTATCTGGATGCCTATCCTGTCTATCTTGCTGGGTATCGCTGCAACAGTTATCGCAACGCTGGTGCTGGTAAGTATATCTGCTTAATAGTTTTTGTTATTGTTCGTTTTGTTTGTTTGCTGTTTTGTCGGGTCAGTCCTCGTCCGGTCTATATTCCAGGATGTCTCCGGGCTGGCAGTCTAAAGCCTTGCAGATGTCGTTTAAGGTGGAAAACCTGACGGCTTTTGCCTTCTGATTCTTGAGAATGGACAGGTTTGCCTGGGTGATGCCGACTTTGGCTGCAAGGTCACCTGAGGAGATCTTACGCTTGGCCATCATGACATCAAGATTTACTACGATCATAAAAGCCCCCTCCTCAGATAGTAAGATCCAATTCTTCTTTCATTGCGATCGCCTTGCCAAAGACTACTCTTATGCTGAGTACGATAAGTGCCATAAAGGAAGCAACGATACCCAGGATCCAGGCACCGTTCCAGATAAATCCGCCTGCTGCGCAGTCTACTGCGATCGCTATAAGCGCGATGGTGATTATGGTCATGAGACGTGTATTAGCCCTGTCAAACACCTTGTCCCTGCTCATGTTGGTAAGAAGGAGGAATAAAGGGATAAGAACGGTATATCCTCCCAGTGTGCCAAGATAGAAGACTACTGTAAGAGCAATTACCCTTGGGGTATCGAAGACATCTGCCCAGCAGTATGCAACAAACTGGGATATAAGGACTCCGAATATATCCGCTACTACTGCCATAGCTGTAAATAGGACTGTAGCGATCTTGGCCCATCTTAGGATCACGTCATCGTAATGCATGGATCAAACCTCCGGTAAACTGTTATTTCCAAAAGTAATGCTAACACAACGAAAAGTTTGTGAAAAGTTTTGAGGTAACGGACTATTATCTTTGTTTTCGGATAAAATAGAAGAGGCAGAAGTGGCTTAAGTAGTTGGAGCTGTGATGAGATTAACGGGGCATAAGACAGACAAAAAGGTTGCTTTAGAAGCAGGATTTGCTGTATTCCTGCTGTTGCTGGTGGCTTGTAAGGTATTTCTGTTCCGGTTCGGGAACTTGGATGAGATCTGGCACTATAATATATGCCGTGGTATCAGCATGGGGTTTATGCCCTACCGGGATATAAATCTGGTAGGTATGCCCCTGTACTATCTTATCTTTACGGTACCGGTACTGTTTGTCCGTAAGATGGTTTCTTACAGGATATTTGAAGCTTTGCTGATATTTGGCTGCTCTTATCTTTTGTTTGTAATAGCACGCCGTGAATGCGGTTTCGGGTATGGAGCGATCATTGCTCTTGTATCCTGCCTGTTTACTGATATTACTTCCTATAACAATCTGCTGTTCTTCTTTATTCTGCTGATATTCCAGTTTAACAGGTCAGAGATATCCTTTGGCCGGAATGTCTGGCTCGGTATATTTACCGCCTTGGGAATACTGTCCAGGCAGACGTCAGGGGTAGTAGTTTTCATATTTGAATTGGCCTATCTGGTGTATGAGAGGCGTAAAGGGCGCGGGAGTAAGATGCCTGCTTTCTTTGCTGGATTTTTGGGAGTAAATCTCCTGTTCCTTGTGTATCTTATTGCCACATCTTCTTTTGCTCTGTTCTGGGACTATTGTTTCCTGGGACTGTTCAGCTATTCCAACGTTCTTAAGGGCAGTGACATCTGGGGTATACCGATGCTTGTTATAACGCTGCTTCTCCTTATTGGTGAGTGGGCATTGCTTCGTAAAGAAGATAATTTTAGGACAGTAAGCCATATGCTGCTTACCATAGCTGCTCTGACTATCGCTATCCCTACATGCGATATGACCCATGCTGTATTTGCTTTCCTTATGGCACTTTTGCCCCTGATGCTGATCGTTAAGGCTAATATCGGACCTAAGCTGAAGCCTGTGGTAGGAGGAGCGGCAGCTGTTGTTCTGTTGTTCTCTATTGTTCGTGGTCTTATCCCGCTTATATCCGGGATTACCTTTGACAGATCTTTGGATGAACTTGCACTTATCCCTATGACTGGAGATGAGAGCGGCTTTTCCGATATAAGTGATAGAAATCAGAACTATGAGGCAGAGGGCAAACATGTGATAGTGCTGTCTTCTTGCTCTGCCATAGTATCGATATATGACGGCAGCTTTAATCCCCCCTATGACCTTTTCCTCGTGGGGAGTTTCGGGAGCCATGAAGCTGTAGATATATTAAGATCTGACCTGGGGCCTGATACGGTAGTCGTTATGCCGGACGATTACCGGGAGGAGAACTGGATGAACCCTGATGGGATCTATGAGCTTGTTACCTCCACCTTAAGGCCGATAGACAGGGTTGGCAGATTTGTGTACTATGCATCTTAGTAGATGCATGAATATATAAGTTCTTTATCGTAGGAGATAATTCAATGGATAAGAATACATGGTTCTGGTTCCTGTTTACCATACAGACCATAATCTTTATATTTGCCGGGGTAAGGCTTGTTATGGCGATAATAGCAAGGCAGAGGACAAGAGGCCTTACTGAGGGCCTTATCCCCATATCCATTATCCTCCAGGCCATAAGCACACTCATGGGAGCTTATGTATCCTCTGATCTTATTATTGCCATGCATGAAGCATGGGGCTCACCTGACTTCCATACCATCAGCACTATACTTACTTACTCAAGAACCCCTATATACCTGTTATCTGCTATAGGCACCTACATGGTGGCTTTGTATGCAGACAGAAAATATAGCAGCCATATGAGGATCTGGTTTATCGCACTGGAAGTATTAAGGCTTATATCCTCACGTGTCGCAGGCCGTTTTACGGCACACGCAAGTAACCCCGCTCTCCTTACCACGCTGCCGGAGTTATTCAGCTTTGCCTTCTCGGTAATACTGCTGTTGGTCCTGATAAGAAACCGCAGTAAGGAGACTTTATTCGGGCTTTTATATGTCTTCTTTTTTGCAGAGATTATATCTGTTATCGCATTAAGGGGCATAGCGCTTACAGTAGCAGCAGGCATGATGCCGGAGATCGTATATTACCTTATTGGTCTTGCATTCAGCCTGATTAGCCCTGTATATGCCTTCTATGTAATGCATGCTACACTTAAGGCCGAGACTCAAGTATAATAGGTATATCAATAATATTTGAGGGAGGGGCACACGATGTATAACTTTAATAATTACGACAATCAGGTCGAATCCATGAGGCACATCTCTAACGAGAGCCGCAACTCAGAGAGGATGGCAGAAGTCAACAGAAGCGTCGGTGGTATGCGCAGCGACTTCATGAAGGTCAAGATCATGCTTCAGGCAACAATGGAACTCATGGTAGAAAGCGGTATAGATCCTGAGCGTATCAATGCCAAGATCGCCGAAGTAGCGGACAGACCTGAGACATTCGCTCCTTCTAAGCAGGACGTTATGCCCTGCCCCAAATGCGGCAGACAGATCCCTGATAATGGCAAAGATCCCCTCGTAGGTACATGTCTTTACTGCGGCGAGACAGTCAAGTTCATACCGGAATTTAAGATGGGGAATGGCGACTGATACCTGTATGCGTTATAACTCTTCTTTACTTTGGTATAATTAACTGGCGTAAGGGAGAGGAATATGCATTACGATTGCCTGATAATTGACGATGAGAAAGAACTGGCAGATAACACTGCCGAGTACTTTAATATGTTTGAGGTGAGGACCAAGGCAGTATATTCAGGCCTTGAAGCAGAAAGCTTCTTAAAGAGCAACGAGCCTTCCATGGTCCTGCTCGATATTAACCTTGGAGACGGGAGCGGATTTGAGCTTTGCAAGAAGATAAGAAAGACTCTTGATATCCCCATATTATTCATATCAGCAAGGAATACCGACGACGATAAGATAATCGCCCTTAACATAGGAGGCGACGATTATATAGAAAAGCCCTATTCCCTTGGAGTCTTGCTCGCCAAGGTAAAGGTCGTGCTAAAAAGATTCGCGAGTTCTGATTCCAAAGACGATACAGACAGGGACTACGATGACGGGTACCTGAGGCTTGACACCGCAAACAAGACTGTATATGTGGAAGGCAAAGGCAAGAAGATCACCTCCATTGAATGGAAGCTCCTCGAATATCTTATTGCAAACAGGAACAGGCTCGTTACCAAGTTTGAGATATTCGACAACGTCTGGTGCGACAGATATACCACAGACGGGACCCTGAATGTGCATATAAGAAAGATCCGCGAAGTTATAGAGCGCGATCCCCAGAATCCAAAATATATCGTTACCGTCTGGAAAGAGGGCTACAAGTTTATAGAGCCCTAAGGTATTAGATGAAGAAAGCACCGTTTATCCTGATCCTGTTAATTACACTTATAGCCGAACTGCTGGCATGCTGTCTGCTGCTCGGCAGGGTCCGTGAAGTTTCGGCCGATCCTGTCAAGGTAAATGAATGTATGCATTCCATACAGGATAACTACGGCAATGAATCAGAATATAACAGGCAGCTGGACTATGTGATCCTGGACAGCAACGGAGATAAGCTATTCGAGACAAGGAGCGGCCTTGCAGGATCTGTTAACGAAGCGATCAGGACAAGAGGACTGATACTTGATCTGGAAATAGACGGCAATATCCTGGGCAAAGTTATCTTTGACTACAGCATTGATGAGGACTTAGGCCCGGTAAAAAGAGATATCCTCATTACCATTACTGTAATCTCTATTATCCAGATACTGGTCGTCGTTATATGGTATGTATATATACAAAGAGCCGTTATCACCCCCTTTAGAAAGCTCAATTCCTTTGCCGCAAGAGTTGCAGAGGGCAATCTTGACCTGCCCCTTGATATGGATAAGGGACATATCTTCGGTGAGTTTACCGAATCCTTCGATCTGATGAGACACGAGCTCAAGAAGGCCAGGATAGCAGAGAAGAAAGCAAACGATGACAAGAAGGAAGTCATTGCCAAGCTGTCACATGACATCAAGACTCCCGTAGCTTCCATAAAGTCCACATCGGAGATGGGGATGGCCCTTACCAAGGAAGACCGTACAAAAGAGATGTTCGGCATTATAGATTCCAAGACAGATCAGATCAAGACACTGGTGGATAATCTGTTTAATTCAAGTGTTAATGATATAACGGAGATCGAGGTAAATCCCGGAAGCCAGCCCTCAGGCGATATTCCCGGTATGCTGAAAGCTTCGGATTATCTTGGACGTTTGGGAGATATCACTGTGCCTTCCTTAAGTGTCTACTTTGATAAGCTCAGGCTCCAGCAGGTATTCGATAACATATTCATGAATTCCTATAAGTATGCTGATACAAAAATGCATGTAACTGCAGAGATCTCTGAACCTTATCTTGTAATAAGGATATCTGACGAAGGTCCGGGCGTTAAGGAAGAGGAGCTCCCCCTGCTCAAGGAGAGATTTGCAAGAGGCAGCAATGCGGAAGGCAGGGACGGTGCCGGCCTGGGGCTTTATCTTGCCTCCTGCTTTATGGATAAGATGGACGGCAAACTTGGTCTTAGAAATCTGGAACCCGGATTTGAGGTATCGGTATATATAAGGCTCGTATGATTTAAGAACTATTTAAGAGTTCCTTAAAGGCACTTAAGACTTAAAAAAGTATCCTAGTGCCATAAGGAGGTCAAACCTATGAATAACATTATTGAAACAACAAAACTCTGTAAGACATTCTCCAGCGGCGGCATCCAGCAGCACGTTCTTAAGAACATAGATCTTGAGATCTATGAGGGAGATTTTACCATCATAATGGGAGCATCCGGCGCAGGCAAGTCCACCCTGCTCTATTCCCTGTCCGGCATGGATAAGCCAACACTGGGCTCCGTAAGATTTGCAGGCACCGAGATCACAGGCCTTAATACGGACGAGATGGCATTGTTCAGGAGGAGCAACTGCGGATTTGTATTCCAGCAGGTATATCTCGTGGATTCAATGAGCATAATGGACAATATCCTGGCAGCAGGTCTTCTCGTAAGCAAAGATAAGAAAGCTCTTACTGCAAAGGCAGGACAGCTCCTTAAGGCAGTAAATATAGATGAGAGTCTATGGAATAAATTTCCTACCCAGATCTCAGGCGGCGAAGCTCAGAGAGCAGGCATTGCTAGAGCACTTATAAATGACCCGAAGCTTGTATTTGCCGATGAACCTACAGGCGCTCTTAACTCCCAGACAGGTAAGGCAGTACTTGATACCCTTACGGGATTCAATGAGAAGGGTCAGTCCATCGTTATGGTCACCCACGATATCCTGAGTGCCAGAAGAGGCAACCGTATCCTCTATGTAAAAGACGGCGAGATCGCCGGCGAATGCAATCTCGGCAAGTATGTCACAGGTGACAAGGAGCGTCACCAGAAGCTCTCTGATTTCCTTGCAACGATGGGGTGGTAAATATGAACAAGACATTATTACTCACCGGATCGAACCTTCGAAAGAACAGAGGTACGTCAGTAGGACTGTTCCTCCTGATGGCAATAGCGACATGCCTTATCGGCATATCTCTCCTTATATTTCTGGATTGCTATCCTTCGGTAAACAGGGAAGCAGTAAGACTTAACGGCGGCGACGGTTACATCAGCATTACCGGAAGACTTGAAGGATTAACTGACGAGAAGCTCGCCGGACTATTCGAAGACGATACAGACAGCTACTATGCATATCATGATCTTAAGTTTACAAACCAGCCCATAACTTTCGGTAACGGTGAGATCGTGATATCTATCGATATCTGTGATGAAGCAGCTTTCAGCAGACCAATGAATACTTTCGAAGTGATAACAGAAGATACTTCGATTACGGAAGACTATGTATATCTTCCTTACCAGTTTTATACTTCAGGCGGATTCGATATCGGTGATACCTTTGAGTTCACAAATTCAGGCAAGACATACAGCTACAAAGTAAAAGGCTTTATAAATGTCGTTTATGGCGGCTGCAATAATACAGCTTTGTTTGCACTTGTTGTTGACAACAACAGTTATGATGAAATCTGGAATGACACTCACGAAGAATATGAGAATATCAATGTCATCTTTGATCTTAAAGATTGCGTAAAGAACGGCAGTTTCAGGATCAAAGCGTTCAATGATCTGCTCAAGGTCAATCCCGGTGCGGTCATTGAAGGATATGACATCGATCTTGTCATCAGCAGCAGGACATTCATAGGTATGATCATCGCCGTATCTTTCCTGGTTGCCACTTCACTTATCATCGCTGCAGTAGCAATGATGCTCGCTAACAGCATCAGCAACTATATAAGAGAGAACATGAAGACACTGGGTGCTCTCAAGGCAATCGGTTATACGGGAAAAGATATCAAGTCTTCTCTTGTGATCTGGTTCTCGATTATAGCCGCCATCGCAAGTATCATCGGTATCGTTCTTGCATATATCGCCATGCCGGTATTCGCATCGATCATCATCGGTCAGATGGGTGTTCCCTATGTTGCAGCTTTCAATCTTCCGGCGACATTGATCCCCGTGGGATTCATAATCTTATTTACTCTGATAGTTACTGTTATCTGTGCTAATAAGGTATCCGGGATCCTTCCGATCGTTGCACTCAGAGAAGGTGTTGAGTCACATAACTTCAGGAAGAATCATGTCGCTCTTGATAAGACTTCATTAGACCTTAATGTAAGCCTTGCAATGAAAACATTTTTCAGCAACATGAAGCAGAATGTGATCACATTCTTTGTGCTCGGATTCATGATCTTCTGCTGCGTGATCTCTCTTCTCCTGTATGAGAATTTCAGCCGCAATCCAAAGCTCGATATCCTCACTACGGAGATCTGTGCAGGCGTTGTTTCTTCTGATTACGACACCAGGGATGAGGTCCTTGATTATCTCGAGAGCAGGTCTGATATAAAGAACATCAGAGAGATCATCAACATGAATGTTTACTATAACGATGAAGAGAGTCTGTTCTGCTATGTCGTTAAGGATCTGTCGAAAATGAACAACACCAATCTCTGTTACAAGGGAAGACTCCCCGAGTTCGACAATGAGATTGCAGTAAGCGGATCTTTTGCAAAGGCATACGGCTTTGAGATAGGTGACGAGATCAAGATCGATTACGGTGATAATTCATTTAATTATCTGATCACAGGATTTATCCAGACCGCTAACAATTCCGGCCGTGAAGCGATCTTCTCCTATAAGGCAGTAGATCACATCATGGATATCGACAGCATCCCCGGCTGGTACTGGTTTGATCTCGCAGACGAGTCTGACAGCGTTAATGAGAATACCGACAAAGTGGACGGAATTCTTGAGGACTGTGAGGACAAGTTTGGCAGTCACATCATCAGCACCATGAACTTCTATAACATGATCGGCGGTGCCATGACAACATTCAAGGGAGTATCCCTCATGATGCTCATCGTAATGTGCTCCATCTCTGTTATAGTTATCGGCCTGATCTTATTCCTGCTCATCAAGTCCCTTATCTATCACAAGCGCAAGGATTACGGGATCTATAAGGCAATTGGCTATACATCAGGAAGCCTTATGCTCCAGACTGCACTAAGCTTCATGCCTTCTGTAATAGCATCGGCGATCATCTTCTCGGTGGTATCCTACTACGTGGCTAATCCTTATATCTCAATGTTCATGCGTTCCTTCGGACTTATGAAGTGTGACTTTGCGATCCCTGTACCCGGTGTGATCGCCATCGGCATAGATCTTACGATAGTTTCCTTCCTCCTCGCACTTATGCAGACAAGAAGGATAAAGAATATCGAAGCATATAATATGCTGACCTCTGAATGATATACTGTATGCATCATGATCAGATTTATCGAAGATACAAATGAAAAAAGAAAGATCTCAAGGCAGGTGCTTGAATCTCTTACCGAATGGTTTGAGGTGGACAGCAGCCGCGAAGGATATATCGAAGGCTCTGCCGGATGGCCCTTCTGGGTTTCAATAGACGGAGATGAGATACAGGGTTTTCTCTGCCTTAAGGAAACCGGCAGTAAGACAATGGAACATGCAGTTATGGGAGTACGCAAGGAATACCACAGGCAAGGGATCGGCAGAAGGTTATTTTCGGCGGCAAGAGATTATGCCTCGCAGAAGGGATATGAATTTATCCAGGTCAAGACCGTAAAACCAGGCTTATACGAAGACTACGATATAACAAACGATTTCTATAAGAGCTTAGGATTCAAGGAGCTTGAAGTTTTCCCGGATTACTGGGACGAGGCTAATCCCTGCCAGGTCTATGTGATGTCACTTCGAAGCTGCATAGAAACCATCGCTTCACGCCACAGCTACCGCGGAGCCTACCTTGAGGATAAGGTTCCCGAAGAGGACCTTATCAGGATCGCCCGGGCAGGCATCGATGCTCCCTCCGGCTGCAATAAGCAGACAACGGATGTGGTCATCGTAAACGATCCTGATGTATTAAACAGGATCAAGGCTCAGCTGGATCCGCCGGTAGCGCAGACAGCTCCTTCTATGCTGGTGGTCCTTACCAGGAGGATCAATGCCTACAGAGACAGATGCTTTGCGATCCAGGATTACTCTGCTGCCATAGAGAATATGCTCCTTGCGATAGTCGAGCTCGGATATCAGAGCTGCTGGTACGAAGGCCACATAACAGACGAGGACCGGATCTGCGATAAGATAGCAGACATCCTGAATATCCCTTCCGAATACGAAGTGGTCTGCCTGCTCCCTGTGGGCAAAGCTGCAGAGGATTTCCATGCGCCGAGCAAGAGAGCATTTAATGAAAGGGTACGCTTTAACCGCTGGTGATATCTCTAATGAAACTCAAGCATAAGACTATATCGCTGCTCCTGGGAGCTTCTTTACTTCTAACCGGCTGCACTGCAGAGCCGGAAGGATCTCAAGTATCCACGCAGGAGAGCCTAATTACCGAAACAGAAACAGTGCCTGAAGGATCGTCCTGCGAAACAACCGAAGCACCCGCTCTCCATCCGGAATCTGACATTACATTCCTGCGTGAATGGATCGAAGAGGCAGCCGCAGCTGATGCGGAGATGGAAGCGATGGGCTACCACGCAATTAAGACGGCGATGTTCACCGGCTTTGTCCTGGACGAAGAACCCTACGACCGGATAGATACTACCCGGCCTGATGGAAACAGTATAGATACAACAGCTGTCTTAAGAGTGGAGGAATCGGACTTTGACGGTAATTCAGACATTAAGATATGCGCCATAGTGACTGTTAACAGTCAGGTAGTAGACTTTAGTCTTGGGGGAAATGAGAGCACGAACGGCATCCTCAACATGGATGTAAAAACCAATGAAGACTACATATTTAATGTAACTGCATCTGATCTTCCGGTGGTAACCGGAGATAATACACTCTCGTTAACATTCTTCGGTTTCTACGAAGACAAAGACATGTATCTTGACTATCAGACGAGCACCCTAACCTTTACTTCTGATATCGAAGCAGACGGCAACACAATTGAGATCTGCCCTGAAGATGAATATGAGATCTTAACGATACAGGATCCTGCGGAGGTCATTGATTCCCAGACTTTTGTCGCTCCCGAAGAACAGCTCGATTTTGAATCTGACCATTACGGGTTTACTCAGACTACAACTATTCCCTGCCCTACCATTCACTACTATATAGATAACATGAGCATCGAAGATCTCTCAGGCAACCGCAATGGTCTGGTCCTCTTATTCATTGACGGTCAGCTTCAGCCCGTATGGAACGGATACTATATAGGCGAGGTGTCCTTAAGTGAACAAGACCTCATGAAAGAGATCTTGATCAAAACAGATTTCCAGTCCGGCGAGAACCACAATATCGCCTGGTACTACCTCGAGCTAAATGGTGTAACAGAATGGCCTAACAGCTTCTGGGAATTCATGCATGTAGCTGTTCAGTAATAGATCGGTGTTTTCGTTTGGATCTGCGGCTATTGACTTGCATGCTCTATAAATCTAGAATCACTATGGGACATAGGAATATGGAGGATATTATATGAATAACATTGCAAGGATCTACACCGATAATTTTATTGCAGATTTCAAGACAGCACAAAAGGTCTTTAAATGGGATGGTGACAGCTCTGCAGCAACTTTTGCAGCTGTATATATCGGTAATGAAGCCCCTACGGATGTGAGTGCGATAACAAGTGCCCGGCAAGCTGTAAAAAACAACTCCGGATTATTCTCCGGTGTCAGGTCAGGTTATGCAAGGAATATTGTACTGGCAGCTGTCGCTCTTGCTGACGATAAAGACAAGGCGATCAAGGACATAATGGCTATCGAAGCTGCTTTGAAGCCGGGACTTCTTGAATCTTATCAGTGGGTAATATGTGCTTCACTTATATATCTTTATGACAGTAACCCGGATCATAGCACAGTAATCCAAAGGACAAGACAGATCTATAATGAGCTTAGCAACAAGCATCCTATTATCGGAAGCGGCAAACATGTTGCCAACTGCGCTCTGCTTGCTATGTCAGACAAGGACCCCATAGCTTTGGCAGATGATTACGAAGCAAACTACAGAGAACTCACAAAGACCTATGGTCAGGGATCTGACACACTATATGCAGCGGCCGCTATGAGTCTTTTTGGCGGTGATATAGAGCTCAAAGCTGAGAAGGTAAGATCTCTTCACCAGCAGCTTAAAAAGCGTGGTTTCCATTTTACTGCCGAAGGCCTGGAGATAATCGCTCTTATCGCCGGATATTTCGGTGATGAGCCCCTGAGCATTATCGATGAGATGATAGAGGTAAGCGGGGTCCTGGTCAAAGTCAGAGGCTTGGGAGCTTGGGGTGTAGGCGACAAGGTCAGGAACATGCTTGCTGCAACTATCGTCCTTGATTCCTATACCAATGACAAAGCAGCCGCTTACTTTGCCAAGCAGGCGATCCTTAATGTAATATGTGAGCAGCTGTCTGACGCGGATACAACTACCGCAGTAATGATCACTACTATGTAAGCAGAATCAGGAGATCTTATGGAAGATAACGATAACAGCAGAGAAAACAGCAACGATATATTTGCTAATAACCGGGGGGTCATCAAGTCCTGGAAGGGACTGGTTCTTTTCATAGGCGGATTTTTCTTTGTCATAATAACTCTTATCGTCCTGTCAAGGATCCCTTCTCTCCAGTGGCTTCTGGTTGCTGTGGTCGGCCTTTATTTCTTGATCGGCGGCATGATCGGCCTCAGGTTTACAAAGGGCTCTACTATGCCCCTGGTCCCGATATTCCTTGGCTTATTTCTTATCTTCTGGGGCATAACAGATGAGTTCCTCCCCACTGTTACCGGCGCTTTGGGTGACACATTCTTTGGAGCATACCTCACCTTATTCGGTCTTGTCGTCATTATCTATCCAAAAGCCTATCTGTTTTATATCAAGAAAAAATACACGGAGACAGTTGAAGCAGTCGTGGTACAGGTGGATCACCACTATACTAAACGCGGAAGGACCCACCGCCCTGTATATTCCTTCACCTATCAAGGCAAAGAATATACGGTCATGAATTCCTTCTATATATCCGGACCTCATCCCCATTCGGGAGACGAAGCAGAGCTTTTGATAGATCCTGATCATCCCAACAGATTCATTGACATGGACTTCTATCCGGGAAGAAAGATCTCATCCTACATATTACCTATTCTCATCATTGCCTTAGGTATTTATTTGATCGTTGCCTGATACTCTTGCCAAACGGGTTGACACCGGGCTTTTTCCATTAAGCTTATGCGGGAAAAGACCTTAGAGCTTGCGGCAGCTCTCCTCATGCCCGGCTGATCTCTTCAAGATAGCTTATCCCCGCCTTGTGGTCCCCTGTAAATCGAATGGCATTCATACCTGCCTTCATTGCTCCTTCCACATTCTCCTGCCTGTCATCTATAAACAGGCACTCAGAAGCTTTAAGGCCATATTTACTTAAGAATGTCTCGTAGATCCTGATATCAGGTTTAAGCATGTGGAAGTCTGCCGAGACAAACACACCATCGAAGAAATCAAGTGGCAGGAACTTAGGGAAATATGTATAGAACAGATCGCTGGCATTAGACAGAACGTAGATGCCGTATCCGTGATCTTTAACATACCGGCAAAACTCCTCCGCCCCTTCTATGGGTTTCATGCAGATGTCCCATCTGTTTGCGCAGTTCTTTAATGCCTGATGGTATTTATAAGGGACCCTCGCCTTTACCAGGTCAAACCGTTCTTTATCCTTGATATCTCCCCTGTCTGCCATAAGCCACTCCGGTCCCCGGAAGAGCTCTTTCCTGATTATATCTTTCTCCTCTGCTGATGAGCAGAACTGATCCATAACAAATTCAGGATCAAAGTCCAACAAGACATTCCCCATATCAAGAACGATATTTCTGATCATGCTTCTATTAGCTCCATCTCATAAGATGCGCTAATTATACACTTATTTCTTTCTTATCCGGGTATAAATGTTACGCTCGAAAATGATGTTAAACTACATCAAACGGCGGTTTATAATACACTTTAACGGGATATACCGCCAAAACATCTCCGCGTTGTTTGTTATTGGCTAATTATACTGGAAAGCTTCAATTAAGAGCATTACGGACATACTGCTGTACTTCGGCAAAATTCTTGTCTTCAACTGTTTCGCCCATTCCCGCAGCATAACCGCCTGAAGTGTGAACTCCATCAGAAGTCTCGACCATAATATAGTAAGTGCATGCATCACAAATGCTGCCATCTGAGCTGATGTCTTCCTTAAGATCCATGAATCTTACTCTGGTCAGAGCATTTACCATGCTTGTCCATGACAACTCATCAGTCTCATATTCCTTAACTGTGTATCTGTCTTCAGAAGGAAAATCCCCTTTCATATAATCGTATCTTCTGTCTGCTTCGGGATCGACACTATACTGTGTAACCTTGTAATCTGAAGTGATCACAAATACTTCATCGTGATTGATGTCTCCGCCGTAAATAACATAAGTCACCTTCTTTACGTCATAAGGTTCGCTCTTCTTGGCGCATCCTGCAAAGACACACATGCTAAGCGTCATTAAAAGCACAGCAACAACAATTCTTTTAAGCTTTTCCATAAATTATATACTCCATTTTTCTAATTCATTATTATGGCAAATAGCAGGTATCTGCTTGACCGCATCTGCCAAATATACAGTTGATCGGTATGAATTGTTGCAAGGCATGAGATTGAAAAAACACTTTGCTTGGATGATATAATCACTATATCAAGAATGATTCTTGGTCGGAAAAATTATCAGGATAATACGCCATTGTATTCGTAGATGAAACTTAAATCACCGACACACCTAATTAATCAATAATTCTTTTAACAGCATGTTATAATTCACTTGAGCAGAGGTGATGAAATGGTAACATGGCGAGATATCGTGAGATGTGGGTTCGACCCCCACCCTCTGTTCACTTTTTAATTGGATATGGTTGGGAATGCTCATTTCAACTAACTATTGTTTAGGTAATAGATTCTTTGAACAGATTGCGTAGATAATCAACGATTCCATTTGCGGACTGAATAGTAGCAATCATTAATTCGTCCGTGTCAATAGTTGAAAAGTTTATATCATGTCCGCTATGACGGATAAGCTGCGTCAAGAAAACTCTTTGGATTCTTCCATTTTCCTCTCTAAAAGGGTGAAGCATATTAGTCCTACAATAAAAATCGACGATGGAATCTATATAGCGATCATTATCGTATCCGATATAGCAGTTATTTTTCTGAAGTCCCGTAAATATTCTAATCGCAAGTGGTTCGATAGATTCAGGCAAAGTGAAAACAGTGCCTTTCTTAGAAATAGAAGCTGTTCGTACTTTGCCAGCCCAATCATAAAGATCCTCAAAGATATATTTATGTATAGCTTTATAATGATCGAACCCAAAATCGCCAACGATAGGGCTTATCTCTAATTCTTGGCATTTTGCAGTTGTGATAAGGGTTTCCATTTGTGAGAGTTTTTTCTCGTCTTTAATACCGAACTTGTTAATCAAACAAGTCGTACCCTCATAACAATCAGCTGAAATCGGATCAATACTATATCCCATTAATCTTGTGTATTAACAAGCTCAAGTGCTTTAGTCAGAAATTCATTCCATGTGATTTCATTATTGGAATACTGGCGACACAATTCATAACCTTCATCACTAAGATAAAGGCCTTCCATTTCTACGGACGCGATTGCATTAGCTAGAGCCAAATCGTTTGACATAAGCACCTCCTGATACCGAGATTATATCACACAAGCGATAGGTTCATTTATATATAAATATGACCGGCATTCTGCCAGTCCACTAGTTATATTCTTGAATCAAACAAATATAGTGCATGTATATTGACTGGTATTAGAAATAACACTAATATTCCCCATAGGATTGCTTTTGTTTAAAGAATAGTAGATTCGCAAACCTAGCAACACATATAAAAATGCATAAATTAAAAAATGCGTTCGGTGAAACCCGCTTAAGGTTTATGCTTAAAGGACAACCTTATGAAGTATGCACTAATTGCAAGAAAGGCAGAATGTGATACCCCGGAGAATCACCTATAGAGGTGTGTTCTTTTTGAGATTTGAGGTGTTTATTATGAAAAAATTCTTAGCAGTTATTATGATGTTGTCGGTATTATTAACCGCTTGTGGAAACAGTACTACTCAAGACACGTCTAATATAAACAATCAGGAAGTAATTGATAGCGAGATTGAGCCAGTGGCAACAACTGCTCAGATTACTGCTGGTGATACTGAAGAAGTGACTACGGAAGCTGTAGTAACAGAGTCCACTGAGGAGGTTACTAATAATAGTAAAAATATAACGGCGTTGCCGGATATATATGACTATCTCGAGTATGATGCTATTTATCTCCAGAATTATCTAACCGACTGTGGTGCAACAAATGTATACTTCAAGGAAATGTCTTTTGAAGATACAACTGGGCCAGTTGGTGTGATGGCGGAATTTCAGAATTGGAGTCTCTTGATTTGGTTCTATCCGGATTACGATTCTACGACTAATGTCCAGCAGTTTACGCTTTATTCTGCGGATGGTAGTGAGGAATATATTCTTGAGGCAAACTACAGTGATGGTAGATTAGTAATTAGTGGTTACGAATATCGTATAGCTGCTGAGATTCTCTATGTTCTTCCTCAGTTGATACAGGATATAGTAGAGAAAGAACCCGTCGGTGAGTTTGCGTTTAATCAAGATAACATTGCAGCTGTACGTCAGTATACAAATTAACACCCCACTTTGAGGCGTACGTCTTTGTGCGCCTCTTTTTCCATGCAATCTGCATTAGCAGACCTCATCATATGATGTATGCACCCATCATACGCCTTATGGTTATATTTATCTTGAATAAGACCTACCATGCCCGGGAGCAAATCTCGGGATTAAATATTGTGGCTAGCTATTCATTAGTTTTGGTTAAACAGGTAAGTAATACACAACCCCAGTTATTATAGTCCCGTTATCAAAGAGTGACTCATCAAAAACTGCACAAAAACGAAAGTCAAAGATGGTCAAAAATGATTAGCACTCACCACTTGCGAGTGCTAATTGACGGCCTATAATGTAGTCAGAACAAAGGAACGAGGATCAAAGAAGAGATCAGACCTCCACCTCTTGCTCGGATAACAACAATTCAAAGGAGATGATCAGTATGTTGATGTCCGGTTTATTTGGAGAAGATTTGTTTGATGATTTTTGGGATTTCCCTACAAGAGAGCTTGCTAATATCGACAAGCAGCTTTACGGAAAACACGCACAGTACCTCATGAAGACCGATGTCCACGAGAACGAAGAAGATTATGAGATGGATGTGGATCTTCCGGGATTCAAGAAGGATCAGATCCAGATCAATCTTGAGAATGGTTACCTTACCATCAGTGCCGCTAAGGAGCACGACAATGAGAAAAAGAAGCATGGCAAGGTCATTCGTCAGGAAAGATACGCTGGATCCATGCAGAGAAGTTTCTATGTCGGTGAAGGTGTAAAGACCGAAGACGTTAAGGCAAAATTCGAAGACGGTGTATTAAAGCTTTGCATCCCGAAGAAGGAACTTAAGGCTCTTCCTTCCAACACAACGATCGCCATTGAAGGCTAAAGAACAATGAACAAGGCTCGGGGCTTGCATCTCCGGGCCCTTTTCATTACCAGTCATACTTAAACGATTAAACAGTTGGATGATCGGATGGTATCTATGTTTAATCACGCATTGAAGATGAAAATGCACTATAAGATAAGGTTCGACTATGAAGGGTGATTACACAGTATATGACTATTTCCTCATGATGAGCCTGATATCCTTTCTTGGCTTTCTGCTTGAGAATATATGGATCTCGGTTCGCAAGGGGTATGTTGATAACCGCAATATGAACTTACCTTTCCTGTTAGGGTATGGTATAGCGGTCATGTTCATATACTTCGTTCTGGGTGTTCCGGACAAATCGAACGCGTTCCTATATTGCGCGATTTGCTTCATAATCGTATCTCTTGGAGAAATATTGCTTGGTACTGTAGTCGAGAAGATTTGTGGCATCCACTACTGGGACTATACCAGTCTTCCTCTGCATTTTACCCGCTATACAAGTCTGTTTACGAGTACCGGATTCTCACTGGTAATTACAGGATTTATGAAATATGCGTTTGTTCCGATAATGGACTCGATGCATTCTCACAGTTCAACGTCTCTCAATGTCTTCAGTGTTATCCTGATAATAGCTCTTTGCATAGACTTCTTGGAAAGCTTTTATTATATGTACAAGCATCAGGACTTTCATCGCTTGTGGGAACATAAAAGTATCAGTGGAAATATCCGCGAATTAATAATTACAAGGTAGTCAATTCCATGACATCCCTTCATAATCCTCCAGAACAATGCCGGTCTCCGCAACGGCATTGTTCATTTTTTCAGCAATAATATCAACTAGGAAAACGTGCGATTACGACAGTCGGCAGAACGAGATAAGATCGGGCGAGGCAAAACCTTGATAAACTCGGATCCTGTAGTACAATTGAGACATAAAGAGGTGTTACCCACTAAACGGTTACCTCGAAGTTTAGTCTTTAATGATCGCAACTTCAGGCGGAGGGCGGTCATTTTTTTACGTACTCAACAAGTAATCCGACGATTATAGCAACGGAAAGTACTGAGAAATAAGGCTTTGACGGGCATGCACACAAATGAATATAACAGCATGCGAACCCTGAGAAAAGGCACAGCATAGAATCGTGAATAAAGTCGACAAAGAAGCTGGCGGAAGATCCACTCAGGCTTCAGTTATTTAGACTTTTTTTCAACTTAAAAAGCTATCAAGAGCTCTTAACTACGATGTTATAATTGAGAGGACAAGGGAATGGATCCTTTGTCGGGATAATCATCAGTATTAGATACGAAGCTATCTCCAACAGGTACTCTTCATATTATCAGCTGGAAATTATTTTTTTGACTGTTCCCGAAAATCAATTGCGGCGTTGTCGCGATAATTGTATAATAATCGAGACAAGGAGAGGTTGTTTATGAGCAGTATTCAGGCCACGTTAAAGGAACGAATAAACAAATTTGAACCCGGAACGGTTTTCCTTACGGGTGAGTTCTCTGATGTTGCAAGTAATCCTACGGTACGCAGAACATTGGGGCGTCTATGTCAAGCAGGTATTATCAGAAGAATACTTGATGGTGTTTATGAGAAGCCTAAGTATAGTGATTTGCTGAAGGAATATTTGCCAACCAATCCTGAAATCGCAGCATATGCTATTGCCAGGTATTATCATTGGAATATAGCCCCCTGTGGTGATGTTGCACTGAATAAACTACAACTATCCACGCAGGTTCCTGTTGTATGGTCTTATATAAGTGACGGGCCATATAGGGATTTTCAGTTAGAAAGCATTACAATCTCCTTTAAACATAGAACAAATAGAGATATAACAGGAATGTCGCCCATGACCATATTGGTAATAGAGGCTTTAAAGACATTAGGGCAGAATAGTGTTGATGATAGCACGATTTCAATTCTCAAGGATCAACTATCCGAACAAGATAAGAAAGTATTGTTATCGGAATCAACTAACAGTGCGGCATGGATATGTAAAACCATTCAGGAGGTTTGCAAATCATGAGAAAAGTTGCATTACTCACAGATAAAGATCGTGAGGAGTTATTCAGTGCTACTTCTGTTCTTGTAGGGATCAGACCTGAAGCCATCGAAAAAGACTTTTGGGTTTGTTATTTGCTGGATCATTTGTTTCATGATTGTGCTTATAAAGATGCCTTTGTATTTAAAGGCGGCACAAGTCTTTCAAAGTCCTATCACCTGATAAACAGGTTTTCAGAGGATATAGACCTTATTTTAGACTGGAGAAGAATAATACATGACGATTCAGATCCATGGGCTGAACGTTCAAAGAATAAACAGGATCAATATAACAAGCAGATCAATGCTGAGGCCGCAGTGTTTTATGCTGAAGAGTTGGTCCCTGTCCTGAATGCTGAACTAAAAGACAAACTTGGTATCAAAACCCTGTTTTCCGTGGATAAACAGGATGAGATGGTTGTTAACTTCACATATCCCAAGCTCTTTGAAGGAACATATTTGCGACCGGCTGTCAGATTGGAGATTGGACCTCTTGCAGAATGGACTCCATCGCATATGACAGTGATCACTCCATTTGCGGCAGATAAATATCCTCAGTTATTTGAACAGACAAACACGGAGATTTTGACAATAGACGCTGAAAGAACATTCTGGGAGAAGATTACAATCCTTCATAAGATTGCACATTTCCCTGAGGGAAAGCCCGTGCCCAAACGATATGCAAGACATCTTTATGATGTGTACTGCATTGGACATTCGCCTGTTAAGCAGAGTGCGTTCGAACGAAAGGAATTACTGAGTAAGGATATACTGTTCAAGCAGAAGTTCTATTATTCAAAGGGTGCACACTATGAATCTGCAACATTGTCAGATATAGAACTTATCCCTCATAAGGACATTATCCCCGATCTTCGAAAAGACTATAAGGCAATGGAAAACATGATATATGGCGATATTCCGACATTCGATACAATATTGGATTATCTTCATATTCTGCAAGAAGAGATACACGCTTTGCAATAGAAATAATCACATAAGAAAGGAATAAATAGTGACCGAGACTGACGAAGAGGTATATCTGCGGTATATAGCAGAAGAAAAAGATGAAGATTTGGAGACTTTGCTGATCAGATTCAGAGATGGTCTCTACCTTTTCCTACTCGGATTTGTGAAGAATGAGGAAGATGCCGAAGATCTTCTGATGGACACTTTTGCCAAATTGGCTGTTGATAAGCCGCATTTCGATCCGGACAGACCGGGAAGCTTTAAGAGCTGGCTTTATTCGATTGCCAGAAATAATGCCCTCATGCATATCCGCAAAAGAAAACTGGAGACAGTTCCACTGACTGAAGAGATCATATCTGATGAAGACACACCTGAATCGCAGCTCTTAAAGAACGAGAGAGCACGTAAGCTGTATCAGGCTCTTGGAACGCTTAAGGCTGAGTATCGTCAGGCTTTATTGCTCCTGTATATTGAAGACCTTACACACGAAGAAATCGCATCTGCAATGGGGATGAAGCAAAAGCAGATATATCATCTGGTCGAACGTGGCAAAAAATACAACGGTCTAAACCCTGGAATGGCTTTCCGGGGCTATTAAGTTTTAAGTTATAGAGATATAGCCATTTTTATGTTTTGTATGGGGGTAAGAACTCACAGTCTGACCCAATTATATCAACCCGGACACCATTGCCACAACAAGATCCCGCGGCGCTACTCCGGATCACCTTTCTCACGATCGAGCCTGATTTTCAGCCACTCGTATATCTCACCATATCGTCTGTGTTTCAGATGAGGAAAGGCTTTCAAGATCCTTCCACGTCCGTAGAGGGCATGAAGCGTCATATCTTTGCGCAGTTCCTCCAGCTTAATCTCAAGTTCAGCCCGACGCTCTTCCACCTTCTCCTTACTCTCATCGAACTTGCTGACTGTCCTGATGGTACCGTTTGCGATCACCTCGCTCATTTCATCGCTCACCTTGAGGATAGCATTTCTCAGGTCGGACATCTGCTCTAGCTGCTTATTGAATTTCAGCACAGACAGCGTCGTCAGGATTATATCGATCACAAAAACAATATATAGTACAGCCAGTATAATGTACCCGGCCACCGGAGGGATCTTCGCCACCAGTCCTGCCACCACAGGCTGCACCACCCTCAGCACGAAAGCGATCGCCAGCCCCCAAACAATACTGAACGACAAGCAAATATACCCGTTCAAGTTGAATTTCTCATTGCTGTAATCCCACCACCTGGCATGAAAAAGCTTATCCAGCAGAAATCCCGCGACCAGCTCGGCAAGCGTGGCGAGCACTATCCCCACAGCGAAAAGGACCAGCGGATTACTCGTCTCGATATTCTGTCTGGCCAGCCCCTGCATAACGACCAGTACCAGAGACACTCCCACTCCATAGACAGGACAAATAGGGCCGTTAAGGAATCCCCTGTTAACGACTTT
This sequence comes from Mageeibacillus sp. UBA6976, assembly GCA_002450155.1. Taxonomy (GTDB): domain Bacteria; phylum Bacillota; class Clostridia; order Saccharofermentanales; family Saccharofermentanaceae; genus Saccharofermentans. Next base: position 1,760 of record DJYO01000033.1, on the reverse strand, counting down.
TCCCATTGTGACAGCATGAAAAGCAACCTCTATCACCCAGCCTGCAAATGAGTAGATCATGAAATAGAACAGCATTGACATAAAGTCCATAGATCAGTCCTCCCGGAGTTTATTATACAACTGGAGACTGGAAAACCTCTTGTTTCGTATGACACAATGATTATGTAAGATCGGTTATTATGTTTTGGCTAGAAAGAATACTAACATCAATAAGGAGGGACGAGAATGGGTAGGAGCAAAAGATGGTTAGCCGCTGTCCTAGCAGCAACGATGGTCATCGGGTTTTTCCAGATCCTGATAAGAGCTGACGCGGCCTCTCACAGTATCACCGTAGGCGAGAGCGAACATGGTACTGTGACTGTCAACAATCAAGCAGATGCGGGTACCTTTGTGGTTTTGAATATAGAATGCGAAGGCAACTATAAGGTCGATACCGTTACATGTGTCACAGAAGCGGGAGAGTCTTTTACTCCTGATTCCGGCAACCCAGGCCAATGGAGATTCCTCATGCCGGATTCGAATGTAACGATCAACGTCACATATAAACTGACGAAGACTACAGCTGCACCTACGACATCCATTCCGAGCTCGCTTAAGAGCGTGATGAGAGCCTGGCCGTGAGCTGCGCCTGCAGTTACATATGCTCTCTTGCCCTTGAATCTCTCCTTGAGCTTGTCGATCTCGGGAACGTACTTCTCGTGGCCTTCCTTAATGATCTCTTCTGCGACGTCCTCCTTGCCGAGGATCGTGCCGAGAGCTCTGAGCCATCTGTCGGTTCCTGCGACGCCGTATGCCGGAGGTACGAGTACTTCAGGCACGCCGTGGAGCTGGCTTAAGCCTGCGCCCATGTATGTCGAGAGCGAAGGGCAGATATGTATCGTAGCCACCGCATCGCTTATGTGTCTTAACTCTTCAACGGTAGAGAAAGGGATAACATATCTGGGCTCATATCCGAACCTTCTGATGACGTCGTCGAATACGTGAGATCCCCAGAAGTTGATGATGTTGATCTTGTTACTCTTCTCCTCGGAAGGCTGAACGATGCCTCTTAATACCGAGTGATAAGCTGCATCGAAGCCGGTCGTCCAGATCTTGGATCTGAAGCCTTCGCAGTTGCAGGTAACAACGGGTATTCCGAGCTCTTCTGCAGCTGCATCTGCCACTGCCTCGATGTCTTCACCGATGATGCCCGAAGCACAGGAAGTCGTGATGAAGATCGCATTCGGATGCTCGCGCTCATAAGCGAGCCTGATCGTCTCTTCGAGCTTCTTTGCCGCACCGAACACCGTATCCTTCTCGGAGATGTTCGTGGAGTAATATCTTCCCAGTTGGGGCGGGAGCTGTCTTCTGGACTGTTCTACTCTGTATGTGAAGTTAAAGTCTGCAAATTCACCTGCGCATCCTATCGGCGCATGATTGATGACTACCGCGTCCCTGATCATCGCGAGCTGGCAGAACGCCTGCTGCTGATTGCATCCGAGGCACTGGGAGAACTTTCTCTTGCAGTCCTTAAGCTCTCCCTTCGCGGATCTGCTTACGATCTCTGAAGCAGTTCCGGTAAAAGCATTAATGGTTCCGAGTCGCTTCTCACGAATGACCACACTTGGTTCTTTGATGTTGATAGTTGACATCTTTGTGTATCTCCTTCTTTTGCACATCAACATACCGGTTTGATATGTTGTTTTGCATGAGAGGAATGATAGCACTCGTAAATTAAATGCGATAATACACAAATTTGGGCTCTTCAGAATTTTTGTGGG
>DJYO01000028.1 GCA_002450155.1 Mageeibacillus sp. UBA6976 | reverse complement strand
GTTCGGGGCATGCCCGTCATACAAGAAAAGGGCCCGGCATTAACATACCGGGCCCGGATCAAGCACTTATTACTGTTTCTTTATAAGGAGTGACTCACCTGTCATCTCAGCAGGCTGAGGCAGACCCATGATCTCAAGGAGAGTAGGTGCGATATCGCAAAGTCTGCCGCCCTCTCTTAATGTGTATTCCGGATCGTAGTTATAGAGGATAAACGGTACCGGATTGGTTGTATGAGCTGTATGAGGCTGCTTTGTCTCGTAGTTGAGCATCTGCTCTGCATTACCGTGGTCAGCACATATGAAGAGAACGCCGTTCATCTTCTTGACTGCTTCTACTGCACCGCCTACACAGGCATCGATCCTCTCAACTGCCTTTATAGCTGCCTCGAGAACACCGGTATGTCCTACCATGTCAGGGTTTGCGAAGTTAATGATGATTACATCGTACTTATCAGAACAGATAGCGGCATCCAGTTTCTCGGATACTTCGGGAGCGCTCATCTCAGGCTTAAGATCGTATGTGGCAACAGCAGGAGAAGGAACCAGAGTTCTGTCCTCATCCTTGTTAGGCTCTTCAATACCGCCGTTAAAGAAGAATGTAACGTGTGCATACTTCTCGGTCTCAGCGATCCTGAGCTGCTTTAATCCGTTGTTTGCAAGATACTCTCCAAGAGTATTAACGATCTCTTCCTTCTTGAATGCTACGAGCTTATTGGGGATAGTCTCCTCATAATCCTTGAAGCATACATATGTAAGAGGCATGAAGCCGTTTGCTCTAACAAGGCTCTTGATGCACTTTGAATCTGAAGCATCGCCCTCTGCTGCTGCAATATCCTCATCACTGTAGCAAAATGCCTTTGTGATCTCTCTTGCTCTGTCAGGGCGGAAGTTAAAGAAGATAACTGAATCGTTAGGCTTAACGACACTGACAGGGTTTCCGTTCTCATCAGTAATAACTGTAGGGAGTACGAACTCATCGTAAACTTCCTTATCGTAGGAATCCTGCATAGCCTGAACGGGATCTGTAGCCTTAACGCCCTCACCCTTAACAAGTGAATCGTATGCGAGCTGGATACGGTCCCAGTTGTTGTCTCTGTCCATTGCATAGTAACGGCCGGACAGGGATGCTACTTTACCTACTCCGATCTCTGCCATCTTGGCTACGAGGCTCTCAAGGTAGCTCTTGCCTGATGCCGGAGGTGTATCACGTCCGTCGAAGAAGGGGTGAACATATACCCTGTCAAATCCCTCTCTCTTGCAGAGCTCAAGAATCGCATAAAGATGTGTGATGTGGGAGTGAACTCCGCCGTCTGACAGGAGTCCCCAGACATGAAGATCTGAATTATTATCCTTGCAGTTATTAATAGCCTTAAGGAGTTCCTCATTCTTGAAGAATACACCGTCCTCTATATATTTTGTGATGAGTGTAAGATCCTGGTAGATGATCCTGCCTGAACCGATGTTCATGTGACCGACCTCGGAGTTGCCCATCTGGCCGTCAGGGAGTCCTACTGCAAGTCCTGAAGCATAACCCTTAACAAAGGGGCAGCTAGACTCGAGCTTGTCGATAACAGGTGTCTTAGCCATATAGACAGCGTTATATTCGTGAATGTCAGACAGACCAAATCCGTCAAGAACCATAAGTACTACAGGTCTACGTTTCATTTTGAATTCTCCTTTTGCGATCAGTTTGATATTACAAAGCGGTTTAAGCCGCTGTCATAAACGTACCCTATGCCTGCCAAAGAGTCTGTTATATCCCCGGCAGATACACCCATAGAGGAACACAGCTCGTCAAGGTCCTGATAGTTATCTCTGAGCTGTGTATTGATATAGCTTAAGAGCATGTTCGGATCCTTGGGCAACGGCATATGATCTCCTCCTTGATAAGTTACGGCGACATTATAGCACATAAGCATATCAATTATCTTTTAAATTGACGCAAAAGAAGTGTCCGTCTGCTATTATAGCTATATAAATCATCGGGGAGGCTTGCTATGGATAAGTATGCCAGGCTTTGCAAAGCAGCAATAGACATGAGGAGCAGGAGCTATGCTCCCTATTCAAATTTCAGAGTCGGTGCGGCGGTCCTTACAAGCGACGGACATATCTTCACAGGATGCAATATAGAAAACAGCGCCTTCAGCCCTTCTATCTGTGCGGAAAGATGCGCTGTATCCAAGGCGGTAAGCGAGGGGTATAAGCTTTTCGACGCAATAGCGATCGCCGGTGCGCCTTCGGGAGGAAGCCTTAAGTATTGCCCTCCCTGCGGAGTCTGCAGACAGGTCCTTGCTGAATTTGCCGGCGGTGATCTCACCGTGATATTGGCCAGATCCGAGACTGACTACAAGGTATATAAACTGCAGGACCTGCTCCCCTTAAGCTTTGGCCCGGACGATATAGCCGGGATCAAGACTTAAGTATCACTAAAATCTATATCGGGGAATACCTCGGGAGTATATTCCGGGTAAAGCTCCGTTACCACACTGCAGATCTTGTCTATGACTTCCCTGCGGTCTTTGGCATCGAAGCTGATAACGCAGTCAAACCTTATGGTCTTCTTTTCTTCATTTACATAGAAACCGTGGAGCTGGATGACGTGGTCTATCTGAAGGACCCTCTCTTTGATCTTTGCAAGCATCCTTCCGGAAACGCTGTCTGCAGAAGCAATCGAATAGATGCCTATGGCAGTAAGTATTATCCCCTCCTCTTCGTAGACTTTGGCAGATATCGCTCTGGTAAGTTCATCGATCTTGGGGGCCGTAAGCTGATCGCTTACTTCGATATGAATAGATCCGTTGTAGGTATCAGGACCATAATTGTTGAGGACCAGGTCGTAAGCGCCGCTTACTTCAGGGAATGAAGTGACAGTGCTCTTGATCTTGCGGATAAGATCAGCCTCTGCCCTCTGCCCGAGAAGCTGCGAGACTGTCTCCCAGAGCATATCTACGCCTGACTTGATTATGACTAAGGAGATCATCGCAGCGAGCCATGCTTCCAGCGAGAATCCCCAGATAAGGAAGACCACTGCAGCGATAAGAGTTGATGCTGAGATTATGGAATCAAGGAGAGCATCCTTGCCGGAGTTCACAAGAGAATCTGAATTGACCTTATCTCCTGTCCTCTTAACAAAGGTTCCCAGCAGGAGCTTGACTACTATCGCGACACTTACGATAACGATAGATGCCACCTTATAATCCGGCTCTGTGGGGGTGATTATCTTCTTTATGGACTCGATAAGAGATGTAATACCGGCATATAAAACGATGGCTGAGATTATCATGGCGCTCAGGTATTCGACCCTGCCATGGCCGTAAGGATGCTTTCTGTCCGGCTGTTTGGACGCAAGTTTTGTGCCAATGATGGTTATTAGGGACGACGCCGCATCTGAAGTGTTGTTAACGGCATCGAGCACAATGGCGATGGATCCGGATATAAAACCTACAGCCGCCTTGAATGCTGCAAGCAGCAGATTTACAACTATGCCTATAATGCTTGCCCTGACGATTATCTTGTCTCTTGATACAGATGTGGGTCTTTCCATATTTGTCTCCTGATTGACCTTGTAAATTTTTCAAGATAGAATAACACCAATCGGGCAAAAATAAAGGGGATAATCATTATGAACGGAACAAAAAAGGTGCTGCTCATTGCAGCTATAGTACTTGTAATCGCTACATTTATCGGGACAGCATTAGTCATATCATCCAACGGTTTCCTGTCAGAGATCTATTACCAGAAAATGACCTCTGAAGTTGAGGTCAAAAACGGCGTCTGTCAGACTGACCCCCTCGTTATGGACTTAGGAGAGGTCAAGGACGGAGATTATACCTTCAGATATTCCTGGTCGGTACCTGAACCGTCTCATATAACAGGCATAGTTATCAAGGACTCTAAAGGGAATGTCCTGTGTCAATCAACAGGGCACTCAGCCTCAGAGGAGCTAACGATGCACCTTGATGAGGGCAGTTACACTGCAGAATTCATCTTCATGGCAAATGAAGATGAGATGCGAAGTTTCTTTGCAGACAATGCACCCGACATGACAGCAGAAGAAATAGACAGCGCGGTTGCCGAAAGCAACTTAGGTGCTATCTCCCCCAGGTCACTATTCTTTTTCAGCTGCGAGCTGTCCATTCTTAAGACCGTGACCTTCCCTGCTTCGGCAAATATCGCAATTATCGTGATCTGCGCACTTACTCTGCTCGTATTGTTCCTGATCTTAAGGAAAGCTCCTGCCGAGAAAGATCTTGCCGGAAGGCTTCAGGCAGTAGGCCCCGCATATGCTTTCTTTGCAACTGTCACAACTACTGTTCAGTCGGTGGCAATTCTCATGTCTAAGCAATATCTTCAGAGTCTTGAGGCAGGGTATGTCGTCCTTGTAACCTTGCTCATGATCGTGATGTCTGTTGATGTCATCGGCTTCGCCTCTCTTTATCTCGTCATTAGGAAAGTTCCCAAGGAGGCTCCTTCTGTAAACAAACTGAGCATAGGAAAGTTTATCAAATATGTCTTTATCTCAGCAGCACTGGTATTTATAGGCACCATCATCGGAACCTACTTTCATCTGCTCTTCAGCGGTTCACCCGCACTTGACGGGATGGCAAATCTGATGTCAGGTAATATATTTGTGAGAGCTCTTGTTATAGGTATCATTGCTCCTATTGTAGAAGAACTTATCTTCAGAAAGATCCTTGTTGACCGCACAAGAAAGTATGGAGAGTTTACGGCGATCCTGCTCTCAGGTCTGATGTTCGGTCTGTTCCATGGTAACTTCTCCCAATTCTTCTTCGCTACGCTTCTGGGATTCTTCTGGGCTTACATATACTTAAGAACAGGTAAGGTCATATATACCATCATCCTGCACATGCTGATGAACCTCACATCTTCGGTCATCACAGCAACACTCGCAACTGGCTATACAGAAGCGATAAGCAAATATGCCTCGAATATAAATGAGATAATGGAGGATACAGAGGCCCTCACCAAGGTAGGCATATATGCAATCTGGATGATCTTCCTCGGTGTTATCGCTTTGATAGGCTTGATCATTGCGATAGTATCCCTGGTAAAGCGACAGTTTAAGATCAACAGGCAGGAAGGCGAATTAAGCTTCAAGGAACAGGCCAAGATAATACTTACAAGTCCTTATATGTGGCTGTTCTATATAGCAGGCATCGGGCTTTTTGTATCGACATATCTGCCGGGACTTATATCCGCATAAAATAACATGAATAAAGGCTCCCAAGCGGAGCCTTTATTTAGGTCAGTCCATATTTCTTACGTCGCCTCTATCAGTTACTACCTCATATCCGATGGATCGCATCCTTCCACTAAGGCAGCTCCGGCACTGGGCACTCTCTTCTCCCGTGCAGATCTTGTTATCGTAGAGCAGATATTTCTTCCTTACTTCGGAAGGAGACAGATTAGGCATTACGACATTGGCACCTGCCAATATGCCCTTCTCTCTTCCGATGGCATCAGCGGTTCCCAGAGCGGTAGTGGCCGGAAGGAGCACATTGGGAAGCATGATCCTTATTACCGAAAGAAGAAATAAAGTAAGCTCAGCGCTGCCGTTTGCCTCATCTCTGAAGGGCGTATCCCGGTGAGTGATAAAGGGGCCGATCCCGCACATGGCCGGCCTGAATCCTTCTATAAATCTAAGGTCTTCAGCCAGTATCCTGTCTGTCTGATAAGGAGAGCCAACCATAAAACCGCAGCCAACCTGATATCCGATCTCCTTGAGATTCCTAAGACATTCCATACGGTTATCGAAGGACTGGGACTGGGGGTGGAGCTTTGCATAGTGCTCCCTGTTTGCCGTCTCATGTCTCAGCAGATATCTGTCTGCTCCACTGTCATAGAGCCTCTTATAGCTCTCATAGCTTCGCTCTCCCAAAGACAGGGTTACAGCGCAGTCAGGATATCCGGACTTGATCTTAGTGATAAGATCCGATAACAGATCGTCAGTATAGTAGGCATCCTCTCCGCCCTGGAGCACAAAGGTCCTGTATCCTAAGCTATATCCTTCGTCACAGCATGACAATATCTCTTCTTCGGTGAGTCTGTATCTTTGTGCCTTGGAATTGCTCCTGCGGATACCGCAATAGAGGCAATCGTTACGGCAGTAGCTGCTTATCTCGATAAGGCCCCTTACGAATACGCTCCTGCCATAGACCTTCTGTCTTAAGGCTACGGCTTCGTTCCTAAGGCGCTCTGTTATCTCCTCATTCCTGTTAGTTATGAGATATTCATATTCATCTATATTAAGAGAATGCTCTCTTATAAGTTTGTCTGCTATATCGTTTATGTTCATGTTCTTCCTTTATTAAGCGCTTCGCTAAGACTCCTCGGGACGCCTCTCGGTCCTCTTATGGCATATATCCCGTATTCGCTCCCAAGTGTATCAAAAGTAAACTTATCCCTGTTATAGCTCTTTAGGAGCTTTATCTTCATGAGAGCACTCATGTACACATTTCCGTCATCGTATCTATAGGGTATATCAGTTCCTGTTACCTTGCATTTATAGAGAATAGCAGATACCGGGGCAGCCACATAGACATAGACCGTGTCGCCGGTCTTGATGCCTGCACCCTGCTTCCAATTGATCTCCTTACTGCCCTTAAATGCAGCCTCGATATCGTAGTACCTGGGATTTGCCGGAATGATCCATTCCCTGGGTGGCCTGTTTTGCTGTTTCTTCTGCCTTGAGGCGGTAGCATTATAGCTTGCTTCAACAAGGCCTTTAATATCAGATAGAGGAACTGTGCCGTCAAGCAGGACCGAGATCCAGCTGCCTTTATTCATATGATATCCCCTGAAAAATCCGGGCTGCTGAAGGAGCAGATCTGCAAGGACGGGATCTGCCACCTTGATATTCAGGATATCTACATTCTTGCTGCTGTCTATTCCGAGCTTATCAGCACTTATATCCATTGAGGCAGCAAACCACTTGTTGTTATCCGCGTGACGGAAGACCGCATACCCGGGGAACCTGCGCCACAGATATTCAGGCCTTGCCTTGTACTTATCTTCGATATATCCAAACAACTGATCTCTTATGCTCATATGCATATTTTATCAGTGTTTGACCGGATTATCACTCTACATTAAGGATATACCTGTCTCCTTCGGAAGTGATCTCCAATCTGTTTACTGTTGCTCCCAGCATCAGCTTGCCGTCGAAACTGCCCTCTACCTCGTGCATCTGCCCGTCTGTAGTCTCTACGCTAAATGTCATTGAGATATCGAAGACCTCATCATCCTCTGCTTTGCCATTAAGATTCCATTCGTTTATCTCAACAGAGAAGATATCCCCGGTCTCTATCTCATCGTGAGATGCATAACCGGTATAGCCGCATCCGGCATCCTCGCCGTTTATCTTGTAATCGTAGTAGATATGCATGACATCACCCGCATTGCATGTAACATTTAAGATGCTGGTACTCATCTCATAATGCAGGCCGGAAGACTCCCATTCTTCATATCCTCCGGACATGATATAAGACGGTGTGTATATGTCCTGACATCTGGTATCTGTTGCCCTGTAGAATAAGGGCTGTTCCATCATGCCGTTCACATTCCTGACCATTATGTAGCTGTCATAAGGATCGTCGCTAAGAGTATAAAGACGTGTATTCTCATCCCCATCCACATATCCCAGACACTCTCTTATAGACTCCGGATCGAACTTATCCTTAACCGTTCCGAACAAAGAATAATCTCTCCCGCCAACTGTTATAAGTGTGTCGTCACCTTCGTACCTTTGTTCATAGGACACGGGAGCATCCGGCAGAGCATATAACTCTTTGTTATTAACTCCCAGACTGCATCCTGAAACTGCTAATGCTCCTGTAAGTATTACGGCAAGAACCTTGATATTTCTCATATAAGACTACCCCCATTGCAAGTTCAATAGGGCAATTATAAAGCACCTGTTCCCGTTTTGCAATAAGATTTTATTGTTTTTCAATAAATTTATATTGCTTTTCGATTGCGAAATCAGACAATATATTATAGGGAGATAATAACCGTTGGAGCCGAGAATGCGTTTTGAGTGTTCATTTGCGGTCATAAAATGACACTGATCTGGCATTCGCCATTATACAGGAGGGTCATTCTTTGTCGGTATTTGGCTGAACGAAGCACCAGTTTTGGAGTATCATTCAGGTTCTAAACCCCTATTGAAAAATGCGACAAAAAACTACAAAAACCGACAATGTAAATGAAGCATTCACTGATGCACTGCAGGACTATATGCAGGAATAATGTCTTGATTTCAGCTGTTTATACAGCAACCTGTCCTGCAGTGCTAGAAGGTTTGCTGGAGATGAGTTCAATAATCAGGTTGCCATTTCTAAACTTTGCTGTTTAACGATGCACCTGTTTTGGAGTATCATTCAGGGAAAGCTAATGTACTGGCGATATGTATAGCATTTGATTATGTTACAGATTACGGAGGGTTAAATATGCCGATGCCGACGATATTTGCATTATTAATTTTAGTGTTGGTGATAGTAATAATTGCAACCGCAGGATTCGTTGTCACATACACTAAAAAGCATTCAAAATCTGCTTCCGCACCTGTTGCTCCTATAGCGCCAGAACCAACTTCTCATGCGTCTTCGAGTTCGCTTTGGGAGAATGACTATCTCATCGTTGACGAGAAGGTGCGCGCCTTTACGTTCGGCAATGCATATGGAATCTATGCTGACGGTACAGATCCCGTAGGATACGTCCGGCAGGTCAATATCAGCGGTGGTGCCAAGGCTGCTCAGATAATGCTCGGCAGTAAGATGAAGGCAATGCAGAATATCGAGATCGTTATCACGGATGCTTCGGGCAACCGTGTCGGCGGTATATCGCGCAAGGGCATATCTTACATATCTATAGAAGATGCTGCAGGCAATGTTATAGGACATCTTAAATTCGGTAAGATTGTTACCGATGACGGACGTGTCCTTGCGACAGCGAAGACAAAAAGTCTTAGCAAGACCAGTATTCTTGATGAGAACGGCGCCGAGATGGCAATGATCGACCATAAATGGAATGGCGTTAAATCACTTCTTACTTCAGCAGATAAGTACGCTGTATTATTCGCTAACGACCTTGATTCCGCGAAGAAGGCAAATGTACTGGCGATATGTATCGCATTTGACTTTGTTACGGATTAAGGAGTATTCCGAGGAAGAACAGTCCTCCTTCGCCACTGCATCATAATCGATTCTAGTATCCTGTCGTCCTATGTTCCCAGTGTCAGAATACTCATCTTAAAGAACAGTAGTACAATACATTAAACCTATTAATATGATACACATGGCGGTTTATATGGGAAAATCTTCTAACAGGCGATCAAACATAGAACTCTTAAGGATATTTGCAGCTTTAGGCATAGTGGTCCTCCACTACAACAATGCCAATATAGGTGGTGGATTTACCGCTGCAGCGGACGGAAGCAACAATCAGTTTGTCATGATCTGCTTCGAGTCTTTATTCATTTGCGCGGTAGATCTCTTTATATTGATCTCGGGTTATTTCCTGAGAGATTCCAAAAAGAGCGATCTGCTTAAACCTGTAAAACTCCTTGCCATGTATCTTATCTTCGAGACAGCTTTCTACCTTATTAAAGAACTTCCGAAAGATGAGCCGTTCTTACTGAAAAGATTCTTCTGCTACTATGCTCCGTCCTATTGGTTTATCTTTGTTTATATTGCTCTCTATCTGATATCCCCTTTTATAAGTGTAATGTGGAATAACCTGAGCAAAAATGCCAAGAAGACATTACTGATGATCTCGGCTTTGCTCTTCTCAGTGCTCCCTATCTTCTGGGAATCAGTAACTCTCATGTCCGATAAATGCATCTGGGATGAAGACTCGATATCTTTCTACGGATTACTGCAGGGAACAAGCCCCATCGGCATCTTCGGGTCAGGCGCAGGATATACCATAGTAAACTTCGTACTCCTGTATCTGATCGGATGCTTTATAAAAGACCTGGAAGAAGAGAATATCAGATTCAAAAACAGTGTTCTTTGCATCCTTCTGCTGATCAATGTAGCTGCCATCGTAGGCTGGACATATGCTGAATTCCACTTCACCGGAACAGTAGTCTTCGCAACCACAGCCTGGAACTACGAGAATCCCTTCGTAATCTCTGAAGCAGTGATCATCTTCCTGATCTTTAAGAATATGAGGATCAAGAATAACAAGGTGATCAATACTCTTGCGCTGGCAGCATTTCCCACCTATCTGATCCATATAAATATAATGGGATATTTTAAGATCCCGGAGTTTGTTAAACAGGGAACATCTGTCTTTATCCTGCACTTATTCGGGACGGTATTACTAAACTACCTCATCTGTTTTGTGATCTTTAAGATCTACGACCTGATCACGTGTCCCCTGTATAGATATATCTCAGACAAGTGGCAAAAGCACAGGTTCATTGAAGTTCCGTAATCAGGCTTTCGCCCATGGCCTTATACTGTCGATCCACCCATTCGTTTTCCAGTACTTATAATCAGTGTATTCCGGATCAGCTTTGCCAAGGTCTTTTTGCAACATGCGGACCATATAGAATTTCGCCTTTACAAGAAGACTTGTATGAGCTTTCCTGCTGTAGTCTATTGAAGCAAATCTCCTTGCCGCCTTCTCCATGCCGCAGGTCAACTCACTCCTCTTCTTTTGGCTGAGCTTGTCCCATTGGATATCACCCATCAGCTTGAAACTATAGACCTTGATATAGCTGATCCCCCACCAGGAGAGGCTGTCTTTGATATCTTTTGCAGCAGAATCCTCACCTGCGCCAAGCGCCTGGGTGATGATCACCGCACGTTTGCCAAACATCTCTTTCGCAGGACGGTGCGGCATCCACCTGTATCCGAAATGATCCAGCAAAGCCTTCATTGCTCCTGTCGCATGCATAACATAAGATGGTGAAGTAAATACCAGAAGGTCTGCTCCAAGCATAGCCTCCTCTATCCTCCGGATGCAGGCGGCATCCTTACAAAGCTCCTCTCCCTTCAGGAAACACTGTGTGCATCCTATGCAAAATCCCGGACCGTCTTTTGGAAGATAGAATTCTGTTATCTCTGCAGAGTCCCTCATGGGTTCCAGGAACATCTCTTTAAGCCTGTATGTTATTCCGTGCTTCTCTGTTCCGTTTATGACCGTGATCTTCATTTATTCTTTCCTCCCGTATATCCTGTTAAATTGCCTGATATGTTCATCCAGCAGTTTCAGCATCTCACCCTCCCGGTCAGGCTCTCTGTCACATACCGTGAGCATGAAGTAGATCGGAGCATAGAAGTGCAATGTCATTATCTCCACGTTATCGGTCTTAAGTATCCCCGAAACTGCCATAAAGCCGAAGAGAGCACCCTGGTATGAAAGGGGAGCATCTATATAGAGCTTCGAATAGACCTTCGCAAGGTCCCGGTCGTGAAACTGCTCGATGGTCAGCATCTTTCTAAACCTCCGGTTGTAGTCATCGTGAAGGTAATAAAGAAAGAACTCCCTGCCTATCTCAAGCAACCGGTCTTCTGATAAATGTTCGTAGATCCCGGCATCGTGGGATGCATCGGTTCCGTCGATCTGCATGGCCTGGGCCTGCTCTTCAAAACGGTGGTTCATCTCATCTATGATCGCATCAAAGATCGCCTGCTTGTTCCTGTAGTGTTTATAAAGAGACGGTGCCTTGATACCGACCCTGTCTGCTATATCCCCCACGAAGACATTGGCATATCCCTTCTCGGAGAAAAGTGTCAGCGCTTCGTCTAATATCTTCTGTTTTGTATTCATCCTGACCTCGCATCAATATGGCTAATTCAAATTAGCCATATTGTAGCTAATCAGGATTAGCCTGTCAAGAGGAACATTCTATGATGCAATTCGCCACAACTTAAGTACATTCCGCCACATAATCCGTCACTTGCCTGTTTTTGCTGTTAGTATCACGCTATCAGAAAATGATAAGGAGTATGGATATGAGAAAGCTTATCGGAACATTTTTGATCTGCTCCATGATGCTCTCACAAGTTTCGGGCTGTGTCGCAACAACGGTTCCGGGTGAAACTGAGATCGCGCCTTCGGTTGGTACCGAGCCGTCCGAATGCATCAGACCACAGGACGATTTCTACGGATATGTCAACAGCGAGGCCCTCTCCGGGATGGAATTCAGATACGGAGAGCTCTCAGCAGGATCATTTGATCAGCAAGATGTGATAGATCAGGTAAAGGAGATAATCCTCTCCGTAGCATCCGGATCAGGATACAACAGTGGCAGCGAAGAATACATTATAAAGCAGGCCTATGACCTGTTTCTCTCCTACGATTTTGAATCAGGAGAAGCTCCCGCAGATATCGATTCTATACTGCATCAGATAGATAATTGCGCCACGGTCGAAGAACTCCTTGACCTGGATGCAGTTCTCGTCCGTGACTACGGCATCACCGGAATACTTAATCTCAGCGTAGGCACAGATTATCTTGATTCAGGAAGAAGGATCCTCATGTTCTGCCAGTACCAGGAGATCATGGACGTGGCCTTCAAGGATCTCAGCAATACCTACGGACCTCTTAACAGCCTCAAGACCATGGGCAGCGCAGCAATGCAGGCTGCAGGTCATGATAAGGAGACAGCCGATCAGATCGGTGGCGAGCTCGGATATATGGCCATGGACATCTACAACAGCACGGATATGGACATCTGCAACTGCTTAATGCCCTACGAATACTTTCAGGTGATGAGCAAAAATGAGATATGTTCCATCCTGACCAACGCGGACCTCATCTCCTATCTTTCCACCGTGGGATATGACCTGAATTACTGTTCCGAGTTCGGCATCACAGACCCCGGCCAGCTTCAGGGACTAAACAACATCCTCACAGAAGAGAACCTTCAGGGACTCAAGGCCTGGGAGATGTGCAGGCTCATCGAGAAGTACCGTCGCTTCGTTGCCGGTGGATATGAGTCCCTTGCGCAGTATGAGACCACTTATTACACTGATGCTGAGGATCAGGCATTAGACGATATAGCCGAGGTGTTCGTATACGAGACCGATCCTCTGTATGTAGAGAGCTACTACAGCGAGCAGATGGATCAGGCCTTGATCTCCATGTGCGATGACATAAAAGATGGCTACAGGGAGCTTATCTCCGGCGCTGACTGGCTCACGGAGCAGACCCGGGATTCTCTTCTGTTAAAACTGGATAACATCGTCTATGTTACGGCAGCAGACCTCGAGAGACACGATCCTTATACAGACCTTTGTTATGAGGACTACTACCAGCTCGTAAGAAGCTATTCTGCAGAGCTCACAAGGCAGGATATCCTGAGCCTCTCCCTCCCTGCAGGCAGGGAGGACATAAAGATGCCCATGCAGATGGTAAACGCCTGCTATGATCCGTCCCTTAACAACATAACGATAACAAGAGCCATAATGAACGCCCCCTTCTTCGACATGGATGAAGACTACTATACAAACCTCGGTGGTCTGGGAATGGTCATCGCCCATGAGATGGGACATGCCTTTGACAGCAACTGTATCCTCTTTAATGAAGATGGCGTTTATGATCCTGCCTGGATACCTCAGGCTGACCGGGATGCCCTGGAGTCCAGGAACCTGGAGGCAATCTCCTACTTTGAAGATAACTTCACGGTATTTGGAGTGTACCATGTAGACGGCGAGCAGACCCTGGGCGAGAACTATGCTGACCTGGGCGGGATGGAATGCATCACCACTCTGGCAAAAAGCCCTGAGCAGCTTAAACTCCTGTTCGAGAATTACGCCCGTATCTGGTGCGAGAAGATGGTGGATACGGCGCTCTTAGATCAGCTCGATACAGACGAACACAGTCCCGCACTCATCAGGACCAATGCAGTCCTGTCAGCTTTGGACTGCTTCTACGAGACATACGGTGTAACTGAGGGAGACGGCATGTATATCGCCCCCGAAGACCGTATATCCAGATGGCATTAAGGAGGTCCGGATATGAATCCTGTGATCAAGACAACATTTAAGAATATATTCGGAAAGCCCTTCAGGACATTCCTGGTTGCATTTTCCATATTCATCTGCTCCCTGGCGGCCATGTTCTGCTTTGACCTGACCCGCACACAGAGGAGTATGATCGAGAGCATCTATAAGAGCATGTCCGGCAATGCGGACTTCCTTGTTACTCTTGACAGGTACGACGGTACCATGCCTACGGAACTTCCTGAGTGCGAAACGGTAGTTATAAAACCATTTGAAGAGGTGATCTACACCGATGTGGAGGGAGAATACTCTGTAGCTACGCAGAAGACCGCAAATATCAATTCCGTAGACCTTGCCGGGGCTGAGGCTATGGGTCTGATCGGAAACTATGAGCTCTCAGATAATGAGATACTGATAACAAGTGACTATGCAGATCTCCTGGGCGTTTCTGAGGGAGATACCATGACCATCCACGACATGGCAGGAGACAAGCTTGAATTCAAAGTCGCCTATGTCGTTTCCGGAGATGCAAAATCGTTATTCCTCCGCGGATATAGCGCCGTAGTAAACGGTAATATGGCGGAGGTTATATCAAGAGGCAAGGGCGACTCCGCAGAGATCGCCATAGACATCTTAGATGATGAGATGATAGACCAGGCCGAAACCACACTGCGCCAAGCCTTCGGTGACAAAGCTGTCAGCAGATTTGCCATAGACAAAGAAGGAGAAGGAATGCTTCAGGAGCTTACGGGATTCATGGTCCTGCTGTTTGCCATAACCTTCCTTCTGGTAATATTCATCACAGTATCTATCTGCGAGAGGATCGTAGGTGAGAGGATGTCCTATATCGGCACCTTAAGAAGCCTCGGAATGAGCTGCGGGAGATCAGCGGTGATCCTCCTGTTTGAAAATGCCGTATATGCGCTGATGGGCGCAGTCCCCGGCGTAATCCTATACCTCCTTGTAAGGCCCGGACTTCTTGCTTCCATGACGACTGTCAAGACAAGCGATGGAAGCAGTATCACCCTGGATTATCCCCAGGTATCTATAGCGCTGATAGTATATGTTATCCTGGGAGCTGTGGCCATCGAATGCCTCATCCCCTTAAAGTCCGTCTTAAATGCCCTTAAGACATCTATAAGGGATATCATCTTCGATAACAGGGATACCGCCTACAAGTTCAGCAGACCGGGTATCATCGCAGGCACTGTCTTTGCGGCAATTGCCCTTATAACTTTCTTTTTCAGAGGCAACATCCTCTGCGCTGCTTTGTGCCTCATATCAACGGTCGTTGCGACTGCTCTCCTCTTCCCCCTGCTGCTTTCCCGTATAACGGGCCTGATAGCTGCTGTTGCATCAAAGAAAGATAACGAGATGTGGGCTCTTACTGCCAAGGAGGCAATCTCCAGAAAGAGCACAGTGGGATCCGGCATCCTGTGCGTTACTTCGGCCACCATGTGCATCCTGATATTCATTATGTCAGTCAATCTCTCAGAGATGGTCGATCCTGAGGTCTACGATTGCGATACCGTTGTTACCTGCACGGCACCATCCTCCAGATTCTCCTTTATAGACCATCTTGAGGGTGTAAACGAGATTGAATACATATACAGGACTATGGATGACATAAGTATCGGAGATAAGATCACAAATAACACGTCCGTAGTATTCGGAATGCCTGACGGTGGATTTGAGATGTACGGCGGCATATACGAAGCCCCTGATAAGATAGAAGACGGAACGATCTGCGTGGAGAAGGCCTGGGCACTGAGACAGGGACTTGCCGTCGGTGATACACTGACCATCACCTTTGACCCTGAAGGAGTCTTCCCCATCAGGAAGGAGTTCGAGATAGCCTCATTCTTCAAGATCGACAGCTACGAGGGACTTAAGAATAATTTCCTGATCTCGGAGACTGAGTACAAGGAGATATTCCACGATGTGCCGGGAGAGATCCTGATAAGGTGTGACGACCCCGTTAAGACCTGCTCCGAGATCGAGAAGTACGCGGCAGGAAGCATCGAGAGTGTTAAGACAAAGCAGATGATCATAGATGAAACCGCCCGGGATAACGCTGCTTCCGTAAAGGTCTTTGCAGCCATAATAATAACCGTGCTGGCCATGACCTGCATCGGTATGGTAACCAATCAGCTAATAGGATTTGAGGGCAGAAAAAAGGAATGTGCGGTAATGCTCTCCACCTCTATGAACAGCAGGAAACTATCAGTACTTCTTTTCCAAGAGATGCTGATCACCTCCGTGATATCCGCTACCGTGGGAGCGTTAGAAGGATCCTTCCTCTTCCTGGTCATCAAGGCAGCGGTGGAAGAATCCGAATTCCTGATGATACCGAATATGCATCTGCCTGTCCCTTTCGTTGTGACAATATGGCTGGGGATGACAATGCTCTTCGCCCTGACGGTGCTCTTCCCTATAAAGAACATGAAGAAGATGAAGCTTTCTGAGCAGCTTAAATACGAGTGATAAAGGAGAATACTATGAATACAGTTATAGAGGTTAAGAACGTATCAAAGACATTCGGTAAGAAGACCAATATCAACAAGGTCTTAGACGATGCCTGCATGTATGTGGGCGAAGGAGAGTTCGTATCTCTCATGGGCGCTTCGGGCTCCGGCAAATCTACCCTCCTATATCTTATAGGAGGTTTGGACCGGGAATTCGAGGGCAGGATAGAGCTCTGCGGGAAGGATATCACTTCCCTGAAAGACAAGGAGCTCTCAGACCTGAGACTTGGGAATGTGGGATTTGTATTCCAGTTCTATAACCTCGTCATGAACCTTAACGTAGAGGATAATATTCTCCTCCCCCATACTATCAACGGAAAGAAGAGATCAGAGCTCAAGGATAAACTGGACGAGATCCTGGAGATCACCGGTCTTACGGAGAAGAGGAAAGCGATGCCCTCTACCCTCTCCGGCGGCCAGCAGCAAAGAGTCGCCATCGCCAGGGCGGTGCTCGGAGATCCAAAGGTGGTCCTGGCAGACGAGCCCACGGGAAACCTGGATGCAAGATCCAGCGAGGAGATAATGGATCTGTTCTCACGGCTTAATAAGGAGAAGGGGCTTACCATCCTTCAGGTAACCCACTCCGAGAAGTGCGCATCCTACGGCACGAGGACCGTGGTCCTGGAAAATGGCAAGACGATAGGTTAAGTGATAAACTGACAAAAAAACAAAGGAGAGCAGCAATGCGTATCGCTGTTGTAGATGATGAGAGCGTATTCCGGGAGCAGACAGCTTCCGCTATAACCTTGCTCTACGGCAGAGAAGACGCCAGCTGCTTTCTTTATTCCGACGGATCCGAGCTCCTTAAGAGCATAGCAAGCGGATTTGAACCGGATGCTGTATTCCTGGATATCGAGATGAAAGATGTTGACGGAATGAGCTGCGCCAAAGCCATACGCAAGATAAACAGGGATGTCCCCATAATCTTTCTTACCAGCCACACGGAGATGGCTATGGAGGGATACGAGGTGGATGCCTTCCGCTTCCTGGCAAAGCCCGTGGACCCCGATAAACTCAGGTCTACACTTCAGGATCTGGAGAAGAGGCTCAAGGAAGACGAGAAGATAGTCCTCCGGGAGGAGGGCGAAGACATCATCCTCCCCATAAAGGACCTTATCTACGCCGAAGCCTCCAATAATTCAGTACGTTTTGTCTTTAAGGGAGCTTCCCATGAGACGCGAATGAGATTTGCGGAAGCGATAAAGACCATCGATTCCCTCTCCCGGGACTTTCTTAAGGTGCACAGGTCCTATATGATCTCCCTGGCCCATGTAAGGAAGGTAAATTCCGGGGAAGTCGTCATGGATAACGGGGATATCGTTCCCATCGCCCGTGGCAAGGCAAAGGAAGTAAAGGACGGACTCTTCGAATTCATAAGGAGAACGGGACGTTAATGACTGATATCTTATACGCACTGCTGATCGTCATACCCCCGCTGTTTCTGGGCCCACTTACGGTATACTTTATCTCAGGCACCTCGAGGTACAGGCTCCGTGGGATCAAGTGGGTATACCTGATCTCTATTATCACGGGCATCATCACATCGGTCTTCATGGTAAATTCGAGAGATGAAAGCGGCTCTGTGGAGGTCACCGGCAGCATTCTTGTTGTCGTTCTCATCCAGATCTTTATCCTCTTTGCAGCCTTGGTGATAAGCATGGAGGGGAAATGGTGGAAGAGGATCCTCGTGGTCTTCTTCTCTATGGACATAGTCTCAGATGTCCGTAATATCTTAAGTTCCCTTAAGTCACAGCTCTTCCCGGGCGTACAAGGGGATAATAAGGCTATAGTTCTTACTGTCTTTATTCTCACTGAACTTCTTATCATGTTCCTGGAGTTTATCTTCTTTGCCATGATAGCACGGCTGAGAAAGGAGAAGGATGAGGAGGCTGTGCCCATACCCGTACTCCTGGCCCTTTCACTTATCCTGACACTTGCCACGGGCATCGGCTATGAAGATAACTCCGATCCTGATTTCGCATCCGCCACCAAACCCTTCTTTATCCTCCTGAGCCTTAGTGCCCTGGCCTTCGTCTTCCTGCTCTTCTATATCAGGGCGACGAGGAAAGAGAGGGACGATTATATTGCGCTAAACCATGCCAACGAGGACCTCATAGAATCGGAGGCCAGGTATTTCGAAGCCGCTGCCAGATCCGATACGGAAGTCCGGGCTATGAGGCACGACATGAAGAATAATATCCAGGTGCTGATGCTCCTGCTGGAGAACAAAGAATACGACAAGATGAGGGAGTATCTGGGCGAACTTGGCGAGGGACTATCCACCACCGAAGTATCTGCCCATACGGGAGACACTATAGCCGATGCCATCATCATGCGCAAAAAGGAGGAGGCAAAGCAGGCAGGCGCAACTCTTAAATCCTCCGGTGTTATCTCCGGAGTCGATATCTCACCCACTGACATGTGTAAGATCCTGGCAAACCTTCTGGATAACGCCATTGAGGCTGTATCGGGCATGGAGACAGACGGGGCGTTCAAGGTGATAGATCTTGACTTCAGAAAGACCGACAATTTCTTTATGATATCTGTTTCCAATCCCACAGAACATGAGGTGGTTATCAGAAACGGAGAGATCGAGACGAACAAGTCAGATAAAAAATCCCACGGATTCGGCATCAAAAACATAAGGAATGCCGCCTCCTGTTACGGTGGTGAACTCTCCATGAAGTGCACTCCCATATCCTACGGATACCTGTTCGAATCTCAGGTCCTGTTCCCCTTAGATCCTTGATCTGACCACTTACAGCTTATTCCGCAAACCCGTCATATACGCTCATGTCGTATGCGGGAACAACGGCTACATGGCAGTAATACTTATCCGTGCCGAGCCTCAGATCAGTCGTTGCCATCTTAAGTGATGCAAGAGAACTGAAGCCGACATAATCATCGGATACGATAAATGCGTCTGCCTCAACGGTGTCGATACTAAACACTTCATCGTAAGCGATGATCTCCACGGCGATGCAGCTGGAATAGAACCAATCATAATCGCTGTCGCCGAATCCCTCAAAGCACTCATTCTCCTCAAGACCGATCCCGGTCATCTCGTCAAAGGCGCGAAGCTCATCCATATTGGTTATCAGCATCTTGCAGGGAGTAAGAGCTGCATCTCCAAGCTCGTAAGTCTTAACGAAAGTAATATCCCTTGAATAGATATGCGCGGCCGCATCCAGGTCCAATTTCGAAAGTTCATCACGGATGGTCTGCAAAGCTGCCATGGCGTAGTCATCATCCAGATATCCGGTGTACGCGCCGCCCTCACTGATCTTGATCCACTCGCCGCCGGCGTTGACCTCGGTATATGAATAACCTCCGTCACAGACGACCTCATCATCATAGATAAACTCAGCATCCGGCCCTACATGCTGCATGTAACTGTAAGCCACCGTGAGCGCGTCCACATCAAACAGCGCGGTGGGGAGAGTGCTTAACATCAGCATCTGAAGCCTGTCCTCCGGCGGCAGCGGCTCAGAGCTTTCTTCCGTGGGGCTCGTGAAATGCTCCTCTGACACATACACCCTTCCGTCCGACATCACGAGAACATCCCTCGCCTGATACCCCTCGGAATAGTTATCATAGTGAACATATATGATCGCTTCTCTCTCAGGCAGTTCGCAGAGCTCCGAAGTTACTTGAGGTTCCGAAAGAGCGGAACCTTCAGTGGCATAAACCTCATCCTTGTCTTTCTTTTGAGATTCGGGAGTACAGCTGCATATCGCAGTCATACAAAGCGCTCCGATAAGTATATCTGTCACGACCTTATTAATTCTCATAGTAATCCCCCTATTGCTTTGCTACCCTATATACAGATGATACCTCATTTATGTTGCGGAATCTCCTTAATAAAGTGTGTCTTTACATCTGAAAAGGCATCTGTAAAGCGTGTAAACTGCCGGTTGCAACTGTCAGTTGACAAAGTTACAAGCAGGCTTTCTTGCTGGTAAACAGCCATCCGGAGTATCCTACCTGCATAAGACAAGTGCACAAATGTCTGATAGAATTTAACCATATTGGAGAGGTAATACATATGATACTTGCAGACAAGATAATCAACGAACGTAAGAAGCTGGGCTGGTCCCAGGAAGAACTCGCAGACAAGCTCGGCGTGTCCAGACAGTCGGTCAGCAAATGGGAAGGCGCGCAGTCGGTCCCGGATCTTCAGCGCATCCTCGAGATGAGCAGACTCTTCGGTGTCAGCACGGACTATCTGCTCAAAGATGATCTGGAAGTAATAGTCCCTCAAGAAGGCACTGACGATTCAGAACGTGCATCCCGGACATTATCCCTAGAAGAAGCAAACACCTATCTTGATACTGTAAACACAAATTCTTCTAAGATCGCCCTGGGTGCATCCATCTGCGTATCCTGCGCAGTACCGTTGCTCCTTTTGGTCGCAGGCCAGATGGCGGGAGTGCTTCCTATAACAGTAGGCGCAGCAAGTGCTATAGGCGTAATAGGACTGTTCCTTATCGTTGCCGTTTCCCTTGTCTTCTTTATCCCGGCAGGCATAATGCTGTCAAAGTGGAAATGGCTCGAAGAGGAGGTCTTTGAGACGGCTTACGGTGTTGACGGTGCGGTCCGCGCAAGAGCCGAGAAGTTTACACCCAAGTTTGCAATGAGCATCACATTCGGAGTTGTCTCGATCCTCTTAGGCGTAATGGTGCTCATGGCTGCTGCTTTCATCAGCGGCGAGAGCGAGCCCGCATGTATGGTAGGTACTGCGCTCCTTCTGCTGTTTATCTCCCTCGGTGTGTTCATTATAATCCGCGCAGGCATGTTAAAGGACAGCTATAACAAGATCCTTCAGGAAGAAGATTACTCCAGGTCCCGCAAAGAGAACAAGCTCCTCCAGACTGTTGCTCCCGCATACTGGATGTTAGTTACCGCAGGATATCTTGCATGGAGCTTCATCACAGGAAACTGGAACTACACCTGGATCGTATGGCCCGTAGCAGGCGTACTCTTCGGAGCTATCGCTGTAGTGCTCGAACAGGTAGGAAAGAAGAACTCTTAAAGATCAATTTTCCGTGGGATTACCGTGGCCGTAATAGATCCTTCGGTAACTGTTATGTCCGGTTAATCCCTATTACTTGCGATCCAATCCTTCTTTAGGATCGAATAAACTTTCCTGCCTTCATAGTGATCTTTACGCCAGAAGAAATCACGGAAAATCCCTTCGAAGGTTAAGCCGCACTTCTCAATAACTCTTTGAGATGCCGTATTCTCCGTTCTGCAATCGATCTCGATCCTATGCAGGTTTATCTTATCGAAGCCAAAGCTAATAACGGCTTTTGTAATCTCAGTGGCATATTCCCTTCCTTGAAATGCGGGGCCGATAACATACTCTATCTCGCCATGGTTATTGTTAGAATCCAGAGTAAAAAAAGCGATCTGTCCAATGCATTCAAGAGTATCCCTCTCTATGACCGCCCACCTGTAGTAATCAGGCTTTGAGTAGGAAACGATATATTTCGTATCGAACAACTCCCGTACTTCCTCAGCAGTTGAATAACAGGGCTCACCGTAATCCCACTGCGTCTTCTCATCGCCGATCCAATTACGAAGCGCAGAATCTATGTCTGAATACTCAAACCGGCGGAGTATCAGCCGTTCTGTCTCGATAGTCTGAGTTCCTATATTTGTGATCATAAAAATATATCCCCTTTAAGTTTATATACCGCTCTATTTTACTGATATTTCCAATGCTTGAGAATTGTCCTCAAACAGCTGTATCAAAGCTTCGCCGGTTACAACGATCTCACGCAGCCACGGATGACCGAACAGACCGTATTTCCAATCAGCGTCACCAAAGAAATAATAATCGCCATCCGGATAATAGCTCGGGAAATACACGGCGCATTTCCTTTGTTCGTCCTGATATTCAAAATGCAAAGGGAGCTCTTCAGCAGGATCATAGGTAAAACAGTCATGCTCCCAATCCAGTGCGAATAACTCATTCAGATCAAGCCTTATAAAGAAGGAATTTACAAGTCTTTCCTGCTGCTCATTCCAGCAATGCAAAGGAAGGGTAAACACCTTATATGGTTTAGGCGGCTCTATCCAGCAGTATGTCTTATCAGTATATCGGGGCCTAAAACCATATTGGTCATGAAGCATCTCCCAGAGTTTATTGTTGTCAGACAATACCTGCATATCCTCACCTCCTAATTATCCATACAGAAGCATTATACCCAAACAGTTTAACTCCCCCAACCCATAATCAGACGCCTATACACTCCACTTATCCAAGGTATTTAATATTAACTCCAAGGTTTCTTCCCGGGCACTCTGACATTCTTCCGGATATTTCTTCTCTCTCGGCAGCATGTTGTTATTCACGGGAAAGTACCCCAGATTATGGCTCCCGGTCTTTGAATCAATATGCTTGAAGCCATGTTTGAACCCGCTTCTTTGAAGCCTTTTTACAAGCAATTCGGCATCGCGTTTTGCAGGTACCGATTCGTCATGTGTGGACGTAAGCAAAAGAATATCTCCGTTTATCCTGTCCACAGGGATCTCGTTCTCCTCTGTCCCCTTCAGATCCCACTCGTCAAAGAAATACAAAAGCCTTATGTTATGTTCTCTTACGCAAAAAAGCTCTGCATATCTACAAGGAAGATCAAGCCCTTTAAGTCCTTGTACGACTATCAAGAGCCTGTCATCTTCCCTTTGCGCTTTGTAAAGGATTCCTTCGAATCCGTCTTTGATATATCTGAATCTTGTTTCCACTATACCGTCGTTGCTTTCATTTTTCTGTATAGCTTCACAGCAATGAATACAACTACCATACTCCAAATAGCAATCCATACCTCAACTGCCCACAACGGAGTTACGCCTCTTTGGTATAAAGCAGCAAACGTATCCATTATCATGTGCAGGACGATCGCTAACGGCAGGAAGGCTTTCTTCCCGTTTACGATGCCGTAATATACGATGACGGTAAGCCCGATATGGAGGCACATTGCGAACAAACGCTCAATGACATTCATCGCCATCATGGCGTAACCAAACGAGGCTGCAGTCTGCACGGACGGAAGCGCAGCCTCAGCAGTCTCTTCCGTAATCTTCAGTGTTCGGAGCGCATTTTCGGTGTCCCCCGAAGAGAAAACTATGGCAATGATAAGAGTAAAGATCATGGAAGGCAGAATAACCGCCAATATCTCGATGCCACCATGACCGATACCATACAGAACTGCATTTTCACGAGTGCGGTTCTTTTTCAAAATGGTTTTCATAATGATATGTCTTCCACATTCCTCAAAAACCCCCGCCATAATGATCCCATAAAGGACGAAAGCTACGGTGCTTCCGTTGATGAACCGGGATATGGGATTATCCGCAATTATGCAGAAATAATGGACGCCGAGTTCCAACACACGGGCAGAAACGAGGAAGCCAATAGCACCTGCAATAAGCCAGCTTATATTTGTCTGCTCTTTATTCTTCCTGCGCCAGTAGATGAAGAAGATTACCGGGATCGCGATCATCAGAATGACCGTGATTATCAGAGAAATGATGCTGCTATTGCTGGTAACGATGTTCTCAAACTCTGTCATTGTTCCTTCCCTCCCCAGATCTCTACACAAAAGCCTTTATGCCCGCACGCAGTGCAGGTCAGCTTGCGGGCCGTAGGGGTATGATTCGCCCAGAAGGCTTCCTTCAGAGCAGGTTTGAATACCTCGTGACATTCCGGACAGATGTATTTTACATGATTGAAGTAGTAACGGCTGATTAATGTACCCCAAACAGCAGCCACCAGAGCCCAGATGACGAACGGCCACCATATGCCTCTCGCGATCCAGATGATAACGGAAAACCATTGCAGCGCAGTAACCGGTATTCCGGTCAATACCATCATCCATCTCATTCTTCTCAATTTTTTCTTGCCTTCCATAATGACGGCTATGTCACCGATGGTTTCAAGAGAGAATTCTGTTTTGCCTTTCAGCCCGTTTTTCAGTTCACGGAGCTTTTCCAGTTTTTCCTGCTTCTCTGAGATCTCATCCGAAAGAGCGGTTTCCTGTTGTTCGATCAGCAGCGAGATCACCTTCTCAGGATGCTCTTCCTTCAGGATCTGTGAGATAGCATCTATGGGAAGACCCGTGTCACGCAGAAAACAGATGATCTTCATGCGCTTCAGATCGTCATCCGAGTAGAGACGTCTTCCGCCTTCAGAAAGCTCACTGGGGATCAGGATACCTCTGGTGTCATAATACTGAACCGTTCGGACAGTTACACCACAGAGTTTTGCAAGTTCTCCCGTCGTGTATTTTGACATAGCCTTCACCTCCTTTCGCCATGTATCCTACAACATGACGCTGCGTAACAAGCAATACCTAACGCAAGGGTATTTTTTCCACTATTATCTTTAATGTAACAATCAATGCATCCGCCAAGGATCTTCCCTTCAAAAACCGTCGAACCTCTCTCTCGGATCAATCTGATGTTAGTATTCTTTCTAGCAAAAATGAAATGACTTATTAATCAAAACCATTGTATCATAAGGAAAAGAGGTTTCCGTTAGATGGCCAGAAAGAATAAACAACATAGCAAACAGTTTAACAGTGATACCTCTGTGTCAGGCGATATGACGAGGAGGGATGAGAGATGAAGTATGTTAAACTTGGAAATTCCGATCTGAATGTGTCCCGCATCTGTATGGGATGTATGGGATTCGGTGATGCTGCAAAGGGACAACATAACTGGACGATTGACGAGGAGCATTCCAGAGAGATCATCAAGCGTGGGCTTGATTTGGGCGTGAATTTCTATGATACGGCGATTGCCTATCAGGGAGGCACAAGTGAGCAGTTTGTCGGGCGTGCGCTCCGGGATTTCGCAAAGCGTGAAGCTGTAGTTGTTGCGACAAAGTTTCTTCCACGCACACCGGACGAGATTGAAAACGGAATCAGCGGGCAGCAGCATATTGAAAACATGATCAATACAAGCCTTGCGAATCTTGGCATGGATTATGTGGATCTATATATCTATCATATGTGGGACTGGAATACGCCTATAGAGGATGTGATGGACGGGCTAAACCGCATCGTGAAAGAAGGGAAAGCAAGATATATAGGCATTTCTAACTGCTTTGCATGGCAGCTTGCAAAGGCAAATGCACTTGCTGAAAAAGAAGGCTTTGCAAAATTCGTATCCATTCAGGGACATTATAACCTGATCTTTCGTGAGGAAGAGCGGGAAATGGTTCCGTATTGTGAGGAAGAAAATATTGCTCTTACTCCATACAGTGCGCTGGCAAGCGGACGCCTTTCCAGAAAGCCGGGAGAAAGCGATACAAAACGTGCCGTAGAGGACGCCTATGCAAAGTTCAAGTATGATGCCACGGCGGATCAGGACAATGTGATCATCTCCCGTGTGGCGGAGCTTTCCGAGAAGCGTGGCGTGACGATGACAGAGCTTTCCCTGGCTTGGCTTCTTACAAAAGTAACTGCTCCGATTGTGGGCGCAACAAAGCTCCATCATATTGAGGGTGCTGTAAAGGCGGTGGATATAGAGCTTAAGGATTCCGAGATCGCTTATCTGGAAGAACCTTATGTTCCGCATCCGTTGGCGGGCGTTATGGCACAGAACAAAAGGACAAATGCCGGCTAGAATCACGGTTTGGACAGGCAATCAAAAATAGATCAGTTTTGATATCGTATCTGCGGTTCTTTGATCATCGGATACCGAATCAATGCTTCTCCGTCTGTTGCCTCTTTGTGCATATCTACGGCTGTAATCTGAGAATTCTCATATGTTCTGTAATAGTAAATTCCCCGATCCATGTTACAGCAGGAAGAATATACGGTTATCTCATATTCTCCTTCGCCCAGACAAACACAGCCTCTTTGTTGCTCTACGGACCCCAGAATGTGGAAAAACTGGCTTACACTTTCCTCCTCCGAATTGCCGGAAACTGAATTCATGCAGGTAAACGCCGCCTTCACAAACCTTGATGCAGAGGAAAGATCACCGGGCATTCCCATCGCGCCCATTCCACGGCTGTATTCCGTAATCTCCAGACCCTTGGCGAAAGTATTTGTCACAGGTTTATTTGACAAATGCATATAATTGCTGAGATGAAACATCTGCTGATCAAAGGTTGGATTGTTGGTCATGACCCCCACCGGATCATCGTATACTCTGATGCCATCTTTTAGAGGTTCAACTACAATCGTTCTTTTTTTATCCGCAATCATCCAATGCAACGGCGTTAACGGAAGCTCCGGGCTAAAATTTATATTTACCGGATTCATCCGGGAAATAAGTTTCTTTGCCTCATCGACATCGGCACAGCGACTGAGGATCCATGGTATGAATTCAAATGGTGCTACATTGTCCGCATCTGGAACTTCTGCCTTATAAGCAGCGTTCCCGGGAAAATTTAATCCGGCAATTCCAAGGCCTTTCTCATTTACGGCATCATAGAAGAGCGGATACCCCTCCACAACAAACGCTGTTCCGATCATTGCATAATGATGATTGATGCCCTCGCATTTGCGAAAGATAAAGGGATAGTTTCTTGGTACAATAGTAATCTCTTCGTGATAAGAAAATTCCAGATCCAGATTGCGTCCGAAATAGTGATCCTTTGCATAATAAGTTGCTGCTGTACACATCTTCATCTTCTCCTGTTTCTATAAATGCCGACACCATCTTCCAGTTCAAACACTCTTGTCGGCTTTATGTATTTTCCCTTAACATCATACTACGCACTCGACATGCCTTGGGTGGGTAGCGTGAATAAGAATAGCAATTCCTTGCTTTAAAGTCGATCCACACGTTGAAGTTTATTGCCCAATGCGGCATTTTTCTTCATCTGCTCGGTTCGCTTATTGTTAAATGTGAGTGAAATCACAATAAAGGAATAAGGACACAGATACAGAAACACCTCCGAGCCGTTATGGTTCAGAGGTGCTTTTGTCGTTATGCCGCTCTCCGCTGATGATGGCAGTGCAGGTGTCGTGTTATATCCTTACAAGCTTGATTTTATAGATTTCTGTTTCAGTCGAAAATGCCCCACCTTTCATCTGCCATCATAAGTAGATTTCGGATACTATCACTATGTCGAGAAACAATGTCCTCGTCTTCTTTTGACAAGGCATTACCTTCGGAATCGATATAAATCGCATATTCCATGTCATTTTCATTTGACACTCCGCACGACTAAAGTCGTGGGATTCTTGTTTCAGCGACCACTACATTGCTACAAAAGCTTTAGTTTTACACGGTCTCCACAAGCGTAAATTTCCGTATGCCCTACGGTATTTGTCGGTATTCAGGCTACTGACAGCCCCTTTAGTAAGATGTTTATGCTTGCGTTGGTGTCCCTGTTGTGTTTTGTATGGCAATGAGGACGCGAATGGGAACTGGTCGATGCACTCCTGTCTGTACGGCCTATTTCTTAAACAACTCCGAATGCGTTCCGAGACGATAAAGCATGAGTACAAGCACCTCATCACGGATCTCATATACCAGGAGCCAGTCCTGCTCAACGTGGCATTCCCTTGTCCCTTTATAGTTGCCGGACAGATCATGGTCGCGATACCTTGCATCCAGCGTTCCACCGTCAGCAAGAATATTCACGACCTCAAACAATTTATCCAGATCCTTGTTCTGTTTCTTCGCCAGCTTCAGATCCTTCTTGAACTGGTTTGTAAACTTTACCTCGTACTTCATACTTCCAGTGCCGCCTTAAGGTCATCCATATTGGTGTAGCCCTTCACGCTGCTGTCGGAAGCGATACGCCTGCCCTCTTCGATTGCCGCAGCGGTTGTTTCATTCGGCACATCCAGCTTAAGAGCAAAAGGAATCCCGTTTTCCCGTATCGTTGTTCTGAGGAACATATTGATAGCTGTAGTCATATTCAGACCCAGCTCGGAAAAAATCCTGTCGGCCTGGTCTTTTATTTCCTTATCAGTTCTGATATTTAGATTCGTAGTAGCCATGATATACACCTCCATTCTGTCTATATTATATGCATTTATTCGTCTGTTGTCAACACATTGTCATTACTTCTTGCGCAGGCACAAAAATAATCCCAACCTTCGCAAGTTGGGATTAGATGCGGTGCTCTATTTAGGTGCCAAGGAACTTTTTCATGTTAAATCTGTTAAATCGTCTCCGCATCTGTAGCTTATCTATTCAAATTCCTATTCGATTGTGAGGCTGAACTTTAGGTGGTAGAATTCTTCCCTTCATTCTTGATGCGGTAGTAATCTTCCATCTCCACATCAAGCGTAATATAGGATTCTTTCTTTGGTCTTTGGGTGTTGCTCAAGAGGCACACAGTCTCCACATGCGAAGTCCAGGGAAACATATCTACCGGAACAGCTACAGTCGCTTTGTATCCCTGGCGTGCAAAGAGTTTAAGGTCCCTGGCAAGAGATTCCGGACCACAGGAGATATAGATGATCTTACCTGGAGAGAGGATCCCGCAGGCCTTTATAAATTCAGGCGTGGTGCCAAGCCTGGTAGGATCTAAGATCACTGTATCTACGCCCGATCCTTCCTGCGCTTTGCTGACCATATATTCTGTTGCATCAGCCAGGATAAAATCGCAATTCTTTACCTTGTTTATCTTCTTGTTCCTGATCGCATCTTCTACAGCATCTTTGTTATTCTCAACGCCCGTTACATGTCCTGCAAACTTGGCAAAGGCAAGGGATATGGTTCCAATGCCGGAATAACAATCCAATACCTCTTCATCAGGCTTTACTTCTGCAAGCCTTAATGCCGTTGAATAAAGCTTCTCGGACTGCTTCCTGTTCACCTGGAAGAAAGAACTTGCCGAGAGCCTGAACGTGCTTCCAAGGACGGTATCGGTGATATATCCAGGACCGTATTCTTTCCGTATAGTGTCGCCAAGGATCATGGAGTTGTGTTTGGAATGAACGCTTATCAGGATGGTCGTGATCTCCGGATGCATCCTTAAGAGCTCCTTGATAAATGCGTTCTTGCCCTTAAAGTACTTGCTGCCGATAACGATAACGACCATTACATCGCCGGTGGTCTCAGATACTCTTACAAGCACACGCCGCAGCTCGCCCCGGCCCGTGACCTCGTTATAGATATTGATCTTAAGTTTCGCTGCGATCTTGGCGCAGTCGCGGATTATAAGGCCTGCGGTCTTATTCTCGATGAGGCAACTATCCACCTCGACTATCCTGTGGGAATCAGCCTGATAAGGACCGCAGATTATGCGCCCATTCTTAATGCGCTTGAAGGAAGAATGGACTTTATTCCTGTAGTAAAAGGGATCGTCTGCAGGTATTATGTGCTCTAGTCTTACAGAGTCAGGCAGGAGGCTTTGGATGTATTCCCGTTTCTTTATCAGCTGCTTTGTATAAGAGCAGCCGGTATATTTACATCCTCCGCATTTATCTGCAACCTGACAATTGTTGCAGTCTGCCTTACCCTTAGCCATTTTATTACCCGTGCATAAGTCTACAGTTGTTTACAACATGCCTCAGGAGAACCGCAGTTGTTACTGTTCCTACGCCTCCCGGAACCGGAGTTATGGCGCTGGCTACCTCAGATACTCCGTCGTAGTCGACATCTCCGCAGAGCTTACCGTTCTCATCTACGTTCATGCCTACATCCAATATGACCTGACCTTCATGGACAAAGTCTCTTGTAACCATCTTTGCGACGCCGCAGCAGGCAACGATTATGTCTGCTGACTGACACTCAGCCTTGATGTCCTGAGTCTTGGTGTGGCACACGGTAACCGTTGCATTATCTGTTATAAGGAGCATAGCTACAGGCTTGCCGATAACAAGGCTCCTGCCAAGTACGACAGCCTTCTTGCCCTTAGTCTCGATGCCGTAGTGGTGGATTATCTCCATAACGGCCTCTGCGGTGCAAGGCGCAGGAGCATCCTTCCTGCCTGCAAGGACGCCGGCCATATTCCTTATATCCATAAAGTCTGAATCCTTGCCGGGATCTATAGTCTCAATAAGGTGCTCGTCAGTAAGATGCTTAGGTAAGGGCCTGAATACCAGGATGCCATGGATGTTGTCGTCTTTGTTCATCTGATCGAAGGCGCTGTCCAGCTCTTGCTGAGTGCATTCCAGGGGAAGCTCTGTTACCTTGACTCCTGCACCTGCCTGCTCGAATTTCTTCTTAAGGCCGCGCTCGTAAGACAGGTCGTCTTCTCTTGCGCCGACTCTTAGAACGCCAAGTGTAGGCACACGACCCTTGGCCGTTAATTCTTCGATAGATCCCCTGAGCTGCTCCAGGATCTTGTCTGATACTTCCTTACCTGCGAGTCTTAACATATCTTATGCCTGCTTTCCGGGCCTGAGTCCGAGTTCAACCTTGGTGTAAACCTCGTCGCAGATCCTTGTAATCTGTTCTATCTTGGAATCCACATCTCTATTTATCTTAGCTGCCGTATCCTGATCCTTGAGGAGCTTGGTGTTGATGTAGACGTTCATGGCAGCGCCCTTTGCAGCTGCACTGCATAAAGCTGCGGCTGTTCCAACATCGCTTATGGCAAGCCTTGAACCTATGTCTGCAAGCCTTGCAAGGATATCCGCAACTTCTAAGCTCCTGTCTATCATCTCGCAGGGAGCCTTGGCTGCATCCATAAGACACTTCTCAAGGACCTCGTCCCTGCCGGGCTCATCCTTAGGGATCCCGTATGCTTTGGATAAGGGCTCGAAAACCTCGGCATCCTTTTTTATCAGTGACTCAAACTGCTCGGCAAGATCCGTTGCTTTGGCAATGATCTCCTCTATTTCCTGCTGGTATTCGGCATATTTCTTCTTGCCTGAAGTAAGGTTACCTACCATTGAGGCAAGTGCTGCAGATAAACTGCCTGCAAGAGCTGACGCTCCTCCGCCTCCCGGCACCGGAGCCCCCGATGCAAGCTCTTCTACAAATTGCGTTAAACTCAGATCCAGCATGCTTGTTACCTCTTAAAAATAAACTTCAAACATATTCTATCAAATCCTGCAGGCTTTTGGGTTTGCAGGCAAACTAAAAAGGTTGCGATATTACCGCAACCTTATAGTCAGTTTAGTTATCCTGATTTACTGGATAAGTCTCTTAATGGCCTTGATCGCCATCATGTCGACGTTACCGTATCTTACGTTACCTCTGGAATTGGATGCATGGATTACCTGTCCGCCTCCGACATAGATCGCAACGTGTCCGCAATAGCTTCCGTAGTCGTAGCAGACTACATCGCCCAGAGCAATATCACTTCTTGGAACTGATACACCTGAATTCCTGTATATCTGAGTCGCACCGTGCGGTACATAGATTCCGACCTGAGCGTAGCAATACTTAACAAGGCCGCTGCAGTCGATACCGCTCCTGGACTCACCTGCATATACATAAGGTACGCCGAGCATGGATTCTGCGATGGATACGATACTCTCACCGTTAACACCCGTGATTACAGGGAGTCTTGATGTATCGCCATAGCTCTGCGAAGAACCACCACCAGATGATCTCCTGCTGCCGCCTGATGATCTTGGGCGGGGAGTAGGTGTAGGTGTGGGAGTCGGCGGAGGTGTATGTGTTGTGTAGGACATATATACATAACCGGACTGTCCGCCTGTTGTTGTAACCTTATACCACTTATCGCCGACGATAGCTGATACATAGAGCTTTGTCTCGTCGTTTACGACCATGACCTCCTCAGCATTGGTAGAAGGCTCTGCTCTTACGATAAGGCTGTCTGTATCTACCCAAACAGTGTCGTCGACTTCGATAGTAAGCATAGTATCCTGGATGGATCCCTTGAGGACATAGCCCTCAGCTCCGTCTTCAGTCCTGATCTTGCACCAGGAATCGCCGATACCGATCTGGGTTACACGCTGACCTAAATGCAGTGACTTAAGGGTAACAGAGTCCATATTAGGCTCTTCCTTAAGGATAGACTGTCTTGCTCTGACATAATATGTAGTCTCGTCTGCAGCAAAATACTGGGTATCGAGAAGCTCTATGGGGAGATCTGATTCATCGTACTGCTGGTATACAACGTACTTGGATACATCTGAATAGTCCTCGAGCTCTGCTGACATCTCACCGATCTCGCCCTGCTCAGGCAGTTCGATGTCACTAGGTGCCTCTACAAGCTCGGATACATCAGATACAAGTGCCCAGTCCTCGATGACTACTTCTTCATCGCCTATATTCCTGATACCGAACAACTGCTCGTATGCTTCTTTAATAACAATCCCAGGGTTGATCCCGTTCCTTATACCGATAGGCAGACAGATCACAGGGACTGCAGCAAAGAATGCTACCGCAATTGCAAGGATGCTCTGTTTACGATTGTGTTTGAAAACCATTAAACTGCTCTGCCTCTCCTTTATAAAGTTAACTAATTATACACCACCCACAGAGCGATTATCCGAACTACTGTGGCAAAAATGCATAAAAACGCCGGATGATTAGATTACCATCCGGCGTTATTATAAACCCTTATCAGCCTCTAAAGTTTACAAAAACAAGACATTTGTCTTACTTCTTGTCTTTCTCCTTCTCAGCTTCCTTGACAGCCTGTTCCTTGGCCTGTTCGTCAAGGATGGCATTCTTTTTGCGTACTTCCTCGAGATAAGGATTCTCGAAGAGGGCGCTGTCACTACTTTCGGCACCATACTGGTGTCCTGTGATGATCTCCGCATTCTCCTTAAGAACAGGAACAGCTGTGATGTCGTTGTGAGCTGCGATGCCTGTACCTGCAGGAATGAGGGAACCGATGATGACGTTCTCCTTGATGCCGAGGAGCGGATCGACCTTGCCCTTGATAACGGCGTCTGTGAGGACCTTGGCTGTCTCCTGGAAGGATGCTGCAGACATGAAGGAGTCTGAAGCACTTGCAGCCTTTGCGATACCAAGGAGGATGGTCTTGCCTTCTGCGGGCTTTTTACCTGCTGCTTCGCACTTCTCGTTCTCGGAGACAAAGTCATAAAGGTCAACTGTTGTACCTGTCATGAATGCTGTATCACCCGGATCATCGATCTTAACACGGCGCATCATCTGCTTAGCGATGATCTCAATGTGCTTGTCGTTGATGTTAACACCACCACCTGTGTAGTAAACCTTGGTTACTTCGCTGATGATGTACTTCTGTACGGCACGGATATCCTTAACCTTGAGGATCTCCTTAGGATCGATCTTACCGTCGATGATCTGGTCACCTGCTTCGATGATCTGACCATTCTTAACTGTGATAGTAGCATGAGAAGGAACCTTGTACTCCATTCTCTCGATAGGATTGCCCTTAGCATCGAGGATAGGCTCAGCATCCTTCTCATAGATAGGTGTTACGACAATAGTCTTCTGCTTTGTCTTGGAGTTAACGTTGATCTTAACGGAACCCGGAACAGAAGAGATGATACCGTGACCCTTAGGATCTCTTGCCTCGAAGATCTCTGTAACTCGAGGGAGACCCTGTGTGATATCCTCACCGGATCCTGCGATACCACCGGAGTGGAACGTTCTCATTGTAAGCTGTGTACCAGGCTCACCGATAGACTGAGCTGCGATGATACCTACAGCTTCACCTACGGATACGCTCCTGCCGGTTGCAAGGTTGATACCATAACACTTGGAGCATACACCGCGCTTTGAACGGCAGTCAAATACTGACCTGATCTTGATCTTGCCAAGGTCATCGATCTGCTGCTCTGTAAGTATCTTGCCACTAGCCTCTGCCTCAGCAAGCTTAGCCTCGATCTTGTCTGACTGCTCAGCAAGCTTTTCGGGTGTAACCTCACCCTTGATCTTAACGGAGTCTGCAATAGCCTGACGTGCCTGCTTTGCTTCTTCCTTAGCCTGATCGACAGAATCACTTATTTCCTCTGCCTTAAGAGCGTCGATAAGCTCATTCTTCTTAACGATTATTTCACCTGTCTGGTAGGACTTGATGTCCTCAGCTGCATAACGGCCATAGAGACGGTCGTAGAGGGACTTGATAACGTTCTTGGAGTTGTTGGAAACCTCAGTGATCTCCTTGACCCATGTGAAGTCATCAGTACCGCAGTCTTCTTCAGTAACAACTACAGACTGGGCAACATCAACAAGACGTCTTGTGAGGTAACCTGACTCAGCGGTCTTAAGAGCCGTATCTGAGAGGGCCTTACGGGCACCGTGTGATGAGATAAAGAACTCGAGCACGTTCATACCTTCACGGAGGTTGGACTTGATCGGGATCTCGATCGTAGCACCGGTCGTATCCTGCATAAGGCCACGCATACCTGCGAGCTGCTTGATCTGGTTGTTGGAACCTCTCGCACCTGAATCAGCCATCATACGGATAGGATTGTAGATGTCGAGGTTATCCATGAGGGCCTGGGTGATGTCATTGGTAGTATCTGCCCAAACCTTAACTACTTCGTTGTGACGCTCCTTCTCGGAGTAGAAACCTTCAGCGGATGCCTGGTTGATCTCCTCTACGAGGGCATCACCCTTTGCGATCATCTTGTCCTTGATGTCAGGGATGATCATGTCTTCGATACCGATGGAGATACCGGAGATCGTAGAGTACTTATAACCCATTGCCTTAACGTCATCGAGGAATACTGTTGTTCTCTCAAGACCGTGTACGGCGATGCATCTTGCGATGATCTTCTCGAGCTTCTTCTTGCCCATGGCAAACTCAAGCTTGACTTCCTTATTAGGATCCTTCTTCTTAGCCTCTTCTGCCTTCTTTCTCTGGTCAGCAAGCTTAGGGAAGTCGATCTCGAGTTTAAGGTGGTTCTCCGGCTTGGATCTGTCAACAAATCCAAGGTCCTGAGGAACGATGCTGTTAAAGATGAATCTTCCGAGTGTGGACTCAACAAGACCTGTCTCTTCCTTGCCGTTTACCTCACGTGTAACACGTACCTTGATCATGGCGTGGAGTGTGAGCTGGTGCTCGTGGTAAGCCATCATTGCCTCATCAACAGATGTGAATACCATGCCTTCACCCTTGTCGCCCTGGATCTCAGTTGTGAGATAGTAGCAGCCGAGGATCATATCCTGTGTAGGAACTGTAACCGGCTTACCGTCCTGAGGCTTCAGGAGGTTGTTTGTTGAGAGCATGAGGAATCTTGCCTCTGCCTGTGCCTCTGCAGAAAGAGGTACATGTACAGCCATCTGGTCACCGTCGAAGTCTGCGTTAAAGCCTGTGCAGACCAGCGGATGGAGCTTGATGGCACGACCGTCTACAAGTACAGGCTCGAATGCCTGGATAGAAAGTCTGTGGAGTGTAGGAGCACGGTTGAGGAGCACGGGGTGATCCTGGATTACTTCCTCGAGGATATCCCATACATCAGGTACTCTGGCATCAACCTGCTTACGTGCTGTCTTGATGTTGAGCTTGTCGTTGAGCTCAACGAGCCTCTTGATTACGAAGGGCTTGAAGAGCTCGAGCGCCATCTCCTTAGGGAGACCGCACTGATGCATCTTGAGCTCAGGTCCGACGATGATAACAGAACGTCCGGAGTAGTCTACACGCTTACCGAGGAGGTTCTGTCTGAATCGGCCCTGCTTACCCTTGAGCATGTCTGACAGAGACTTGAGCTGTCTGTTGGATGTGGCAGATGTGGAGCCCTTGACAGGTGTGCCGTGACGGCCGTTGTCGATCAGGGCGTCAACTGCTTCCTGAACCATTCTCTTCTCGTTCCTGACAATGATCTCAGGAGCGCCGAGATCCAGGAGCTTCTTAAGACGGTTATTTCTGCCGATAACTCTTCTGTAAAGATCGTTAAGATCAGATGTTGCATAACGTCCGCCATCGAGAGGTACCATCGGTCTGAGTTCCGGAGGAAGTACCGGGATAACATCAAGGATCATCCATTCAGGCTTGTTGCCGGATGCCTTGAATGCCTCAGCGATCTCGAGACGCTTGTCTATCTTAAGTCTCTTCTGTGTGCTGACAGAACCGGACTTCTCTTTGCTAAGCTCCTCGATGATCTCGTCAACGTTTACCTCAGAGAGCAGGATCTTGATAGCCTCAGCACCCATGCGTGCATCAAATGCATTCTTGCCGCACTTGGCTCTTACTTCCTTGTACTTGTCCTCAGTGATGATATCCATCTTATTGAGGCCGGTCTCCTCGGGGTTGCCGGGGTTGATTACTATGTACTTTGAATAGTAAAGAACGCTCTCGAGCTGCTTTACTGTCAGATCGAGGAGAGTTCCTATCTTGGAAGGCTGTGTCTTGAAGTACCAGATGTGTGATACAGGGCAGGCAAGCTGGATGTGTCCAAGTCTCTCACGACGTACAGTGTTCTTTGTAACCTCAACACCGCACTTGTCGCAGATCATGCCCTTGAATCTGATCTTCTTATACTTACCGCAACGGCACTCCCAGTTCCTTGTAGGTCCGAAGATCTTCTCGCAGAAGAGTCCGTCAACCTCAGGTCTCTGAGTACGGTAATTGATAGTTTCCGGCTTCTTTACCTCGCCGTGTGACCAGCTCTTGATAACTTCGGGAGAAGCGAGCTGGATGCTTATTCTTGTAAGATGATTTGTGTCACTCATATATTTGAACTCTCCTTACATATCGCCGTCATCGTCGCCGAAATCGTCGGTGATCAGATCTTTGTCCTCAACTGTATTGCCGAGCTCGTCTGCTTCGACGAAGCCGTTGTTATACAGCTCTTCACCGGGTGCTACAGCATCCTCACCATCGAGAGAAGCACGGATCTGATCGTCTACCTCGTTGTATGTCTCATACTGCTGTCTGTTCTCGGCAACGTATTCCTTGTCTGCTGTGTATGTGCGTACATCCAGAGCGAGAGCCTTGAGCTCGTTAACAAGGACGTTGAAGGATTCAGGGATACCCGGCTCAGGAATATTCTTGCCGCGGATGATAGCATCGTATGTCTTGGAACGGCCGTCGATATCATCTGACTTAACTGTCAGGATCTCCTGCAGGGTATGTGCAGCACCATAAGCCTCGAGGGCCCAAACTTCCATCTCACCGAATCTCTGTCCACCGAACTGAGCCTTACCTCCGAGAGGCTGCTGAGTAACGAGTGAGTAAGGTCCTGTGGATCTTGCGTGCATCTTATCGTCAACTAAGTGGTGCAGCTTCATGTAGTACATAACGCCAACTGTAACTCTGTTCTCGAAGGGCTCACCGGTACGGCCGTCGTAGAGAACTGTCTTACCGTCTGAGTCAATGCCTGCGAGCTTGAATGCATCTGCGATATCATTCTCGTTAGCACCGTCGAATACAGGTGTTGCGATCTTCCAATTAAGAGCCTTGGCTGCTCTTCCGAGGTGTACCTCAAGAAGCTGGCCGATGTTCATACGTGAAGGAACGCCGAGAGGGTTAAGGCAGATATCAAGTGTTGTACCATCAGGAAGGAAGGGCATATCCTCTTCAGGAAGGATCCTGGAAACGACACCCTTGTTACCGTGACGTCCTGCCATCTTATCGCCGACAGAGAGCTTTCTCTTCTGAGCTACATATACACGTACTCTCATGTTAACGCCGTTCTTGAGGTTGCCGTTTGTCTCCTTGGTGGAAACAACGACATCTACAACGACACCGCTTCCGCCGTGAGGAACTCTCTTGGAAGTATCCTTAACTTCACGTGCCTTCTCACCGAAGATAGCCTTATAAAGTCTCTCTTCTGCTGTCTGGTCTGTCTCGCCCTTAGGTGAAACCTTACCGACCAGGATATCGCCATCCTTGACCTCGGCACCGATCATTACGATACCGTTCTCATCAAGATTGGAGAGAGCGTCGTCATTTACATTCGGAACTTCTCTTGTGATCTGCTCTGAACCGAGCTTTGTCTCACGTGCTTCGCACTCGTGCTCCTCGATGTGGATAGATGTATAAACATCGTCTCTTACGATCCTCTCGTTTACAAGGACAGCGTCCTCGTAATTGTAACCTTCCCATGTTGTAAAGCCGATGAGAACGTTTCTTCCGAGAGCGAGCTCTCCGTTATCTGTAGCAGGGCCGTCACCGATAATATCGCCGGCCTTGACATGCTCGCCCATAGTTACGATAGGACGCTGGTTGATACATGTGCTCTGGTTTGATCTCTGGTACTTAGCAAGGAGATATGTGTCAACTGTCTTGTCCTCACATGTTACCTCGATCCTGTCAGCGGATACGAAGGTTACGACACCGTCGTGATTTGCGACTACGCAAACGCCGGAGTCCTTAGCGGCTCTGTACTCCATACCTGTACCGATAATAGGTGCTTCAGGCTTGATGAGAGGTACAGCCTGACGCTGCATGTTGGAGCCCATGAGGGCACGGTTAGCATCGTCGTTGCCAAGGAACGGGATAAGGCTTGTTGATACTGATACGAGCTGCTTAGGAGATACGTCCATGTAGTCGATATCTTCAGCATCTAACTGTACGAACTGGTCTAAGTGACGGCATACGATCTTGGAGTTAACGAACCTGCCCTCGTCGTCGATGGGCTCGTTAGCCTGGGCGATATTGTAATCGTCCTCCTCGTCTGCTGCCATGTATCTTACTTCGTCAGTAAGGGTGAGTGTCTCCTTATCGAACTTACGGTAAGGTGTCTCGATAAAACCGTACTTATTGATACGTGCATAGATAGCGAGTGAGGTCATAAGACCAATGTTCTGACCTTCCGGTGTCTCGATAGTACACATACGTCCGTAGTGTGTAGGGTTGATATCACGGACTTCCATGGAAGCTCTCTCTCTTGAGATACCTCCGGGACCTAATGCTGAAAGTCTTCTCTTGTTTGTAAGTTCAGCAAGAGGGTTGTTCTGGTCTGCGAATGCAGAAAGCTGTGATGAACCGAAGAACTCTCTGAAGGAAGCGCTCAAAGGTCTTGTGTTGACAAGGCTTGCAGCTGTAACGACTTCGCCTTCCTTGCCTGCGATCTGTGAGATCCTGTCTCTTGTGTTCTTCTCAACACGCTGGATACCTGTACGCAGCTGGCTCTGTAAGAGCTCACCTACAGATCTTACTCTACGGTTGCCCAGGTGGTCGATATTATCGATCTTACCTACGCCTCTGTGGAGACCGAGATAGTAGGAGATAAATGCATAAATATCGTCGATCGTGAGGTTTCTGGGCATGAGCTCATTCTTCCGCTGCTCAAGCTTAGCCTCGAGCTTGGAAGCATAATCTGCCTTGTCGCAGTTTGCTCTTACGTCCTCGATTATTTCGCGGAGAACAGATACCCTGACCTTCTCATTGATAGGTGTATTGCCGATATCAAAGCCCTTGAGCTCCTTCTTGGGGAAGCTTGCACGGATGAATGTGTCAGCATCTACTCTGCCGTTGCCGATAACCTTTAGGGGCTTATCGTCATAATCATCCTCGTCAATTGCCTTAACGAGCTTCTTAGGGAAGATAACAACAGCGCTTACGCCGGCATCTTCGATCTTCTTAGCGATCTCAGGTGTAACAACAGTATTCTTCTTGGCTACTACTTCGCCGTCTACTGTTGTAACGTTCTCAGCGAGCTTCTGTCCGATGATCCTGCCCTCGAGACCAAGCTTTTTATTAACTTTATAAATACCTACTCTCTCAAGGTCATATCTTAAGGAGTCAAAATATGTCTTGTCTAAGATGTTCTTAGCATTCTCGACTGTGAAGGGCTCGTTGTTACGGATCTTCTTGAAGAATTCAAAGAATGCTGCAGTCTGCGGATCTTCAGCATTTCTTGTATCGTCCTTCTCGAGAGTTGCACGGAGGCATTCCTCGTCACCGAACATATCGATGATCTGCTCGTTTGTAACAAGGCCTAAGCATCTCAGGAATACTGAGAGAGGAATCTTGTGTGACTTATCTACTACGATATAGAGGAGGTTGTACTCTTCAGACTCGGCAGGTGCATCAGCACTGGCCTTATCCTTGGCTGTGAGCTTGCTCTCCTTCTCATCTTCCTCGATAAGGATCCATGAACCCCTGTAAGGGATAAGTTCTGCGGAGAGGAGACGGTTACCCATCTTGGATCTCTCTTCGCCGTAGTAAGCTCCGGGTGATCTTACGATCTGGTTGATTACTACACGCTCTGCACCGTTGATGATGAATGTACCCTGATCGGTCATGATAGGGAATTCACCGACATAGACAGTCTCATCGGATACAGTATTGTCCACCTTATTGCGAAGACGGATCTTTATTGAGAGGCGAGCAGCATAGTTGCTGTCGTTCTTCTTACACTGGTCGATAATAAAGGATTTAGATGCCTTAGGCGCACCCTTAGCTTTCTCTTTCTTTGAATCCTTAGATTTGTCTTCCTTTCCTGAAGGATCACAAGGACTGTCAGGGTCAAATATCTTGTCGATAAAATAAATTTCATACTTGCCCTGCTCATCCGTAACCGGTGAAACTTCGTCGAAGATCTGCTGCATTCCTTCATTGATAAACCACTGATAGGACTGTCTCTGATTCTCGATGAGGTTAGGTACTTCGATTACTTCGTTGATTTTGGAATAAGACTGGCGCTCAGTCTTGCCTTGTTTAACGGAATGGACCATATTTAATGAATCACCTCACACAAAGCTTGAAAACTTGGGGTCTTCAAGCGGCCTCATAAGTTGAGAAAGTCTGTTTATTTAACACAAAAGACCTTCCCCGTCAAGAGAAAAGGGCAAAATACCCCTACCCACTACGACGCAGTAAAGTATTATACAGGGGAAAGCAAATTTCGTCAACACTGCATTTTCGTAAAAGAAGGGGAGTGCCTGTTGCTCTCCCCTTCTGTCTTATATGTGTATTAATATCTTGTTCAGTATGTAAATCTCTTGATAAGGCCTGTGTTAAGTACGTACTGGGGGTTGTTTGCATTAAGCTCTGTTCCCCATGTGTTTGTTGCCTCGGTAATGATGTTTGTGCGGGCTGAATCCTGCCATCCGAGCATAGAACCTTCGAAGTAGTAGATATAGATAGTTGTCTTATCTTCGGACAGGATGACTGTGTAATCACCTGCTGTTCTTGAAGGATCGAAGAGCCATTCGCCCAGAGCTATCTGATCGGATGTTAAGGGGGCCTCCTCAGAAGACTC
The DNA here is from genome assembly GCA_002450155.1 of Mageeibacillus sp. UBA6976. GTDB lineage: Bacteria > Bacillota > Clostridia > Saccharofermentanales > Saccharofermentanaceae > Saccharofermentans. The sequence goes on along the minus strand of DJYO01000028.1, from coordinate 24,626 downwards.
AAACTGATCTGCCTTAACGCCTGTTGAGAGGCCGCCGGTTACGACAGCTGAAGTATCCTCTGAATATTCCTTTGCAAGATTGTAGAACGTAAATGAATCTACAGGACCGGAGATGATCTTGTCAGCCTGAGCCTGGGCATCGGCCTGGACCTGATCCATAGGTGCAGTAAGGAGATCAAGCTCTGTATTGTTGGTGAGCTGGATAGTTCTGTAGGATACTGTCTGATCCTCGTTTGCTCCTCTTTCGGAGAACAAGATGACATATGCACCAGTCTCAGATGTGATCACTGTAGTATCACCGGGATTTCTATCCTCGGAATAGAGGAACTCGGCAAATCCGTCAGGCATGTAGGTCATGGTCTGAGATGAATAGTTCTCGCAGAGCGTAGGATCTGCATCGTCTGCATAAGACTCAAGCGCTGCATCGTTGCCCTCTGCTTCGAGATAGTCCATAACAGCCTGTCTGAAGCTTGCGGAATCTGTAACACTGTCTGCGATGTCGTTTGCCGTAGCCTCGGCAGCATCAAGGTCTGTGATATTACCTGCATCGTCTGAGCTTGCTGGAATGAAGTAGTAGTTAAATGTAACGAGCTGATAAGCAGTAGGATCCTTGTCGTATTCAGCCTGGATCTGATCCATTGTAGGAGCAAACTTAAACTGCTTTAAGTATTCCTCGTACTCGTTGGTTACGATCTCAGAAGCTACGATATTCTTGTAAAGACGGGATGTCATGCCTGTGCCGTATCTTGCGCCCAGGTACTGGTCTACTGTCTGGTATCCGCTGAACTGAGCCATCATGGCTTCTGTATCTAACTGAGACTGGGCATAACGGCCGGCCTGTGAATACTGCATGAAACCATCAGCTTCTGCTGCGCGGTTTACTATAGCGATATTCTGGAGTTCGCTTGCTGCGATACCCATGAGCATTTCTCTGTATGTCTCGCCTGAAGTCTCGTCGCAAACCTCATCCAGTCTATCAGCACTGACAGATCCGGACTGGGCGTAGTTTGAGAAGATCTTATTGAAGTAGAAATTAACCTCAAGGATCGAATAGTCCTCAACCTTGGTATGCTGGGTGCCGTCTGCACCTGCCTCGTATACTTCCATACCCGTAATAGTCTTGGGTAGTAAGCCTGTTATATATACAAACCAGCAAACCACGATAAGCACGATCACGATAACGGATGTGATTATCGCAGCTCTTGCGCCGCTTGCACTGCTCTTGTTGGTCTTGCCGCTCTTAGCCATTTGGTAAACCTGCCTTATTTTTTCTCTTAAAAAGCATTGATTATTATAATTCGGGGTTACTGATAATGCAAGGAAGATCACCCGGAGCCTTGATCCTTATGTCAGGACCGGCCTCTTCTATGTCTTTTTCGGGCATTTTTGTCCAATTAACCACAGCACTTACCGCCCCGCAGTCTCTGGCACTCAATATGTCCGGAACAGCGTCTCCCACATAGAGTACCTTCGATATATCGGTTATACCGAGTCTTGATGCAGCTTCGATTATAGGATCGCCTGAGGGCTTTGCTCTGTCCGTATCCTCCCTGCAGATGATGACATCCATGAACCTGTCAAGACCCAAAGGAACGATCGTCATCATGGCAGAATCTCTTCTTTTGGAAGTAACGATGCCCTGCTTAATGCTTAGATCCCTTACCCTGGCGAGCATATCCGTGATCCCGTCAAACAGAGGGATCCTCCCCTTGCTCATCTCCTGACCGTTGTATTCAATATATGCATCGAAGAGAGCTTTAGCCGTCTTGTCGTCATGCATCTCGAAGGTATCTGTAAGAGGCCTGCCGATATATGTCATAAAGTCATCATCGGTCCTGGTGCAGGATCCTAAGACTCTCATATAGGCTACATGGAAAGACTCCACGATAAGCGGGATGGAATCCTGAAGCGTTCCGTCCAGATCGTAGAGGACTAAGTCAAAATCAGTTTTCCTCTTCATCTGCTGCGTCTCCGGTCAGGGACTCATCTTTCGGATTTATATGGATCATTACCTTGGAGATAGCATTCTCTTCTACCTTAAGTACCTTGATATCCAGATTCTTGTATTTGACAGTGGGCTTCTCCGTCTCTTCAGGCACGCGGTCTAACAGTGAGAGGACAAGTCCTGCTATGGTGTCGTATTCATCATCTGTAAGCTCTATATCCAGCACATCTTCAAGATCGCTCAAGGTCATGTCGCCCTGGACTATGTAATCACCGTTAGAAAGCCTTACCAGAGCCTCAGACTCGTCATCGAATTCATCTGTGATGCTGCCTACCAGCTCCTCCAGCATATCCTCCATGGTCGCTATGCCCATGGTTCCACCATACTCGTCAACTATGACCGCCATCTGCATGCCGGCGTTCTTCATCTCGCCGAACAGTGAGGAGATCTTACGGGTCTCGTGAACTACCAGTGGCTCTCTTATGATCTTGGATAAGACAAAAGGCTTGTCCGGGGTGGGGCTCGGTATGCCCAGGAGGTCTTTGATATGGAGTATGCCCACAATGTCATCTATGGTGTCCCTGTAGACCGGGATACGTGTGTACTTCTCGGTGGTCGCGACCTTCATGACCTCGTCATAGTCAGCTGTTATCGGCAGGGATACGATCTTCTTTCTGTGGGTCATTATCTCCGAGATCTCCTTGTCGTTGAACTCAAAGACGTTCTCGATCATCTCCTTCTCCGAATCCTCGATATTGCCGGACTCAGAGCCGACATCCACCATCATGCGGATCTCTTCTTCTGTGACGCTCTTATCGTTATTATCCGGATCGATCCTGAAGAGTCTTAATACTGCATTTGTCGAGGTGGTAAGCAGCCATACAAAAGGCTTTAGCAGGGCTGCAAAAAACCTGACTATACCGACTGATGCAAAAGCCCACTTCTCAGGATATGTCTGGGCTATCCTCTTGGGGACAAGCTCGCCGAATACCAGGGAGATAAAGGACAGGACTATGGTTATTGCAACAGTCCAGAGAGTCTCCATCCAGGCGAACCTGCCTGCAGGATCACAGAGCAGGGCAAGCTTGCTTGCAAAATTATTTGCAGCAAAAGCGGATGACAGGAAGCCTGCAAGGGTTACGCCTACCTGGATAGTCGCAAGGAATCCTCCCGGGCTGTCCAGGAATCTTACGATGCGCTTTGCCTTCTTGTGGCCTTCTTCTGCCATCTTGTGCATCTTGGCATCGTTAAGCGTTATTACAGCCATCTCTGTACCGGAGAAGAATGCATTCACCAGCACAAAGAATAAAACCAATAAAAGTCCCAATACTGTATTCATTATCTCATCTCATCCAAAAGCTTAGTCAGGACAGATCTTACCGCCTGAGGATCAGCCTTGCCTCTTAAGGCTCTCATAGACTGTCCTACCAGGAACTGGAAGTTCTTCTCAGAACCTGCAAGGAACTCGGATACAGCCTTGGGATTCTCATCCAGGACCTGCTTGATCGCGGGCTCGATGGCAGATGCATCCGATACCTGGCTAAGACCGTTCTCCTCGATATATTGAGCCGGATCTATATCTTCTGTAAATGCCTTCTCAAGGACCTTGCGTCCGGTCTTACGGTTGACCTTGCCCTCGTTTACGAGACTTATTATAGTACCGAGCTTCCTGCCGTCGAACTTCATGTCCTCTACTGCCACATGCTCGTCCTTGCAGAGCTTGAGCAGGTCGGTCATGATCCAGTTGGATACATCCTTAGGCTGGCCGGTCATCTCTGTTGCTGTCTCAAAGACATCTACAAGTGTGGTTGCACCGGTTATGATCTCCGCATCATATTCAGGAAGGCCAAACTGAGCCACATAGCGCTCGCGCTTGGCATCAGCAAACTCAGGGAGCTCTTTCCTGATGCTCTCTATATATTCATCTGATATCCTGAGGGGCATAAGATCCGGATCCGGGAAGTACTTATAATCCTGAGCATTCTCCTTGGAACGCATAGCATAAGTATATTCCTTCTCATCGTCCCAGCGGCGTGTCTCCTGAACTACTGTTCCGCCCTCCTCGATAAGATCGATCTGGCGCTCTCTCTCATATTCGATAGCGCGCTCTATTGCCTTGAAGGAAGCGATATTCTTCATCTCCGTTCTTGTACCAAACTCCTTTTGGCCTCTGGGTCTTACGGAGAGGTTAACGTCAGCTCTCATAGAGCCCTCCTGCATCTTGCAGTCGGATACGCCCAGATACTGCATGGTGTCGCGGAGCTTTGTGAGATAAGCAATGACTTCTTCAGCTGATCTGAAATCAGGCTCCGATACGATCTCAAGAAGCGGTACGCCGCATCTGTTAAAGTCGACCATGGTCATGCCGGTTGCGGGATCGTGAACGAGCTTGCCGGCATCCTCCTCCATGTGGATCTCATGGATCCCGATCTGCTTGATGCCTTCAGATGTCTTTATGTCTACATGACCGTTGCGGCAAATAGGGAAATAGAGCTGGGATATCTGATAAGCCTTAGGCAGGTCAGGATAAAAATAATTCTTTCTGTCGAACTTATTATTCCTTGTGATCTCGCAGTTAAGCGCAAGGCCTGCCTTGACCGCAAACTCAACTACTCTCTTGTTAAGAGTGGGAAGAGTGCCCGGCATGCCTGAGCACACTTCGCAAACATGGGTATTGGGAGCTCCTCCGAACTTGGTCGAACATCCGCAGAATATCTTTGTTGCAGTCTGAAGCTCGCAGTGGACTTCAAGACCGATCACCATCTCATAATCTCTCATCCTTAAGCCTCCTTATTGCTGCTCTGATAGTTCCAGGCAAAACCTAATATCTGCTCTTCGTCGTAGGGTCTGCCTATGATCTGCATTCCTACAGGGAGTCCCTCCGACTCGCCGCAGGGGATCGATATGGCAGGAAGACCTATGATATTTACCAGAACGGTGCAGATATCGCCGAGATACATCTTGAGCGGATCTGACAGGCTCTCTCCAAGCTTAGGTGCTACGGTAGGAGCAACAGGTCCTATGATAACGTCATATTTTGCAAATGCCTTGTCGAAGGCATCCTTGATCAGGCTCTTAGCCTGGAGTGCCTTGTTGTAGTATGCATCGAAATATCCTGAAGACAGAACAAAGTTACCCAGCATGATCCTGCGCTTGACCTCAAGTCCGAAGCCCTCGCTCCTGGATCTTATGTAAACGCTTGTAAGATCCAGCTCGCCTTCGGGCCTGAAGCCGTACTTGATGCCGTCGTATCTGGACAGATTAGAGCATGCTTCGGCGCAGGCTATTATGTAATAAGTAGGGATCGCATAATCCACTATGGGCATGTCGAATTCCTCTACTATTGCGCCCTTGCTCTCGTAGTATCTTACGGCGTTCATAACAGCCTCTTTGACACCGGGCTCGATACCCTCTCCGAAATACTGCCTGGGGATACCTATCTTCTTGCCTGAGACATCAAAATCAGCGATCTTATCCAGGGATACATCAGAGCACTCAGTGCTGGACTGATCCCTGTCATCTCTGCCGTTAATGAGGTTATACATCAAGGCTGCATCCATGGCGTCACGGCTCAAAGGTCCAATCTGATCCAGTGATGAAGCAAAGGCTACAAGGCCGTATCTTGAGACTGTGCCATATGTGGGCTTGAGTCCTGTTACACCACAGAAGGATGCAGGCTGTCTTATGGATCCGCCTGTATCGGAACCCAGGGCTATAGGTGCAAGTCCTGCTGCAACGCATGCTGCAGATCCACCGGAAGAACCGCCGGGGACTCTGCCTTCGCCTCTTGGATTTACGGTAGCTCCGTGGTATGAGGTCTCAGTGGTGGAGCCCATGGCAAATTCATCCATGTTGGTCTTGCCGATGATGACCATACCGGCCTCTTCGATCTTCTTAATGACTGTCGCATCGTAAGGCGGGACAAAATTGTGGAGCATCTTTGACGAACAGGTCGTAAGCAGCCCCTTGGTGCAGATATTGTCCTTTATTGCCACAGGCACGCCTGCAAGATCAGATGCTACCTTACCTGATGCGATCTGACTGTCGATCAGGCTTGCTCTTGCAAGTGCCTCTTCCTCACAGACAGTGACATAGGAATTGTACTTGCCGTCATTTGCCTTGATAGCTTCGATATAAGTCTTCGTAGCTTCTGCCGAAGTAGTCTTACCTTCTTTGATAGCTCTTCCGAGTTCAAGAGCTGTTAATCCAAGTATCGTCTTAGAATCCATATCAGCTCTCCTTAATCAAATGTCCTGGGAACCAGGATGGTTCCGTCCTTGGTCTCCGGAGCATTGGCAAGGACTGCATCCTGCATATCTCCGTTAGATACCGTATCTTCTCTTGTTACATTGAACTGACCTGTCACGTGGCTTAAGGGTTCAACGCCACTGGTATCGAGCTCACTTAACTTATCCATATATCCGAGGATATCTGCTAAGTCCTTCTGTGTCTTTGCTTCTTCTTCGGGTGAGAGTTCTATCCTGCCCAAAGCTTCAAGATATCTCACCAGATCCTGTGTAATTTCCATATCTGCTCCTGATCACTCTGAATCTGACTCTTTGTCTTTCTCTTTTTCTTCTGCTTTCTTATTCTTGCTGCCCTGCATAAAGGCTATTATGAGCACAGCGACAAGGGCAATGACAGCAACACCGCCTATGATGGCAAGTGCTATTACTATGGTGTTGGCGTTATTGCCTGCCTTGTCATCTGACTGAGGCGCGGGAACCGTCTCCTGGGTACCGCTCGGAAGAGTTGCAGCAGGAGATCCGCTGCCTACGGCCTGGGCCGGAAGGTATGCATCATTTGTATAGAAATCTACTGTTCCTGCCTCTATCTCTGCTGTAATGTCCTGACTTAAGGCTGCAAGCGCTATATTGTCAAGATCCTGCTCGGCCTGCTCTTCAACGCCTATGTAGCCTACAACAAAATAACCGTATTCATCGGACTTGATGACCGCCATCTCACCCGGAGTCCTGCTCTCGCCATAAGCCCACTCTTCGAAGCTCGGAACCATCTTGCCCTTAGGTACAAGAATGTCATTTGCCTCGTATACTATGCCCTGCTCATAGAGTTCCTGTGACTTGGTCTGGAGCTCGTCTATGTCTGCACAGGATTCGAGCAGGTCGTTTGCTGCTGATTCCTGAGCCTGCAGGGTTGCATCGTCTGAACCCTGGGGCGCATAGAAAAGTGCATACCTTATATTTGGAACATATTTCTCCTCATCCGTAAAAGGATAGTTATCGCAGTAATTTTGCGAATAAAGGTCTGCGAGATAGTACCTGTCCAGGGTGTCTCTGAAAGCAGCTTCTGTCATGCCGGGGCCGTAGTATAACTGGAGATAGTCATCAACTGCCATGCCCGTCTCATCAGGACCCATAGCCTCTATCATCTGATCGATCTTTGTATATGTGTCGTCAGAAAGAGTAAGTCCTTCTGCCTCTGCTCTCTGGCATATGATGTATGTGCTCTCCAATATGTTCTCCGCGTAGGCTACATAGTAATCACCAAAGGTCGCATAATCTGCAGACGTATAAGCTGAAGACAGATCGATAAAGCCCTCTGTCGTAGACGGATAGTATCCGTAGTATGCATACTGGCTCAGATCCAGGAATGCATTGATAAAGTAGAAATTCGACTCATACATGGGGATGGCATTGCCGTCCGCATAGTACTGGTGATTAAGAAATGACATCAGCTGACTGCCATAAATAGTATCGAAAGTCTGCTGCGTAGTCTGCTGCGTATCCTGCGGCAGGGACTCCCCCACTGTCTCGTCAGCAAGTACACTTACGGGCGAGATCATTATCAATGCTGATGTAATTAATGCTGCTATCTTTTTACCTAACATATATCAACCTCTTGTTATCCTCTCAAAATCCTGCATAGCATCTGCTATCGTGTCATCCATATCGTAGTATTTATATTTGCCGAGCCTGCCGCCAAAGATAACATCACCGTCATCTTCTGCAAGCTTTCTGTAGCTTTCGTAGAGCTCGTTGTTCTTATCGTTGTTCATGGGGTAGTAGGGTTCATCGCCCTTCTTCCACTCCGCAGGGTACTCCCTTGTGATTATCGTTCCCTTACAGTTATTAAACTCAAAATGCTTATGCTCCAATATCCTGGTATAGGGAGTCTCGGCATCTGTATAGTTTACTACCGCGTTGCCCTGGAAGTCATCCGTATCAGGCATCTTCTCTACTTCAAACCTTAAACTGCGGTATTCGAGAGTACCGAGCTTGTAGTCATAGTATTCATCGATCATACCTGTATAGATGACCTTGTCTGCAAGGCTCCTTAAGCCGTCTCTGTCAGCCAGGTAATCCGTATTGCATCTGACTTCGATCCCTTCGAGCATATTCTCTATCCAAGTGGTATATCCGCCCTCGGGTATGCCCTGATATCTGTCGTTAAAGTAATTGTTATCGTAGGTGAGCCTTACAGGGAGACGCTTGATTATGAATGCCGGAAGCTCTGTTGCCTTCCTGCCCCACTGCTTCTCTGTGTAGCCCTTGACCAGCTTGTTATAGATGTCAGGACCTATAAGTGATATAGCCTGCTCTTCGAGGTTCTGAGGGCATTCCACCCTGCCTCCCTCGATCTGCTCATCGAGCTTGGCTCTTGCTTCCTTAGGGGTAACAACGCCCCACATCTTATTGAAGGTGTACATATTGAAGGGCATGGAGTAGATCTCACCCTTGTAATTGGCGACTACCCTGTTGGTATAGCCGTTAAAATCAGCGAATCTTAAAGCAAAATCCCATACCTGTTTATTGCTGGTATGGAATATGTGTGCACCGTATTTATGTACATTTATGCCATCTATAGACTCTGTGTAGATGTTGCCCGCTATGTGACTTCGTTTATCTATCACAAGGCATTTGTATCCTGCGTCCTTGGCAAGACGTGCAAAAGTTGCGCCGTAAAGACCTGCGCCAACTATAAGAAAATCGAATTCAGCCATATCGCCTCCAGATGCTCACAGAAATTCTATCTTAATATACACTATTTTCTTTTAAAATAAACGCCAAGATTGTCTTCAGATACAACTTCAGGAGAATGTGATTCCAGGCAGTTTCAACAATCAAATATGTAAGTGAGGTCATCAGGCGTGCTGCAGAGAACGTCTACCTTATAATCATTGGGGTCTTCGCCTCCGAACTTGCCGAAGCCGAAGCCGTAGGTCACGCCTGCAAAGGAAACACCTGCCTTAAGAGCTCCTTCTGCATCGTGGCTCGAATCGCCGACCATCAGGATCCTGCTGCGGTCAGCTATCCCGAGATCCCTGATGCAGAGTTCTATTATGTCAGCTTTGGTAAGTTTGCCCTCGTAATCAGAGCCGTAGATAATGTCTGTATATTCTCCAAAGCCGAAACCCCTGCAGATCTTCTCTGCATAGTCCTGCTTTTTGTATGTGGCGATAGCCATGGGGATGCCAAGCTGCCTGAGCCTGTCGCAGAACCCGTAGATCCCGTCGTATGCTCTCGCCTGCATGAGATTCTTATTCGCATAGATGTTTCTGAAATAAGCAACTGCTTCTGTCAGCTCCTGCCCGTTAAGACCGAGTTTCTCTCTCATTGACCATTCCATGGGCGGACCTATAAACTTAAGGAGCTCACTGTCCGGAAGACTCTTAAGCCCGTACTTTGCTATCGTATCCTTAACGGAATTAACTATCCCTTCGGATGTATCCAGAAGCGTCCCGTCTACATCGAAGAGAACCGCATCAAATCTTGCCATATCAGTCTCTCCTGTGTTTTGCGCAGGCATCCATAAATCTCTTATAAGATCTGCATTCCGGGAAGTGGACTGCTATCTTATCCTGCGGAGTATATCTTAAGCATGTGATAAAGGGCTGAAAGGACTGTCCCGCGTCTTCAAGATCCTGCTTTAATGCCTCAAGGACAAGGGGCGCCCTGCTTATCTCAAGACAGCTGGTATCAGGTCCGAACCTGAGTTCCGGGGAGCATTCCCCGATATCTATCACACAGGTCCTAGCTATATCTTCTGAGCTGAGGCCTGCCCTTAATTCGTACTTGCCGTCCTCCAGAAGGAACTTGCCATGATCCTCGCTGTAGTACATAAGATCTGTTACATCAAAAGATAAGTCCACCTGCTGCTCACATCCGGCTTCGATATATACCTTGGCAAAGGTCCTCAGCTCGGATTCAGGTCTTCTCACCATGGAAGACAGCTTATGGGAATAAACTTGTATAACTGCCTTGCCGCCCATATCACCTGTATTTGCTATGCAGGCCTTGATATCCACTCTGCCGTTATTTACCGAAGCCTTTATATCCCTGATATCAAAGCTCGTATAAGACAGCCCGTATCCAAAACAGAACAACGGCTTTATCTTGCGGATCTGATAACCTCTGTATCCTACAAAGATCCCTTCACCGTATGTGCATTTGAAAGAATCAGGATATGAGAGGAATGCAGGTGTATCCTCGTATCTTGCAGGGAACGTAACAGGGAGTGCTCCCGAAGGATTGACCCTGCCGGTCAGTATGTCAGCTAAGGCAAGTCCGCCCATCATGCCGGGATAGAATACGCATATAAGGCCGTCTATAATGTCCTCTGCCCCGTCTAAGGTAACAGGTCCCGGGATATTTAATATCAGGATTATCCTGCCCTTAGCGCCCATAGATCTCGCCTTGCCGAGACTGCCTAATATATCTCTTGTCTCCCGTGTCATATTAAGGTCTTCTCTATCCTGGCCTTCTCTTGAGAGGATGGTCTCTGTTACCACTGCATAAGCTCCCTCATAGAAAGCATCAATATCGTTATAGGATATATTGCCACTGCCAAGATAAGTCTTAAGTGTCTCAGGCATCGAAGTGGTCCTGTCTGTAAACACCTGGGCGCTGCCGCCGCCAAAATCCTGCAGCTCTCCCCTGTTATCTCCAAATATGGATACCTTGCTGCCCTGCTTTATTGGGAGTGCGTCCTCTTTGTTCATCAGAAGGCATATGCCTTCTTTTGCTGCCTCGTATGCAGCCCTATCACCGGTTTCGATATATCTGTCGTTTGTAAGATCAGACGGCATTTCAAGAGATGCACGCTCATCTATCAGCTTAAGCACGCTATACGCGGCTTCATCCAGTTTTTCAGTGCTGAGACTGCCGTTTTGTATGGCTTCCATTATCTCTGTGTGATCCCAGGGCCCCGGCATATAGATCTGGCAGCCTGCATTAATGGCATCAGATGTCTTGCCTGTGCATGCGCCCCAGTCAGTTACCACCGTACCTTCAAAGCCCCAATCGTCCCTTAAGACCTCTGTCAGAAGAAACCTGCTTTCTGAGCTGCTGGTTCCGTTTATCGACGGATAAGCCGACATAAATGTTCTTGTGACCTTAGAGCAGGCTTTAAACCCTGGAAAATAGATCTCTCTTAGAGCTCTCATGGAGACAGTCTCATCTATTCCCACCCTGTTGATCTCCAGGTTGTTGCAGACAAAATGCTTGGTGTTGGATGCAACGCCTGTCTCCTCTACGCCCCTGCAGATCTCGGGCGCAAGAACGGAATTAAGCTTCGGGTCCTCGGAATATCCTTCAAACAGCCTGCCGCATCTGGGCTCTCTTAAGACATTGACATTAGGCGTGCCAAGGAGCACCCCCACCCGGTAGCAAAGAGCCTCCATACCAAGAGCAAGTCCCGTTTTGTAAACAGTGTCCGGGTTCCAGGTTGCTCCGAGTAAGATACCCGGAGGATAGCAGCCGGGGGCTGCAGTTATATTGCCCTTGATCTTACTGAGCCTGTCAGCAATGCGCTCCCTAAGTTCCTTCTCCTTATCCGTGAGCAGATCCTGCTTATAAAAACGGGTTATTACATGGTCTGCTTCTTCGGGAGTGTATTCGTCAAGGAGATCCTGGTATCTGTCTGGAAAGAGCTGCTCAAAATTGATACCCGTGCCGCCGTCCAGGAAATTAAGACGGGGTATCCCCAGCTCCTTAAATTCTCTCAAACTAAAGGAAGAAGCGCCGCATAAAAGCTGCGCTTTCTCCAAAACAGTCATATCACTAAATACTCTGTCTATGTCCATCAGAATCTCCTGAATCTATCGTAACGCCCCCTGACTAATTTGTCAGCATCAAAATCAAGATTTGCGGATATAAATTCATTGAGGCCTGAACCGATGCTGGAGATAACTGCATTGATATTATCCATGCTCAGATCAGTAGGCTCCTCTATCACCTTTTCGACTATTCCGAGCCTTAACATATCTTCAGCTGTGAGCTTCATCTCGGCAGCTGCCTCGCTGGCCCTCTTGGAATCTTTCCAGAGGATGCTGGCATAGCCTTCGGGAGACAGGATCGCATAGATGGCATTCTCGAGCATCCAGATCTCGTCAGATACGGCTAAGGCCAGAGCTCCGCCGGAGCCTGCCTCGCTGATGATGATGGAGAGTATCGGAGTCTTGAGAGCACTCATCTCGTAGAGATTTCTTGCGATCGCTTCGCCCTGGCCTCTCTCCTCGGCTTCAAGTCCGCAGTAAGCACCGGGAGTGTCCACCAGACATATGACAGGGCGGCCGAATTTCTCAGCCTGCTTCATAAGTCTTAAGGCCTTGCGGTAACCGTCAGGAGACGGCATGCCGAAACCTCTTGCGATATTCTCCGTTGTATCATGTCCCTTGGACTCTGCAATAACGGTAACGCTCCTGCCGGCAAAGGTTGCAATACCGCCCATTATGGCGCGGTCGTCCCTTACAAATCTGTCGCCGTGGAATTCGATAAAGTCAGGGAAGAGTTCCTTTATATAATCTTCTGCGACCGGTCTGTCCTTGCCTCTGGATATCATGACCTTATCCCAGGGGGTAAGCTTGGTGTTCTTCTTTGATATCTTTATCTCAGGCATGTCTTCGGGTGCAAACTGTCCCTTGTCCTCGTGAAGCTTTAATATGCTCTCCAAAGTATCCCTTATGTCCCTGCGCTCAACGATCTTGTCAACAAAACCATGCTCTAAAAGGAACTCGGATCTCTGGAAGCCTTCAGGGAGTTTCTGGCCTATGGTCTGCTCTATTACTCTGGGGCCCGCAAACCCGATAAGAGCGCCGGGCTCTGCGAGGATTATGTCTCCTAACATGGCAAAGCTTGCCGTAACGCCGCCTGTGGTAGGGTCAGTTAAGACCGTTATATAAAGAAGCCCTGCATCCGAATGCCTCTTTAAGGCCGCCGAGGTCTTTGCCATCTGCATGAGAGATACGATCCCCTCCTGCATACGGGCTCCGCCTGAGGCAGTAAAGAGTATGACAGGGAGTCTTTGCTCCGTTGCCCTCTCTACAGCGCGGGTTATCTTCTCTCCCACGACGCTTCCCATGGAAGCCATCATAAAGCGGCAGTCCATGATGCCGATAACTGTCTCATGGCCACCGATCCTGCCCTTGCCTGTGATTATCGCTTCATTAAGACCGGTCTTGTCATTAAGCTTTCTGAGCTTGTCCTCGTATCCCGGAGTCCCCAGGGGATTTGTCTCAAGAAGATCTGCATCCCATTCTTCGAAGGAGCCTTCGTCCAAAGTCTCCTCTATCCTGGTCGATGCATACATACGGAAATAATTGCCGCATGTAGGGCAGACAAAACTATTCTTTCTGAGCTCCTCAGAGAAGATCGTCTCCTGGCACTTCGTGCACTTGTGAAATAGCCCCTGAGGAGCAGCGGGGCCTTCCTGCTGCTCACTTGGCTTGTTATCTTCTGCAGTTTGTGTCTTCTTGAACAGATATCTTAATTCCATTTTTTACTTCTCTCTGGCAAATTTCTCTATGAAATCTATGTCTGTGTTTCCGTTTATAAAGTCCTGATTAGTGAGGATGCTGTACTGGTAATCCACGTTGTTCTTGATCCCCGTGATTATCACCTCACCAAGAGCTGTCTGTGCCTTCTTTATGGCTTCTTCCCTGGTAGGTGCCCAGACTGAGAGCTTGGCGAGCATTGAATCGTAGTAAGGTGGGATCTCAAGACCGCTGTAGATAGCTGAATCGATCCTTACGCCCTTACCTCCCGGGAGATAAACAGACTCTATCTTGCCGGGGCAGGGACGGAACTTGTGCTCGGGATCTTCTGCATTGATGCGCACCTCGATGGAATGACCGTTTACCTTGATGTCATCCTGGGTAAAGCTCAGCGCCTCTCCGGAAGCTATCCTTATCTGCTGCTTGATGAGATCTATGCCGGTAACCCATTCGGTTATGGGGTGCTCTACCTGGATCCTGGTGTTCATCTCCATAAAGTAGAAATTACCTGTGGGCTCAAGGAGGAATTCTACAGTTCCTGCATTCTCGTAATGAACTGCCTTTGCAGCTCTTACTGCAGCTTCGCAGATGGCCTTGCGCTTATCTTCAGACAGTGCACGGCAGGGGGTCTCCTCTATAAGCTTCTGGTGGTTCCTCTGAATGGAGCAGTCACGCTCTCCAAGATGAACTACGTTTCCGAACTTGTCAGCTAAGATCTGTACCTCGATATGCTTAGGGTGCTCTACGTAGTGTTCTATGTACATGGAGCCGTCACCAAAAGCATTCTTGGCTTCTGTCTGGGCTGTAAGGAATGCCTGCTCGAATGCTTCCTCATTCTTGGCAACTCTCATGCCCTTACCGCCGCCGCCTAATGCAGCCTTGATCATGACGGGGTAGGTTGCAATGCTTGCAAGCCTGAGACCGTCACTTACGCTTATTGCCGCCTCGGCGCTGCCGGGTATGGTGGGCACGCCTGCATCCATCATGGTCTTCTTGGCATGGGCTTTGTTGCCGGATCTGGCGATCATGTCTGATGTAGGACCTATGAACGTGATATTGCATCTCTCGCAGATCCTTGCGAACTTGGCATCCTCTGACAGGAAACCGAAGCCCGGATGGATCGCATCTGCACCGGATGTGATAGTCGCACTGATGATCCTGCCAATATTCAGATAGCTCTCTGATGAGGGGGCAGGACCGATGCAGATAGTCTGATCTGCAAGCATGGCATGAAGCGCATTCCTGTCTGCCTCAGAGCAAACGGCAACAGTCTGGATACCCATCTCGCGGCAGGCGCGGATGATCCTGACGGCTATCTCTCCTCTGTTGGCTATCAATACCTTCTTGATCATTATATGCTCCGGTCAATTACTGCATGATTGCAAATTTAAGTGTTGTCTGAACAGCGATCTTGCCATCTACGGTTGCGATGCCTTCGCCGATGCCTACCGGTCCTCTTACAGCAGTGATCTTGGTCTCAAGTCTTACTGTATCGCCGGGAACTATGGCTCTCTTGAACTTGCACTTATCTATACCTGCGAATACGGCGATCTTGCCCTTGAACTCATCCTGGGAGAGGATAGCAACTGCACCTGCCTGTGCCAGCGCCTCAACAGTTATGACACCGGGAACGATAGGATATTCAGGGAAATGACCTCTGAAGAAATATTCGTCATAAGTAAAGTTCTTGTATGCGATCGTATACTCGCCCGGAACGTAATCCTCAACCTTGTCGATAAGAAGGAAGGGGTGTCTGTGGGGAATGATCTTCATGATCTCCTGGGTGTTAAGTGAATTAGCCATTTTTGTGTTCCTCCTTAGGATTAATTGATCTTAAATAAGGGCTGACCGAACTCTACGGCTTCGCCGTTAGATACACAGATCTCTGCGATAGTACCGTCGCAGTCTGACTCGATATCGTTCATCATCTTCATAGCTTCCACAATGGCAAGGACCTGTCCCTTCTTGACCCTGTCACCGATCTTGACGAAGGGCTGGGCATCCTGGGCAGGAGCAGCATAGAATGTACCTACGAGAGGTGACTTGATGATGAACATATTGTCCTCATCGTCATCGTCGCCTGTGGCAGCCTCTGCAGCAGTAGCCATGGCCATTGACAGGTCGGGCATCGAGGGCGTTGCTGACATTACAGTCTGGGCGCCTGATGATATAAATGAGCTTCCGCTCTTAAGTGAGATCTGAAAGTCGCCTTCCTTATACTCAAAGCTGTCTAACCCTGAACCTGACACAGCCTTGATGAGCTCTGTCATCTCATCCAGTGAAAGACCTGTCCTGGAATTCTTGTCTGCCATAGAAAGCCTCCTTATTCCTCAAACTTTTTAACGATCAAAGATGCGTTGTGTCCACCGAATCCTAAGTTGTTGGACATTGCATATCTGATAGTGCGTGTCTTGGGTTCATTAAATGTGTAATCAAGATCCATCTCGCCCTCTGTTTCCCTGGAGCCTGCAGTGACATGGACAAAGGAATCCTCGATGGACTTAACGCAGGCAATAAGCTCTATTGCACCGGCGCCTCCCAGGAGGTGTCCTGTCATGGACTTGGTGGAGTTGATGGAGATATTCCTTATGTCTTCCTTGAAGGCATACTTCATAGCTCTTGTCTCAAACAGGTCGTTATGGTGAGTAGATGTACCGTGAGCATTGATGTAATCGATGTCAGAAGGCATGATGCCTGCCTCCTTCATTGCGATGATCATGGCCATGCCGGCACCGCTTCCGTCCTCTGCAGGTGAAGTGATGTGATATGCATCGCATGTAGCGCCGTATCCTACTAACTCTGCATAGATCTTAGCGCCTCTTGCCTTGGCATGCTCATATTCCTCTAATACGAGAACGCCGGCACCTTCACCTATTACGAACCCGTCTCTGTCCTTGTCGAAAGGTCTTGAGCATGTCTCGGGATCCGGATTAGTAGACAGAGCGGTAAGTGCCGTAAAGCCCTGAACGCCTGAGGGGCAGACAGCTGCTTCACATCCGCCTGCAAACATAACATTCGCATCACCATGCTTAACAGCCTTGAATGCATCACCTATGGAATGGGCACCTGTTGCGCAGGCTGTGACGATACATGTGTTTATACCCTTCATACCGTACTTGATCGATATATTGGCGGATGCCATATTGGCGATCATCATCGGGATGTACAGGGGTGCGATCTTGCCGTTTTTGGCAAACTTAGTCTGCTCTCTTTCGTGGGCCTGCATGGATCCTACACCGGAGCTTACTATGACACCTACTCTGTAAGGGTCTTCTGCCTCCATATCGATCCCGGAATCCTTAAGGGCTTCATCTGCTGCGGCGATAGCGAAGTGTGAGAACTCCTCCATGCGCTTTGCAGTCTTAAAGTCCATATACTTGAGGACATCGAAATTCCTGACTTCGGCGGCATTCTTGACCTTGAAGTCCGTAGTGTCGAATTTTGTTATAGGGCCTACTGCTGTCTTGCCCTTCTTAAGTCCTTCCCAGAAGGAGACTACATCGTTTCCTAACGGTGTAATAGCTCCCATACCTGTGATCACGACTCTGTTTGCCATATTGATGATCTCCTTATTGCCTCTGATTACATGTGCATTCCGCCGTCGACGGAGAGTACCTGACCTGTGATGTACGAAGCATCGTCAGAACACAGGAAGTTAACTGCATTTGCAATGTCCTCGGGCTGTCCGTAACGCTTGAGCGGGATTACCGCAAACATTGCTTCCTTCTGCTTATCTGTAAGGACCGCGGTCATGGGAGTCTCAACGAATCCCGGAGCGATCGCATTGAAGGTAATGTTTCTTGAAGCGAACTCTCTTGCACAGGACTTGGTAACACCTATTATTCCTGCCTTGGATGCAGAGTAGTTGACCTGACCTGCATTGCCTTCGATACCTACGATAGAAGAGATGCTTACGACTCTTCCTTCTCTCTTCTTCATCATGATGGGTGTAGCATGCTTAATGAAGTTGAATGTACCCTTGAGGTTTACTGAGATAACTGAATCGAAGTTCTCCTCTGTCATCTTAAGGAGCAGGCCGTCTCTTGTGATACCTGCATTGTTGACTAAGATGTAGATCCCACCGAAATCCTCATTGATCTGAGTTACTGTATTGCCGACCTGCTCAAAATCAGCAACATTGCACTGGTATGCCTTGGCATCGACGCCTAAAGCCTTGACTTCATTTACTGCTTCCTCACTCTTATCAAGGTCGCATGCATCAACGACTGCGATGTTATAACCGCTCTTTGCAAGTCTTAAAGCGATAGCCTTGCCTATTCCTCTTGATGCTCCTGTTACGATAGCTGTCTTTCTGTCACTCATCTTGATTAGCCTCCTAAAAGCTTACTTTATCGCATCTAATGCTTTGTCTATATCCTGAAGGCTGCCTACGGATACCACGGGTATCTCGGGGCATGTCTTCTTTACAAATCCTGCTATGGTCTTGCCGGGGCCGATCTCCAATATAAGATCCACTCCCATGTCTTTAAGAACACGAAGGCTCTGCTCCCATTTAACGGAGCTATACACCTGCCTTCTGAGAAGGTCTCTTACCTGACCTGCATCAGTTACCTGCTCTGCAGTAACGTTTGCGACATAAGGTATCTTAAGCTCTCCTATATCTGCCTTCTCAAGCTCCCTGTAGAGCTCTTCTGCGCAGTCTTTCAAGAGAGGTGAATGGAAGGGACCTGATACGTTAAGGGGTACAACCTTCCTTGCGCCTGATTCCTGCATTACGGACATTGCCTTTGTAACGGCGTCTTTCTTTCCGGTAAGGACGATCTGTCCGGGGCAATTGTAGTTTGCTATGTAGCAGCCGTCTATGTCCTTGATACCG
Source organism: Mageeibacillus sp. UBA6976 (assembly GCA_002450155.1). Classification (GTDB taxonomy): domain Bacteria; phylum Bacillota; class Clostridia; order Saccharofermentanales; family Saccharofermentanaceae; genus Saccharofermentans. The sequence continues at coordinate 6,113 of DJYO01000028.1, read as the reverse complement.
TCTTCTATAACCTTGGCGTCAAGACCTATTACAGCTGCCATCATGCCCTCGCCCTGAGGGACAGCAGAGGACATAAGCCTGCCTCTGATCCTTGTAAGTCTCACTGCATCTTCAAAGCTCATGGCACCTGCACAGTAAAGGCTGCAATACTCTCCAAGGGACAGGCCTGCAGTTACATCAGGCTTTATCCCTCTGTCCATAATGGCCTTTGTCATTATGCAGCATGCTGCAGTAAGTGCGGGCTGGGTATATTCCGTGATATTGATATCTTCGTTCTCTTCAAAAAGGAGCTTTGCCATATCAATGCCGCTGCTTTCTGATGCTGCATCGAGCATAGCCTTAAGCTCAGCAGAGGACTTTACAAAATCCTCAGCCATACCTACTTTCTGAACGCCCTGCCCCGGATAACAAAATGCGATCTTCATCAAACTTCCAACTTCCTTCCCAGGAGCTTATCTGCCTGCTCGAACATGGACTCGATGATGACCTTTGCGGGTCTGATCTCGCTTATCATGCCGGAGATCTGTCCTGCCATGAATGTGCCGCCCTTAACATCACCATCTACAACAGCCTTGCGCAGAGCGCCTACACCAAGAGACTCGATCTCTTCAAAGCTTGCGTGAGCCTCCTCGAGCTTGATGAACTCGTTTGTGAGCTGGTTCCTTATCTGTCTTACGGGAGCGCCTGCCGATCTGCCGGTTACTCTCGTGGAGCTGTCCTTGGCCTTGAGGATCATGTCCTTGTAATTCTGGTGGATATTTGCCTCTTCGGATGCACAGAATACCGTACCGCACTGAACGCCTTCGGCACCCAGCATAAAGCTTGCAGCAACACCTCTGCCGTCTGCAATACCGCCTGCTGCGATAACAGGTATGCTTACCGCATCAACTACCTGGGGGACAAGGGCCATTGTCGTAGCTTCACCTACATGTCCGCCGGACTCTGTTCCCTCTGCGATGACCGCATCAGCGCCTTCCTTCTCCATCTTCTTTGCAAGAGCAACTCCTGCAACAACGGGGATCACTATTATGCCGGCTTCCTTCCACATCGGGATGTACTTACCGGGAGAGCCTGCGCCTGTAGTTACGACCTTGACCTTCTCCTCTGCAATGACCTCTGCGATCTGGGGAGCTCTGGGATTCATGAGCATGAGATTTACACCGAAGGGCTTATCTGTCAGCTCTCTGCACTTTGCGATCTGGTCCTTGAGCCATACTTCGTCAGCTCCGCCTACACCGATTATGCCTAAGCCGCCTGCATTGGATACAGCTGCCGCGATATGGTAGTCTGCAACCCAGGCCATTCCTCCCTGGAAGATAGGGTACTTGATACCTACAAGATCTGTAATCTTTGTCATGAACAATGTCCTCCGATCAATAGATTATATAGTTGGCGTCCCATGTAAGACCGGCGCCAAAGCTTGCAATTATAAGCTTCTGCCCTCTTACCAGTCTGCCGTCTGATTTCATCTCCTTAAGGAGCATCGGGATGCTCGCAGAAGATGTGTTGCCTGTATACTGGATATTCATGGGGAATCTCTCGATGGGCATCTTGAGCTTCTTGGCTGTTGCCTCTATTATCCTCGCATTTGCCTGGTGCAGGATAAAGTAATCTATCTCATCCAGGCTGAAGTTATATCTGGCTGCAAGATCCTTAATTATCGCGGGAACCTCGGTTACCGCAAACTTAAATACCTCGCGTCCGTTCATATTAAAGTGAGTAAGGCCTTCAAAGCCCTCTTCGTCCTTGCGGTAAGGCTGCCTTGCATTCTCACAGAAAAGGCATCCGCTCCTCTTGCCCGAAGACCTCATGAGGAACTCGTTCTTCTTGCCTTCACAGGCCTGTAATACTGCGCATCCTGCGCCGTCTCCAAAGAGTATGCAGGAACCCCTGTCCTCCCAATCAACATAATTGGAAGTGCATTCTGCGCCTGCAACGAGCACCAGTTTGGCGTTGCCTGACTCGATAAAGCTCTGAGCCGTATTGAAGGCTGCAACCCAGCCGGGACATGCAGAATTAACATCGAAGCATCCGCAATCCTCAGATACGTCCAGTGCCTTATGTATAGTAGTTGAAAGCGTAGGGAATAAAACATCAGAAGTAGTAGATGCCGACACGATAAGATCGATATCCTTGGGATCGATCCCCGCATCAGCTACCGCCTCAAGAGCAGCCTTCACCACCATCTGTGAAGGGCGCTCCGTGTTATGGTCAGATATATGCCTTTGCTTTATACCTGTCCTCTCGGTTATCCACTCATCGCTGGTCTCAACGATCCCGGCCAGATCGTCATTTGTTAAGATCTTGTCCGGCAAATAAGAACCGAGGCCAATTATTTTACCTGTCATCAATAACCACCTTTGCTTCCAAATAGTTTGACTATCAAAGTTTTGATTGTCAAAGTATCTCACACAGCGGTGTATTAGTCAAGTTGCAAGCATAGGCATTTAAGGGGCAAACTCAAGACTTCGGGCTGCTGCCTATAACAAAGAACCTGGCACCCGCAAGAGGTTTTTTGAATTCGTCCAGAGAGATAGTAGCCTTGTATCCCCAGGTGGAGACCTCGAGAGAATCCTCTGTCATGGCGGTCAAGGTCATCCAGTGGTAGCTGAGATGCTCGGATCTGCCGTTGAACCTGACCTCCACATTGCTTAGAGGCGCAATGACTATCATGGCTACCGGTATGCCCTTCTCAAGCACATCGGGAAGTGTCCTGACAGCTTTCTTAAGTCCCATGCCCTCAAGCCTTATGTCAAGGCCTCTGTCCTTGCCCAGCTTTTTTATCCCCCTCTTAAACATCATGGGAGACACGCCGATGGAGCCTACAAACTCCTTGCCAAAGATCTTGCGCGGCTCGCCCTTCATAAAGGGGAGGACAAAGGGTTTTATGAAAGAAGATGAATACATGAGCTTATCCATATATTCCTCACGGGTAAACTCTTCTTCGCCCAGGAGCCTTAATACCGCATCGCAGCCTGCGACTATGCCGCATCCGCTGTTCTGCAATATGGCATCTTCAAACCACATCTGGGATCCGCCGAAGCTTCCTTCTTTGCCTTCTTTGCCTTCTTTCTTAAAGACTCTCGGGGGTTTACTCATTTACCATTACCTCCGCCCATGCGCCTTCAAACGGCATATCATACAACAGTTTAACACCTGCCTGCTCCATCTTGTATCTGCTCTCATACAAGATCTCAGTAGCTTTAACAGGAGCCATATAGGCCTTTACCCCTGAAGACAGGATATCTGCCAGGGCCGAAGGACATGTGCCGGAATGATATGCACGGATAAGGATCCTGTCTGTTTCACGCGGGATCTGGGATATGGCACCCGGGGTATCAGGCAGAATATATACCGAAGGAAGAACAGTCCTGGTAAGAAAATCCGTGGAAACCCTGGGCATCTTTGCATCATGATAGATGCCGTATCTTCCGGTATGATCTGCTTGAATCAACTTATATGCCGGCAGGGCTCCATCTATCCCTTTTCCTGTTACCACAACGCCATGCTGCCCGGAGCTTATATAGCGAATTGCTTCTCTAATATTAGCTTGGCAATCTGATCCCGGGACCATGGGAGGGAGCAGGCTCCCTGTTATCGCGATGGGGATATCAAGAGAGCTTAAGACCCTGCAGGCTACCTGGGCAAAATATGCCATGGTATCGGTGCCGTGGAGTATTACTGCGCCTTCGGGCTTATTCTTACTGCATTCGGAATATATGGCTCTAAGTGCCCTCTGATAGGTATAGATATCAGCGTCTTCAGATGAATATGTAAACGGGCTTACTAACTTGATATCAAGGGATGGGTCAAATAATCCGGCAGCATCCTGCCCCAGTCTTATGACACCACTCTCATCAACTATGGAACCAATAGTCCCGCCTAAAGCAAAAACAGTTATATTCATAAATCTCTCCTGCTGATAAGTATAGCAGAAGAATCGTGCGAAGATGCAGCAAAGGGCAAGTGTCAATTGAATTAGTATCACTCTGGTGATTTATTATTGGCGGAGGACCCGGAATGAATAACCATATGCTTTTTATTCATTTGCATTGTCCTTGGTATTCAATACTTTCAATGCCTTTTTCCTCGCTATAATTATCAAGCACAAAAACACAGATCCTGTGGCAGCAGATATGCCGATCGTTAAGTAATAATGTGATTCTTTCAGATGTGATATCTCGTCTGCGAATTCGTCATTATCTCTTACCAGATACTCGAACACGGAATCCGGAGCCTCTTCGTAGCGTTTTTCAAAAAGAGATTCCATGCTCAATGCCAGATCATCAAAACGGATATTAGCACGACGAAGAAGATACGGCATCGTGTAACGATCCGTATAGACCCGCATATCATTCTCTTCTATATAAATATTGCTCTTGTCTTCAGATTCGCTTAATGAATCAAGCAGATAACCGAAACTGTGATCATCATACAAGTAATTCGTGCTGAAATACTCCTCCTTGTAAGTGTGCCGGTCAGTATAAACATTCGCATTATTCACGGCGTACGTAAGCATCTTCAAGAAATTCTCGTGGATGCCATGTCGTTTTTGAGATTCTTCAAAAGTCGGAAGATCATTCAGCGCGCCGTAGATATAGTAATTCTCGAAAATAACATATTCATCATAGTAAGCCGTATTGGGAATTATATACCCTCGCGTGCCGGAATTATCCAGGACCACGCCCTTGAAAACACCGTTGCTCCTGTCCGTAAAAGTAATAACGGCACCATTAGGGAATACAAATGACAGATCAAGATCATTATCGGGAGCAGCCACTTCTTCCGCAATATGCAAGCAATCTTCAGGAGTAAATGTCACATCAGTAATAAGCCCTTCGCTTTCATAATACTCATTAACATACAGTTCAAGAGACCTGCTGTTGTTCTTGATAACAGAGAAAACCTGAGGATACTCGTCATAACAGGTCTTAATGATCTCTCTGTTATTCATATAGTACTTAGGGATAAGATTTCCAAGACAAAACACTATTACGAAAATGCTTACACCCAGACATCCATAACAAAACCACTTACCTGCTTTTGGATTCTTTACGAATACTATCAGTATGCTGACGATAGCAAGAATGATCAACAGCAGCAGTCTTATCTTAAGTTGTAAAGGCAAAAGAATAATGCAGAAAATAACGAATACTTCTATCAACAAGGGAAGGATATACTTAGGCACTTTCTTATTTTTCATCATCGCCTATTCTCCTATTTCCAGCTCCGGATACTGTTCATGTATTGCATTTTCTACTTCCTTGCCACTATATTCAACGTTATAGAAATCGGAATAGTTAACGCGTTTAAGATTCGGAAAAAGCCTGATTACATCACACACATATTTAGGGTAAGAATCCTCATAATCAGTAAAGAATTCCACATAGAGATATTCTATGTCATCTCTGCAGGTAAGTTTTGCATAGTCAGTTATGCAATAATATTCAACGCCACATAGTCTATCCCTTTTTTCAGTTCTATTAGAAGTACTCGGGCTGTTGACAAGCTTAGCAATGGTATCATAGTAACTACCGCCAAAATATGTATGTTCTTCCCCGTAAAAGGTTACATTGATAATATTATCCTCACCGAAAAAATAACCGGGATTATCCTGAATGAATTGATTGAACAAATACATATACCTGTCTATGATCTCATATTGAGGATGCTCTTTTATGAGTACCTCATCTTTCAGATAAGCATCTTTAAAATAAACGCCCAAACCCACAGACTTGTGTTCTTCATCGAAATGCGGTTCACCCAATTTGATATAGTCATACAAGTCACCGTAAATAAGCATTTCAAACTCTTCAAACCCTTTATGAACAGTAGATTCATTACCTCGGCATGAGATCAAATTAATAGCCATTACTATCGATACCAACAGTACGGCAATATATCTATACTTCGTTTTCATAGCCTTCATCACTTGTATTAATCAATTACAATCAAAGTTACCTCATTTTATAATCAAGGCCATTGAATAATCTACACTATTTAGCACAGCGCTAGTACACATAGCATTGAAAATGCAGATTTTCATTTGCTTGATAATACTCAATCTCCTCTTGCTTTTTCAAACTGGTTTCTTGGTCATCCTTATATATAGG
>DJYO01000032.1 GCA_002450155.1 Mageeibacillus sp. UBA6976 | reverse complement strand
ACTGAGATTGAAGAAATCGATGATCGTGAAGATCATTCTGATGAAGATGATGACAGCGCAGAAGAGACTGTGGAAAGATCTTCCGATGAGAATGCTGTAATTGAGATCCCTAGAGGAGAAGTATCCGAAGCAGATGTTAATGAGTTTTTGAGTAGTATTCCGAGTTATTGGGTTATCGGCGATTATCAGGTAGTTTATTCTGATGATTTCGTTACTGTATCAGCTATGCCGTTATACATAAGCGCTTCTGCGAGTGATGTAGTGTCCACATGGCCGATGATCATTTGGAAAACAGAGAATCATTGTTCTTTTACTGTTAGCGTTGATGGTAATGGTGATTTCCAGACTGACGCGGGTCTTACAGAAGGTATGTATAATCATTTCAGTTCTTATGTTGAGCCCGGTTCAACTGGATATAATTGCACTGATTTTCAGACTGTTGAAGGCGGTACGGGATCCCGTGCAGATGACGGAAACATATATATGTATGATGTTATAAATGAGGTATATTTTTCTGCCGATATTGAATCATACAATCCTGATGATGGTTATGAAGATATAGCTTCAAATCAGATAATAACAGTTGATTTTAGTGTCCTTGGAACACCTGACTACTCCTGATCAGTTACCTGTTGTATATGGGTTATATGCGGAATCGTATTCATAAAACACTAGCAATACTTCTGGTCATCGTCTCTATGTCGATGACCGGATGCTTTGCTTTTGGTCAGTCAAACCGTGCTAACGAACCGCCGTCTGAAGAGGAACTGATAGCGGCGGTTAATGATCTTGTTTGCGGAGAGCAAATTGAATATCTGGGCGATGGTCACTTTTCTTCGTTAGAACGTGATCTGGAATTCTATGAGAGCTGGGTTGAGAGTTATACAAGCGGTGGTTCCTTTGATCATGCTCACCGCTATACAGTCACTCTCAATTCAGACTCTTCTCTTGGATCCAGAAACAATTACAGAACGAGTGTCGTTAGCTACTGGGATGATGAGATCAACGAGTGCATGAATCGACATGACTTTGACTCAGCTGAACGTTCGGAGTCAGAATATTCCAAAACAATATCTCAAGTGGGAGTGCGCATTACATTCTCGTGCGATGCGTCACCTGAAGCGATAGAAGAGATAGACAGTTTTCTACTCGAGCTAAGAGATATCTGTGTAATGGAAGATGAATTTCATACTGAGCCTTATCTTTTCCGATTTTGTGTGGACTTGGTTGAGTTTGATCCCGAAGAAGAGCGCCATATCGGCGTGGGGACGTTTGATATCGACGCCTTGAGTTCAGACGAAGACGTAACGCTTGAAGCTAATGCGAATCCCGAACCCGCCTGGCAGGTCTCAAGATCCGGCATAACAGAGGGTACTTATCTGCCCGGCTACATCGAGATATTAGTGAACTAATAATTCTATGAACGACAAGAATAACACTGCATCCAAAATTCTCTGCATAATATCAACTATCGTGTTGGTATTAAGCGTTATCGCGACGCCGTTCTTTATCGTAATGTGGGTTCTGTCAGGGTTCGGCGGCAACGCAGCCCTGACAGACTCCTTAACGTCCCTCATCTTAGCCGGCGGCTTCGGGTTCTTTGTAAGTCTTGTCCTTGCCATCATCGCGAAAAGCATCAACACCAAGAGCATATATGCGACTGTGTGCATCATTATCTCCGCTATACCTGTACTTATAACGATAGTGCTGGCCGTAATTCTTTCCTCTTATGTGAGAAAAGCCCAGAATGAGATTAATCAGATGGAGCGAGCACAGGTTGTTGAGAATTACACTGGTGAGTGGGAAGACGAAGTACAGGCGTGCCTCGACAGGCATCAATTCGATATCGCTGATATCAACTTCGATTACGTAAGTGATGAAGCCGGTAATGACCTGGTTCTCCTGATCTATATCTCAAGAGATGCTCAGCAAACTGAACTCGATCAGATAAATGATTTTCTGCATGAGATAAGAGATCTGTGTTTCGCTTATGAGAAAACAGTTCAGGTAATCCCCTGCTACTTTGATCCCGATGATGAGGATCTGGATTATACGACATACTTCTGGCTCACGGGCGACGAAGATGACATCCTCATAGACATCGATATGAACAGATCGACATCTTTCGTATACTCCTGGTACAGACCGGAGAATCTCCCTGATAGAGCTGACGATTGTAATGTATTATTAGTGGTATATTAAATCTCATCGAGAGAAGGGCACTGTCCCTTATTTTTTAGCTGGCTCATATAGATTTAAAAACGCCTAGAGCATCAACTCTAGGCGTTTATCGTAGGACGCTTCTTTCTATTTTGTCGTAAGTTGTGTTTTCTTAGAAGTTGGAATCCCTTGAAACCCTTGAAATTACTGACTTCCCACGACATGTATAAAAAGTGTGGTCGAGGTGACAGGATTCGAACCTGCGACCCCATGCTCCCAAAGCACGTACGCTACCAACTGCGCTACACCTCGAAAATCGTAGTAGATTATATCCGTAAATCTTTTTATTTGCAATTGAAGCCGAGAACGCTCTGCGGTTTTTTTATAGTGAAATATGATTGTCACCATATTTGCCTCGTTTTATGTTGATTTTTGATAGCTTGAATGTAATAATTAGGTGTTTTAAGAAGACTTAATTGGCACTTTTGTGTGCCTATCGATATAAATGAGGTGAATAATTATGGGTTTAGGCATGGAGATAGGTGTCGATCTTGGCACCAGCAGCGTGTTGATATATATCAGGGGCAAAGGCATCGTTCTTAAGGAACCCTCTGTAGTTGCAGTAAACAGTAAGAATGGTAAGGTCTTGGCAGTAGGTGAGTCTGCAAGCCTTATGCTCGGAAGAACTCCCGGGATTGTTGAGGCTATCAGACCTTTAAGAGAGGGCGTTATCTCTGACTTCAGAGCAACAGAGGTCATGCTCAAGGCATTTATCGGCAGAGTATGTACGGGGCTTCGCGCTTCTTACTTTAAGCCGACTATCGTTGTATGTGTTCCTTCGGTAATCACTCCTGTTGAGCAGCAGGCAGTTGAGAATGCATGCCGTCATGCAGGTGCCAAAGATGTATTCCTTATAAGAGAGCCTATTGCCGCGGCCATCGGTGCAGGTATCGATATCACCAAGGCTTGTGGTTCCATGGTCGTTGATATTGGCGGCGGTACAACTGATATCTCAGTTATCTCACTCTGCGAACCTGTTGTTGATGCATCTCTTAAGGTTGCAGGCGATAAGTTCGATGAAGCTATCATCAAGCATGTAAGAAAGAGACATAATATCCTCATCGGTGAGAAGACAGCTGAGAAGCTCAAGATAGAGATCGGTTGTGCTTATCCTAGAGATGAGGAGCTGACCCTCGATGTTCAGGGCCGTAATATAATCACAGGTCTTCCTTCTACAGTTACAGTATCCTCCACCGAGATGCTCGAAGCTCTCGAGGAGCCTATAACACAGATCTTTGAAGCCGTACATAATGTTCTTGAGAGAACACCTCCGGAACTCATGGCTGATATCTCACAAAGAGGTATCGTAATGACAGGCGGTGGGGCAATGCTCTATGGTCTCGATCACATGCTCTCCAACCGTATCGGTATCGATGTATATCTCGCTCAGGATCCTGTATCCTGCGTAGTTATAGGAACAGGTAAGGCTCTGGACATGATGGACAAGTTCTCTGCTTTAAGCGAGAATTGAGCTTAGTTAAGATTAATCTTTGCGGGACATTGTCCCGCTTTTTTATTTGCATTCCTGTATAATTACTTAAGACTTAACGAGGGAGAATGACTATGCATAACACAGTAAAGATCACAGATGACATTATCTATGTAGGTGCCTCTGATAGGAGGATCGCTCTTTTTGAGAATGCTTATCCCATACCACAGGGTATGTCCTATAATTCCTATGTTGTCTTGGATGACAAGACTACTTTGCTCGATACGGTAGACTGGTCCTGCGGACGTCAGTTTATGGATAACCTTGTCTATGCTTTGGGCAGCAGAACTCTCGACAACATAGTGATCAACCACATGGAGCCTGACCATTGTTCAACTTTAGGTCTTGTTCTGGACAGATTTCCAAATGTTAAGATATATGGTACCGCCAAGGTATCTGCTCTTATCAAGCAGTTCTGTGGCAGAGATGTACAAGATGCCTTTGTACCTGTTAAGGATCAGGATACTCTTAATACTGGAGTTCATACGTTTAAGTTCATTACTGCGCCTATGGTTCACTGGCCCGAAGTAATGGTTACTCTTGACGTTGCGGCAAAGATTTTGTTCTCTGCTGATGCCTTCGGTACTTTCGGGGCTTTGTCAGGAAACCTCTATTCAGACGAGACAGACCACTGGACAGCTGGTTTTGCTGAAGTAAGAAGGTACTATTCAAACATTGTAGGAAAGTATGGTAATAACGTTCAGATGCTGCTTAAGAAACTTGCAGGGGCAGAGCTGGATCTTATTGCTCCGCTCCACGGACCGGTCTTAAGAGGTGATCTTGATAAATATATCTCGTATTACGATAATTGGAGCAAATATATTCCCGAGGATGATTCGATCGTGATCTTTTCTGCATCCATTTATGGGGGAACGGAGAATGCAAGCGAGATCCTGGCTTCCAAACTTGCAGAGGCCGGAGCAAAGAATGTTAAGTTATATGATGTGTCAGGGCAGCATTACTCTTATCTTGTAGGTGAAGCGTTCAGGTGTGGCACGATTGTGTTTGCATCTTCTACGCAGGATATGAATCTGTTCTCCGAGATGGAATTCCTTATGACTGAGCTTAAGGCTAAGAATCTGTCATGCCGAAAGGTCGCAATTATTGAGAACGGTTCATGGGCTCCTGTGGCAGGTAAGAGTATGAGAGCTAAACTTGAGGAGCTGAAGGATATTACCATAGTAGAACCTGTAGTCTCGCTTAGATCTACTCCTGATGAAGATGCTGTATACCAGTTGGAGGAATTGGCAAGGAATATACTTTTGTAATCTGCTTGTCACATTTCTTCTGTTTTTGTTAAATATCAGGTTTCATTTGCATTATTGCAATGAAACCTGTTTATTTTATTGTTCAAATTTAGTTAACAGGTGTTAAACTATTTTGAGATACAGGGGAGGGACTATTATGTTTAAAGGAAGAATTATTAAGGTTGTTGCCGGAGCCTTATCCGCATTGATGGTAGTATCTGTTTTGCTTACAGGTATTATAGGTATTGATTCCAAGTCTATTATGGCAGATGAGAATACTTATACTGCTTTGGGTGGATACAGTACTCTGGTAAACATCAGTGAGGATGGTAGCGGGTCTACATTCCGAGGTTATTGTCTTAACAGTAGTAAATCATCCTGGAGTACAGGTGATACTTTTACCGAGATACCGATAGATCCCGATGATACATCCAATCTTTCTCCTTATATCAGCAGGTACAATTCTCCGGATCTGCTTAAGCATATTAAGAAAGTTCTGTATTATGGATATCCCTATGATCCGCTGGGGTTGATGCAGGAATTCAATCTTACAGAATCCTCTATGAGAAGTATGACGCAGTCTGCGATCTGGCATTATACTAATGGTGGTAGCGGTGTTACAGGTACATCAGCACAGGCTACCGCATACAATAAACTGATCCAGTATGTTGAGAATGATTCAATTGAGATCCCTGATAATATCGAGATGAAATTCCTTACTACAGGAAATCTTGGCAAACAGTCAGCCGGTATTCTCGTATTCGCCAGCTATCCGAAGTTCGATGTCACCTTCTCTAAAGTATATCATGCAGATCCTGAAAGCGATGATTTATCAAAACTTGCAGGCGCACAGTTTGAACTCTCATATGCTCCCAAATATGTAAGTGCGATCCCTCAGCTTGACAGCCTTGAGACTGTTCAGGTATTGCAGAATGGTGCCACAGCTGCAGACTATAGTTATAACAATACAACTGACACGATCAGTTTTACGACTGTCGCTGATTATGACACGGTATTCAAGAATCTCCCCCAGGGTAATTACCGTCTCCGTGAGACATTTGCACCTAATGGCTTTGGCGAGAGAGTATATTATTTCAAAGTATTAGGCGATGGTAGAGTACTATCGATAAATGAAGATGGGACACCCTTGAATGCACCCTCAGTTCAGAGCGCTGAGGCCAATATCTTCACGGCTGTAAACGGTACTCCGACTCCAGGACCTACGGCCACAAATACTCCTACTGCTACAAACTCTCCTACACCTACAGTGGAACCCACTGCGGTTAATGGTATTAAGTTCAATAAGACTGATGGCGCAGGTCTTGATCTTGAAGGAGCAACTTTCGAGCTCCGTCCGATGCGCTATGTAAACTCATCGCGCCCTAATGTAGTACTGTCTAACATACAGGTTAGTGGAGCTGATGTTTTATCTCAGACAGCCAGCTTAGTTAGATTTAAGACGAAGGGCTCAGAGATAACATTTGATAATATCTATACCGGATATTATGTTCTTATCGAGTCTTCTGCACCTGAAGGATATATTGCAGCATCCAGGTATTTCTTTGAGATCAAGGATGATGGCAGCGTGATCAGGTACACAAACTCATCTCTTTCCAATCCTCAGTCTGTAGATAGTATAAGCATCGCCAATCTGACGCCTACTCCTACACCTCAGTTGCTTCCTCGTACAGTTAATTTCTCAAAGACTGATGAGACAGCTGCTATTCTCTTAGGTGGCGCCGAGTTTGAACTCTCATCACCTGATCCTGTTCCTACATATGGCGTAGGTACCGAACCTGTAAATCTGTCAACTGTAACTGTAGATCAAGCTGCAACTGTTGAATACCATGAGGATAATAACACGATAACCTTTACGACTCTGGAGGAAGCTACGGTTATCTTTAACAATCTGCCTCAGGGTACGTATCTTCTCAGAGAGACCAAGGCTCCGGAAGGTTATGTGGCTCAGCCGTTCTATGGTGTCGTGCTTGTTGTAATTGGAATGAGCGATGATCCATCTTCTGTTGCTGACCCCATTTACTATGCTACAGTTGATTCTAATTTAGAAGTCATTAACTGGATTACTAATACTCAGGTTATCTGGTACAACACTACGCCGAGTCCTTCGCCTTCACCTACTCCTGAAACGTATGAGATCACAATTGCAAAGAATGATGGTTCAGGATTTGTTTCAGGTGCTGAGCTTACGCTTACATATACAGGAAGCGGTTCAGTCAGTCCCGAGGCTACACAGAATGGAGCTGCTGCTATAAACGCCCGCAATTCCGAAAATAGCATTTCTTTCAATACCGCAACTGACTGTGATACGGTCGTATCTGGACTTATTGCAGGTGAGTATACCCTTGCTGAGACTCAAACTCCGCCCGGATACTTGACTGCATCACCCATATCATTTGTTATTGATGATTCGGGTCATGTCATTATAGGTGGCGAAGATAAGGGCACTACTGTAACCATGTTAGACGAGCAAATACAGACAGTTACTTCCGGATTTGCCATCAGTAAGCAGGTGACAGGCGGCAGCGCGGAGCTTGCAGGTGCTGTGCTTACGATCAAGAATGTTGATGGTCAGACAAATGATCTTTCAGCAGTAACGGCAACGCAGGGCACGGATCCTGCTGAGGGACTTAATGTAACTTCTGATGCAGTTTCGTTTACGACGGTAAGCAACTATCAGACTGTAGTTACAGGTATTCCCGAGGGATCTTATATCCTTAGCGAAGATACCACTCCTTTGGGCTATCAGACATCATCGAATATCGAGTTTACGATAGACGATGCAGGTAATATCTCCAGCAGCGCTCTTGATTCTAATGGTATTCTTGTAATGTATGATGCTGAGCTGCTCTTTTCATTCGATTTTGTGAAGATCGATTCCGTAAACGGAGAACACATCCCCGAAGTAGGAATAACACTTACAAATGCTTCAGGAACGCATACAGACCTGAGCAGGATCTCTGTAAGCGGAGTGGGCAATGCGGTAAAGCGTTCAGGTGAAGTTTCATTTATAACTTCCGGTACAAGGATCACGGTGTCCAATATACCCGCAGGAACATATATCATTACTGAGACCGGCACTCCCTCAGGTTATGAGACGGCAAATCCTATTACGGTAACTATCGGAAGAGACGGTTCAGTTCTTGCAGACGGCAACAGCGTGAGCTCAAATACTGTCACAATGACTGATGTGGCAAAGGGCAGTATCAGTCTCTTGTTCCAGAAATACGATGCCAATAGTTACACTCTTCTTGGAGGAGCAAAGTTCGTTTTGGGATGTCTGGATACCCGAGTATCCGGCTATCCTCACCGTGATCTGAGTCAGATTCGGATCTCTAATGTTGATGACTTCAGATACAATGCTTCTGACAACACGATCTCATTTACAACCCAAACTGACAGAACTGCTTCGATCACTAACCTTTGTCCGGGATGCTATTACATCACTGAGGTACAGGCCCCCGATGGATATGATGTGATCCAGGGTTGGGAAACTTACTGCTTCAGGATCGGACCTAACGGAACGTTGTATGAGAGTTTAGATCCCGAAAATATCACCACGCGTTCATATTATGGTTCTACTATAGTGCTTGGTAATTACCGTAATGAGAATTATGTAACTCCAACACCTGTGGTTACGGTAACCCCCACACCTACATCTACTCCGGTTCCGACTTCTACAACAACGCCGGCGCCTACACAGGTTGCGACAGCAACTCCTGAAGCTACTACTGAGCCCGGTCTCACGGAGACCCCGGTGCCGACTGAAGAAGCAGCAGGCGGAACAAATGCCGGAACAGATACAAATACTACGGCGCAGAATAATTCGACCTCACTCATATCAACAGGTGAGACAATGAGCGTCGCAGGTATTGCAGGAGCTGTTCTGATTCTGATAGCAGGAGCCGTCTGGATACAGCGCAGAAGACTAATGTCGGATACATCCAATAAGTAAAAACACTTAAGATCCGCTCGGCAAAGAGCGGATCTTATTTTTAATATCTTTCAAAGTATTGACGCACCCCGAAACTAATGCTAATATTCACGCAGCATCAGACGGATGCGTTTGTTTAATAGTTCCCTGGCAGATTACAGATCAGAACATTTAACCTTTAGACAATCAGAATATTTTCAGGTAGGTTTTTATGAATGAATTAGAGAGTCTCGCATCGAAGAGCGATGCCGACCTTGCGCAGATAGCTGTAGCTTTCGGTGATTTTACCGAAGAAGAAGCTAAGGCTAAGACGCGCGAAGAATTGATCCAGGCTATCTCGGGTAAAGCTGCTCCTGCAGAAGAGGCAAAGCCTGCTCCCAAGAAGCGTGGCAGAAAAAAGAAGACTGAGGAAGCTCCCAAAGCTGAAGAGCAGCCTGCTGAAGCGAAGGCCCTAGAACCCGCTGCAGAAGAAGCTAAGCCTGCCCCTAAGAAGCGTGGCAGAAAGAAGAAGACTGAGGAAGCTCCAAAAGCAGAGGAGAAGCCTGCTGAAGCAGCGCCTCTCCAGGAAGCAAAGGCAGAAGAACCTGCGAAAGCAGAGGAGGCTCCGGCAGAACCTGCTAAGCGCAAGCCGGTCAAGTCCAAGAAGAGAAAGCTTTCCTTTGGTCCCGGCCAGGATGTAAAGCAGATAGAAGTTTCCGAAGAGACTGAGGAACAACCCCAGGAGGAGATCCCCGAAGCTCCCGTGGAATTCGAGGTCGAGGGTGTACTCTCCATTGGTAATCCTGATAACAACAGGAACGATTACTGCGGTTTTGTTCACAGACATAACTACCTGCCCGGTGAGGAAGATGCCTATGTTCCCGGACAGATGATCAAGAGAATGGGCCTTAGGAGAGGCGATTATATCAAGGGATTCGCATCTCCCAAGAGAAACAAGGATAAGTATGCACCCCTCAGAAGAGTTGTATCCGTTAATGGTATCGAGGTTACTGAGGATAATTACGATAATATCAAGAGAAGACCTAAGTTTGAGAGTCTCACAGCCATCTATCCTGATGAGAGACTGACTCTTGAGACTGAGAAAGAAGATATATCACCCAGGATAATCGATCTTTTCTCGCCTATAGGAAAGGGCCAGAGAGGTATGATCGTATCACCTCCGAAGGCAGGTAAGACTATCCTGCTCCAGAAGGTCGCAAATTCCATTACAACCAACAATCCCAATTGCGTTCTGATCGTTCTCCTTATAGACGAGCGTCCTGAGGAAGTTACGGATATGCAGCGCAATATCAAGGGTGAGGTAGTCTATTCCACATTTGATAAGCGTCCCGAGAACCACGTCAGAGTTACTGAGCTGGTACTTGAGAGGGCAATGCGTCTTGTTGAGCTCGGCAAGGATGTAGTTATCCTCCTTGACTCCATGACAAGGCTTGCAAGAGCATATAACCTTACTATCAACCCCACAGGAAGAACCTTATCCGGCGGTCTCGATCCGGGATCACTCTATGGTCCTAAGCGTTTCTTCGGTGCTGCCCGTAATATCGAGAACGGCGGAAGCCTTACTATCCTTGCCACAGCTCTCATCGAGACAGGTTCAAGGATGGATGAAGTTATCTTCGAGGAGTTCAAGGGTACCGGTAATATGGAAGTTACCCTTGACCGTAAGCTTGCTGACAGACGTGTATTCCCGGCTATTGCCGTGGATAAGTCCGGTACCAGAAGGGAAGACCTGCTCCTCAGCCAGGAAGAGCTTGATGCCGTATGGCTCATCAGGCGAAGGATCGCTGATGCAGATACCATTTCTGCCACCAATGCAGTCATCAATTTCATGGAGAAGACTTCGTCCAACAGGTCTTTTATCCTGTCTGTTAAGAAATCTTTTGCAGCCGATTGACAACTGCGGTCTAAAAAGGTAATATAGCAAGGCTAACCAAGTCCGGTATGGCATACGTGCATGAGGTTACGCGCCATATCTTTGATTGAGAGGTGAAATACATGAAAGAAGGAATCCATCCTACAACGCACATGGTAACAGTTAAGTGCGCTTGCGGAGCAACCTTTGAGACTCTGTCTACAAAGGAAGACTTAAGAGTAGATATCTGCTCTAACTGCCACCCGTTCTACACAGGTAAGCAGAAGCTCGTTGACACAGGCGGACGCGTTGACAAGTTCAAGAGAAGAATGGAAGCAAAGGCTTAATTTGCTTTTTCTCCTGCAAGAACAATACCGGGACTGACTCACATATGTGGGCCAGTCCTTTTCTTTTGCCCAAGTATTACATCAGACTGTAATATCAGTCGGGAGAATAAATGATATAATTGCCGTGAATGGTTATTATTTTATATAGGAGGCATTATGGCTGACGATCAGATCAAAGAGATCAATGTTGCTGGCGGCGAAGCTCTCCCCGAGAATCCGAAGGAGACTGCCAAGAAGAATGATATCAAGCCTGAGATAAAGAAGACTACCATAGGAGGTCAGGCTCTTATCGAAGGCGTTATGATGGTAGGTCCCAAGAGGACCTGTATTGCAGTAAGGAAGGGCGACGGCTCTATCCATGTTGAGGAAGTCAAGCAGGATGAGAGAGTATCTTATTTTGAGACTGTCCCGTTCATCAGAGGGTGTATCAGATTTTACAAGATGCTCGTAACAGGTACGGGCGCTCTCATGAAGTCAGCTGATATCTCCGAAGAGGGCAAGGAGGAGACTAAGACCGAAGGTGAGGATAAGAAGCAGTCAAGACTCGACAGTTTCCTGAGCAAACACTATAACCTCATGATCACTATCTCTGCCGTCCTTGGCATCCTTCTCAGTGTAGGACTCTTTATCCTGCTGCCGAGACTTATAGTCGATGTCGGTGCCAAGTTCATTCCTGATGATCTCATGCAGACAAAATGGATGTCTGTTGTACTTAATCTGGTAGAGGGTATATTAAGACTGCTGTTCTTCCTCATCTATCTTATCAATGCATCCAAGCTGCCTGATATCAAGAGAGTATGGCGTTACCACGGAGCAGAGCACAAGACTATAGCGTGCTACGAGGCAGGTGAGCCCCTTACTGTTGAGAACGTGCTCAAGTACACAAGGTTCCACCCACGTTGCGGCACTGCATTCATGTTTATCGTACTTGCCATTTCTATATTGATCTACACTGTTATAGGCATAATTACAGGCAATCAGTCCATGCTCTTTAACCTTCTTGTCAGGATCATCGCAGTTCCTCTTATCTGCGGTATCTCTTTCGAGATCTTAAGGTTTATAGGCAGGCACGATTCCAACAAGTTCTGGCATCTGTTCGCAAAACCCGGTCTCTGGCTCCAGCGTTTTACTACGGCAGAACCTGACGGTCCCATCTGCGAAGTTGCCATAGCTTCGATGCTGGCAGTTATCCCTGAGAATCAAGAAGATGACAAGTGGTGATAAGTCCATATACTCATTGCTTGCCGATGCAGGGGATGAAGAGGCTTTATTAGACAGCCGTATTCTGGAAGAAGAATTACAAGGAGAGGCTCTGCTTCTTGCTGCCGCAAGGCGTGCAAAAGGCGAGCCTCTTGCTTATATCCTGGGTCACAGGCATTTTTACAAAGAAGACTATAAGGTAACTCCAGATGTCCTTATCCCCAGATCTGACAGTGAGCTCCTGGTCGAATCTGCCCTCATGTTTACAGGCGCACTCGATATCCCGACAGGTGATGTGCTTAAGATACCTTCCGGTGATATAGGAGATGCTCTGAGCTTTGCAGATTTCTGCACAGGATCAGGCTGCGTCGGTATATCTGTATTTAATGAGCTTACCAGGAAGGGTATTAAAGCCACCGGAATCCTTACGGATATATCAGATGGAGCCCTTACCGTTACAAGGGAGAATATAAGCAATCTTGCTCTTAAAGACGGGCTTTCTGCCATAAAGAGCGACATCCTTAAAGATGATCCTGTTCTTGAGGGGCTTGATTTTATTACGGCAAACCCTCCTTATATCAGTGACTGCGAGATGAGAGAACTTGACAGGGATATCTCCTTATATGAGCCTCATCTTGCCTTAAGGGCGGACATGGATGGCTTGGAATTCTACCCGCAGGTCTTTTCCAAGGCTTATAAGGCTTTAAGAGAAGGGGGAATGGTCTTTGCCGAGCACGGGTATATGCAGGGCGAAAGAGTCAGACAGATATGCATTGATGCAGGATTTGTGGATGTTATGACACTTAAGGATTATGGCGGTAACGACAGAGTTACTTTAGGGAGAAAATATGCCGGGTAAGTTTTACAGATACAGATTCACCGAAGGAGAGAAACTGAGGCTCAAGAAAAAGCATCCCTGCGGGAGCAACATCTGGGAGGTCATGTCCGTGGGTTCGGACATCAAGCTTAAGTGCTCAGGCTGCGGTCATCTCACCATAATGAAGAGGGAGACACTGGAGAAGGCAGTAACTGCGATAGCAGAGTAGGGGAGTTACACTTCGCCCATATACTGTGATATGCAGATATGCCTGCCGTCTATATCCTCTATTACGAACTGGCGGTTTGTGGACTGCCCCTGAGCCATGTTTGCCTCAGGCAGATCCTCGGCTATCCTGACGCCCTGTCCCTTGAGCTCGTTATATAGCAGGAAGGGCTCTCCGCAATAGATATACATATCGTACTTGATCCCGAATTCTCTGCTGCACTTAAGGATGGCACCCTCGCCCTTGACAAGGACAATGGCTATATTGTCTCTCGTGAGCTTGATGTGGGGCATGGCTTCGTCGTCAAGGTGTATAGCCTTAAATCCCATCTTATCTTCGTAGAACAGCGCTGTCTTATAGATATCTTCGCAGGCAAAGACCGCTGCCTGGCTGTTCATAAGAAGGAGCCTGCCTGAAGGCTCTTCCTCACCCTTTGATTCACTTACTTTGCCGTTATACTGATATCCCAGGAGCGTGCTGCCGAAATACTTCTCGTGTTCTGACAGAGAGTTTAGCAAATCAGATCTCTTCGTGATCTCTTCGTTAGTAAGGTTAGAAGGGACGTGCCTGAGAGAATCTACTTTCTCACAGTATTCAAGGAGGTTCAGGAGCCTTATATGAAGAGCTGTTATATCCGACTCAGGTACTAAGTTCCCCTTGCCGTGGATATACATCATGCCGCATTCCACTGCCTCGGCGGGGAGTCCTGCATACAGGTGCATAAGAAGGTTCATCTCATTGGCGCACTTATCGTCAACGCCGCCTCTTGCTATAGTCTCCTCGATCATCTCGAAGACACGGTTCATATCGTGTTGGGGGTATTCTTTGCTCAGCATATTTTTCTCCATAAGATTTATTTCATTATTCTATTTTTACACGGCATAAATTACAAGTATCTTGCTAAATGGGGTAAACTAATGAAAGCTTGGAAATTAGGAGAATAACAGTTATGTCAGGAATAAAGAAGACTAATGCTATGCGGATACTTGATAAGGCAGGTATCGAATATACATACCACGAATACGAGTTTGACGAGAATGATCTGGACGGACATCATGTGGCAGACTATCTCGGCCTTGCCTATGAGGAGGTGTTTAAGACCCTTACCGCCGTATCTGACAAGGGGGAGTATCTCGTATTCTGCATATCTGTAGATGATGAGGTAGATCTCAAGAAGGCGGCCAGACTTGCAGGCGTCAAGAGAGTCGACATGATACATGTTAAAGACCTGCTTAATGTAACCGGATATATAAGGGGAGGCTGCTCTCCCATAGGTATGAAGAAGACATACAGGACCTTTATCGATGAGATGATCGAGCTCGTGGACTATGTAAGTGTCAGTGCAGGACAGAGAGGACTCCAGATCAGGCTCGCATCCCAAGATCTTATCCGCTTCACAAATGCCACAGTTGGCGATTTTGCGGAAAGGCAGTCAAGTGATAAGATTACATAATCAATATAAGAAGGTGTATATATGTTAGACAGCAAGACTTTTAAGCTTAGTGATATAGGACAGGGTTCCAGGATCTACTTTATCGGTATAGGCGGCATCTCTATGAACGGACTTGCAAAGCTTGCGAAGGCTGCAGGCTTTGTTGTCGGAGGATCGGATAACCATCCTTCAGAGAGGACAGAGGAGCTTGCAGGAGAGGGCATAAAGATATACAACGCCCAGACTGCAGATAATATAGACGATTTCGCTCCTGATTATCTGGTCAAGACAGCTGCCATACTGCCTCATAACGAAGAAGTCAGGAGAGCAGGTGAGCTTGGGCTTCAGATCTTTGACAGGGCAGAGTTCCTCGGTGCATTTACAAGGACTTATAAGAGCGTTATCAATGTATCCGGTACCCACGGCAAGACGACAACTACTTCAATGCTGTCTCTTATGCTCATTGATTCCGGCATGGATCCTACAGTTCATCTTGGCGCAGATCTTGATATCTTCGGAGGTACTGTTAGGACCGGTTCTCCGGATCTTCTTGTATCTGAGGCCTGTGAGTTCAACAGATCCTTCCTGAACTTTACATCTACAACAGCCATAATAACCAATATAGATCACGACCATGTAGACTGCTATCCTACCATACAGGATGTTATCAACGTTTTTGCCGGGTTCATGGAGCTTATAGGCGATAACGGTAATCTGGTGGTATCCGGTCACGACCACAATATCGCTCTTGCCATATCAGAGGCAAAAGCTAAGTTCAAAGAAGCAGGGAGAGTTTTCCCTGATATCATCACCTGCGCTCTTGACAGCGAACCTTGCGAAGCAACAGGCAAGGAAGCAGACATCATCGCATCAGATATCGAATTTATAAACGGACTTCCTAATTTCAGCATCATCTATAAGGGAGCTGATATAGGCAGAGTAGCTTTAAGGATCCCCGGCAGCCACAACATCAGCAACAGCCTTAATGCTGCAGCGGCAGCTCTTCTTAACGGTGCATCACCTGAAGCTGTCATAAGCGCACTTAATTCATTTGGCGGCGCTGACGGAAGATATACGGTCAAGGGTAAATATAAGGGGTGCGATGTAGTAGTTGACTATGCTCACCATCCCACAGCCGCAAGAGCTACCATAGAGGCAGCATCCAATATGCCTCACGGAGATATCCTCGTGGTATTCCAGCCGCTTACATTCAACAGGACAAAGCTCCTTTTCGAAGACTATGTAACAAGTCTTCTCCCTTGCAAAAAGATCCTTTTCGCAGAGATATTCTCAGACAGGGAGATAAATACTCATGAGATATCCAGCAAGGACATAAGCGATGAGATCAACAGACGCGGCGGAGATGCCGAGTTCTTTGAGGACAGGGGAGAGCTTAAGGCAAGGATAGACGAGCTTATTAAGCCCGGAGATATCATCCTTATCTTAGGTCCTGAAGACATAAGAACATTAGGCGACGAGCTCTGCCCCAAGGCATAAATGAAGAAAAACCAGGAATCCCAGTTTAATACTACAAAGAGCGGAGCCAGAAGGCTCAGGACAAAGAAGATACCGCTTATTGCAAAGATAGCTGCAGGTGTATCCTTTGCCATGTGTATCCTTATGCTGATACTCTTCCTTATTGCAAAGGGGAGTTTGTCCGGCAGTAAGACTGCCGTTGTGATCGGCATGGACGGATATAACATTCAGGAGCTGTCTTTTAAGTATGCTATTGCAAGTGCGGGCTTTGAGCCTGTCTTTATAGACGAAGCTGATGACATATCCGGAGTAAAGGACGACAGCATTGTTGTGATAGCCATAGGTCCTGACAGCTTTGGGATAATGGATTCGATGTTAGGTAACGCAGAGATAAATGCTCTTGGCTTTTGCCTTATAGACCCTTCTTACCCCGGCAATGCAGCTACAGAAGGATATTCAACCGTCTCTCCTGATGTTCCTATCGCTATATTTGGCTTTGACTCAGATATGGAAGATCCGGCAACTCTTCCTGATCCGGCCCTTATCTTTGAGCGGATATCAGGTGTTGATACGGTGTACGGGGAGCCTGCCGGTACCGGAGGGGCTTCTTCATATAAGATATTTGCTTCACCTGATATGCAAAGGTTCCTCTACCTTGCAACGGATACGAAGGATCTCACTTCGATGCTGGAATCTACGAGCTTTAAGACAGAGATCGCAAGATTTCTGGCTTTGAGATTTGACGGGGATTATGATCCTGCCGGGGTAAACAGCTGGTTTATCCTGAGAATACTTGCCCTTTTTATCGGTCTTGCCGCGCTTCTTGTATTCCTGTTCTTTATTCCTGTACCGACACCGGATAAAGGCGAGAAGAGGCTTAAGGGCAAGGACAGCCTGGCTTTGATAATCGTAACAGGAGCCGGGGAGTGGCTTGCACTTTGCACCGTTGTCTTTGATATCATTCCGCAGACAAAGCGTTTTGCGCCTTATATTGTTATCTTGGCTCCCGCATGCCTCATCTTTTTGATGTTTATCTTAAGGGCAGGGTATTATCTTTCAAACAAGACGAGTTTTGAGAGAAGACAGGAGAAGATCACGAACTATCTCATAACTGCCATACTCGAGGTGCTCCTGGTCCTAACAGCGCTCCTTGTGTTCACTGATATCGCAGAGGAGAGTAAGCCCACGCATGCATGGCTTATCTCAGGCGCTATACTGCTCCTTAACACATTCACTGTCTATGCGCTTGCTGCGGTCGACAAGAAATCCAGGTTCAGCGGCGAAGGCGCTGCATCCTATTTCGGGAATCCGTTGTATCTGCTCGATACCATGCTTCCCTCTGCTGCAGGGATTATCGCAGCATTAGCCCTGGGCGAAAAGGCTTTCCTTACAGTATCTCTCACAGGACTTGCCATAGCTTCCTTGCCTTATCTTGCATCCCAGACCATCAAGCGCAGCTCAGACTTTTGTCTCCTGGCAGGCATTGTTCACGGCATCATCTCTGCAATGCTTGTGTTTCTTGCTTGGAAATAGGCATATATAATTGTTGACTTATTTACTGCCCCCTAACTATAATCTAATAATCAAAGATTATTGAAGGGTGTTATTCATGGATAGTTATTTCAGCAGAAAAATCAGGATCGTCAGTGCCATCCTCATTGCAGCTCTCCTTGCAGGATTTCTCCCTTGGCGCGAGCTTTCTGCAGATTCAGCTACCCACGGCGAATATACATCTTCACCCTTTACTGTCACATATGAACAAAACTCTACCTGGGGCAATAGCACACAAGGTCAGTTTGAAGTAACAAATACTTCAGCATACGACATTACATCCTGGTCTCTTGAGATAGATTATCTTTACGATGTATCACTTACAAATATCTGGAATGTTTCAGGTGCAGTCACAGATGGTAATGTAATAGTATCAAGTAATTCCACTATTGAGTCAGGTCAGACTTATACTTTCGGACTAATAGTAGAAGGTCAGGACAGTAGTCCTATATCTCCTGTATCTGTCACGGCATTAGATTATGTATCTTCTCAGCCAAATGTCACTCCGACACCAACTCCTACAGAAGATCCTACACCTACAAGTGAACCGACTGAAGAGCCTACAAACACGCCTACAGTCACAGTAACTCCTACTCCGTCTGAAGAGCAGACTGAAGTATTTCCTTATGCTATCTTCTCTGCAAGTACAACAGACGATTTCGTATTCCAAGGCTGGAAGTCAGATATCGTAGGAGATATCTATTCAGGTAAGGACTTTCTGTATCAGGGTTCAGAACTGACCATGACAGGTTTCGCCAGAACAGTAGGTATCGTAAATCCTTCCGGCTGGAAAACCTCCATGACAGGCGCCCAAGAGCATATTCAGCCTTTAACGATACCTGATTGGTCTTTATCTATCTTTGCTAAAGAAGACGATATGCCCTCTATATCTGAGACAGACCTTACAGCTCAGGACAGCGTAATAGCTAACGGTTACTACTATACGAACGGTAATATAACCATAAACGGTGCTGAATTTACAGGTGATGCCGTTATAGTAGCACATGGAGATATAACTTATAACGTAAACTCACTTAATGCAGGCGAAGAAGCAACCGGAAGGATACTTCTGTATTCCGAAGAAGGAAATATAACCATAAACGGAACACAGATAGAAGTAAACGGTATCCTCTATGCACCTAACGGCAGAGTCTCTATTAATGCTTACAACACTACACTGAACGGAAGAATAGTAGCTGATAAGTTCAGTTATAACGGTTCTATCCTTAATGTAACGGCAGACCCGTCAGATCTGCAATTGGTTTCAGAGCTTCCGCAGGTGACCGTAACTGCTTCAAGCAGTCAGGTAACTGAAGGACAGACAGCATACTTCACGATAGAGATACCGCGGGATAATGTATATGAGATTTTTTATAGACTTAACGGAACCAATGTAGAAGTCACGATACCCGATAACGAGGAAGATCCGATCAGATATAACCTTAATACTGATTCTGACGGAATATATACATTAGAAGCTTATGTAGAGCTTCCTTATGGAACTTTCGTATTAGACAGTGATACCATTACTGTTACAGCAGAGCCTACGTCAACACCGACTGAAGCTCCGACACCAACTGAAGAGCCTACTCCTACAGATACACCAACCGCAACACCGACACCGACGGAAGAACCCACTGTTACACCAGAGCCAACAGTGATCCCAACTGATACTCCCACGCCTACAAGTGAGCCCACAGTAACTGATACACTGACTCCGACAGCGGAACCCACTGAAATGCCAACCCCTACTCCTGTAGATATCGGATACTATCCATTCTCTGAAGGAGATATGCAGGTTTGCGGATATAGAGAACTCTTTGACGACGAAGACTGGAATCTAAGTGGCAGTATTACCATGAATGAGACAAGGATCTCATTTTTGAACGCAGTTAACTGGACAAGTGCCTCTGCAAGATTCCTTGGCAGCCGCAAGTTTTCTCCTGACTATTCCTTTAACGGCCGTTTTACTATGTCTTTGGACAATAGAGATGCAGGCGGCTGGTTAGGGTTTTATGTCGTTCCTCATGGGAGCACATATGACAGCAACTCCATCGGAGTATATGTAAGCCCTAACGGTAATGAGATATCCATTCTCGTAGATGACCATGCAGTATCTACCGCTTCTTATGTTGACTGACTATACAAATTTAATAATTCAATACATAGGTCATTTCTTGTTTGATGTTTTCCCATACTGGCTTTGGGGCAACGAAAGGAGAGATTAATCATGAGAAAACAAATGATTGTGTTTTTCCCCTTAATTTTCGGCTTACTATGTGTTGGTTGTAAAGTTACTAGTTATTTTGCACAGTTCTCGGTTGACGGTTACCCTATAACATATCAAGACCCGAACAAAACATATGAAATACCAACTCAATATAATATTAATTCTTATACAGTGCTTCCTTATATTAAAAGTACAAGTTCTGATGACACTAATAACGATTATACTTTTTGGATAGAAGTGTTTACACAAGAAGAATATGATGATATTGATAGCAGAATAGTGATTGAGAAGTATACATTAACAGATGAAGACGGTAATACTATTTCTGAAGGTGAGGGCAATATAAACGAAGAATGGAGTCATGATACGGAGTATGGAACTTACAGGCAAAAATGCTTTGTGATTAATAATGAGGTTCTGCAGGTTCAAGATGGCGCAGTGTACTATCTTTATATCCAAACAATAATCGATGATGAGAGATATTTTCTTGAATATGCGATAGATACATATATACCTCGTGGAATAGTATTTCCGACCTGAAGTATAGGTGGGAATATCGCTTTGCTTAATTTGATATGCGCTTATTTGTATGATTTTTGGGTTTATTATAGTATTATTATAAAGGTAGAGAAATGACATGATTAATATCTGTGAAGAATTGTCAATAAGAATAAGAATTAATACTTTAATAATGAATATTGATACGATTGTGCCATAATGCTTTAAATGCATTGTCCTTAGTTCTCGGGAAAAACAATCGATAAATGAAGGCTTGTGGGGTGGTTTCACAAGTACAAGTTAATGACTTGCTTGGAAATAGCAATTAACAATTGACTTTAAAGGTTCCAAAGTGTATTATACGCAGGTGACCGCATGTGCCGGGCGTCTAAATGTGCCTGAATTTATGTGTTCAGACACTGCCTTAGGATAGCAGCGAGACTGGAAGAACAGGAGGAAACTTAAATGTACGCAGTAATCAAGACTGGTGGAAAGCAGTACAAGGTTGAGGTCGGTGACGAGATCTTCGTTGAGAAGCTCGAAGGCGACGAGGGCAGCCAGGTTACTTTCGATGAAGTTCTTGCTATTTCTGATGATAACGGCATCAAGGCCGGTGACATCAAGGCTACCGTAACAGGTGAGATCGTTAAGCAGGGCAAGAACAAGAAGATCGTTGTAGCTAAGTACAAGGCAAAGAAGGGCTACCGCCGTAAGAACGGCCACAGACAGCCTTACACAAGAGTTCGCGTATCCGCGATCAATGCTTAATGATTAAAGCGATCGTTGACAGGGAAGGTTCGGATATAAGGCTGATAAGCTTAAACGGACATTCAGGTTATGCCAGTTCAGGCAATGATATCATTTGTGCCGCAGCTTCTGCTCTTATCTATACGGCAGCTAATGCTCTCGAAGATATCTGCGGCTACGATAACGAGGAATTCTTCCGGTTATCCGGTGAGGACACAAATGAGGTAAATGCTTCGATCGTGCTCCCTGATAAGGGGAACGAAGAGGCTAAGTCCAGAGCACAGGTCATAATGAGGACACTGGAGTTAGGACTTATAACCTTAGCATCTTCCTACAACGAAGAGGACAACAGATTTATTGAGATTATTAACTCAAAGACACCGGAGGTGTAACAATGCTTAAGATGAATTTACAGCTCTTCGCTCATAAGAAGGGAATGGGTTCCACCAAGAACGGTCGTGAGTCCCAGTCCAAGAGACTTGGTGCGAAGAAAGGCGACGGACAGCTCGTTCTCGCCGGCAACATTCTTGTAAGACAGCGTGGCACTAAGATCCATCCCGGCACAAACGTTGGTATCGGTTCTGACGATACACTCTATGCCAAGGTTGATGGTGCAGTTAAGTACGAGCGTCTCGGCAAGGATAAGAAGCAGGTAAGCGTTTATCCTGTAGCTTAAGGATAAAGCTTTAAAGTGATTCTTAAGAGCAGTCTGTCAATTTTTGAAGGCTGCTCTTCTTTTTTAAGGTGAATTATGTTTATAGACCACTCTAAGATCTATGTTAAGGCCGGTGACGGCGGAGCGGGAGCTCTCAGCTTCCACACTGAGAAATATATTACCAACGGCGGACCTGACGGCGGCGACGGCGGCAGGGGCGGTAATATCGTATTCAAGGCTTCTTCTAATCTTACCAGCCTTGCAAACTTCAGATTCAAGCACAAGTTCGTGGCTGAGAATGGTGTTAAGGGTTCCGGCCGCAAGATGTACGGCAGGAACGGCAAGGATCTTGTTATAGGTGTTCCGGTAGGAACTCTTATTCGTGATATCGAGACAGGCAGGATAGTTGCCGACTTTACCGAGGATGGTCAGGAAATAGTCGTTGCAAGGGGAGGCAAGGGCGGTCTTGGCAATATGCATTATGCCAACTCCGTAAGGCAGGCCCCCCAATTTGCAACTCCCGGTCTTCCGGGAGAGGAGCGCAATCTCTATGTTGAGCTTAAGCTCATTGCAGACTGCGGACTTGTAGGTTTCCCAAATGCAGGCAAGTCTACGCTCCTGTCTGTTATGACGAGAGCCAAGCCCAAGATCGCAGACTATCCGTTTACTACACTTGAACCTGTATTAGGCGTAGTATCCAATTATGATATGAGCTATGTTATAGCTGATATCCCCGGCATCATAGAGAACGCTCACGAAGGCGCAGGTCTTGGACATGATTTCCTTCGCCACATCGAGAGGACTAGGCTCCTTATCCATGTGGTCGATGTATCTGCCAGTGAAGGCAGAGATCCTATTGATGATTTCAAGGCGATAAATAACGAGCTTATGGAGTTTAATCCCGAGCTTGGTTCAAGGCCGCAGATCGTTGTTGCCAACAAATGCGATGCTGCCTCCGAAGAGGAGATAGAGATGTTCGTAAACGAGGTAAGAGACCTTGGATATGAGGATATCTTTGTTGTATCTGCAGCCGGCCGTATCGGTATAGAAGAGCTTACCAACAAGGTAACCGAGATGGTAAGCAAGCTCCCTCCCACCAAGCTTCATGATGAGGCTGAATCAGGGGAGAAGGTATACAGCTTTGAAGAGACCAAGAAGTATGAGATCGTCTATCACGATGATCTTTATGAAGTTACAGGTGCCTGGATAAAGACCATATTCAACTCTACGAACTTTGAAGATACCGAATCCATGAATTTCTTCCAGAGAACGCTTGAGGATTCCGGTATAATTGCTGATCTTAAGAAAGCAGGCTGCCGCGAAGGGGATACAGTCAAGATATGCGATCTTGAGTTTGACTATTACGATTAAGGTGATTGGAGTAAAATATCCTTATGGATTACTTAATGCAGTTATTGAGCAATAAGATATTATTTGCCGGCCTTATCTCCTGGATAATCGCTCAGGTGTTCAAGGCTATCAATAATATAATCATCACGGGCAAATTCAGTTTTGAGCGTCTGTTCGGTGACGGCGGTATGCCCAGCGGACATTCTGCCACTGTATCTGCCGTTATGCTTTCCGTGGGATTTGAATGCGGATTCGACAGCGCCATATTTGCCTTGGCCGCGATCCTTGCGATCATCGTTATGCACGATGCCATGAACGTCAGACTTGAATCCGGCAAGCAGGCTCATCTCCTCAATATCATGACCGAGCATTTAGAGAGGCTTACCGGTACTGATATAGACAACGATGAGAAACTTAAGGAACTCCTGGGACACACACCTACGCAGGTCGCAGCAGGATGCGCGCTGGGCCTTGTAGTTGCTATAGTTATACATTTGGTAGGCTGATATGATCTATACATTAACTCTTAATCCTGCATTGGATAAGACATACAGAACACCTGAATTCGGTTCAGGAAGCGTTAATAAGGTAACTCTGCTTAGGCAGGACCCGGGCGGCAAGGGAATAAATGTATCCAAGCTTCTGGGCAAACTCGGAACAGATAACTGTGCCTGCTGCCTTCTGGGAGGCAGGGCAGGTGCCGAAGTAAATGCCATGATCGGTTCATATGGCATGAACTGCATATCAGAGCCCATTACCGGTACTACGAGAACAAATATCAAGATATCTGACGATACGGGAGTTACTACAGAGATAAATGAAGTAGGTCCCGGATTCGATCAGACCGGCTTTAACGGACTTAAGGATAAACTGTTCGGGAGTATCAAGGCAGGCGATCTGGTCGTCCTGTCAGGAAGTCTCCCTGTCGGTGCTCCGGACAGTATTTACGCTGATCTTATAACCGAGCTCAAGTCAAAAGGCTGCAAGACCATACTCGATTGTTCCGGCGAGCCTTTTTTCAAGGCTCTTGAGGCCGGGCCTTACTTTGCAAAGCCCAATAACGAAGAGCTGGGAATAGATGACAGCTTTGAATCTGCGATATCCAAGGCAAGAGAGCTTGTCTCATCAGGTCTTGATAAGGTGATAATCTCATTGGGAGGCAAGGGCGCTGTATATTGCGACGAGGAAGTCTGCTATATGGCAGAGACTTCGGTTATTACTCCTGTCTGCACCACAGGATGCGGCGATTCCATGGTCGCAGGTATGTGCTACAGCATGGAGAACGGATTTGACAGCAAAGCTGCATTTGAATTTGCCATGGCATGCTCCGAGGCAGCTGCTCTTACAGACGGAACCGATGCCCCGGATGAAGCCTCGGTTAAGAGCTTTATCGGCAGGATCGTGATAGAACAGGTCTGATATCTCTTATTGAAGCTTTGGAACAAATGTTCTATAATCTCTATAGGATAAATCATATCAAGGCAGAGATGTATGTTTAAACTTGTTTCAGACTTCAAACCATCAGGCGACCAGCCGCAGGCGATCGATAAGATCGTAGACGGGATCAATAAGGGAATGAGAGCCCAGACGCTTCTGGGTGTTACCGGTTCGGGCAAGACTTTTACCATGGCTAATGTTATAGAGAGAGTCCAGAGACCTACTCTCATACTTGCCCACAACAAGACTCTTGCAGGCCAGTTATATGCTGAGTTTAAGGAATTATTCCCGGAGAATGCAGTAGAGTATTTTATCTCCTACTACGATTACTACCAGCCTGAAGCATACATAGCAGCTACTGATACCTATATCGAGAAGGATTCTTCTGTAAACGATGAGATCGACCGTATGAGGCACGAGGCGACCAAGTCCCTGCTTACCAGGGAGGATACTATAGTCGTAGCCTCTGTATCCTGTATATACGGCATAGGTGAGAAGAGTGATTATCTCTCCCTCATGCTTATGCTGGAGGTAGGTCTTGAGATCCCCCGTGATGCCGTTATGGGGCAGCTCATCAACATGCAGTACGACAGGAATGATTTTGAGCTTAAGCGCGGCTGCTTCAGATGCAAGGGAGATATCCTGGATATCTGGACTCCCGATTCAGAGAATGTCGTAACACGCATAAGCTTCTTTGGAGACGAGATAGACAAGATAAGCTTTGTTGATGCAATAACCGGCAGAACGGAGTTTACCAGGTCTTTTGTAGAGATATTCCCGGCTTCCCACTATGCTACAGGCAGGGCCAAGCTTGCAAGAGCCATAGAACGCATAGACGCAGAACTGGACGAACGCCTTGCTTTCTTTAAGGACAAGGGGGATCCCGTTGCAGCCTACAGACTGGAGCAGCGTACAAGATACGATATGGATATGCTCAATGAGACCGGTTTCTGCAAGGGTATCGAGAATTATTCAAGACATATAGCAGGCAGGGCGGAGGGTGAACCTCCGTGTACGCTTATGGACTTCTTCCCCGAGGATTACCTTTTGTTTATAGATGAGTCCCATCAGACTATCCCGCAGGTCAGGGCTATGTATAACGGAGACCGTGCCCGCAAGGAGATGTTGGTTGATTACGGGTTCCGTCTGCCCTCGGCCTTTGATAACAGGCCACTTAAGTTCGATGAATTTGAGTCAAAGATGGGACAGACTATATTTGTATCTGCAACTCCTGCAGGTTACGAACGTGACAGGAGCGAGCAGGTCGTCGAGCAGATGATAAGACCTACGGGACTCCTTGAACCTGAGATATTCATAAGACCGGTCGACGGCCAGATCGAAGATATATTGAGTGAGCTCAAGTATCAGAAGGAGAGGGGAGAGAAGAGTCTTATAATGACACTGACCAAACGCATGTCAGAAGACCTTACCGAATTCCTTACCAAAGAGAATATAAGAGTCACTTATCTCCACTCTGATATCAAGGCAGTAGAGAGGATGCAGATATTAAACAGTCTTAGGAATGATGAGATCGATGTTATCGTAGGTATCAATCTCCTGAGAGAGGGTATAGATCTGCCGGAAGTGTCCCTGCTCATGATACTTGATGCTGATAAGGAAGGATTCTTAAGATCCGAGACTTCCCTTGTTCAGATAATAGGACGCTGCGCCCGTAATGAGAACGGCAGGGTCATACTCTATGCGGATGAAGTCACGGATTCCATGATGAACGCCGTCGGCGAGACCAACCGCAGAAGGGCCATTCAGCAGGAATACAATGAGAAGCACGGCATAACTCCCCATACAGTCAAGAAAGCGGTGCGCGATGTATTCGATATCGTTGCCAAGTCTTGCGAGGAGTCTTCATCCAAGACCAGGGGCAAAGGCAAGGCCAAGGCTGATCCTGTCCGCATCATATCAAGCGGTGAATTTGCAGGCAGCAGCGAAGATAAGGATAAGCTTATTAATAAGCTTACACGTGAGATGGAGCAGGCAGCCAAGGATCTTGAGTTCGAGAAGGCTGCTGAGATCAGAGACATAATAATCGAGCTTAAGGGGACAAGATAATGGGCGGCTTCTGTCATCTGCATCTTCATACGGAATATTCACTTCTTGACGGTGCCATCAAGATCAAGGATCTTGCTGTAAGGCTCAAGGAGATGGGGATGGATTCATGCGCCATTACGGATCACGGTGTGATGTATGGTGCTGTTTCTTTCTATAAGGAGATGAAGGCTAACGGCATTCACCCTATAATCGGCTGCGAGGTCTATGTAGCTCCTTCTTCCCGTTTCGATAAGCAGGGGGCAGGGTCAGACAGTGACAGATACTATAACCATCTGGTGCTGCTTGCCAAGGATAACAAGGGCCTTGTTAATCTTAACCGACTGGTATCGGCAGGCTTTACCGAAGGTTTCTACAGGAGACCCAGAATTGATGAGGACTTGCTTGTCAAATGGCACGAGGGGTTGATCTGCCTGTCGGCATGCGTAGCGGGCAAGGTCCCCCAGAAGATACTTGACGGGGATATGGAGGGCGCGCTTAAGACTGCTTTGGAATACGACCGGATCTTCGGGAGAGGGAATTACTATCTTGAGGTCCAGGCTAACACCACACCTTTGCAGGCCAAGGTCAATTCAGCTCTTGTAAGGATATCAAGAGAGACCGGGATACCTCTTGTCGCCACTAATGACTGTCACTACCTTAAGAAATCTGACAGCGAGGCTCAGGACATACTCCTGTGCATATCCACGGGAGCCAGGATAGATGACGAGAACAGGATGCGTATGTCCTGTAATGAATTCTACGTTAAATCCGAGACAGAGATGAGACAGTTCTTCCCGGAGCTTCCTGAAGCCATAGATAACACGGCAAAGATTGCTGATATGTGCCGGGCGGAATACGATTTCGATACTATCCATCTTCCGGTATATGAGATACCTGCAGATTATGAGAATGCTGCAGCATATCTCACCGATCTGACCTATAAGGGACTTGAACGGAGGTTTGAAGTATTGCCTCCCACCGGAGATATCAAGGATTACTATAAGAGAGCCGAGTATGAGCTGTCGGTAATAATCAATATGGGATATACGGACTATTACCTTATAGTCTGGGATTTTATCAATTACTCTAAGACCCATGGCGTTATGGTAGGACCCGGCCGAGGCTCCGGTGCAGGATCTCTGGTGGCATATGCAATAGGTATTACCGATATAGATCCTATCAAGTATTCGCTGGTATTCGAGAGATTCCTTAACGTCGAGCGTGTTTCTATGCCGGACTTTGACGTTGATTTCGATGATTCCAGGAGACAGGATGCCATCGACTATGTTATCCGCAAGTATGGCGCATCAAGAGTTGCCCATGTAATAACCTTCGGAACCCTTGCCGCAAGGGCTGCTATCAAGGATGTTGCCAGGGTCCTCAACATGCCGATCGCTGACAGCAACAAGATAACAAAGATGATACCTTTCTCTCCTGACATGACTATAACAAGAGCCCTGGAGATAAGCCGGGAGTTTAAGGAATGCTACGATACCGACGATGCAGCCCGTAACGTTATCGATATGGCCATGAAGATCGAAGGACTCCCGCGCAATGCAAGCACCCATGCGGCTGGTATCATAATATCCGGCAGCGATATAACGGACTACGCTCCTCTTGCAGTCAACGACGATACGACTGTAGTGCAGTTCGATAAATATAGTGTTGAGAGTATAGGACTTCTTAAATTCGATTTTCTTGGACTCAGGACCCTTACCGTACTTAGAGACTGCATAGATCTTATATCTGATAACTACGGCAGGAATATAGAGCTAAGCCGTATACCTCTTGATGACAAAGATGTTTACGGGATGATAAGTCGTGGTGATACGATAGGCGTATTCCAGCTTGAGAGCAGGGGTATGACTTCCTTTATGAAGCAGCTAGAGCCCCAGAGTCTTGAAGATATTATAGCCGGTATCTCCCTCTATCGTCCCGGTCCTATGGATCAGATCCCCAAATATGTCGATTGCAGACACAATCCGGAACATATTACATACGACCACCCCTTGCTCGAACCGATATTGAACGTAACTTACGGCTGCGCGATCTACCAGGAACAAGTTATGCAGATAGTAAGAGATCTGGCCGGTTTTACTATGGGTCAGTCTGACATGATACGCCGCGCCATGAGCAAGAAGAAGAGAGAAGAGATGGAGAAGTACAGACAACTCTTCATCTACGGCGGCACAGATGACAAGGGCAGGACGATAGACGGTGCAGTAAACCGCGGTGTCCCGGAGAAGACAGCCTCCAAGATCTTTGACGATGTATCAGGATTTGCAGGATATGCCTTCAACAAATCCCATGCAGCCTGCTATGCCCTGGTAGGATATTGGACAGCTTATCTTAAGTACCACTATCCTACAGAATTTATGGCAGCGACCCTTAATTCCTACAGAGACGATCTGGGCAAGGCCTCTTACTATATAGCGACTCTTCCTGGCATGGGCATCAAGGTCCTGCCTCCGGATATCAACAGGAGCCGGGAGAGATTTACTACTGAGGGCAAAGACAGTATAAGGATCGGTCTGTCTGTAATAAAGAATGTCGGTGAGGCAGCGGTTATCACCATCCTTAAGAACAGGGACGAGAATGGCGAGTTCAGGAGTTTCGAAGACTTCCTTACCAGAGCATCGGTTATAGGAGTCAAGCGTAATACGGTGGAGTCCCTTATCCTTGCTTCAGCTCTTGATGTCTTCGGGCTTAACAGGGCAAGAATGGTTGCCTGTGTTCAGACTGAGTTTGAGAAACTGACCCGTTCGCAGAGCAGCAATATTGAGGGTCAGATGACCCTCTTCGATCTGTCTGACGATATAGGTGGGGATACATCTATATATATTCCTGAAGTAAATGAATATCCCGATGAAGTCAGGCTTGGCTTTGAGAAGGATATGGTAGGCATATATCTGTCAGGCAATCCTCTGGGGGCTTACCAGGATCTGATCCTCGATTCAGTTACCTTCAATACAAGTGAGATCGAGGACATAGTTACCATGAGAGGCTACGATGCCTTAGATGACAATGCCATGGTTTGTATGGCAGGTCTCGTTACAGGCAAAAAGACCGGTTATACCAAGCGTAAGTCCATGCTGGCAACGATCAGCTGCGAAGATATGTCAGGCGCTTTCGAGGTGTTGTTATACGGCAAGAGTTTCGATAACTTCAACAGGATCGTTGATAAGAACAAGCCATTCTTCTTTATCGGCAGAAGGCAGATGCGTGAGGGTGAGCTGCTCACACTCTTTGCAGACAGCGTTATACCTATCACCAAGGATATAAACGCTGTTAGAACTGCTCTGAGGCAGGATAAGAACTATTTCTTCGCACTTAAGGAAGCGGGTAGGAAGATCGAGAGTCCCAAGACTTCTCTGATACATATAAGATATGGCGGCTCTCCTGACAGCAAGGGGTTTGACAGACTTCTCAATTTCCTTGTTTACTTCCACGGCAATATCCCGGTTGAAGTTGAGTTTACCAAGGACTCCAGTGTCATAAGATTAGACAGCGTATGTAATATAGACCCTGATCCTCAGGTCTTGGATGAGCTTGCCAAACTTGCGGGTGAAGGTAATATAATCATTAAGTAGAGCGAAGGAGGTTTATATATGGCAGATGAATATGCAAAGCTAAACTCCATTGTAGCGCAGTCAGAGCACATTGTCTTCTTTGGAGGAGCCGGTGTATCCACAGAGAGCGGTATTCCTGATTTCAGGAGCAAGGACGGCCTTTATAACCAGCACGATGTCAAATTTGACAGATACTCGCCGGAATATCTCCTCAGCATCGACTGCCTCGTAGACCATCCTAATGTTTTCTTTGAATTCTACAGACAGAAGCTTAATACTGCAGGTATAGAGCCTAACCGTGCCCACTATAAGCTTGCCGAGATGGAGAAGGCAGGCAAGTTAGACGGAGTCATCACTCAGAATATAGACGGCCTACATCAGAGGGCAGGGAGCAGGAATGTTCAGGAGATACACGGATCCACACTTCGCAATTACTGCATGAAGTGCCATGAGAAATATCCTGCTGATTTTATCTTTAAGTCCGAAGGCCCTATCCCTATTTGCCCCAAGTGTGGCGGCATGGTAAGGCCTGATGTTACTTTATATGGTGAAGGTCTCCCTCAGACTGCCTGGATCGAATCCAAGAGGCTGATCTATAATGCGGACCTGCTTATCATCGGAGGGACATCTCTTGCTGTGCAGCCTGCAGCTTCTCTTGCCTATGATTTCCCCGGCAAGTATCTTGTTATCATTAACAGAGACAAGACAGCGAGGGACAGAGGTGCCACTCTTGTGTTCCATGAGAATATTACTAAGGTATTGGACGCTATAGAACTCGAATAGTTGCAAAACCCTGGAAACGCCCGTAAATGAAGTGAACCCACTTTGTTGGACGATTTAAACTGAGTATAAGGACTGATTCCTTGCCAGGCAAGGAGTCAGTCCGCATTCATAAATCAGGATATGATTTTTACCGAGTATCATAGTATTATACAGACAGGGAATAATTAGACAGAGAACAATTAAAAACATAATGTTGGAGCTTTTAGATGAAAAGATTGAATAACAAAATGAGATCCGGAAGACAGGCGTTCACGCTCGTTGAGCTTATTGTGGTTCTTGTTATTCTTGCTGTTTTGGCTGCTATGCTTGTACCGGCTCTGACAGGATATATTAAGAGGGCCAAAAGAGAGAAGTGTTATGACCAAGCTTATTATGCCAGAGTTGCTGCACAGTCGGCAATGACCGAATTATATTCAAAAGGCGAGGTGCTAGTTCCGATAACTAACAGTAAGGATAGCGACTGGACAAGCAATGAGTACGGTGATCAGATACTTTCATATATGGGATTTCAGCGTGGCGATAACGAGCCGTATATTCTGATTTTTGGCGTCGGAAGTTATAATAAATATAAAGATGATGCAGACAAATCAACGCTTCCTTACACTGTGTTGTTTGTTGCCTATGTAGCCGATGAGAATGCACCGGCAGTTTATTATGTAGACGGAACCTGGACATACAGTTATCCGTGGGACGACAAGTCCATAACCGGTGGGGCAGGTAAACCCAATGTAATTGGTGTCGGACCAAACAAAGGGACAGAAATAACGCTCTGCGTTGTCAGCAATCGCTCTAAGTATCCTAACATTACGTCAGCCGGTTTCTGGACGGGCGCCGAAGGTTTAAAGGATCATAGCGATCCGTGAACATAATCACTTATTCCCACTGATTCCGTAAAGAACCTTTATTTGCATATGTTCTTATTTAATTAATTTATTAAACTGTCTGTTTTAAGCGTGATAGTGTATAATTTGCCTGTTAGCGAATTACGGAGGAAATGCTTATGAGCAGACTATTATACGATGAGAGCAATCTTCCTGAGATCAATTCTTTGGTAGCTCCCAATTATGACAATATAGATAAGGAAGGCGTTGAGCCTGTAAAACGTGTAGGTGTTCTTACCAGCGGCGGCGATGCCCCCGGAATGAATGCCGCAATAAGGGCAGTTGTAAGAGCCGGTCTTAATGCGGGATTTGAGATGTACGGAGTTCAGCGTGGATTTCATGGACTCTGGAAGGGTGAGATAAAGCAGCTTGACGGCAGATCCGTATCAGAGACTCTGCAGCGCGGCGGTACCTTCCTTATGACTGCAAGGTCCAAGACATTTACCACAGACCAGGGTGTTCTCAAGGGTGCCCGCATGATGGAGGCATATGAGCTTGACGCACTGGTTGTGATCGGTGGGGACGGATCTTATAAGGGTGCAAGAGCACTTGCAAGGATCGGTATGCCTGTGATCGGTATCCCGGGCACTATCGATAACGATATTGCTTCGACCGAATATACAATAGGTTACGATACTTCAATGAATACTGCGATGCAGTGCATCGATAAGTTAAGAGATACCGCATCTTCGCACGAGAGATGCAGCGTTATCGAAGTAATGGGCAGGCACGCAGGCTGGATCGCCCTTAATGTAGGTATAGCAACAGGTGCTGAGAGCATCCTTATCCCTGAGGTTCCCTATGACTTTAACAGGGATGTCCTGAGGATTATTCTGGACGGCCGCAACAGAGGTAAGAAGCATTACATCGTTATCGTTGCCGAAGGTGTCGGACATGCAGATGACATTGCAAAACAGATAGAAGAAGCAACAGGTATTGAATCCAGACCTACTATCTTAGGCCATCTCCAAAGAGGCGGCTCTCCTACATTAAGAGACAGGGCAACTGCATCTCTTATGGGTATCAGGGCAATTGACTGCCTCAAGGACAGGAGATTCAACAGACTCATTATCGAGAAGGATGGCAAGATCGGTGATATCGATATTGAGGAAGGTCTTAACATGACCAAGACCATCACTCAGGATCTTATCGATAACGCCAAGCGACTTGGTTAAATATGTACGAATACCTTACATTTGACGAGAGACTCGAGAAACGCAAGATACACGGAAGAGTTCTCGAGACTCTTGAATTTGTAAAGATCAGGGACAAGGTGGCATCGCATGCAAGGACTCCTTACGGAAGGAGTCTTGTTGCTGATATGTTGCCTTGTACGGATCCGGAATATGTTAAAGCGAATCTGGAATGGACCAGCGAAGCGATAACACACATAAGGAGATTCGGCGTTCTTCCTCTGGGCGGGATCAGATATCTTGACGAGCATCTGTCCTATGCCAAGGCAGGGGGTACTCTCTCCTGCGAAGCCTTGCTTGATGTATCTTCTTTCCTCAAGGCTGTATCTGAACTTGGCAAAGCTGCCGCTAAGGCAAGATCTGCAGGATCGCCTTTGGCAGATGAGGAAGAGGCTCTCATTATGCAGGCGATAGACAGTCTTAATGAGGTCTCATCTCTTCTTGCATCCATAGATGAATGCATATTAGGTCAGAATGAAGTATCTGACAGGGCCAGTAAGGAACTGTACGATATAAGGCGGGAACTCAAGTCTACTGCTTCTGGCATAAGAGCTCTTCTTGACAGGGTTATATCCGGCAACGAGGATATGCTCCAGGATACGATCATTACCATGCGTGAAGGCAGGTACTGTATCCCGGTCAAATCAGATTTTAAGGGCAGGATTCCCGGTATCGTTCACGGTGCATCTTCAACGGGGCAGACCATATTCCTTGAGCCTATGTCTGTTGTTGAGGCTAACAACAAGATTGCCGAGCTCGAAGCTTCGGAGGCTTTTGAGATCCAGAGGATACTCTCGGCTCTAACCTATAATGTCACAAAGAACGAACAGCTCCTCCGCGAAGACATAGAGATCGTGTCTGCCCTGGATCTTGCTATGGCCAAGGGTGAATATGCGGTAGAGACTGATTCGTACTGCGCCATAACAAATCAAGAGGGCAGGGTAGTGCTCCTCAAGGCAAGACATCCCCTTATCGCTAAGGATAAAGTGGTTCCGATAGATATCCAGGTAGGCAGGGATTATAACACCCTGATAGTCACAGGTCCTAATACGGGCGGAAAGACCGTATCTCTTAAGACCTGCGGCCTTTTGACACTCATGACCATGGCAGGACTTGCGATACCGGCAAAAAGTGGAAGCGAAGTCTGCATCTTTGACAGAGTGCTGGCGGATATCGGAGATGAGCAGAGCATAGAACAGAGCCTGTCAACCTTCTCTGCCCATATATCGAATATCGTCTTTATTTTAAAGAACATCAAGGGCAGAGCTCTGGTGCTTCTGGATGAATTAGGATCCGGCACGGACCCTGCAGAAGGTGCCGCTCTTGCGATCTCGATAATAGACGCATTAAGGAACAAAGATTGCGTTACCATGGCTACGACCCATTACAGGGAGCTCAAGGCATACGCCCTTGATACCGAAGGGGTAATGAATGCTTCCTGTGAGTTCGATACAGAAACACTGGCTCCGACATACAGGCTGATAATTGGCAGGCCCGGTTCGTCTAATGCCTTTGTCATCTCCCGTAAGCTGGGACTTCCTTCTGCCATACTTGAAGATGCCAGGACCAAACTGTCTTCAGAGGAGATATCTTACGAAGCTCTCCTTATCAAGGCAGAGCAGGATTCCAAGATGGCTCTTAAAGCAAGAGAAGAATCCGAGATGCTCAAGATCGAACTTGAGAGGGCTAAGACCGAGCTCGAAGAGGAGAAAGCCAAGCTCAGATCTTCTAAATCCAAGATACTCGATGAGTCCCGGGCAAAGCAAAGAGAGCTTCTTGAAGACCGGGAAGAAGAAATAAACCAGATGCTCAAAGACTTTAAGAAAAAGTCCAAGGAGCTAAGCCGTCAGGAAACTATAGATGAGCTTAATAAGATCAGGAGGAGGCTCAGGTCCGGAATAGAGGATCTTGGCTCTGATGCTGATGACGAGCTTGCCCAGAGAGTAGCCTTGTCAGGTGAGGCTGTAAGAGATGTGGTAGTAGGGCAGGTTTACTATGTTCCGGCCTTCGATATCACGGGCACGGCTTCTTCGCTCCCAAATAAGAGCGGATCCCTTCAGATAACATCCGGCTCCATGAAGTTTAATGTCAAGGTGGATCAGCTCAGGATGCCCACGGCAGAGCAGTTAGGTGAGCTCAATAAGAATAAGAATTCCGGCAGGAATCCTTCACGTCCTGCCAAAAAGATATCCCAGGCGAGGTTTGATGCAGTAAGCTCGCATAGTTCAGAATTAATGCTTATAGGCATGACTACCGCTGAGGCTGAATCTGCTCTGATGAGATATCTTGAGGACTGCAAACTCTCAGGTGTTAAGTCTGCAAGGATAGTCCACGGCAAGGGAACAGGCGCTCTCAGAGCTTGTGTGAGGGAGAGACTGTCTAACTGTGATTTTGTTAAGGAATATAGGGACGGTATCCAGGGCGAAGGCGACAGCGGCGTTACTATCGTAAGTTTCTACTGATATGGATGGCAAGAATAGAAAAAATAAGCTGTTAAACATATTCCTAAGTATATCGCCTCTTCTTCTCCTGGTCCTTGTAATGTATGCGGTATTGATCTTATCTGCAACTATAGGTCTGGTCCTGGCAATAAGGCAGGGCGCAGGGAGCCTGGAAGATGCGGTTAATGCTGCTGTTAGCTTTGCTTCTGCCCATATTGGCTATGCAATGATCTTATATGCAATAGCCTCGATCCTAATTCTTCTCATATGGGACAAAAAGGTTTTCGGCAAGGGAATAATAGAGCTCACCCCGGGGTTTAGTGTCAGGAATATCGCCGGTATAGCAGTTATAGCTGTCGCCGCAAATTACGTATCCCTGGGAATCCTTGGCTTATATGAGACTTTTATCCCTGATGCTTTTGGAGATTACATAGAGCTTATCGATTCTTCAGGGCTCGGAAGTGATCTTCTGGTAAGTGTAGTTTATGGAGTTATCCTCGCACCTATAGCAGAAGAGCTGGCATTCAGGGCCATATCCCTTAAGTATCTTATAAGGGGCGGTTTGCCTTGCTTGATCGCTGCTACTGTGCAGGCCCTGCTCTTTGGCATATTACATATGAATCTGGTCCAGTCTACATATACTTTCGTTTTGGGGTTGGTGTTAGGTGCGGTAATGCTTAAGACCGGCAAGTTATTCTATACTGTCCTGGCACATATCACGTTTAATATCTGGGGCATATTTGCTGACAG
The DNA here is from genome assembly GCA_002450155.1 of Mageeibacillus sp. UBA6976. GTDB lineage: Bacteria > Bacillota > Clostridia > Saccharofermentanales > Saccharofermentanaceae > Saccharofermentans. The sequence continues at coordinate 29,250 of DJYO01000032.1, read as the reverse complement.
AGTATTTCCCTTGGCTGACAGGCTGTCTCCCTTTTTATTGGTAGCGATCTTTGTGCCCGTGATCTTACTTGCTCTCCGTTATCTTATGGAGGATAAGGGTGCGCCTGCTCTTTGAAATTGTTTGAAAGTCAAACAATTCTATAGTAAAATATTTTGGTCAAAATAGAACGGGAGAATATAGGTGGATAATCAAGAACAGATCATGTCCGACAGCCTCGTAAGGATATTCGAGAATGTCGTTCTTACCGAGGAGAAATCGCTTCAGGCGGGTTATTTCTCTGATCTTTCGATTGCAGAGATGCATACTCTTACTGCCATCGGTCCTTATCAGTCACGCACGATGACGAAGACTGCGGAGGATCTGGGGATCACCACCGGTACTCTAACCGTTGCCATCGACAGACTCGTCAAGAAGGGTTATGTTATCAGGCAGAGAGATACAAAGGACAAGAGAGTAGTCAGGATATCTCTTACCCGTAACGGCAAACTTGCCTGCAGGATGAATTCCAAATTCCACAGGGTCCTTGCCAAGAGGATCCTTGAGGGCTATAACGAGGAAGATCGGGAGCACCTTATAAGACTGGTGGGCGAGATAGATGCCTATGTCGAGGAACAGCTCCATAAATATGACAATACAAGCAATATAAGAGAAACTGCCACCGAAGTGGCAAGGACCAGCAAAAAGGAGAATAACAGCAATGGATGACGCAGACAGCCGAGGTACCCAGACAGGTGAGGACAAACGCAGAGAGAAAGTCTTTGACGATGTGATCAAGATCATATCAGAGAACATGGAGCTTTCTCCCATGGAGATAACATCTGACCTCAACCTGAGCACCGACTTGCCTTTTGATTCACTCCAGCTGTACGAGATGGTCATTGATCTTGAGGAAGCATATGATATCAGGATCTCCGATGAGGATCTTGATAATGTGTCAAGCATCGATGACATAGTAGACCTGATCGTTAGGCTAACATGAGAAAAGTATTCATAATCAACATAAGATCAAATTCCAGGACTATGGCAATGTTTAAGAATGCCATAGGTGCTTTCGATCCTTCACATCTTTCTGATTGTGAGTTTGTCTATACCGAGTATGCAGGACATGCGTCTGATATAGCAAGGGATACTGTTTCCAAAGCGAAGATTGAGGACGGCATATGCGATACCCTGGTTATTGCCTGTGGCGGCGACGGTACGATTCACGAGGTAGCTAACTGTCTTGCCGGGACCGGGGTGCCTATGGCAGTTATCCCTATGGGCACCGGCAATGATTTTGCCAGGAGCATAATGGATGAGCACCACCGTAAGAGTGCCGAGTATTGCGTCAGTGAGATAATCAACAACGACTACGAGATCAGGGGCATAGATCTTATCAAGGTTGAATCCTTCGATGGTAACGGAAACCTTATCAAGGAGAGCTCAGCCTGGTGCAATAATGTTGCATCCATTGGCCTGGATACCGAAGTGCAGTTTGCTGCCAAGAATAAAGTCCTGAGAAAGCCCGATTCAAACTGGGTGAGGAAGACAGCTTATATTACATCCGCTCTTTCTGCCCTGTTCGGAAACAGGAGCACTGAATTCAAGTATAAGGCCATAAGAGGCGATGGTAAGGCTTTTGAATCTTCAAGTCCGAGATATACCCTGATAAGCATTTGCAACGGAGGCTTCTATGGGAGTGGTTTTAATCCTGCTCCTGACGCAAACGTATCTGACGGATTGATGAACGTCTGCGCCGTAAATGACGTGAATCTGCTGAAGGCGATATATCTTATCGTTAAATATAAGAACGGCAAGCATTACGGCATGAAGGACTTCGATATATTTACCACGACAGAGGTTACTGTCACTGCCACAGGAGACAAGGAGCTCAGGGGTAATTATGACGGAGAGGACTTCAGTGGCAGAGAGTGCAGGTTCACTCTTGTTAAAGATGGTCTCAAGCTGGCATTTTACAAATAGTTCCTTGTGATATAATTACCTGGTAATAAAAATAATATTTAAGGGAAGTATTATAAATTGGAACTGTCCGGCAGAGATGCTCTCGCAAGCTACGCGCGTTACGGCGTATCAGATAGTGTTATAGATCTGGCATATGAAGCTGAGACCCAGGTGGCCTCCGTATATGACAGGATAGATGATATAGTCACATACAATCAGCTCAAGGTTTTAGATGCCTTCAGACAGGAGCATTTCTCCGATGTGCATATGGGCCTTACTACAGGTTACGGCTACGATGACATAGGCAGGGATAAGATCGAGAAGATCTTTGCCAGAGTCTTTGGCGCAGAGAGTGCTTATGTAAGATTGCAGATCAGTTCCGGCACCCAGGCGATATCAGCAATGCTCTACGGCTGCTTAAGGCCGGGTGATGAGATGCTCTCAGTAACAGGCAAGCCCTATGATACGCTGGCATCCACCATAGGAATAGATGATCCTGTACACCTGTCTCTTGCTTCCTACGGGATAACCTACAGGCAGGTGGATCTTAAGGCGGACGGCGAGGCTGATATCGAAGGGATAAAGAGCGCGATTAATCCCAGGACACGCATGGTATTCATTCAGAAATCCAGAGGCTATACCGGCAGGAGAGCCCTTTTGTCACGCGATATAGAGCTTATAGCAGAGCTCGTTCACGGTATCGATCCTTCGATTATAGTTGCCGTAGATAACTGCTATGGTGAGTTTACGGAGAAGAAGGAGCCTACAGAATGCGGCGCAGATATCATTGCCGGGTCCCTTATCAAGAATCCCGGCGGCGGTATATGCAAGACCGGCGGCTATATAGCGGGGCGCAAGGATCTTGTTGAGGAGTGCGCTAGGCATCTTACTACTCCGGGACTCGGTTCGGAGGTCGGACCTACATTAGGGTTTAACAGCATGATAGCAAGAGGCCTTTTTACTGCGCCCCAGTGCGTGGGAGAATGCCTTAAGGGGGCGGTCTTTGCAGCCAAGCTGTTTGAGCTTAAGGGGATAAAGACAAGCCCTTCGGCTGAGGAGGTTAGGGGAGACATCGTTCAGACCCTGATCTTCGATAGGGAAGATAAGATGGTAAGCTTTACCGGCAAGATACAGTCCTGCGCACCGGTGGATTCTTTTGTTACACCGGAGCCCTGGGATATGCCGGGATATAATGATAAGGTCATTATGGCCGCAGGCGCTTTCGTTCAGGGAGCAACCACAGAGCTTTCCTGCGACGGACCGATGAGGCCTCCTTATATTGCATATATGCAGGGCGGCTTGGTCAAGGAACAGGTTAAGCTTGCCTGTATGTTAGCTTTAAGCTAGAGGTGGGGATTATGTCTAATAACGATCAGTGGTATAACGCAAATAACAACAAAAGACCTAAGAAGAGGAAGACTGGTGACAAGTCTTTGCAGCCAAAGGGCAAGCAGATAAAGCCTGCATCTCATAGCTCTAAGGCTGAAGCTGATCCTGCTTTAAAGAAGATGCCTTCAGGAAGAAACAAGCCCAAGGCTCAGACCCAGCCTCTAAACAAGAAGCAGCCAAGGCCGGTTAAGGGAAAGAAGCCACAGAAGTCATCCAATTACCAGGCTGTTGTTTCAGAACAGCAGAAGATCATGGCAAGGGAGCAGAAGAAGGCCGAAGAAGCCAGGAAACTTGCAAAAGAGAACGAGCGCAAGGTCCTTGCCGAGCAGGCTAAGATGGATAAGAAGAGGCTTTCTTCCAAGAGTGCCGCCCATAAGAGTGCTGAAGGAAGGGCTATCCGCAACGGTATCCTGGGAGCAGTGGCAGTTATCGCCGCTCTGTTCGTTCTTATGTTTGTCGTACATCACTTATATGACCATTTTGCAGAGAAGCCTAAGTTCTCCTTTGTTACGACTGGTTCTGTGGAGCATACGATAGGTGCAAGGGCTCTCATAGTAAGAGATGAGGTCGTCATATCCTCTGATAACGGCGGCTCTCTTGTTACCAGGATCACAGAGGGTTCCCGCGTAGCCAAGGCTCAGGAGCTTGCCATGGTAGTACCTGACGATATGCAGTCAGTCGTATCCGATCTGAGAAATGTCCAGTCCCAGATCTCTGATGTCCAGCAGGAGCTCATTACTGCAGGCGGCGTTACCGAGGCAGACGTTATCTATAACAATTTCGACAAGAATCTGTCCTCTGTTATAGATTCCATAAGACTTGATTCCATGACGGGCAATATGTCGGATCTGTCCTCTTATTCATCTTCCATCAACGTTATCCTTGATGAGAGAGAGTCAGAATTATCCAACATAGATTTTAACGATGAGAGGCTGTCAGCTCTCCGTGACGATGAGAGCATCTATCAGGCACAGTTAGAGCGTGATGCCAACAGAGTATTTGCAGACCGTCCCGGTATTGCATCATTCAGGCTTGATGGTCAGGAGGAGATCCTCGATTACGATACATTCCTCAGCATGAACATAGTTGATGTCAAGAATGCCATCTCTAATTCGGTAGGTGCCATCCCTTCAGATCTTGAGATCGAGGCCGGATCGCCCGTTGTAAGGCTTGCACAGAACGAGAGCCAGTACATTACCGTTTATTTGTCTTCCGGAGATGCTGCCATTACTGACTTTGCCGTCGGCACTCATCACGATATCAATGTAAGATCCGAGGGTATCTCCATTGATAACTGCGAAGTCGTCAGATTTGAAAGCGACGGCCAGGGCATGCTCATTACATTCGAAACATCAAGGTGTGTAGAGGATCTTTTAGACCTTCGTACTGTCGATATCGAGATCGTTATCTCTGAGACAAACGGCATGAGAGTATCTTCGTCCAGCCTCGTTGATTCTGAATATGTTAAGGACGATTCTCCTGCATTCTCAGTATTCTTCCCGGCTGATGCAGGTATCTCTCCCGAGGCATTCGGCGAAGGAGCTATCTTCAATATCAATATCGTTCCGGATCCCGTCTATGATGACGAAGGTCTGCCTGTCGAAAAGGAGAATACCACCGTCGGCGCTGCAACTGTCGCTCACTGCGAATCCTTCGAAGACGGCACCATGTTAGTCTCATTCCAGACTATGAACGATTATTCCAATATGCTCAAGCTCGCAAGGCTCTATCCTGACGGCTATACTGCCACATTTATAGATACGGCGACCGGTCTCGGCAATTCCTGCACAAAGATCACATGTACGGAATATGACGGCATCGGTACTCTCTATGTCAATAACCAGGGGTTTGTTGATGCAACAAGGGTTATTATCCTGGATCACGACAGAGAGTTTGCCATAGTTTGTCCGATCGGCAGATCCAATGTACCGGATCTTGATACTGTTATCATTACTAATCCTGAGACTGTAGGTCCTGGAGAGAAGGTGGACTGATATGCCTGATTACGACGAGGCCTTATACGAGAAACTTAAGATCAATATAGCCATGTGCAGGGAGTCTATCAGTGATTGCCTTAAGCTGGCCGGAAGAGAGCCGGGCTCTGTTACCCTTATCGGGGTGTCCAAAGTCTTCCCCGTGGAATATGCAGAGGCAGCTGTAGCCTGCGGTCTTGAAGACCTGGGTGAGAACAGGGTACAGGAACTTCTTCCAAAAGTTGAGCGCTTCAGTGCTCTGGATCTTAAATGCAACTGGCACCTTATCGGAACTCTCCAGAAGAATAAGGTTAAATACATTATAGGCAAGACCTCTCTCATCCATTCAGTCAACACTCTGGAACTTGCAGAAGAGATCTCAAAGCGCTCTTTGAACAATAATGTTACAACGGATATCCTACTTCAGGCCAATGTGTCTGGAGAGGAGAGCAAACATGGCTTTGCTCCCCACGAACTAAAGCCTGCCCTGGATAAGATAGGAGATCTTCCTAATGTAAGGATAAGAGGTCTTATGACAATGGCTCCTATCCAGACATATGAGGGAGAGGCCAGAGAAGTCTTTGCAAGGACCCGTGAGATATTTGAAGATCTATCTTCCTACTGTAAGGAGAGACAGGCCTGGAACGTACTGTCTATGGGCATGAGCCAGGATTACAGATCTGCTATCCTGGAAGGCGCGACCCATGTAAGGATAGGCACTGCCATATTCGGAGACAGGGCTAAATATCTCGGCACATAACACTTTTTTGCAGTTATTTGTCAAATTTTGTTACATTTTGTCATAAAAACCCTTCTTAAGTTACTGTCTTGTGTCACTTTGACCAATTTTATTGCGATAAAAACCCTTTGAGTTATTATCTGTTTATGTTAAACAAATGTCCTTGGTCGGGCGAAATTTAAGGAGGAAATAACAATGGGAAATTTTAGCATCAAGTCATTCTGGAACAGCTTAATCGAGCAGCCTGTAGAAGACGAGAATGAATACTTTGATGAGAATGAAGAGATCTATGATGAGGGCGAGACATACTACGAAGATTATCAGCCCGAGGATACTTTTGTTCAGGAGCCTGCACCTGCAGTAACAACACCTGTAGCAGTTAAGAATCCTACAGTCATCATGCTCACTCCCTATGACATCAGAACAAGCCAGGTTGTTTGCGATCACATCCGTGAAGGTCACATCGTAATCTGCAATCTCACAAACACAGAGAAGAATCAGCGCGTAGTTGACTACATCTCCGGTGGTGTTTATGCACTCGGCGGCAGAGTTGAGCCTACACCTGTAAAGACAACTTTCGTCTGCACACCTAAGTCTGTCGATCTCGTTGTTGAGTCTGCTGATGAGACAGCTGTTGGAACTAAAGTTTCCGCACTCTGATATCAGATAAAACTAAGTAATTAATGAGCTGCCTTCGGCGGCTCATTTTTTATTGCCTTTATATTTGCTGATAATGTATAATTATCCCAGTTTCAGGGAGGATAATTGCGATGACAGCAGAAGAAAGAGATTTTATATTTGATAATGCCTTAAATCTGGCTGATGTCTTATACCGTCAGTGCGATCTTCTGCTTGAGATGATCGATGAGATGGACAGGAGGGACGAGATTGTCTTAAAGATCGGTGCCCTTGAGAGTGAGGGTGATTCCATTTTCCATGAGTTTGGATATAAGTTCAGCGGTATTGAGATCGCTCCTTCTGAGAAGCGTGCGAATATCTACCGTATGCTGTCTCATCTTGAAGAGACCATAGATATGCTTAATGAGCTTGCCAAGTGCCTTGCAAGATACAATATCACTGAGGCAACAGAAGGGTACAAGGCATCTGTAAACTGCATCGTTGGCGCTGTCAGATCCTTTTCTCATCTCATCAATGTCTTAAGAGTCTATGACAGCAATAATAAGGGTGCATTTATCAAGGCCGTAAATAACTTTGATTCCTATGGAGTAAATTTTGAGAAGATGTATGATCTTCTTATTAATGAGCTCTTTACATCTGATCTTGATACAGTGGATATTATCCGCTGGAAGTCTGTCTATGATACCGTTAGGCTGGTATTTAAGGCCTTCGAGACGAGCGCGGATGACTGCTATAAGTTTATGGTCTTCAAGACTCCTTCGTGGTGAAGGATAGCCTTTGTAATTCTTAAATTTGTTTTTGGTTTGTTAATTCTTTACCAGTCCTCTTATGATAAGATGTATTTATCATAGGAGGATTGTTTGTATGTCTAAGCGTCTTAATATCGGATTCTTGATCGATGATATAGATAACTACTTCTCATACCAGGCCTGCAAAGGCGCCGAGCTCGCTGCCAAGGCACTTGATGCAAACCTTTTTATCTTCCCGGGACATTATATAGGCAAACCCGACAGCAAGTATGCTGATAAGGAATATGAATATCAGTACAATTCCATATTCGGTCTGCCTACAACGAGGAATGTGGATATCATCTACATCCTTCAGGGCACGATATGTTCCAGAGCAACTCTTGAAGAGCAGAAGGCGTTTCTTAAGACTCTTCCTAAGGTGCCTATTGTCTGTTTGTTTTCTAATTTTGAGGGCTATAATTCCGTAACATTCGATAACAGATCCGGACTTAGCTCTGCTATCTATCACCTGATAGACAAGCATAATGCACGCAATATCGGCTATGTATCAGGTCCTATTACAAACCGTGATGCCAATGAGAGACTTGAAGTCTATAAGGAGTGTTTACAAAACCGCGGTATCGAGGTTGATGAATCCAGAATAGCATACGGCGACTTTACTGAGAGAAGCTCCGATGTCGTAGATGAGCTCCTTGACAGGAACGGAAAGCTGGATGCCATCGTATTTGCCAATGATTCTATGGCCATCGGCGGCTATAAGGCTCTTTATGACAGAGGTATCCTGCCGGGCAAGGATATCCTTGTAACGGGATTTGATGACGACAGTTTCTCTGTTTCCATGCATCCGCCCCTTACCACAGTTGAGGCAAGCTCTGCAGATCTTACTTACAAGGCTGTTTTGAACGCGCCCAATTACTTAGAACATAAGGATCTTACAGATATGTCAGTTGAGACTCATCTTGTCCAGAGGAGCTCCTGCGGCTGTGACGGTCTCGATGTCGAGGATATGAGCAAATGGCTCCATTTTACTGATCTTGAGACAGGGAAGACCGAATTCATAGAGCATGTTAAGAAGTATCTCTTCGGAATCTTTGTTGACGATGGTCCGATATCTGAGATCAAGGACAGGATATCAGATTTCTGCCATGCCTTCTCTGAGTTCATCAAGTCTTCAGACAGGCAGTCCGTAGCAGAGAAGATGGATAAGAGTTTTGCTCACATACTCCATACGGACCTGTTGGCATATACAACACCTGAGAAGTTCTTTAATGTCCTGCAGACCATGCAGTATGAAGCAGCCTGCATCCTTAAAGATAATAAGGATGAGGCCCTGATGAATAATACTTTCTCTGATTTCTACAGGATGCTGTCATTCTCCGGACTCTCTATTACAAGAGATATCAATAATAAGAGCGAGCGTCTCTCCCGTATGGTCAATCAGCAGACAGGAGATATATTCCTCATGTCCTCTGACAGCGATATCCCCTTTGAGCACTTGCTGGGCGGCCTTTATTCCGTTGGATTTAAGAAGTCTCTGCTCTACCTGTTCCAGGGAAATATCCATAATTCCGGAGAGACAAACTGGAAGTGTCCTAACTCCATGCTCCTTAAGGCAATAAGTGACGACAGGGGTATAAGGACCATGAGTGATGAGCAGCAGCTCCTGCGTACTGAGCTTCTCTTTACCAATGAGTTTATCGAGGGTGAGAGCAGAAGGACCATGGTAGTATTCCCGCTGTTCGTCGGTGCCGATCTCTATGGTCTCCTGGTCAATGAGCTTGACGCAAGCAATCTGTCTAATGTATCCACAGTTGCATTCCAGCTTTCTGTGACCCTTAAGTCCCTGATCATGATCGAGGAACAGAATAAGGCTAAGCAGAATCTCCAGAACTCGCTTGAGCGCTTTATTAGAGATAATACAAAGCTTGATGAGATCGCCAAGAAGGATGAGCTGACCGGACTGTTTAACAGACGTGGTTTCCTCTTCAATGCAGAGAAAGCATTGAGCGATCCACTTAACATCGGTAAGACAGCTGTCGTCTGCTATGCAGATATGGATAACCTCAAGATGGTAAATGACAAGTTCGGTCATGACGAGGGTGACTTCTCACTTAAGACCATCGCCAAGGTATTAAGAGAATCCTTCCGCGGCAACGATATAATCGGCCGAATGGGCGGAGACGAATTTGTTGTACTTGCGATAATCGGATCTGACTGTGATACCCAGGATATCAAGAACCGTATCGAGAAGGTAAGCCAGAGATATAACAAGATGGCCAATAAACCCTATCCGATAGCAATGAGCGTCGGTCTTTATAAGTTCTCCAGCAGCCCCAAGGTCGATATCTATGAGGTATTGGATATTGCTGATGGTCTTCTGTACGAAGAGAAGAACGAGAGACGTAAGAAGTACGGTTCATACAGATAAGCTGCTTATATCTATTGCAAGGATACTGACGAGATACTGGTATATCAGGAACTCTACTAACTCCGTTTGAGAAAGCAGAAGAGGTCGCCGTTAATTCATAGTTGACATTAGAAGAATCTTTGATATTATTTAAGTGAACATATGAGCAACCGTTCATATAATAAGCGATAAGGAGATCTGTTATGCCTCATAATCACACTGAGCTTCTTGAGCATATTAAAAGTGATATGCCTTCTGATGAGATCCTGCAAGACCTGGGGGATCTGTTTAAGATCTTTGGTGACAGCACCAGGATCAAGATCATGTATGCACTGCACGAAGACGAGATGTGCGTTTGTGCCATTGCAGAGCTCCTTGGGATGACACAATCAGCAATTTCTCATCAGCTTAAGACTCTTAAGTCTGCAAACCTTGTTGCGAGCAGGAGAGACGGTAAGACTATTTATTACCATCTGTCTGATGAACACGTTAAGTCCATCATCGCCCAGGGCTACGAGCATATTACCGAATAAACAGGTTTATATAATATTTGGAGGATATATTTATGAAAAAGACATTTGAACTCGAAGATCTCGATTGCGCCAATTGCGCAAGAAAGATGCAGGAAGCAGTTGAGAAGCTTGACGGAGTTACATCATGCCAGATCAACTTCATGACACAGAAGATGACACTTGAGGCAGATGATGCCGTTTTCGACAAGGTGCTCAAGGCCGCAATTAAGGAGATAGGGAAGGTAGAGCCGGACTGCACAGTTCTGGTCTAATTGTTAAAAAATATGAAGTTTAATCTGACACGCAAACAGAAGAAGATGCTCTGGCGCATAATCATCGCAGCCGTTATGCTCGCGGTATTTATGGTCTTGGAGCACCTTTTCGAAATGCCGTGGTATCTTGAGCTTATCCTCTTTCTGATACCGTATATCGTATCGGGATATGATGTGCTCAGGACAGCTATTATAAACATATGTCACGGACAGTTCTTTGACGAGAAGTTTCTCATGATGATAGCTACTGTAGGTGCTTTCGGAACAGGTGAGTATCCGGAAGCATCTGCGGTCATGCTCTTCTATCAGGTGGGTGAGCTGTTCCAGAGTATTGCTGTAGGAAGGTCGCGTAAATCCATAGCCAAATTAATGGATATAAGACCTGACTCGGCAAATGTAATAAGAGATGGTCAGCAGGTAACTGTATCTCCTGATGAAGTCTCGGTTGGTGAGACGATAGTAGTAAATCCCGGAGAGAAGATACCTTTGGACGGTGTGATCCTCGAGGGAGATACTTCGGTAAACCAGGCAGCGTTGACGGGAGAATCTGCGCCTGTCAATTGCGGAGTAAGTGATACAGTAATATCCGGTACTTTAAACCTTACCGGTGTCATAAAGTGCAGGACAACTTCTACATTCGGCGAGAGCACAGTATCTAAGATCCTGGAATTAGTCCAGAATGCTTCGGACAAGAAAGCCAAGGTAGAGAATTTCATAAGCAAATTTGCCAGGTGGTATACGCCTTGCGTTGTAATAGGCGCATTGCTCCTTGCGATAATCCCGCCTGTCATAACAGGTATTACAAGCTGGCCTGTTTGGTCCACATGGCTTAACAGAGCCTGTATCTTCCTTGTCGTATCATGCCCCTGCGCGTTGGTAGTATCCGTTCCTTTGTCATTCTTTGGCGGAATAGGGGGAGCTTCAAAGGATGGTATCCTCATAAAGGGCGCAGGCTATATGGAAGTCTTATCCAAGGTAGATACTGTTGTATTCGATAAGACAGGTACACTTACAAAGGGTGTTTTTGCGGTAGATGATATACATCCAAACCTTATAGATAAGGCTGAACTCCTTGATATTGCTGCGGCCTGTGAGAGCTATTCAAGCCATCCGGTTGCCCAGTCTATCGTAAGAGCTCACGAAGGCCATATAGCAAAAGACAGTATCTCCAATGTCTCTGAGATAGCAGGCAAGGGCGTTAAGGCTGATGTTAACGGCATAACATACTATTGCGGCAACGGTCAGCTTATGGATGTGTGCAAAGCCGACTGGCACGATTGCCACCTGACAGGAACCATCATCCATATAGCAAGAGAAACCTCTTCGGGAGCAGAGTATCTTGGTCATATTGTTATCAACGATCAGATCAAGGAGGATTCGGAGTCTGCCATCAAGAACCTTATGTCTCTAGGTGTTAAGAATCTTATAATGCTCACCGGCGATAAGGAGGGCGTAGCATCAGCCGTAGCTTCCAGACTCGGTCTAACGGGCTACTTTGCCGAGCTCCTTCCTCAGGACAAGGTCGACAAGGTAGAGAAGCTCCTTAATGAAGCTTCAGGCAAACTGGCATTTGTAGGAGACGGCATTAACGATGCGCCTGTACTTATGCGTGCAGACTGCGGCATTGCCATGGGCGCCATGGGTTCGGATGCAGCCATCGAATCAGCTGATATCGTCCTTATGGATGACAAGCCTTCCAAGATAGCAGATGCCATCAGGATCTCGCGCAAGACCATGAGGATAGTATGGGAGAATATCGTTTTCGCGCTGGGCGTCAAAGCCATAATCCTTATCCTCGGCGCATTAGGTATTGCCAACATGTGGCTTGCTGTATTCGGCGATGTGGGTGTCCTGATAATCGCGATAATCAATGCCATGCGCTGTATGCGCAAGATCAGGTAGCTCCCAGAGCTTCAGCTGTATTTATAACGATAAGGCTATGAGGTCCTGCAGTCTGCAGGATCTTTATCATTGAATCCTTTGATACTGCAACGCACCCCGAGGTGTAGCGGTTGTTTCCAAAGCAGTGCAGGAAGATAGCAGAGCCCCTGGGGGAGATACCCTCCTCATTGAATCCGATATTAAGGCAATACTGATATGCCTTGGTGTAGTTGATAAGATGCTCGCTGTTTGATGTATTAAGCCCCGGGTAATCCTTGATGCTTACCATCTCGTTATAGTGCCAGCCGGGCCTTCCGTCACCAGACCAGTAAAGGTCGCTCGTAACTTTGGTGTAAGGAAGTGCGCTTCCCGGGTCAGATGCTATGCCGAAGGCCATAGTAAATCTGTAGGTCCCGGTAGGAGTCCTCTTGCAGCCCTCTACCCGGATATCAGGATCTATAAGGCCGTATCTTCCTACATAGCCCGGCGTCTCAAGAAGACAGATCCAATAGCCGTTATTGTCTCTTATATGTAAGGATACCGTGCAGTCTGAGCTGTTCATCCCGCTGCAGGATACGATAACAAGCTCTGTCACATCTTTATTCTTTGCTTCGGGCAGATCCCGCACCCATTGAGGTGAAAGGCCCTTTGGAGGTACAGGGAGGTCTATTGTGCTCTTAATACCGAGAATATCGCCGGGAGTAGGTTCTCCTTTGGGGACCAGAACTATCTGTATCGCTTCAAGTCTTTTGCTCTCTCCTGAAGTTCCGCTCATCTCGCCGTTCTTTGCCCAGCCCAGCCAGCCGTAATCCTGGGCATGGACCCTGTAATAGACATCGTAATGGCCGGCTATTTCTCCCGTCAGCATGATCTCTATTGCTTCCAGTCTTAAGCTTTGGCCCTGGGTGCCGCTCATGCCGCCGTCAGACTGCCAGGTTGATTCCCAGCCTATGTTCTGGATATGAGTCTTGTATGTAATGCCGCCTTCGTATTGATTGCCAGCCAGGTGGATCTCTATGCCTTCAAGCCTTTTTGCCTGACCTGTCGTTCCAGACAGATCGCCGTCAGCTTTCCAGGAAGTCTCCCAGCCCAGGTCCTGTCTGTGGACCCTGTACTTTACGGATGTATCGTTACCGCTGCCCCGGGGGATGATCCTTATCTTTAATTCCTCCAGCCTCTTGGATTCTCCTGTGGTTCCTGCCAGAGCACCGTCAGATACAAAACCCTGGGCGTCGCCATAGTCTTGTATATGAACTGCATATTCCACCGTATAGTACTTGGCAAGTTCTCCCGTAAGCTCTATTCTGATGCCTTCAAGTCTCAGCGCCCGTCCTCTTGTTCCTGCTTCAGTCCCGTTATTCCTTGGTTCCTGCCAGCCGATGTTTTGTATGTGTACTCTGTATCTTATGGAGCCTTCGATACCGGTCTGGTTATTAAGGTTAATGCTAACGGCTTCTACTCTTAATGACCTGCCCCGGGTGCCCAGGGTAAGAGTGCCGGAGTCTTCGTCCCACTCTCCCTTCGTATCGCCGATATTTTGAACATGGCATGTGCCACTTAGGGATATATCGCTGCTCTCTGCAAAAGAAGGAACGGAAAACAGGCCGAGCAATAGAGCTATTATGAGCAAGGCAGAGATATGCCTGAAGAGATTTTTAAGAGACATAGATAACTCCGTAAAAAATAGATATAAAGCAATTATACACGGAAGATTAAATGTACCCCAAATTATATTCAAAAATGCAATACAAACCCAAGGTTATATCCGGAACAGGATGAATGATCATGCAGGATTTTGAAACAGGATATCCTGTAGATCTTTAAGTGAACTAATATTAGGTCATATCACTGTTAACTTCTAGAAGAAAATATAGAAATATTTCTAATGTGCATTACAATATCTTTATTGAGGTGTTTTGCTTATGATCAATATTCATCGCTACAGCGGCATTGGCTGTATTACACGTGGCATTATCCAACAGGCTTTCAGTGAATGTGCATCAGATAACAGGGATCTTATCTTTATCGTTCCCGAGTTTGCCAAGGCTCAGATCGAGAGAGAGGTTATAGAATACCGATCCTCTGAGGAACCGGACTCCAGAGTTACAAGCGGTGGTATTACAGTTATATCGTCTCTTACAAACGGAGATATCCTCAGTTTTCACAGGCTTGCTGGATGCCTGCTGGATTGCTGTGGCAGGTCCGTTGCCGGAAGCGGCAGCGATATAATCCTCCGCAATGCGATATATGCTTCTTTTGTTAGGCGTAAGGGGGAATTTAAGACCTTCGGTAAACTCGCGAACAGGTTTGAATATATTAATTCCATAATCGCTCTCATGGGAGATTTCTCCCGTTACGGCATAGGTATCAAGGAACTGGATGAAGCGATCAAGGCTTCTGCCTCGCCGGATGAACCGGATGAATATACCAAGAAACTCCAGGATATCAGGCTCCTTATGAGCGAGATCGAGAATATCAATTCCGAATATGGACTCCTGCTCCTGACAGACCCCATAGCTGTTGCAGCAGATATAACAGGTGAGATAATTTCAGATCCCGGTATCCTTAAATCCAGAAGATACAGGCAGATCAGGCAGTATCTTAAGGCAAGATATGTATTTATCGGGTTTGGCAACAACAGACTCTTTACACCTCAGGAGCTGCGCCTGGTCAAGAATCTCTCCAGACTTGGAGCAGTTCTTGATTTCTATCCTCTATCCACTGGTGATCCCAGGACAGATCAGACATCTCCTTTCTATAAATGCGGAAGCGAGTTTGCAGACAGGCTCCTTGAGGAGGGTGCCGTGGAATCGGTCTTCGAATATAAGCCTGATACTTCAGAGGACCTTCGGAGGATAGTGGAGTCCTTTGCATTTGATACTGATCTTAAGGGTATAAACGCTGATGCCAATATTAAGCTTGCTGAATTTGCAGGTGTTGACGACCGTATCTGCTATATGTTCAACGAGATAATCAATCTCACCCGTGGCGATAATGCATACCGATATAAGGATATAAGAGTTGTCTGCTGCGACGAGGAACTGGTAGGCAGGCTCAGGAGCTGCTCCAGGAAATACGGTCTTGAGATCTTTGTAGATAAGAAGATAGAGCTCGCAGGAACCATTGTTCCATTGTTCATCAGGCTTATCCTGGAATTGCCCATGCGTGGCTATCCCTTGGATCTGCTCCTTAAGGCAATGCGCTGCGGTATGCTCAATATATCTCCCCGTATAGCTGACGGCTTCGATAATTACTGTGTGGCAATGTGTCTTACAGATGGCAGCAGGATCTTTAATGAAGCTAATTACCACGGGGAGGCTAACAATAAGATAAGAATAGCTGATGACGGCGGTTATATGGTACCGGCAGGGGAGTTCTTTGCAGCTAAAGTCCTCCCGAAACTTCTGGAACTAAGGCAGATCTGCGAGGACGTTAATGATGCTCCCACCATAGCATCCAAGGCAGATCTGTTGCTGGACTATCTCGGAGGCGAGGACAGGCAGGCATATATCAAGGCACTTATCGAGGAATTAGATGACAAGAAGGATCATTCTGAGTCTGTCGCTCTTAAGAGCGGATATCAGGAGATGGTAAGCCTGCTTACAGCTTTCAGACACGAGATGAACGATGTGGCGATCACCCAGAAGGCCTTTTTATCTCTTATAAGGATAGACATGAGGAATCAGATCGAGGGCACCATCCCGCTTAAGGTGGATTCCATTGAGATTACAACGCCGGAACATGCCTTTACAACACCATGTAAGGTTATGTTCATATTGGGAGCTACAAGGGATAACTTCCCTTATAAGCGCTATAACGAAGGACTCCTGAGCCGCAATGAGCTTAAGAGACTGTCAGATTCCAGCGAGTCTATTAAGCTGCCTGACAAATCAGAGCTTAAGAACCGCGAAGAGTTTGTATCCTGCTGCCAGATGTTAGGCTGCGTAAGCGATATCATCTATATGTGCAGTGAGTTCGGCAAGGCATACAGCAGGGTATATGAGCATCTTCTGAGGTTTGTAACCCCCGGTAAGGTCCCCGTAAACACCTTTACCAATCCTAGTATCGGCGTTGCAGTCAAGTCCATTCACAACTATGCCACTGCATCTATAGACAAGGCCGATATGGATAAGCTCCTTGTCTTTACCACAGAGAAAGAAGACGGTAGTAAGGTCCAGACAGCAGGCCTTAATACCAGCGTGTCCGCTATCGAGAGTTACTATACCTGTCCTTTCAGCTACATGTTAAGGAAGATGCTTAAGATCGATGAGAGAGAGGATCACACTAAGCCGGCAGTATCAGACTTCGGTACTTTCGCTCATGCGGTATTCCAATATGTGGTTAGTAAGCTGGCGCCCGAAGGCTGCAGTTTTGAAGAATTCGAGAAGAACGCCAGGAAGATAATAGATTCCGAGGAAGACAGGCGTGAGATCATAGCAGAAGGATATCTCTTCTCTTTGAAAGACGCGGATATTCCCGGCACTATGAATGCAGATAAGACTGAGGCTACCCGTGAGTTTGATACTAACAGAGGAGTAAAGATCAGGCGTATGGCGGATGTAATGATAGGTGATATCCTGTCAGAATGCATAGAGAGCGGTTATCTGCCTACAGGCTTTGAGCAGAGGATAGGAGATCCTGATTCGCCACTGCCTCTCACAGACCTTAACTTTGTATCAGATGGCAAAGAGATCCTCTTTAGAGGTTTTATCGACAGATTTGACTCGAAGGACATTGATGGCGTCAAGCACTTGAGGATACAAGACTATAAGACCGGTGATAAGAAGGTTAATATCAAGGATCTGCTTGCCGGAATACAGATACAGCTCCCTCTTTATTCATACGCTCTGAAACTCGGGATCAATGGTTCAGAAGTCGATGATTACGGATATTCCCTGTTGGGTATCAAGACTCCCCCGGATGGTGAGGAACTTAAGTGCAGACCTAATAATGCCGGGTATTCACCCGCGCAGATCAAGACTGCTATGGCTTATGCAGACAAGATGGTCAAGGATGGCGTTGCAGATATAATCGAAGGCAAGGCCCAGGCTGTTACCGCAGTACCCAAGAACAGGACCTGTTCTTACTGTCCGTTTGCTGGAACATGTGGCAATATTCCTTCAAATCCGAAGTTTAAGAAAGCTCCTGACTATTCCGAGGAGATCAAGGAAGCTGATGCCAAAAGGGATGATATCAAAGCTTCTGATTATGCTCCTTATAACCGTTCGTTTAAGAAGGACGAGGCCGGTGCATTCATTTATATGAGGAAGAAGTTAAGCGGGGAAAAATAACATGGAATATACGAACGAACAAAAGAATGTAGTTGAAAACAACAGGGACAATATACTTGTAGCAGCTGCGGCAGGTTCGGGAAAAACGACCTCGATGGTAGGCCGGATAATCCACGAGATCCTGAATAAGGGTTTATCCATCGACCGTATGCTGGTAGTTACTTTTACTGTTGACGCTGCAGCTCATATGCTTGAGAAGCTGGAAGCAAGTCTTAAGAAGGCAGCAGAGGAAGCCAAGACAAGAGGCGATATGGAGGTCGCAAGGCTTTTATCTGCCCAGATAGATCTTCTCCCAAGCTGCTATATCCAGACCTTCGACAGCTTCTGTGCCAGAGTTATCAAGGAGAAGGGGTATTGCATCGCAGATGGAGACGATGCAGAGCTTTTTGAGCCGGGTAATATCGTTCTTGATGAGAACATAGGAGCCTTGCTTCAGCACGCAGCTGCAGACTTAGCAGTTCAGGAAGCAGCATTTAACAGTACAGAAGGGGATGATTTCTCTTATCTGTCCCGCAGATTCGGTGACGGCAGAAGCGATAATTCTCTGTTGGATTTTATTAACAGCTGCTACGACACTCTAAGGAGTATCCCTGACTATCTTGATGAGGTTGACAGATTTGTTGCCATAAGAGAAGAACGGGACAGCAAGGGAGAGCTTCACTATGCAGATGACGAAGAGTCTCCTCTTACAATGACTGTAGATCATCTGAGGAAGATAAGAGAGGGGATATTCGGAGCAGGAGGCGCAAGAGACTTCTACTATGCTGACCCCCGTTACTATATTACTACCAAAACTAACAAGAATAGGGATGGTTACGATCAGGCAAGGGAGGCAGACGAACTCCTGGACTGGATCTCAGACTACCTGGACAGTGTTATATCCGTATGTGACAGCGATGCTGATATTCAGGATAAGATCAAGGCTGTTGCAAGGGCGCGTGAGCTTAAGGATTTCAGCATAGGGCCTATTTCCAGGAGCAAGGATCTCGATATTGGTCTTATGGATAAGATCTACGAACCCTTATATGCTCTCTTCAGTTTCGGGGCAGATAAGTGTAGCGGTAAGAAGACCGGATACGAGCTTCCGCCTTCATGCAGGCTCCTTCTTAAGCTTGATACCGATAATCTGCTTCAGGCCCAGAAGGACGGAACCAGGGCTATCAGAGCGCTGGCAGGTATAATCAGACGTATGGATGAGATCTTTGCAAGCAGCAAGGCTTTGATCCATGGTATGGATTTCAATGACCAGGAGCATGCTGCCCATGCCATAGTAAAACAGGAAGAAGCCGCAACATTCTACCGCGATAAATTCGATGAGATCTTTATCGACGAATACCAGGACAACACCAGACTTCAGGACAAGATAATCGAGCTTATATCAAGACCTGAGGGCAATATCTTCAGAGTAGGTGACATCAAGCAGAGCATCTATAAGTTCAGACATGCAGACCCGGAGATGTTTGCCAGCAAGATGAAGCAGTTAGAAGACCCGTCCAAGGGTAAGCTCCTGCTGCTTACAGAGAATCACAGAAGCACTGAGGAGATCTTATCCTTCGTCAACTTCATCTTTAAACAGGCCATGACCGAGAAGGGCTCAGAGATCGAATATGACAGCACACAGCGCTTTAATATCCCATCAGACCCGGAGAAAGTTAAGAACGGTCCCATACCCAGAGTTGTTTTGGTAGATCACTCCAAGATAGAAGATTCTGCAGGCAATTATTTCGGCGACACAGGTGACGGCAAAAACGATGCAGAAGACTACGAACACATGAAGCCCGAGACCAAGGCTCTTTGTATCGGAGTAGAGTCTGAGGTAAGACATTATCTTGAGATGGACGGCGTAGAGCTTAAGGATATCTATGTTCTTACAACCACCAAGGGCAAGGCAGAGACTATAACCAATTATCTTAATGACAGAGGGCTTAAGGCAGCAGGCAGGACTACAACAAGCATCTTCGAGGATATTGATATCCATAGACTGATCAACTTTATAATAAGTCTTGGCAATGAGCTTCGCGATGATTATCTGGTATCCGTTATGCTCTCTAATTACAGCATATCCAATTTCTCGGTCAAGGAATTAGGCAGCCTGCAGGCATTCTTTGCCGATAAGAAGCACTCTGAATATCTCAGAGCGCCTCTTAAGGTAAGGCTTGAGCAGTATGCGGCATCAGGTCCTGACGGAGAACTCAAGATCAAGGTTTCTGATTTTATTAACTCCTATGACGATATCCGTTCCCAGTGCATGACCATGGATATCGACGGAATAATCGAGCTTATCTTTGCCGAGACTAATATCAAGGCGACAGTCGCTGCAAAGGAAGGAGACTCTTCCAAGCTTGATTTCCTTAAGGACTGGCTCGCATCTAATTTCAAGAGGTTTGGAACAGATATATCAGGCATAGCAGACGGCCTTGAGGAGATGAAGGTAGTTATCAAGACAGATGCCAATATCGAGATCAAGGATAATGACAAGAACAAGATAACCGTTATGAATGTTCATAAGAGTAAGGGTCTGGAATTCAAGTATCTTATCTTTGCTCTTGATGATAAGGATGATAAGACAGATGGTGTTACCCAGCTGATGTTCGATAAGAACGACGGTTTCATTATCGATGCCTATGACTACGATAAGATCGCAAGACATCCTTCATTTGAGCAAGTCGTATATCAGGACAAGCTGAAGATAGCATCCAACGCGGAGAAACAAAGACTTCTCTATGTTGCACTCACCAGAGCGGAGAAGGCTTTATCAGTAGTATCCGCTTATGGATATGGCAGCAAGGACAATCTCATCCCCGAATCATTTGCAAATGCCATATCAAGGGCTTCTGACTATAAGGGGGAGAAGTTTGACAGAGAATACTGGCTCTTCGGGAATACAAAGATGAGTTACACATTCTATAGCTGTATAGCAAGAGCCAGTAACAGTCTTTGCCTTACAGGGCTGTTATCTGATGAGACTTCTGTTGAGCATGAAGTTGATTATGAAGACTGCAAAGGCAATGTGCTGAATAAGGGATTTGAATTTGTACTGATAAGTGATCCTGTTGAGACAAAGCCTGATACCGTGAAGATAGAAGACAAGGGCATGGATCCTCTGATAGAACTGGTTCAGTTTGACGATAAAGGTAAATTGAAGGCAGGGAAATATAAATACGATTCCGAGACAAGTATTCCGTTCAAGACCTCCGTTACATCTTTCGAGAGGAATGAAGGCAAGATAGAAAGAACGCCTCATGTGGATCTTGAGATCACTCCTCCTTCAGATTTTGAGAGTATAGGAGACAGGCTCTCTGCCGCATCCAAGGGAACGATCCTCCACAGGATAATGTCTTTTATAGATCTTGCCAGGATCAGGGAGCATCCCGAGCAGCTCGAAGCTGAGATAAGGGAACTTACAGATGCCGGCCTGTTTAAGGAATATGGCGATGAGAATCCGGTCAAGGTTGCTCTTGAATTTGAGAAGGGGATAGTCCTTTTCGCAGAAAGTGATGTAGCCGCAAAACTATTGGAAGCAGAAGAACGGGACGAGGCATTTGCAGAGAAGCATATCCTCTTTGCAGTGCCCCCTGTAACAGAAGATTCCGGAGTAATAGAAGGAAGCGACGGCTTTGCTCTGGTCCAGGGTATCATCGATCTTATCTACAAGGATAATGACGGATATGTCATCCTGGATTACAAGACAGATGATCTCTCGGACTTCCCTGATAAGGAACTTAGGGCTGCAGAGGCAGCAAAGCGGCATGCTTTCCAGCTTGAGAGTTATGCTCTTGCCTGCGAAGCTTCAAACATGAAGGTAAGCCGCAAGCTGATCTACCTTGTAAGATACGGACAATTTATTGAGGTTTGATCACTTGCCGGAGTCGCGCTTTCTTATATTGCGGAAGAACTCCTGCATAAGCTTGGCGCACTCTGCCTCCATATGGCCGCCTTCGAATTCCACTTTGTGGTTATGGCCGTGAGCTACATTGAAGATATCGTTGCAGGATACAGCCGCTCCGCTCTTGGGCTCGTAAGCTCCGAAATACAGATTGCGGATCCTGCTCTGGATTATGGCTCCGGCACACATGGTGCATGGCTCTAAGGTTACATACATGTCGCAGTCTTCGAGACGGAAGTCTCCCAGCTTTTTGCAGGCCTTATTAATGGCAACTATTTCAGCATGGGCCAGGGCGTTATTGTGGGTGAGTCTCAGATTATGAGCCCTTACAAAGACCTTGCCGTCCTTGACGATAACGCAGCCGATAGGACATTCGTCTTTGGCGAATGCCTTGCGGGCCTCCTTAAGGGCCTCAAGCATAAATCTTTCCTCATAAGCGCGCTGCATGTGAGTATTATAGGATAAAGATTGGATAATTCAAACTAAAGGGAAGTTGACAAGACCTGATCAGGCGAGTATACTTGACATTTGCTATAAGTACAATTATGCCTATTTGTAGCAGCTATATTATAATAAAGGACAGTTTTAGATGGCAACACAACAAGGTAAGTGCAGAAACTGCGGCGCTCTCGTTATCTTTGATGATAGAGACGAGAACTGTGAATGCGTATTCTGTCACTGCGTTTTCCCTTCCCAGGAGGCCATAGCGCTTCTCGAGGATTCTGAGGGACATGAATTCAAGAATGAGAAGTTTGATAAGACAGAGGGCGGTAAGCATTACTATGCTACTCCTGTCTCTCCGGACG
This sequence comes from Mageeibacillus sp. UBA6976, assembly GCA_002450155.1. Lineage (GTDB taxonomy): Bacteria > Bacillota > Clostridia > Saccharofermentanales > Saccharofermentanaceae > Saccharofermentans. The sequence goes on along the minus strand of DJYO01000032.1, from coordinate 6,764 downwards.
TAGTAACCAAGGCTGTTGAGCGCGATAAGATCTCCAAGTCCAATTCCAAGGACTCCCTTAAGATCCAGCCCAGTGAGTTTGAGGTATCTCCGGGAGATGTCAAGGCCCCTGTTAAATATGTGGTAGCTCTTGTGGCAGCCATAGTAGTAATAGTCGGTATCGTTCTGGCGGTCGCTCTTCCTATGTACAACTTCAGGACCAAGCTCGCAGCTTCAGTCCGTGAGGATATAGACGGAGTCTTTGCCGGAATATGTGAGGTTGACACAACTGCAGACGATAACGGGAATTGTGCCTACAACATTTATGGAAGGAACTGCCAGAATATCAAGGTGCAGACTTCAGATGAGATTACAAGGGAACAGGCACAGCAGATCTACGTTAACTACTGCGATTTGAGGAACAGCAAGGGTGATTTCTCTTCTGATAAGACAGAAGATATCATGATAGAGATCTACACTCCCACAAACATCTTCAGAGTTACGCAGGAGGGCGTAACCTTGGTTGAGTAACGGCAGAAAGGTGATTCTATGACAGATTTTGAGAAGGCAATAGCGGCAGCACAGAAGCTTGCAGAGAAGAACGGTAAGACTCTTACAGACGCAGAGCTCGAATCCATCACAGATAATTACAAGATGGGCCCGGACGATATGCTCAATCTCAGAGCAGAACTGGAGAAGGTCAATATCGTTATAAGCGAGCCTGAAGTGGAGATGGATATCGTGATCGACGACGATGACGTTCCCACAGATGCAGATATTGAAGAGAGCACAGATGATGCTAACGTAGTTGATGACTCGGTCAAGATGTATCTTAAGGAGATCGGTAAGATCGAGCTGCTCAAGGCAGATGAGGAGCGCGAGATTGCACAGCGTATGGCTGAGGGCGACGAGGATGCCAAGGAGACGCTTATCAACTCCAACCTAAGACTGGTTGTCTCCATCGCAAAAAAGTACATGAACCGTGGCCTGTCCCTTCTTGATCTTATTCAGGAAGGTAATATCGGTCTTATCAAGGCAGTTGATAAGTTCGATTACACCAAAGGATTTAAGTTCTCTACATATGCAACATGGTGGATCAGACAGGCTATTACAAGAGCTATAGCTGACCAGGCCAGGACCATCAGGATCCCTGTACATATGGTAGAGACCATTAACAAGCTCACCAGAGTACAGAGACAGCTTGTTCAGGATCTCGGCAGAGAACCTACTACTGAGGAGCTGGCAGAGGCCATGAACATGGAGCCTGCCAAGATCCGTGAGATCCAGAAGATATCTCAGGATCCTATCTCCATTGATAAGCCTGTAGGCGAAGAGGAGGACTCCCATTTAGTCGACTTTATCTCCAATGATGAACTCGCATCTCCTGACGAAGAAGTTGCAAGAAATCTCCTTAAGGAAGATCTCATCAAGGCTCTCAATACACTTACAGACCGTGAGCGTAAGGTTATTGAGCTCAGATTCGGTCTTAAGGACGGCGTGCCCATGACACTTGAGCAGGTCGGTAAGAAGTTAGGCGTTACAAGAGAGCGTATCAGACAGATCGAGGCCAAGGCCATAAGGAAACTGTCCAGATCTTCAGGATCCAAGAAACTGGAAGGTTACACCGACTAAGACGCGGGAGATTATTTGTGGCAGGACGCAAGATCCATTCGTTTTATAAGGGTATTTTTTCAGGGGACGTTTTGAATTTTTCAAAACGTTCTCCTTTTGTCAGGGAGATAATGCTCGAGCAGATAAATCCTTCAAGAGTTATTCTCCCCATGAAGATGCACTATGGCGTCCCTGCAGTACCCACAGTAAAGGAAGGCGATCTTGTCAAGGTAGGGCAGTGCGTAGGCATCCCTTATTCAAAGTCTTTCTCATCTCCGGTGCACACAGGAATATCGGGCAGAGTAACGGATATAAGAGACATTACTCTTCCAAACGGCATTAAGACCCCTGCCGTATTTATAAACAACGACATGAAGAGGACCAGGCTTGATTCGCTTAAATCCAGAGGGAGCATTGATCTTTCAGCCCAACAGACTATCGGTGTTATAAGAGATGCAGGTATATGCGGTATGGGCGGTGAGGGCATACCTACCTATGCCAAGCTTAACAGGGCAAGGAACTATGCAGTTAACGAGCTGCTCGTAAACTGCCTTCAGAGCGAGCCCTATTCGACCTGTGATCTAATGGCTATAGTAGAATACCCTGACTATGTAGTCCTCGGAGCTTTGGCCTGTGCCAGAGCCTGCGGTGCCACCAGAGTCAGATTCCTTATATCCTTAGGCCGCAAGACGGAGCGCTCTGCACTTGAGAATTCTATCAGGAAGGCAAAGGACTCCTTCAAGGATCTTAAGCTTGAAGTTGTATTGTTCCGTGAGCGTTTTCCCCAGGGTTACTACAGACTTGTTGCCAAGGCTTTATACGGTAAACAGCTGGAGATGAGTGATACTCTTGAGCAGACTTGCGGCGCAGTCCTGTTTAACTGTTCCACGATGCTTGCCTGCTGGGAGGCTTTATCAGATAACATACCCATGATGAACAGGATAATCTCCGTCTCGGGTAACGAATCCGGCGGACATAATATGCTTGTTCCCATAGGAACCCCGGTGTCAGAAGTCCTTACCAGTGCATATGAATCTACCAAGACTGAGAGCAGGGTTATCTGGGGCAACTGTCTCACCGGTATAGAGATAGAAGACCCGGAGAATACTCCTATCATAAAGATGACATCGGTAATCTCAATAGTCCGCAAGACCGAGATTCCTACAACGCCATGTATCCATTGCGGTCTTTGCTCTGAGTGCTGCCCTATGGGGCTGTCTCCCAATATCGTATACGAGATGCTGGTACAAGGCCTAACTCAGAAGGCTGCCGAGGAAGGCGCAAGAGACTGTATATCCTGTGGAAGCTGCTCTTATATCTGTCCTGCAGGAATAAACCTTGCAACTTCCATAGCAAGATTTGCAAATGAGGGAAGGATCATTGAGGTCAATTCGCTTTTGCATAACACAGACGAAGAACCCGGAGAAGAAGCAGGAGTTGAGGCAGCCATGGTAGGGCAGGCATCGCTTTTGGAGGAATTCCCGGATAAGGAAGATTCCAGGGACGAGACTGATCCTGATTCCATAATATTGCCCTTTGACGGAGGTAAGAGCGTATGAGTGACAGATCTCTTGCCCCTTTTATCCATACATACAAGAATGCACCTTATATCTACCTTACGATAACAGTATCCCTGCTGCCTTGTGTGTTCTATTCGATATTCTACTATGGCCTTAGAGCCATGGTGCTTATCCTCTTCTCTGCCATAATGTTCTCCTTATCCGATATAGGATTTACCAGGTTAGTTCATATCCATAACGATAAGGATTATTTTGACTTGAGTTCTATTGCATCAGGGATCATATTTGCCCTGATGCTTCCGCCGGATACACCTCTTATCGTGGTCCTGGCCGGAGTTTTATTCGGCTCTGTAGTTATAAAGCAGCTCTTTGGCGGTGCGGGAAGCAATATCCTTAATCCTGCAGCAGGCGCAAGGCTTATCGTCGAAGTTCTGTATCCTTCCTATATGTCCGGTTTTGCCGAGGGCGGAAGGGAGAGATGGTTCGATGTAGCGAGCCTCATATCCATGTCTCCCAAGGCCGCGGAGGCTCCCGATTATTCCAGGCTTTCATTTCTTGAGCTCTTAGGCGGTAATTATGCGAGCTTTATCGGTACTGCCTGCGTTCTGACTATTCTTCTAGGCGCCGTATTCATGGTCATCAAAGGTTCGATGAGACTCTATGCCCCCATATCCTACCTGATCTCGGTGACAGCTTTATACCGTATCTTTGTACCTGACGGAGAACTCTTAGTATTCCTCATGTCTTCAGGAGTTGTATTCGTTGCAGTCTTTATGCTGGGCGACCTGACTACCATGCCTTCAAGATTTGCCGCAGGAGCCTTTGCAGGCTTTGTCTGCGCTGTACTTACCGTGATCTTGATAATTAACGGGACCGGGATATGTATAGCGCTCCTTGCCCCTGTACTTACTGTAAACTATATGTCCTTTGTTATAGACTACTTTGCCAAGACAATATCCCGCCGCAACCGCCGCTCAAGGGAGGTGGATGTCTTATGATGACCCGTGCTCAGCTGAGGATATTCCTTTTAGAGGGGTTAGGACTGCTTCTCCTGGCCGTATTTGTTGTAATCGGCGGTTTCTTCCTGTCCTCCGGCAATCAGGCTGCACGTAAGCAGGACGAATATATAGCCAGATTCTCATCTGTCCTTACAGCTGACAGCTACGAACCACTTAATACTTCTGTGCTCAAGGACTATCCAGACATCAATTCAGTGTTTATGGGCTATGACAAAGACGGAGCCGCTGTGGGCTATGTTGTCGACATAACCACCAGCCCTGACGGAAGGCAGCTTCATATGCTGGTCGGCATTGACTATGAGAATGCCAGCATAACGGGTATCAGGTATTTAAACGATACGGATAACCCATATACCATCACGGATCTTGTATTGCAGTCAATACAGAACAGGCTTATAGGTAAGCCCATCCCCATTGCTTTTGCAGAAGAAGAGCCTGCAGATACAGTGATAGATGACGCCGAAGAGCCGGTGACAACTGACCTTATAGACGGTACTTACTATGCTCAGGAATATGTAGATGACAAATTAGGCTACATCGACTACGTTGAGATCGAAATCGAGGGCGGTGTCATTACCAAGGTCAAATGGGATGCATTCAATATGGATCCTACCACGGAGAACAGAAGCGCCGCTTCCTTATCAGGTGCATACGAAGTTTCCGGTCTTGACTGGGCCACCCAGTCTTACAATGTCTGCCATGCTCTGCTCGAGTGGCAGGATCCGGAGAAACTTGCCATGAAGTCAGACGGCACTACAGAGATCATAGAAGGCGTTACATGCAATATCTCCGCTTTTGTACAACTGTCCAATGAGTGTATCGAGAATGCAAGATATGGTTTCAATAAGTACAGGTACTACAAGGCAATAGATGAGATCCTTACAGAGCTTCTGGGTGCTGACAGCGAGACTTTAGGATATCTTAACGATGACGGGTTTATAGTATTCTCATTCAAGGATTATCCCGAGGTCTATACGGTATATGGTGATCCCGACGAAGACGGAGAGGCAGAGGCGATCGGCTATCTTAGCATAAGACAGATCGCAACCAACGAACAGCCTTCAGGAAATGAGGCAAATGACCCGGCGCTGCCTTCGCCTACACCATATGTTGAACAGGATCTTTCTCCTGACGGAAGTGAAGACGGAATAATCAATACGGGCAGGGAGTCTGACCAGATACTTACGGACAGTATTGATGATCTGCCGATGTCTGAGATCGTTACCAGGATAACTCCTGTAAACAACGCTTTTGATGAGACGAGACAGGTAGTTCATATATGCAATACCTGCTACAAATTCCTCAAGGATTATCTTAACTGGTTGGTGTGATATGGGACTGTTTACCGAGAAATACAATACTCCCTTCGATACAGAAGAAGGAAGACAGCATATAAAGCAGGCTCCGTCAGCGCTCCATGTCAGTGCGCCCATGTACATGACTACAAGGGCATCTTTATTCCTGGGATTTACCCTCGTATCTTTCAGTCTTATCTGGCACTTTGAGAATACTTTCCTTTGGTGGCCTGTCCTTACTGCTCTTATAGTGCTTACTCTCTGGGCAGTGTCGATGAGGTTCTTTATGCCCCGTAAGCTGGCTCCGCTTACATTGTTTATCCTTGAGCTTATGTTTTACGGATTATGCCTTTTGTCTCAAAGATACGGGCTTTGCTCCGGGACCGCCCCGGTGTTCTTTGTACCTATGGCGATGGGTATTATGATGCTGGGAAGATTCAAAGCAGATGGCAGTGAGGAATATACGATTGCCGGGCTTTGGGAAGAGGTTTATAAACCCTTTATAATCGCTGTTTTTGCAGCCGTGTTCGGTTATTTCGGATCTCTTCTCTTCGAGAGGGTATTTGTCTTTATTTCGCTCCTTTCTTCAACTATGTTCCTTGTGGTTTTTGCTTATCTAAGGAACAAGCTTACAGGCAAGAGATCTTATCTTACATCCAAGTCCCTTACTGAATTCTGGAATATCCCGGTATCGGATATCGAAGAGCTCAGACGTTTTGTATTTACAAGGCTTCAGCTCGGGCTTGTGCTTGCAGGCGTAGTGGCAGCTCTGCTTGCCATATCTATCTTTACAGGCAGGGTTGCTTCTTATCTTATGTTTCCTGTGACGGCAGGTATTGCAGTAGGTCTTGGTGTGCTCATGATCCTGGCAGGCAGGGGAGGGGACCGTAAATCCATCTTTGGAAGCAGATATCTTTTGGCAGAAGTATCTTTCTCAGCAGTTTGCTTTGTCCTGCCTTTTATGACGGCGCTTCCTGAACTCCCTGAGATCGTAACTATAATCAAGTGGGCGGTCATAATCATACTTACAGACATAATAATCACAGGCCTTCTTGCCGTTATCAGAAGACGTCTTATCTTTGTCCCGAAGATTAGATATGTTGAAGGCCTGCCGTTCTACCTGGTCTTGATATCCCTGGTCCTTATGCTGATCGAGGTAATATCATGACAATTAAATAAGGGATCAGACTTATCTAATCCCTTTATATTTGGTGATCGTGAGCGGATTCGAACCGCTGGCCTACCGCTTAGGAGCGTCCAAAGAACAACTAATAACATTGAAAGGGCGGGGTTTCCGGGCTTCACTTTCCTTTTTTAGGTTCTTCGGAAAACTTGTGGGAA
>DJYO01000006.1:22712-52948 GCA_002450155.1 Mageeibacillus sp. UBA6976 | reverse complement strand
ATTTCCCTACTATGCGGATGTTATTGCCTTGGTTAATGGTTCTGTATGATTGATGGTTATTGTGTTTACTTTTGAACTGCGGATGTCTTGCACGTTTTTCAAAGAAGTTTTTGAACCCACGGTCTAAATCCCTCAAAGACTGTTGGAGTGCGATAGAGTCTGCATCCTTCAGGAAAGAGAAGTCTTCCTGGTTTTTAAGGTCTGTAAGCATAGCAGATGTTTGATTATAGCCAATCTTCTCACTATTGGCATAGGCATCATTACGCATAGCAAGACCTTTGTTGTAGATGAGTCTGCAACATCCGAGAGTCCCGTTTATTAAGTTTTGTTGCTGTTTGTTAGGATATGCCCTAAACTTAATGCCTTTTTGCATACAGTCACCTACGGTCTTGTTTTTTGGGGTATCAACACACCATTTGATAGTTTCAGAACACAAAATGATAGTTAATTGCATATTCCGGGGCGACGGAGCCGCCTGTCCGGCGTGGCGAGAGCCACGTGTCCGGACCAGACGGAGCCGCGCTTTTGAATTAATGTGATTCAGAGGCTTTTAAGCCATAAACCTCTCGCATCGACTTGTCATGCTTAGCATCTATGGCCTTGATATTAATCTTATATGCATCGTATTTTATTCGATCCATAATCGAATCTGACAAAGGATTGTCCTCGCTGCCGATCCTTTCATACCATCCATCGTCGAGAAACTGAGAACAGAAGATAGTTGAAGATTTCTTTCTCCTTTTGTGGATCAGCTCAAAGATCAGTTTTGTCTCTGCATCGTCCAGCGGAGACAACAGCCATTCATCAATAATAAGAAGTCTTGGATTTACATACTTCTTAAGTGCCTTGGGAAGAGTGTTGTTTCTTGCGGCATCCTGCAGTTCGATCAGCAGGTCCGGCAACCTTATATATTTTACCTTGTAGTAATTCATGCAAGCTGCCATTCCAAAGGCGCACGCCATATAAGTTTTGCCGCTTCCGGCTGCACCCATAATAAATATGTTTCTGTATTCCGTTATATATTCGCATGTACCCAGTCTTGCAATAAGCTCTTTGTTGAGTTTCCTGCCCGAAGTGTAATCAATACCGGCTATACAAGCATCAGGCTGTTCAAAGTCTGCGCCGGATATCAGTCTCTTAAGCCTGTTATCTTTGCGTCTGTTGTATTCGATATCTACCAGCATGGCAAATCTGTCTTCAAAGCTGACGTTTTTCATTTTGGCATCTTCTTGCTGAATTCGGAAAGCATCAGCCATTGCGGTTAATCTCATCTCGAGCAATTTGTTCGTCGTGTTATTCTGTAGCATTGTGGTTGCCTCCATAGTAATCTGCGCCTCTTGTAAGTCCATAAGGATTCCGCTTCTTAGGTTTCTCTTGATACTCGTCAAGATCTTCCGCCTTAAGTGTTGTGAACAGATTCTTTATTCCTTTATAGCTTGGAACTCCAGAATATGTGAGAGCCTTACGACATACTGCTTCGAGCCGCGCTTTTGTATGTTTATCTGCAAGTCGGATAACGCCCATACAACTGCGGTACGTTTGCTGTTCGATCTTATTGGAAGTAAGTATCGCATCAATAACTTTATATGTGTTTGGTCCAACCTCCTTTGCCCAGCGACGGAACCGATCACCATTCCATTCAAGATATTGCTGATGGTCCTTTGGCTCTCTGTCACCGGAATGCCGGCTCAGTTTAGAACGGAATGGTGGCTCTCATTCACCGGACACCTGGCTCAACCGAGCACGGAATATTCAGTTAATCAAGGACACAGTTGTCTTTGTATGTTTATATTCATTCTTCATAGATATATAGTGACATATTAGCAGATGTTAGTTAACATATTATCTTCAGAAATTAAAGAGCGGGCTATCATCCTCACGCTATCATCCTCACGGTTAAAACCGTGGGTTTTCTCGCCCGCATGGGTTATAATGTATAATTCAATAACTAATCAGGAGATGTTTATATGACTGTTTATTGGATCACATTAGGTGCCGGTGCACTGCTCTCTTTTTTACTGACTTATCTGCTTATGGCCAAAAGGCCTCTTGAGAATTCTCTTATAGGACACGACCGCGGACGCAAGTTTGCTGAGGGCGCTGCAGTGAATATCGGTAAGCCGACCGGCGTTGGTGTTTATTTCGTCACAGTCTTTACCTTTATGTCTCTTGTGGCCATAGATATACATTACCCTGACATGGGCGTGATACTCAGTCTTGTGATCATCTTTATGGCAATGGTCACAGGCCTTCTGGATGACAGATCCAAGACTGCCTGGAACGAATATATCAAGGGCGGCCTTGACTTCATAATTGCGATCCTTGCCGCACTGGTATCTACGTTCTTTCTTTTCGACGGATATGTGGTCATATCGCTGGCAGGCTATCACCTTCAGATGAACGGCATCATATTCTTTATCCTGGCCGTAGTCCTCTTCATCGTATCCATCAATGCAACAAATGCAACAGACGGCATAGACGGACTGTCAGGAACACTGACCATTTTTACTATTATAGCTCTTACTGTCGCAGCATATTTTAACGGGACGCTTCAGTACGACGGACTTATAGTGGGTGTATTTCTTATCGTATGTCTCCTGGCATACCTTAAGTTTAATTTCTTCCCCAGCAAAGTCCTTATGGGAGATGCAGGTTCGCGGGCATTAGGTGTGTTTATCGCTTTCTATGCTATTTACCTTAAGATTCCTTTTGCATATCTCATTGTAGGTCTCCCCTTCCTCCTTGACGGAGGCATTTCGATCCTGAAGATAACAGTAGGAAGACTTACCAAAAAGAAGATCATACTCTTTAAGAACATCCTTACTCCCTTCCACGAAGAACTCAAAAAGAAGAGAGGCATGCCTGTTCCTAAGGTCTACAAGACACTCATAATCCCCTCTGCAGCCTTAGATGCAATCTATGCAGGGGCGGTTATGATAATACTGTTGTTCTTTAAATAAAGTTTCTATCCTCTTAAATACAGCTCTTCACGATTTTCTTGGGATCAGCATAAAGCACATCTTAACTTTCTGTGTTATTTGACTCTCAAGCTTAAAACTGAAATATATCAGATTGTTTCCTGTATTCTAATCGAAGTAATCAGGTGTATTCTTCAGACATTACAAGAGTTGCCCTGTTCTGGATCCTGTCAATAGCCACATCAAGACTGACATCACCGTAGAAATAAGCACCTGACTCCTCCGTAAGTATTGAACTCAGATCATCATTGGAGACAACAACGCAGTTTACCGAATCAATAAGACTATTGATCTTGTCTGTGTATCGAGCGCGCATTGTTTCATCTTCTATCTCTTCAAATCTTGAAGCACGCAATCCATTCTCAATAATCGAATTAACAGGGAAAGACGTCCTAGATAGTACATTCTGGTAAATGTCGTTATATCCCATGGAAATAAGCGTCCACGCAACGTCAGGGTGTTTACAGTCCGCTGTTATCGCAAAACAATACTGAGGATAAGCTGCGATTAGGCTTTTATCCTCCGCAGGAAAACCTATGTAAGACACATTGCTGGACGCAATACTCTCACGATCGAAGATCATCTGGTTAGCATCTGCTATCAACTCCTGCTGAGCAAATGCGCCGTTCCCCAGAGAAATCAGAGATTCCTCGTTATCGTTAACATTATCATTTATCCATTCAAGCAGGCTTCTGAATTCCTCTGTATCAAATCTGACTTCATTAGTATCGATATTGTAGAAATCCTTGATCCGCATCCTCACGATACTTGTAAGATAATCAGTCTTGTTTATCCCGATGATCGAATTGCCATTATATCCTTCTCCTTGAGCTAAAGTCTCGTAATCAGTATAGGTAACGGCATCTGCATCATTGATGAGATCAGAAGAGTCATAAACAGCCAATAGATTCAAATAATAAGACAAGAAGACAGTATACTGACTGTCATCATACAATTCGTTATACCAGGGAATCAAAGATATATCCATGCTGTTTACATAAGGTGACAGGTCTATGAGGAAACTGCTGTTTGATATCTCGCTCAACGGCAAGATGTTATACGGATCAACTATTATGTCAGGTGCTTCATCAGTAATATGAGAGTACCTTATATCTTCCATAAACCCTTCATATGAAGAAGTTAAGTCTTCTGACTCACCTGCACCATAATCACGGATCTCAAAATAGTATTCGGTATTCTCCATATTGAACACCTTGACCATATTGAGTATTACAGGATCTTCATTAATATCGACACCTGCAATAATGAGCTTCTCTCTTCCTTCCATCGGGTTCTTATCAGTCGGGATGCAATGTACAAGAAACAATCCGTTATTCAAGCTGTCATTGCCAAGATAAACCAGTGTTCCGTCCGGCTTAGCAGAAAAATAATAAGGGTCATATGGACATTGAGAAGAAACGGAATCCATTATCATTGTTATTTCTTCTGTTTCGATATTGTAACAATAAATACCTGTTTCGCTGCCTGTAAACAAACCCTTATCCGTTACAACTATATATTGTGACTCTATAAACTGTTCAGGAAGCATGATGATGTTATCTGTATTACCATCAAGCGCTGATCCTACAGGTATTAGGCATGCATTGCTTACATCATTCTCGCTATCATATAAACAAGTAAAAACATAATCATTCTCATTCATGGACACGAAAGACTTGACAGGATATTGACATTCTGTAACGGACTGCATCTCACCTGCTTTCGAAAAAGAATAGATTAACCCGCTGTATGTCTCATTATCAGTGCAATAATAGTAAATATTACCATTGGAAGCATAGCAACAGTCGTACACATCTACATGCCTGTCAAACCCAAGATTTGTATTGGAGATAAGTTCACCATTGGAATCAAATTCAAGATCATAATAATACAATTGCCCTGTCTCTATATCTCCGTTGCAGACTATAGCATGTACGTGGTCTTCACCATCTGTCTGTATGCATGGTATCTCTCGGGAATAGCCCTGAACTTTATCAAGATCCACCTTTGTTATGAATCCGCCGTCTGAATCAAAAAAGAACAATTCCTTCAATGTTACGCAGACATTGCCCTCTTCATCAGTCGGGAGCACTTTGAAATCAGATGTTCCCATACTGTCATACCAGAGATCCTCAGCTTCACGGATTGCATCGTTATATCCGATCCCCAATACAGCACAATAATCAGATCCGAAGGCAGCATTGCACCAACCGACTTCATAACCATCCTCATAAACAGATAACTCTGCAGCAGTGTATTCATAGAAAGGACCCAACTTAAACTCTTCGGTCGCATCAGGCCTATTTGCAAAGCATCCGGCAACTGTAAGCGCACTTACAGTTGCCACCAGCACAGATACTATTCTTCTCACTAACAGACAATGCATGTCAATTCCCCAATATCAGTATAGCCAGGAACTGGGGCTTGTAAACCATGAAAATGAACCATTGGTATAACATACTGTTTTTCCCTTGCTTGGAGCATGGATGAAAGTTCGATAATTTAGGATTTTTCTTCTATCATGTTATTGACTCTGTTTTCTATTATCGGAATAACTTCATCTATACTCTTCTGATCAGCATAGTAAGCTTGCATATCCTCATTGATAATCAGCATAGCCACGGGATCACTCATACCGCCGACTTGTGCACTTCTAAGTAGCTCTTCGTAACTCGAAATAATTGAATCAGAATAATAGTCCTCATAACCATAATTGGATTCAATAAAAGCGTTAGCATACTCCAATCCGACCTGAGCAAAATCTTCAAAAGCATTAACATTAATCGGATTGTAAGATATGCACTTAGACTGGACATCGTAGCTGAGCATACCCCTTATGAACTCAAAGCCGACCTCCGGACAAACGGAACAACTTGTAACAGCTACAGAATTCCTGCACTCGGCCATCGGTCCAAAATAGTTCTCCGACGGAAATCCTGTTAAGACATACCCGTCACTCTTAAGTATCATTTGTGTAAGATTGTAAGCGAACTGACTGCAATAGATATATTTAGCCTGCTTAACAGAATCATCAGTTCCCATTGCAGGGGTATTCTTTACGAGGGACGCTATATCTTTAAACTCCTCACTATCTATTCTTAAAAAGCCTTTCTCATCATGAGTGCTGTAATAGTTATACTTAAGAAGCAGCTGCAGATACAGATCTCTTCCGTAATAATCACCTACCGGATCCTTGCCATTCAACGAATCTGAGATAAGTGATTCATACAATTCCGGGGTAAGAACATCAGTTGCGGAGGAAACAATATCGTTACTCATATATATACCTGAAACGCATGCTGACATCGGCATCTGATATATGCTATTACCATTCTTAAATGCATTAATCAGATTAACAAAATACTCTTTATCGCTTAGCGATTCTGAAACCGAGGTAAGATCCATCAGGTAACTGCTGCTGTTTAAGACCGGATACTCACCAAAATCAATGATAATATCAGGACCTGTTCCATTAATTATGTCATTGCGAAGTGCGTCAAGCCTTGTGATTTGGCTATTGTATTCAAACCCTCTTATATCTTCAATGTCTGTGATATACTCAGGTCTTGTAATACTTGATGAACTGTAATCCATCGTCACTTTAAGGTAGTATTCGTCATTTGATCGATTAAAATTTATAATTCCTTCTCCCTCAAATGGGTCAATACTTCCGGATGGTGCAACATAAAGGATCTGCTCACCGGCATTGGGATTGCTGCCTTCCAAATCAAGCTCCAGTACCGTATTATTTGTCGTTGACTCTCCCGAATAGAAGGCCGATTTTACATATAAGAAAACCTCTCCATCTGCATAGAATAAGGTGTAATCACAGAGTTGGCAGATATTAGCATCGCAATAGTTGTAATCCAGAGCTATGTATTCTTCATTTGTATTAAAGTCATAACAGGATAAGGTCAGATCAGCATTCTGAGAATAGATCCTCCCGTCGTTCATAAAAGAGCCGTAGCTGTACTTGTTTAAGATCTCGTTTGGCAACTCTATCTCTGATACAGCAGATGTCTGATAATCAATCTCATTTATATGTAGTCCGCCTTGGATTTCGGTAAATGCAATGATCTTCCCCTCATTCGTAACACTCCACTTGATCAATTCACCGTCCATGTCGAACTGATACAGATTCGAATAATCATTTGCAAGCACCTCAAACCCGCTATGATATATCGACTCGACAAGATAATCATAATAGACAAACAACAAATCATTTTTGCATATCACTTGTCTGACAACAGCATCCGGGTGATTCCCTTCAATTACGATTTCCCCGACATCCGTCATTTCCTTAATACCGGGATCATACTTACACAAAATGTTCTCGCACTTGTTTGCATTAGTATATAAAGCCACGGCATAAATGCTGTCTTCAACAGAAAAACAAGCTGTGACTTCTCTATCGGAAGGCACAGGTACAGATTCTTGTTCTCCTGCATCACCGAATATCTCAAGGTTAGATCTATATTCTCCCGACTCGTCGTAAAAATCATGTAAGTACACTTTATGATCCGGTTCTATCAGGATAGGATACAGGTATTCTTCTTCAGAAAAAGCTCCATAGGTAACTGTTGTTGAAGTAAACCAGGGGGCATCTTCAGGAACCGTATCAGTCTTGCGAGGCGGTTTTCTCATGCAACCGGCAGCTGCTTGCAAAACTATTACGCTCATCAAACTGACAGCTATTACTGAATACAGCAATCTCGTATTATCTCTATTCATGACACATGCCCCCTTGGAATCTTCATTTAAGCAGCCTCCTTCGACAATGTAAACAGTGAAAATAAAGCAAAGATAATCCATCCTTCTTGGATCAGTTATCCTCATCAATATATATCTTAGCTCTTGATGCGATAGCTCCGCTGACCTCATCTATCGTCCTTGACCCGTCAAAGTATCCGCCTAATTCTTCATTGCAGATATCCATTACGCCCTGGTCATATAACAGCATACCGCGAGCAGACCCGATAAACTCATAGTAATCGTCAATATAATCTTCCGGATCATCAATGAGCACTCTGCCTGCAGGCCCGTATTCGCGCCTGTATACATTATCCGGATCGTAACCCGGCTCGCCGCCCGTATCCCCGTCTCCTGCTGACTGGAGCAGGACCGGCAGCAGTATTCCGCCCACTCCCGTACTGTTCGAAAAGTATATCTCGGTATCCGTTATCCTGTTATCTGCATAATATCCTAAGACCTGCTCTATATTAGCCTCACAAGCAGTCTGTGAAATGGGAAGATAGTTAAGCCTGTTTGCAGTATCTGTTGTCAGCGCCTCATCAGATAGTAAGTAGTTAAGTACGCACTTGGCTCCCTCAGGGTTATTGCTGTTTCCTAATATCGAGAAGAACAGATCTGTATTGAATACAGGGCCTTCAGCAAAGGGATATCCTATATAGTCGATACTTCCGCCCGTATATTCATTGGCAAGCACATATTGCAGGAAGCTTCCTACTCCTCCATATACTTCCAGGAACATCAGTTCCCTGTCATTCATCTGCACTGCAACGCCTGTGGTCTCAGTATAAGGCGCTTTACCATTCTCTCTGCAAAACTCCAGTAAAGAAGCCACGTCACTTTCAGACAGTTCATGGTCCATATAAGCTTTATTCAGCAGGAACGGCAGTATCTCCTGTGTTAATTCCTGTGTCGTATCACCTCTCAGGATATGTTCATAGGACGGATTTGCCGAAACATACTCTGCAAAAGAATTCCAGTCGCCAAAGCTCATGCCCTCAGGGAAACTATCTGGCATTGCAAAGAGGCAGGCTACTGTTACATAGGGCGTGACCCAGACTCTTTTCCCTTCATCTGTCCTGCAGGCATCCCACAGGTTCGGGAAAAATCTGTCGCTGTCAGTTATCACGTCATCAAGATCTATAAAGACATCAGATCCTTCCAGCTCAGACCTGTAATCGTTTCCATATATAAGAATGTCCGGTCCGTCAGACATTAAGATATCAGTACGCATGGTAAGAGGGTCATCTTCGTAATGGATAACCTCTATGACATAGTCTTCATTGGTCCTGTTGAAAGCATTAATCTCTTCTTCTATCCAGTCTATGTGATATCTGCACACACCGACCCTGACTGTCTGTCTCTCACCGGAAAGCTCCATTGGTGTGATGCGCCACAGACCGAATTCGCTTTCTTCATCATTGAAGATATCACCGGCAGAACCCATCAGCACATAAGATCCGTTATCAAAGACTATCGGAGTATCGTAAAGCTCTATTCCTGCTGCACCCATATCCAGAACAGGAGTACATATAAGAGAATCCATATCGACACTGTATAAGACTCCGTCCTTATATAAGTGTATATTCTCAAACCCATGCTCTGTACCATACACAAAACACATATTGTTATCGAAGACATCGTCTATGCGGATACAGTCCTTTTCCTGACCGTCTTCTACTACATACAGAAGCACATGACCGTCACCGTGATTCTCTATTCCCGTTGCATATGCAACACCTGATCTATCATGAGCTACAGAAGTTATAAGTACATCCTCTAATGCGGCTCCGTCAGCATCACCTATAAAAGAAGAATCGGACACAGCATATTTCTCACAGAAAGCAGTAATTTCTTCCTCAGGG
Organism: Mageeibacillus sp. UBA6976; assembly: GCA_002450155.1. Lineage (GTDB taxonomy): Bacteria > Bacillota > Clostridia > Saccharofermentanales > Saccharofermentanaceae > Saccharofermentans. Next base: position 43,356 of record DJYO01000006.1, on the reverse strand, counting down.
AGCATCTCGGTATCGTAAACAGTATCTGCTACTGCACCGAATGTCATCTGTCTTCCGCCTGATTTCTTATTACAGGAACAGACTATGGCAAGTGATAGGATTATGAATATCAAAGTAATATATTTTTTCATAGTATCTTACCATCAGAAATAAACAGCACTCTGTCTGCAGACCCGGCAAGCTCTTTATCGTGGGTAACGACTACAACTGTTTTGCCTGACTCCTTAAGCTTTCTGAACAGTTCATTCATTTCCCGTTTTGTATCTGTATCAAGCTGCCCGGTAGGTTCGTCTGCAAGTATCAGTGAAGCATTATTTACAATAGCTCTTGCTATTGCTGCTCTCTGCTTCTGTCCGCCGCTCATCTTTATAACTTTACGGTATGTAAGGTCTTCTATTCCTACTTCCTTCAGAGCAGCTGATATCATCTCTTTACGCTTGGATCTTTTGACACCTGCGAAGAGCAACGGTACTTCCACATTCTCATATACGGTGCGATAAGGTATCAGGCCAAAATCCTGTAGCACAAAGCCGATCTCCTGACATCTTATCTTAGACAGTTTCCGGTTATTCAAAGAAGAAACATCTTCTCCGTTTATAATCACTTCACCTTCCGTCGCCTTATCAAGACAGCCGATTATATGCAGAAGGGTTGATTTACCGGAGCCGGATACTCCGCATATAGCCACATATTCTCCCTTATCTATCGAAAGGTCTATTCCCTTAAGAGCAGGAACGGAGACTTCCTTGCTCAATCTGTAGCTTTTCTTTACACCTTTAAGTTCAATAGCTTTTTCCATAGTATCAGTCCTTTCTCATAAGCTCTATCGGATGCTTTCTGCTGTTTAACACCAAGGTAGGTGTTATCAGCAGGATAACTATCAGAAGATTGAATGCCATCATCAGAAGAAGAGTCTTTACCGTCAGATAATCAGCATTAACAAAGATATTCATCTCTTCTGAATATCGAAGGAGCACAGCAAATCCCAATATCGTTCCGAGCACGATAGACGGAAGGAATATCAGCAATTCACCGACGATACATCCGCTCCATGTACTGCCACAGAGATAATAAGTAGTCAGTTCATTACGTTTCTTCTTGATACTCATGTTAATGGAACAGAATATAACTGTTACGGAAAGCAATACTGCCAGCAATGCATTCCTTATTGCCATAGCTCTCAGCTCACCGTTTTCTGCCTGGTAGTTACTGAGCAACTCGTTATAATACGTGACCTGAAATTCCGAATAAATACCCTCATCCACCAACATATCTGCAACATCTTCAGGAGAATACCCATCCTCGGGGGTTATAAGCAGAGCACTGAAATTCGTAGTCTTAATTCTTTGTCCGTTGTCAGTCCTTAGATTCCAAGTAATCATAGAAATTCCATCTTCTTCACCGATCGGATAAAAAAGGTCTGTCAATATAGAAGGATTGTTTCTGTGATTACATGTCACAACAGGAGAATCCATATCCATTATGCCGACAACCTTTACTGTTGCGTATACGACCTCAGCTTCCAGATACTTACCTGGAACCCAATAGTATGTGTCATCATCTTCGTTATATTCATATGAGTAAAAAGGGATTTGAAACTCGTCTCCGATATTAACGATCCCTTCCCCGTTATTAGTCACTACTACTTCGTTGCAGGAATGAATGTCGGGTGCTCTGCCGGTAATAATATCAAAGGGATAATCGACCTCTCCTATATAAGAAAAATCCATAAGAGGTATAATGCCGGGGTAATTATCCACCAAAAGGCTCCACCAGGAATCTTCAAAAACAACTACCGACTTGATCTCTTTTCTGTCAGACAGTCCATTGATCTGTTCTAAGATCTCTTTATAATTCCCTTCATTCTGATATTCGTCCTGAAGATCCGTATATACTATGACCTTATTAGTCAGATTTGCCTTCACCGCGTTGTATATTACTTCATAGTATTCTGACAGAAGGGATACGGCGTAGAGGCTGTATATTAACGTTACTGCAGACGTAACAATGAGAAGCAAGACCTTAAGAAAGGATTCAGACATTGAATATATTAATAGCTTAATTGGTCTCATAAGGCACCTCATGTCTGATGGTTCTCATAATCGTTCTGCCGACCCAAATGACTGTCGCCAGAACAATAAATATTGCTATGTTGAGCAGAACAAATCTTATGTCGTATAAGACGCCGTTAAAAAATCTATCTTCAAACAGATTCATGAACATTGCAAGCAGATATCCTCCTGCGATCGCGATCAAAGATAGCTGAAGCATTTTCAATGTATCAAATGTAAACATTCTCATATCAGAAGCTCCGCAAAGCCTTCTGACCTTTCTTTCTGTATCAAAAAGTGAAAGATAGAAATCTACTATTTCTGCTGTACATACAAGACATGCTGCTAGGATGATCACAGCAGATATAGCGGACCTGCTTATTTCTTCCTTACCATGATCGCCAATTACGAATGGAGGGATGTACTCCTTGATTTCAAATAATGAATTCATGTATTCATTAAGCTCAGCCTCGTCACGTGCAGACAAAGGCTTGTGGAATTGGAAAACTACTGAATTGAACTTATTTGTGATCTCAAAAAACATATCGTGAGTGCAATAAACTCTCGAATAAAAATCGGCAAAATCGTCGTCATCAGATGCATAATCATCAACGACTGCTCCCACCCCGCATAGATCATACCTGTCATTAAGGAAAGTGACCCGCTCTGCATTTACATCAACATCTTGAAATGTTGCTGCTATTTCAGAATAATACAATGCCCCATATTCAAGATTTCTAATCGAATCCCCACTATATATTTCTTCTACTCTGTCATCACATATACATGGCAAAAAAGTAATCAGAGTTGCTCCGGATGTAGTCTTCGCTCTAATCTGCATCTCTTTATATTCGGAAAACTTATCTGGAAGATTGTTAATCATATTGTTAAAAACATCTTCCTTCGCCGATTTGAAAACAAATTGATATCGTGTTTCAGATAATGGATTGTCTGCCTTGCGTTCCAGATATAAACTCATCACATCACTCAGGGCTGCAGTACTTATAAGAAAAACAACTGTTAGTATCAGCCAGCATAAAAAACGGTTATACTTCATAACTTACTGTCCTCTCGGCAAATTATATCCCCAATGAATGATATTACATAAATAGCCAATTCAAGAATAACAAAACCTTGTGTACTTTCTGTGTCAACTTGCAGCAATACTGATAATCGGGATGCAGATAACTGCATCCCGATAAACTAATACACCCTAATATGCTTTATTTGTCATTACCACTTTGTGTTACAATAACGTTACTATGCTGGTTGCTGGAAGTATGCGCATACCAATATCCTCTTATAGCAGATTTGTTTGATGCGGTAGCAGTTAATGTTCCAGTTAACTGAGTGCTATGTCTTTCATCAGTAGCTTTAAGTACCCCATTATAGTTATATACTTTTGCCTTTACAACAGTATTATAAGTATCAGGTCCACTCACCGTAACTGAACACTTTTCTGTACCAGTACTTTGAGTAAAACCATGCCCGATAGAAATAGCAAATGATGACAATGACATTACCATGATCATTGCGAATACTGTTACTATTCCTAAGATTTTCTTTGACATATTTGATGTTTCCTTTCAAATTAAATAGCGTGCTTCTTGCCTTATCAAATCTGAGATGCTGACCTATAGCTCATTTGTCAGATTGTAATAAAGCTTTATTTCCTTGCTGCAATTGACACGCAACTCATATTTGCAGATGTGAGCTTCTTTTACGTCAATACAGCAGTTTTGTAAACCATTGGTCTATACCCTCTTTTCTTGATGAAACCTGTTTTTAATCTATCTTATTGGTCTCTTAGGTTGATGAAATAGAAAAGTACAGGTTGGCCATGGTGGCTCAGGATCAGAAACAGATCCTCTTGCGGTTCTTCTGCTCATACGTTCAACACCTTTGAGTAGAACACGCTCAACACTCTTCTTACTCATTATCTGGCACCTCCTCTCCTGTGATCTTGACTATCATAAGGCTAATGGCGTTATAAATAACACCCAACGCCATATATGATACAAATAGAGATCGCGGCACCAATATCATCAAGACAATTATTGGTATTCCGACCATTACTATCGTAATGCGAGAACGCTTTTTAAGGTGGCACCATTCTCTTTCCGTTAATCCAAGATTTGGGTCTCGAATTGTTCCAACACAAAAGATAAATATCACTGATAGAATCATCCCCACTTGATATATCTCAGGGCAGAGCAAATAGACGTATGAAACGGGAACCGTTGACAATGAAACTAATACCGAAACAATGAAACAGCCTATGCTGGTCTTACAGTGGTATCCATCACAGCTCATTCGAACAACTGCAAATATCATTAAGAAGACTGCTATTTGAAAGAATGCATGTACGAACAAGGATGCAATGCAGATCAAAGATATCCCTACTATTCTTTCAAGTATCAGCTGAATGGAGTAGGAATAATATATTCTGTCAGATTCATCTATGATCTGATTAAGAACCAAGCGATCTGCAATACATGACGATATGTGTTCCATCAAATAACCTCCACTTAAGTTGGATGTTATTTCTATGGAATCTAATCGTCAACGGATTTAGGCAACCCTAGGGATAAAGTAAAAAAATTCAGGGATAAAGTAAAATTCTCAGACTAATGGAAGGGTAACAGATATCTGAAATAGGTTATCCGTTGCATCAATAAAACAGGTTCCCTTATTCTCTTGTACAGTCTTCTTAATATTTGAAATACCATAACCGTGATTATCAGAGTCTTCCTTAGTTGATAAGAAAACCTCTCCATTCATCTTGCTTGATGTAAAACAGTTAGAAGAATAAATACGAAGAGTATCTTCTTCCCTTTTAACTTTAAAGACTATCTTCTTATTCTCACATTTCTGTACTGCCTCTATGGCATTATCCAGAATGTTGGTCATTATTATTACCAAGTCACTGTCACTTACACTGATGTTATCCAGATTATCGGCAGCAATAGCAATAAAAATATCCGAATTCTTTGCATCTAAGAATTTTACATTCAATACAGCATTAATTACAGGATTACCGGTATCAATTATATCAACCGCGCTTGTAACCGCGCCGATCTGTTCTTCAATGTATTTGATCTCGTCATCAACATTTCCACTTCTTGCCAGACCAAGCATGATGTTAAGATGGTTAAGATAATCATGTGTTCTTGCTTTTTGTCTTTCCCTCTCATCAGAAAGAGAGCGATACATATCACTGAGATGCTCTGCCTGCTTGATTAGCAATTCTTTCTTGCGAGTGTTATTCTCTCGCTCTATAACATTGTCAAGCAGTAGCAACATCATTATATTAAGAATCAGCAACCCTGAAATAAGGAAAAGCAGTCCATAAAACAATTCACTGATTTCATATTTTTCAGCCGCATAAGTCAGCAGAGTTATAGCTGTTAAAGTAAAAAACGGAAACAAAGCAAAAATAACCCAACCTTTAAGATTCATCCTGGAAAGATTAGATTGCTTAAGAAATATAGATAGAATCACAACAATGATTAGCACTATCAACATTGAAAACAATTCTGCAACAAACCCGCCACTTGAATTTGTCATTACAGATAGCTTATTATCAGGATCAATCTTCAGAATCAACATATAAACGATCATTTCTGAGGAAGCATATAATCCAAAATAAGCAATACTTGCAACAATACTTCTCTTGATAGATACATTGAAAACTAAATAAATAAACAGACAAGAAGTAAACAAACACAGAATAGTTTTAGGAACTAGCCATTCACTTAACAGATTCCCAAGCGAGGCGTTGACAACAACAAGAACAATGAAGAATATAACACTCTTCTGTCGTGTCTCATTCTTTTTAAAGCAAACCTTTAAGAATGCATAAAAAATAAGATATAGAATGAGTGCCATTATATATCCGAGTATATTGTCAATCATAAATGTCGCCCTCTATATAAGTTAAATGACTTTATGACATTGTTATATTTCTTTTGAGAAATGCTTAATTCCTTTCCGTCTTTCATTTTTGCATAATATCTAAAGATCGAATCTACGTGATACAGGTTAACTGACTGTTTGGCACTGATCTGTATAAGATCTACTGAAGACAGGATACCTGTGATCTTTGAAAGCGATCCTCTGACTTTAAGTTCTTCGTTGTTTATTTTATTCTTTAATCTGAACAGCGTATAATTACCAACACTCTCAAGATATAGTATATCAATAGCTTTTATTGTTCTCTGTCCAACAGTGAAATCAAATGTGAATTCGCTCTCATTGTATGCTTTCTCATCAATGACACAGTCAAGACACTCTTGTATTTGAATATCCATATCTTCATTCTTGAGCATATATCTGATGGCTCTGACACGATAACCGGAAGGAGCGTATTTCATAAATGCAGACAGGTATGCAATTGGGACAGTCTCGTGATACTCTCTGATCTTAGATGCTATAAATAGTCCGTCTGAATCAGGCATTTCAACATCCAAGATGAACAGATCAACATTTCCAAGCACCGGAAGGTTATCAAGAAGCATATCACCTGATGCAAAACAAAGCACAGTAGATTCTATGCCTTTATCCTGCAAATATGAATCTATTATTGACTTAACCCGGTCAAGATAGATCTGCTTATCATCACAAACTGCAACTACCATTGGGAATATGGTCGTTACTCTTTTTTATCGTCGTCTAAGAATTCTGAGAAGTCGCTATATGTCTCGTCATCAGATGCGATATCAACAGATTTGGCTTCATCCGGGAGATCCTTCGTCTCTTCGGCAATGGCTTCCTTGGTCTCATTCTGTTTAGCTTCGGCTTCGGCCTTCGCGCGCTCTCTTGCTTCAAGGAGAAGTCTCTGCTGGAGTTCTCTCCTCTCTTCTCTTGCACGCTTCTTGGCTTCTTCTTCATCCTTCTTGGCCTGCTCGGCAGCCATATCAGCTTCCATCTTCTTACGGTCTTCCTCGCTCATCTTGGAAGCATTCTCTCTCTTTAGCTTATTAAGAGACTCAGGTGCCTGAACAGCACTATCCATGATCGCCTGCATCCTGGCCTTACTCTCAGCCTTGGCTCTGACCTCAGCTGCTGCAACATCGTCACCCAATGCCTGAAGAGCTGCAAGTTCTTCAGCCGTGGCAGCATCTGCAGGCTGACCTGCATCGGTAAATCTGGACTTATGAGCCCTTATCTCGTAGTCACCAACACCACTTGCGCTGAAATCTGATACAGCTTCTTTTATTGCCTTCATGTCCGGTATCTCTACACCGGGAAGTACTTCATATTTCTTCTTATCCTCAGCCATTGTTCCTCCGTTAGCCTATAAGATGTGCGCAATTAAGCACTATCAGTATGACCAGTATGATCGTAAGAATTATATTAACAACAAAAACAGCCTTAAGTCCACCATTCTTCTTATTCACGGGTTCTTGAGGCTTAACCTCTTCACGGACCTCAGGTTTCTTATCCTCCTCACCCTTGCCGGTTATTATCGCATGTGCCTTGACCAGCTCAGGCTTGATCGCAACTGACAGATCCTTGAATGTCTCATCCGAAGAACCAAACTTATCTGCCTCAGTATCAAGACCTGCGGTATCAGGACCATTTGTCCCTTCGAAATACATAACGCCGAAGCTTGCATCGTCACTTGCATTACTTGAGCCTACAATGTATTTCTCAACCGTATCAAGGACTTCCTTCTCGCCCTGCTCCCTGCCCTTGGCAAAGGTCTCGGCAAGTTTTACCACTACCGGCTTAACAAGTCCTGTATCTTCGTTATAAACGCTGTCCTGAACACCGTCTGTCATGAGTGCTATGGCATGGACATCATCTGTAGTTGTCTTAAGAAGTCTCATGTAGTTATCCGCATGAGCTGCAGTAACAAAATAAGTCTTACCTGCCTTATCGTTCTGCGGCATAGAGATCGGACTTACGCCCGAGCCGGATATCCTTACGATAAGACCATCACCGATATGGCCTATGAGCATCCTGCGGTCCTTGACAGCGACAAACAGAAGAGTGCATGACAATCTGTCAATAACATCAATGGAGCGCTCCTCCATGATCCCGGCAAAAGCGATCCTGATCTTTGCCATCAGGTAACCCCTTACGGCAGCTTCGCGATTCTCTTCGTAGAGCGCATCGAAATGCTCTATGAGAGTATCGGTTATTACATGAACCGTACAGTCAGAGCCAAATCTTGCATCTGTATACTGCTTGCCGCCGGCGCCGTCAGCTATACATACAACAGAAACACCATCCCTCGAGACTGCATAAGATGCATCTTCGCAAGGTGTATTACGGTTAACGTGTTTCTTGCCGATCGTTGTTATTGCGCCAACAGTGATCCCTTTATACATCAGTCGTCCTCATCCATAAACTTCATGAAGTCATCCAGATCTGAAGCCTCACCCTCCGGCTCAGTATTGATGTTATAAAGAGCATCGTCGCTCATTCCTGAAGATACGATGGAAGAGGATGAAGATCCCAGGAATTCAAAGAGCTTACCGAAGTCTGAAGAATTTACGGAGATAGGTTCTTCTCTCTTGATCGACAGTCTCTTAAGGATGTCGAAGTCAACTCCGGAACCTACACCGATATTAAATACAACAAGTTTATCCTCGCTCTCGAGCTTATTGCAGGCTTCGATGGCGAGCTCCATATTCTGCATGGCATTAGGGCCCTGGGGAGCACCGTCTGTTATGACTACAAGCCACGGCTGATAGTATTTGATACCCATCTCCTTGTAGCCTTCCTTACGGGCATTAAGAAGTTCTAAGGCTGTCAGGACACCTTCACCGATAGGTGTAAGTGTTGTAGATGCAGTGATCTCCGGAATTCCCTTCTCCTTGGAGATCTTACCGAAGGGCATAACGATATCGACCTTGGAGCCGAATGTGATTATCGCAATATCAGTCGATGATCTGGTATCGTCGTTTGCCTTGATAGAAGCGATAAAGTTATTAAGGCCCATGTTAAGCTGCTTGATAGGGTTGCCCATCATGGAGCCGGAAGTATCAAGCGCAAAACAGATAGGCAATCTTCTCTTAGTGCTGCTACCAAATTCAGAAGCACTGAATGAATTATCAGCCATAGTTACCCTCCAAAGTATTTATGAGTATTGTAATTATATCAGAATAAGCCGAAGAATTTCCCCTTCTTATTGCCCTCAGGAGCACCGCCGGATTCAGGTTCGGGTTTTGACTCTCCGCTTCCTTCACCTACCGGTTTAAAAGGACTGGGCATGGTATCGTTCTTAGGGATATATCTTCCTGTAGGAGCGTTATTGAATACAGGCTTCTCAAATCTTTTGGGATGTGCATCAGATCCGCTGTCAGCTGCAGGCTTGGATGAAGCGGTAAGGTCCGTCTCCTTCTGCTTAAGATCTGCCTTTTGGGGGAAGATCTTATAAGCTTCAATATCAGTATACTTGCGGCTTGCCAGTTCTTCTTTATAACTCAGCACCGCATCGTACCACTGAACCGCCTCATAATTCCTGCCGAGCCTGAAAGTGCCGTAAAGCATCTTACGAAGCTGCTCAGGGAGATATCTCCATATGAAGTTATATCCGCCGAGAGGGATATGTTCCTCGTCAGAATCGTCTAAAGTATAGGGGAAATTCTTGCTCAGGATCTCCTCTCTTAATGTCTCAGCGCCCTTCCTGGTTGCATAGGGATGGAGTCCGCAGAACAGGACTGAGAAAACAAGCATGGCAATAGAATAATCCTCATCCCTTAACTCCCTGACAAAACCGGCAAAGTTCCTGCCCCAGAGTCTGGGGTCGGTAAACTCCTCTGTCCCTACAGGGCACGGGAGATTGCCTACCTGAACACTGTCCATATCGATGAGGTATACATTCCTGGAGTTATAGATAAGAGCATTCTTGAGCTGGATATCACCTGCTATAACGTCGCGCATATGCAGATACAGATATTTCTCGATGAGACTGATAAGTGTATCCACTACATCCTCCCTGGTCCAGTCCGGGAAATGCTCAACGACGGCATCAGGTCCGTCAAAAACATTACCGAGAGTTGTTCCCTTACCGAGAGGCATTGTATATCCTACAGGAACTCCCTTAAAGAATAACAGATCACGGGGAATGCAGAATCCTGAACTGGTAATGCCCAGCTCAGACAGCCTCTTAAGCTTAGCCCATCTAAGAGGAGTGATAACACCCTTGTGGTATATCTTGGCAACGAGAGTACGGGTGTCTGTGGTAAATACCATACCCTCGGCACCGCCGCTCATACGCTTAACGAGCTCAAAGCTCTTGGTGTTATTCTCATTAGTTACTATGTCACTGATGCTCGCCATAACGGGAGAATCAAGATATTTGTTATTCTCTGCAAGTTTACTGAGCTTAGGGAGAGGACAAGCCTCGTACATCTCATCCAGTGAGGAATAGACTGTACATTCGCCCTTGTTAACTACGGCAACGGCTCCCTTATACTCAGGTCTTAATTCAAATAAACGCTTGATAAATATGGATTTTCTGGTGGTAAGGATGCAGGGATCCTCCAGATCCTTGACACTGTTTATGAATTCTGCCGTGCCGCTTACCGGGACAAGGTGCATTCTCTTGTCAGGAATAAGATATGAGCACAGGATCTTCATGGCATTGGATTTGGCACTGCTGGAGGACTCCATCTGGTGGAGCTCGCAATAGTGGAGCATCTTAAAGGTCTTGCTCACATATATTTCGTTGCGGCCTTCAGAGAGAATATCTGTAAACTCCCCAAACAAAGGGGTTCCGGCATATTCTCCAAGAATAGAATAATCTAGGATTATAGATTTAAAACCCTTAATATCGGCAAGCATAAATGTCCCCAAACAATTCTTTTATTGTTATTCTGACACATATTATAATACAAGTTAATCGAATTTGTTCGAATTGTGGCAACTTTGTTAAAAATCTACAAATCTATTCGATACCAACTAATTTCATTAGATATTTCGCATTAGACTCTCTGCTTATGCCGGGTGTGAGGATGTAGTCAAATACGATGCCTGTATCCGTATACTGCTCGGAGAAATGGTAATAGACTATATTCTTAAACTCATCCTGAGTCTTGTCTATCATAGCGTAATCGTGAGTGGTCATGAGGCCACAGACATAAGGAAGAGAAAGATTCTTTAAGACTGTAAGGGCCCCGCTGGTCCTGTCATCCGAATTGGTCCCCCTGAATATCTCGTCTATCAGGAAAAGCATTGCTTCCTGCTCCTTAGACTGCCTGATTATCCCGGATATCCTTATAAGTTCAGCCTTAAACGTACTTATATTATCCTCAAGGCTGTCTACTATCCTCATTGAAGACATTATCTTCATCCTGCCGAGCCTTAAGGCCTCGCAAGGCACTTTACTTCCCGTAAGGGCAAGGATGGTGCATACTCCGCAGGTCCTGATAAGTGTCGTCTTACCTGACATATTGGATCCGGTAATCAGACCGATATTGGAATTAAGCTCTATAGAATTAGAAACACAGGTCTCGTGAGGCAGGAGCGGATGGCAGATATAATCACCCTTGAAATATGCATTATCTGAAGGGCTGTCAGATTCAACAAACTGAGGAAATGCCGATATCTCTGATGCTATGCCGACCTGAGAAGCACACATCAATGCTTCTATCTGTCCGAGGCTTAGGGTCTGTTTCTCAAGAAGCTTGCCGTACTTCCCTGCCCATCTGCCCAGAAGATAGGATACATAGTAATCCAGAGGCAGGATAAGGTTCAGAAGAAAGCTGAATATAGGTTGCTCTCTTAATGCGGCATATGAAAGTGCTCTGGTCAGATCCTTAAGAGAATCACTTGCCTTTACTTCATTTGTAGAGCCTGAAGCAAGCTTAATCAGCAAAGGATCCTTAAATCCCGCCTTATCCAGCTTATCGAAACATCTGTATAAGACCTTGACCTGTCTCGGCATATCAGATGCGGCCTTAAGGTAATCCTGATTGAGCCTGAGATTTACTGCCCAGCTTATAAGATTTACCGCAAGGACAAATATGACAGCAGGACGGACAAGCTCCGGTCTTACAAAGATACAAACGAACGGAACAAGCCAGAGGAAAGACTGTATCATAGCCCAGGCGATCCTGGCCTTAGGAAGCTTCTTGCCTTTAGAGGCAAATTCAAGGAGCGCTTGAGGCATGTTCTTTAGCTTGCCTAAAGAAGATATGGTCTGATATTCAAGGAGAAAATCCTTTTGGGATTCAAGTTCAGCAACTGCTGCTTGTCTCGCCATGAGCTCAGATACTGTTCTCTGCTGCTTTCTTATACCCAGGAGCTCTCCTGCAAAAGCCCTCCTGCCGAATACGGTCTGAGCTACATTATAAAGGGAGAATAGTGACTTCTTGCCAAACAGGTCTAAGTCAAGACAATAGTCGTGGTCAGGATCGAAGAATTCATCGCCGGCAAAATAAGCCGTGGCATCCTCTATCTCCTCTCTGCGCTTAAGGCCTGTATTATTGATCTTGAGCAGAGTCTCAAAATCGCCCCTGATCCTGGCTATGTAGCTGTTATTAACAAGATAGAGCCTCTCAAGGTATTCAAGATTTGTCCTTACCCTGTCATGAACAAAGCATATGGTGACAAAGGAAGCAAATACAAGAAGGCCTCCTATTATGGTTACGGTATAAGAATTAACTGCCCCGTAAACAATGGTTATTACAGATGTTACAAAAGTAAAAAAACGAAGGACGCTGAGTATTATGCTCTTGCGTCCGTTCACTGATATATCCGTAGATATCTTCTTAGCATTATTCTCGTAGAATTCGGTTTTGTTATCCATTATCTTTCTTCTTGGAAGTAGTATTCTTGGCTTTAGATGAAGCTGTCTTAGACTTTGCAGAAGATGCAGCCTTCTTTGTACCTGTAGACTTCTTTGATGTAGAAGCAGAAGTCTTCCTGGTGCCTGTAGTCTTCTTGGCAGCAGTCTTAGGCTTGGATACACGCTTTGGTACAACCTGATCTAATACATCACCTACATTATCGTGGATGGTAAGCAGAGCTTTAAGATCCATATATGTAGAGCTCTTGTTGATTATGACGATCCTGTCGTGCTTCAGGAACTGGGCAAATGTCGCTGCAGGATATACTGTAAGAGATGTGCCTGCGATGATCATGAGATCACATTTCTTAACTGCCTTGATCGCTGCATCAACATTCTCATGCTCGAGATTCTCTTCGTAAAGAACGATGTCAGGACGTACGATACCTCCACACTTATCACAGTGGGGAACGCCTTCCTGCGCTACTACGTATTCTGTGCTGAATTTCTTGCCGCAGTCCATGCAGTAATTCCTGAATACCGAGCCGTGAAGCTCTATGGTGCACTTGGAACCTGCCTCCTGATGGAGATTGTCAATATTCTGAGTAATTATGGCCTTGAGCTTACCCTGTTTCTCAAGTCTTACCAGCGCCTTGTGGGCTTTGTTAGGCTTGGCATCAGGATAGATGAGCTTACGCTTATAGAAATCGTAGAATACCTCAGTATTCTCCATAAAGAAATCGTGGGCGATTATATCGATAGGACGATATTTAGTACCACTCTCAGAGTTATAGATACCGCTGCCGCTCCTGAAATCAGGGATACCCGATTCAGTAGATACGCCTGCTCCGCCAAGGAAAACTATATTGTTGGATTCCTCAATCAGTTCCTTAAGCTTTCTTATCTTGTCTTCTCTGACACTTCCGAGTCTGTCGATTCTGGTCTCCAAAACTAAATCACCTCAAATCAGGAATGATCGATCATGTCATCCAAATCAAAGTGCCCGTCATGGTCGTGATCAAAGTCGCCGTCATGGTCTCCGCTATGGAAGCCTGCAGCGCCAAACATCTCTTTACCGGTAACGCGCTTCTCATCTCTTCTCTGTTCAACAAGCGTACTCAAAGCAGTCCTTATCTTCTTAGGGTTCTTAATGCTCTTGACCTCAAGGATCGGAGTAGACTTATCTGCCGTATTAAGGACAAGGGTTCCTACACCAAATATCCTCTGACCAAAGTTCTGCTTATATGTGATATCGAGCACCCTGTACAGGAGTATCTCTTCCTGATCGATATTAAAGATCCCCTTCTTGAGGTAGAACTTGTTATTGCTCATGCTGTAGACTGTAAATGACAGAGGGAGTCCTAAATACCTCTTGCGGTCCTTCCAGATGATCTCCTCTTCTTCAGTAAGCTGAGTTAATTTATCGATCTTAGCCATACAAAAACCTCCGTACGCTCATCTTGATCCTAATATTATAGTATAAAAATCAAAATCGCACGAATTTCTGACAAATGAAATGAAAATATAATATTTACCGGGATGAATATCACTCAAACCTTCTGTCAGGATCCAGCACCGAGTCTGCATCGATCATCCTGGAATAATCGATATTCCTCAGGGTATTTGCACTGATTATGGCTCTGTCAAAGTACAGATAATTATCACCATAAGTATAATAAGGCCTTGAACCGATACCGAAGAATATCCTGAAACCGAGATTCTTAAGGTATACCGCCCGCTCATCAGTACCATAGATATAATTGCCGCCCGGATAAACGATCATATGTGTCTCACCCAGAAGAGACCCTATCTGCTCAAGCCATTTCTCTGTATCCTGCTGGATCGTCTCCATATCGCATGATCTGGCATTGGTAATATAGCCATAGGTGCAGGAGGCAAACTGCCATCCCGTGTCCCTAAGGGTATCAGCGATTGCCGTAACCGTATCTCTATTGCTGCTTATCTCCTCCGGAGTAAGATCCACAGGCTGGATATTCTGCGTGGCAAGAGCCTGATTGCGGTCATCCATCTCATCGGCGCTGACAATATAACCGAAGCAGTTCTCATATCCTGATACCGAAATGATGCCCTTGGCTCCGTCATATGTAAAATCGGGATGCTGCTCAACAAAGGCATCCAGTATGCCTATGCTTTCTGCCTCCCTGCTCACCATCAATTCCTCGTCGCCGCGCTCATTTGTAACGGCATACTCTCCGCAGACCTGACCCCTGTCGTTGAGCACAAGTCGCCTGCAGATGCCGCAATCATAAGCTGTCGGGCTGTAGCAGAGATTCTCGATCACGATGATAAGAGGCTTCTTGCCTTCAGGTATAATGAGATTTTTCTCAAGAAGGAAACCGGGATCGGACATGTCGATAAGATCTTCGGCGTTAACAAGGCAATATCCCTCGCTGTAGAGCTGCTCAAGTATGGCATGGAACTCGTCTCCCGTGAGATAAAGGCCGCTGTCATTATTAACATAACTCTCTGCAAATGCCGTCTCCTCGTTGACTATAAGAGGCCTTACGCAAAGAACTTCAACAGGACCGTAATATGTCGTCGTAGCTGTGGTATGTCCCGTCGCCTCAAGAAGGTCAGACCTGATCCTCTCGTCTCCCGGGAAGATAACTGCCAGATCTGACAGGAGCTGCTCTGCCGAATAGAACTTAAAAGTCTCAAGCATATGCTCGCCCTCAGCCATCATCGGTTCGTACATGACGTTCTTGATCTCGTCTATACGCTTGACGGAAAAATCATAAACGAAGCCCTCGTATTCGGCAGCTACTTCCTGATAGTGCTGAACTGCGGATATATAGTCGCCATTCTCGTAATCCTGCTCTGCAGTCTGAACCTGTCCTGTTGCAGTCTCGATAAAGTCTATCTCACGGAGGAGCGGATTAGCTGTAGCTGAGAAATTGCTTATCGGGGACAATTGTTCAAAGGCAAAGATAACATCCGGTTTTTCTTCTTTGCCAAGGAGGAAGTCAACACAAAGGTCATTAAGCCACACAGATACGACAGATGATGTAAGCTCCTTCATCTGATCCAGGAATTCAACATCAGATGGGATCGGAACATATCTTTCTTCAAGTATCCTTGTACAGATGCCGTCTGCCTTATTGCCTACGATCTCTTCCATCTGGCTCAAAAGCTCAGTCTCCTCAGTCATAAGAGCGGCCTCTTCAGGCGATGCGGCAAGGACTTCGTCCTGAATGTTCCTGTAAATCTCCAATGCTCCCTCGTAGTCGCCCTCATCTATAGCTTTCTCAAATTCAGGGATAGTAAGATTACGATATGAATTGATATTATTCACCACCACTACAACAATGACCATGGCAAGAAGCGCAATACTGAGCATCACGGCAGAGACAACATATCCCGTGCCGGATCTGTGCGTCTTGTCACCTATTATTTTGTATTCAGGCGAGAATGTACTCAATTCAACTCCTCAAAGCTTATCTGCTTGGCTTCCAAAGTCTTCTCCTTGATGTAATAACCGATAGCAGGAAGCTTCCTGATACGGTAATACTCAGGATCGTTAACATTTACTTCTATGAGGCGCATAACGTTCTTGAGAGTTGACCCCTTCTTTGAGACAAGGAGCTGAACGCCCTGTGTCGTTCTCGTAGTCTTAAGCGGAACAAGAGACGACTTGAATACTGCTGCCTTATCAAGGGTACTGGTAACGATAAGATCCGGATCCTCATCCTCATCAAGCAGGAGAAATCCTACCGGTTTGCTGCCGTCAAAGTACGCCTTGAGGAGCTTCTTACGATTCTGCTTGGTCTCATAGGTATTTATGGGGAATCTTGCAGCCTTGCCGTTCTCAAAGGCAATAAAGAGTATCCCCTTATAATCCTGTGTTGAGATCATGAAGACAGGAGTCTCATCAGCTTCCATCTCAAGCTCGCTCCTGAGAAAGTGTCCCAGATCTCCCGGCTTGGTATCAGCAAAATCGTAGACATGTGTCTTATAGAGATTGCACTTATCGGTAAATATGAGCAGATCTGACTTGTTATCGGTCTCAAAGCCCATAAAGATCTCGTCATCTTCCTTGGTCTTAAGCTCTCCCGCATTCCTTAAGGAATTCATGGTGTGCTTCTTAAGATAGCCGTGCCTTGTAAGCATAAGATGAAGCCTGTAATCAGGGATGATCTTGTGCTCTTCGAACACGGGAGTCTGCTCAGGAGAGATAAGCTCAGTCCTTCTGGGCTGCCCGTACTTGGTGGCGATTTCCCTTAAGGTCTTGACTATTATGGAATTGATCCTTCTGGGGCTCTTAAGGATATCTTCGGTATCCTTAATGTCCTCTATGAGCTTATCCCTGTCAGATATCCTGTTGATGATATACTGCTTATTGATATTGCGGAGCTTGATCTCAGCAACATATTCAGCCTGTTCCTTATCGATGTCAAAGCCCTTCATGAGGTTAGGGATAACATCTTCTTCAAGTTCGGTATTCCTGATTATCCTGATGGCTTTGTCTATGTCCACAAGGATCTTGGCTAGACCGTCCAGGAGATGAAGCTTCTTCTTCATCCTCTCAAGATTGAAGGTAAGCTCTCTTGATATGCATTGTCTCCTCCACTTAAGCCACTCATCCATTATCTGCCCTACGCCGAGGACTCTCGGTCTGCCATCGATCAGGATATTGAAATTGCATGAGAAAGTATCCTGAAGCTTGGTAAATCTGAAGAGCTTGGTCATTAAGGCATCGTGGTCAGTGCCTCTCTTGCAGTCTATGGTGATCTTAAGACCGTCAAGGTCTGTCTCATCTCTGATATCGGAGATCTCCTTGGCCTTGCCGTTCTTAACGAGCTCGGCAATATTATCGATGATGATCTCTACGCTTGTGGAATAAGGGATCTCCGTGATTTCAATAAGATTATTCTTCTTATCGACACTGTATTTTGCCCTTACGGGAATAGAACCCTTACCCGTGTTATAGATCTGCCTCATCTGCTCCTTGTCATAGAGGATCTGTCCGCCTCCGGAAAAATCCGGTGCCGGCATATATTCCAGAAGGTCGCACTGGGGATCTGCCAAGTATTCCTCTGTAGCCTTGCACACTTCTGCCAGATTGAATGAGCAGATATTTGAAGCCATACCTACTGCTATACCCTGATTGGAATTGACCAGTATCGCAGGGAAAGATGTTGGCAACAGAACAGGTTCCTTGAGAGTTCCGTCGTAGTTATCCACCATATCGACGGCATCCTTGTCAATGCCCTTGAATATCTCTTCACAGATTTTCTCGAGCCTTACCTCGGTATATCTCGGAGCTGCGCATTGCATGTCTCTGGAATACTGCTTACCGAAGTTACCCTTGGAATCAACATAAGGATGCAAAAGCGAAGCATTGCCCCTGGTCATACGAACCATGGTCTCGTAGATCGCCTGGTCTCCGTGGGGGTTGAGCTTCATGGTCTGGCCTACTACATTAGCAGATTTCGTCCTTGCCCCGCCCAGAAGTCCCATCTTGTACATGGTATACAGGAGTTTTCTGTGTGAAGGCTTAAAGCCGTCTATCTCGGGGATCGCTCTCGATACGATAACGCTCATGGCGTAAGGCATATAGTTGATCTCGAGCATCTCTGTTATAGGCTGATCTACTGCGGGCATGTCCTTCGCATTCTCGTCAGTAAGCCTCGCTTTGAGCGAATTACTGTTCTTCTCTGTTTCTTTCTTCTTCTTTGGCATGTTTAAACTCCGATTTATCCGATATCCAGGAGGTCAAGATACAAGTGGCCATCCTGCTCTATATGTTCTTTACGGCCGGCAAGGTTATCGCCCAGCAAGAGGTCAAAGACCTCCGAAGTCTTCTTCGCATCCTCAGGGCAGACCTTGATAAGTCTTCTGGACTTGGGGTTCATGGTAGTCTGCCACATCATCTCAGGTTCGTTCTCACCCAAACCCTTCGATCTCTGGATAGTGCAGAGATTAGGATCGTATTTGGCAAGGATCTCAGCCTTCTCCTTCTCATTGAAGGCAAACAGCGTCTCCTCTTTGGCATTCTTGCCCTTTGGCTTATACGTGATCTCAAAAAGAGGAGACTCGGCTATATACACATAGCCCTTCTCTATAAGCGTAGGAGTAAGCCTGTATATCATCGCGAGGATCAGTGTCCTTATCTGGAAACCGTCGACATCGGCATCAGTACAGATTATTATCTTGTTCCATCTCAGGTTATCCAGATTGAATGCAGACAGATCCTTGCTGTGTTTGTTTGAGATCTCGACGCCGCAGCCTAACACCTTGAGCAGATCCGTTATGATATCACTCTTGAATATGGTGTTGTAATCTGCCTTGAGACAGTTAAGGATCTTACCCCTTACAGGCATGACAGCCTGGAATTCGGCATCTCTTCCGAGTTTGACTGAGCCTAAAGCTGAATCACCCTCAACGATATACAGCTCACGCCTTGATACGTCTCTTGTCCTGCAGTCTACAAACTTCTTGATACGGTTGTTGATATCAAGATTGCCCATAAGCTTCTTTTTTATGTTGACCCTGGTCTTCTCGGCATTCTCTCTTGAACGCTTGTTTACAAGGATCTGATCGCAGGCTTTGTCTCCGGCATCCTTGTTCTCGGTAAACCAAACTTCAAGGTTATCCCTGATAAGCTGAGTCATGAACTCCTGGATGAACTTATTGTTGATAGCCTTCTTGGTCTGGTTCTCGTAGGATGTCTGTGTAGAGAATGTATTGGTTACAAGAATGAGGGAATCTGCTATATCCTGAAATATGATTTTGCTCTCATTTGCCTTGTACTTATCCTTGAGCTTAAGCTGTCTGTCCACCTCGGATACAAATGCTGATCTTACAGCCTTATCAGGAGATCCGCCGTGCTCGAGGAAACTTGAATTGTGGAAATATTCAAGCCTGTTGATCTCGTTATTGAAGCAGAATGCAACTTCGGCCTTGACCTTGTACTCATCACGGTCAGCCTTATCCCTGCCCTGGCCTTCGCCGGAGAAATAGAAGGGCTCAGTCTGGCCTCTCATATCGGAGATCTCGCTAACATACCCCTTGATACCTTCGGGATAGATATATTTAAACTCCTGGCCGGATTCATCGTCCTTGAGGATAAACTCGATACCTGAATTGATAACAGACTGTCTCTTGATTATCTCCTGGAATGTCTCAAGAGGGATCACAGTCTCGGTAAAGACCTCGCTATCCGGTTTCCAGTGCTGGATAGTACCGGTCCTCTTAAACCTGTAAGGCTCTGTCGAAAGCTCGGTTACAGGTTCTCCCTTACGGAATGAGATGGAATACTTAACCTTGTCACGCATTACCGTAACATCAAAATACTCGGAAGCATACTGAGTCGCGCAGGCACCGAGGCCGTTAAGACCTAAGGAGTACTCGTAGTCACCAGATGCATTGTTATCGTACTTGCCGCCGGCATAAAGCTCGCAGAATACCAGCTCCCAGTTAAATCTCTGCTCCTTGGCATTATAGTCAAGAGGGATGCCTCGGCCGAAGTCCTCGACCTCTATCGCACCGTCCTTGAACCTGGTGATTATTATCTGATTACCGTAGCCTTCTCTTGCTTCATCTATTGAATTGGATAAAATCTCGAAGAACGAATGGATACAGCCCTCGAGATTGTCTGAACCGAATATTACCGCAGGGCGCAACCTAACTCTGTCGGCGCCCTTGAGCAAGACAATACTGTCATTGCCGTAATCTTTTTTGCTCATAAGATTTCACACTCCATATTATTTACGCGTTTAATTATAACATAAGGGTTTTTATGTCAAAGTTAACACCCTATGGCAAAAAAAAGCCGAATCTTCGATCAGAACGATCTGGGATTCGACTTTGGTGAGCCATGGGGGACTCGAAC
>DJYO01000006.1:11916-22626 GCA_002450155.1 Mageeibacillus sp. UBA6976 | reverse complement strand
TCTATCCAGCTGAGCTAATGACCCTGGAGCGAGTGATGGGAATCGAACCCACGTGGTCAGCTTGGAAGGCTGAAGTTCTACCATTGAACTACACTCGCAATTAATGGCGCTAATTTTCATAGCGCCAATTATATTACACTAAACCAAATTAAATGGCAACAGTTATTTTTTAAGCTGAAGGAGCTGAGTCTGCGAGGTATGTCTCAGATACGTAGTACCCGTCAACAGTCTTATACCAGCCGTTAGATGTTCTTGCAACAACTGTTACAGCCTGGCCTCTTGTGAGAGTACCAACCTTGTCATACTCCGTGCCGGGTCCCTTACGTACATTAAGGAACTCGCCTGCAGTTACAGTAGCATAGTAAGTCTTCTCGGCTTCAAGAGCTGATTCTTCCCATGTGACCTGCTGTGAATTAGCTACAGGTCCGCTATATTCAGTAAGAGTCGTGGTAGGAACTGTTGTGGTCGTAATCGAGCTAGCTTCAGAAGAGCCGATGGCAGAAGGATTGGATTCTGTTGTGGGATTCTTCTTCTTGCAGGCTGCAAATGACATCGCCATAACGCAAATAAGCACGACTGCTGTTATTCTCAAAGTAAGTTTATTTCTATTCACCTGTTACCACCTCCGCTAAAGATTATTTAACTTATTATTACATAAGTTTAACATTACAAATGTTAGAATTATGTTACAAGTTGGGCAATTTATAGGTTTTGTTCAGGCCTTAGCAGATAAAAGGCTTCGTGGTCTCTGTATTCGCCGTTTATATGCATATATGAATAGCGCTTGCCTTCGTATTTAAAACCGCATCTTTGGATCAGATCCAGTGAGGGTTTATTCTCCGGCAATATAAAAGCCTCTATCCTGTGGAGCTTATATTCCTCAAACATGAACTCGCATCCTGCCTTAAGAGCCTCGGTCATATAGCCGTGCCCCGTATGTGATTCGTCAAGATGGTATCCGCAGGCACAGTTCATCATGCCTCCATATGCCAGGTTAAAGAAAGATACCCTGCCGATTATCTCCCCGGAATCCTTAAGGCAGATCCAGAGCGGAACCAAGTCCCCTGACAGAAAGCTATTACAGTCATAAGCCAGATACCTTTTCTGCTCTGCAACGGTAAAATAGGCATCACCATGAGTCTGGGCAAACCTTCTGTGAAAATCTATGTTACGGATAAGATAATCCGTTACCCTCTGTGCCTCTGATTTCTTAAAGACAGCAAGTCTCAGGCGTTCGGTCGTAAGCGCCAGCATCTCATATCTTGCACGGTGGGTACTGATATCGTATGTCATCTGATATTCCTTAAGTCACGTGATATTAAAATGATAACACATAAAGACAAAAATAAAGGGACCGCACTGCGATCCCTGAATAGACTATGGTGGCTCACTGGAGGCTCGAACTCCAGACCCATTGATTAAAAGACACAGCCTGAAATGCTGTATATTATCTGTACTATTCTTCATCAGGATATAGTAGTAAAAATCTATCTGTAATTTTCAGTCCAGTTCGTTTTCGGGTATATTGGGAACATTCCTTCTTGGGTGAACCTGATTATTTCCAAGAATCACTGATGGCATTATAAAACCTGTATACCTTTTTCACCACAGTCCAGTATTATCAAGGGTCAGATTGGGTGTCAGAAATGCTGCCTTGCACAAGTATAATCTCACCACAGATAATCATATGATTCCTTTGCTTTCGAGGATATTTGCTACAACCTTATTCTCTGGGGTTGGATTATCAATATATTCATATTCGCTTTCATACTCATGAGTTAGTTGTTTCATTTGATCTTGTTCTTTCATAAAAACTACAGTAGCAATAATCTCAAGTACTATAACCAAAACAACATAACCACCAACAAGTAATTTTATGCTGTGTTCACCTTTTCTATCGATTATTAAAAAAACAATACCAACAAACAAGACCGGCAATACAAATATGCTAAGATATAATAACCAAGACAAGAAAGAAGGAATACTGCCTTGTGCTTGGAAACTAGATTGAATGTCTATAGTAAAAACATATAGCGACAGATGGTAAATCCCAAAATATATTGCAAATGTTACTATAATTATCAATAAAACAAATGCGACCTTCTTAATCATTTTCCCAACCTGTCCATCCATTTTTCTCAATCAATATATGTTACGGATAAAAAAATCCGTTACCCTCTGTGCCTCTGATTTCTTAAAGACAGCAAGTCTCAGGCGTTCAGTCGTAAGCGCCAGCATCTCATATCTTGCACGGTGGGTACTGATATCGTATGTCATCTGATATTCCTTAAATCACGTGATATTAAAATGATAACACATAAAGACAAAAATAAAGGGACCGCACTGCGATCCCTGAATAGTCTATGGTGGCTCACTGGAGGCTCGAACTCCAGACCCCTTGATTAAAAGTCAAGTGCTCTACCGACTGAGCTAGTGAACCATAGTGGCTGGGGTGGTAGGATTTGAACCTGCGATGCGGGAGTCAAAGACCCGTGCCTTACCCCTTGGCTACACCCCAGTGTAATGGAGCAAAAAAAGTTGGGGTGGGATATGGGATTCGAACCCATGATTTCTAGTGCCACAAACTAGCGCTCTAACCAGCTGAACTAATCCCACCACATTTCAAACGCTTTGAAATTATAAAGGTTTGAGTATTTTAAGTCAAGACATATTATTTGCCTAGTGGTAAAATACTTGGGAATTCTACAGAAAGCGGTGTTTATAATGGCAGAAGAATCTTATATAACCATGCCCAAGGGTTTTAAGGCAAACGGTGTATCTGCCGGAATGAAGTGTCCGGACAGAGCTAACATCAATCCTGATATTCCAAAGAACAACTATCTTGACGTCGGTCTTATTTTATCTGATACACCCTGCAATGTGGCAGGCGTTTATACAAGCAACCTTGTCAAAGGACACTCCCTTGTAAGATCCATGGATATAATCGAGGGTGGGAACAAAGTAAGGGGCATCATCGTAAACAGCAAGAATGCCAATGCAGCAGTAGGCAGCGTTGGCATCGAGGATGCAAACAGTGTTGCTTCTCACGTAGCAGAATGTGCTTCCTGCGCAGCTGATGAGATCCTGACTGCTTCAACCGGCGTAATCGGAACAAGACTTCCGGTGGATAAGATAACAGGCGTCATCCCTGAACTTGTCGAGGGACTTACCAGCGATGCTATCGGCGCCCATAATTCAGAATTTGCCATGATGACAACAGATACAGTCCCCAAGGAAGTGTCTGCATGCATAACTTTAAGCAGCGGCAAGACTGTTACCATTGCAGGACAGGCCAAAGGCTCCGGCATGATACACCCTAACCTTGCCACCATGATCGGTATCTTTACAACCGATGCTGACATAGATTCAACGCTTCTTAAGAGCATGCTCAAAGAGGCTGTCAAATATACCTTCAACCGTGTTAGCGTTGACGGAGATACCTCGGTCTGTGATATGGTCGTCGTTCTTGCCAATGGAGCATCCGGGGTCAGGATCGAGGAAGGCAGCGAAGATTCGGACATCTTTGCCGAGGCACTCAGAGGGCTTTGCGAAGACATAGCAAGAATGATCGCTTCTGACGGCGAGGGCGCGACAAAATTTGTAGAGATCGAAGTTTACGGCGCCGCAACTCCCAAGGATGCAAATCTCATAGTAACAGCTGTTGCCAGGTCCCCTCTTTGCAAGACAGCATTCTTCGGAATGGATGCCAACTGCGGAAGGATCCTTACGGCAGCAGGTTATTCGGGAGCATCTTTCGATCCTGAGAAGGTAGATATCAAATTAAGCGGTCTTCTTGTCTACCACGACGGCGTAGCAACTGATTTTGACGAAGATGAGGCAGCCAGGCTTTTGCACGAGCATGACATCAAGGTCGAGATAATCCTTAAGGAAGGCGACTGTTATGACAGAATGTTCACCTGCGATTTCTCATACAAATACGTTGAGATAAACGGCAGTTACAGGACCTGATCTCCTGCTCCAACAAGAAGCAAAAATAAACAATAAAAAAACGACTGCGGAGAACATCTCCACAGTCGTTATATTTGTTCATCTAAACTGATTACTCTTCAGTCTTCTCTTCTTCAGCTGCAGGCTCATCAGCAGGCTTGGGCTCAACCTTAACAGCCTTGGATGCCAAATACTCAACAGTCTTTCTTGCACGGATAGAATCCTTGAGGTACTCGCTGTCCTCACCGATGGACTCCTTAACCTTCTCGATCTCAAGACCATAAGATTTTGCGATAGTATCGAGCTCCTCGTTGTAATCTTCTTCAGTTACTTCGGGGTTGATCTTCTCTGTGATCTTCTCGATTACAAGAGAGGACTTAACTCTTACTCTTGCCATAGGCTCTAAGCCCTTCTTGAAGTCATCCATTGTCTGACCTGTGTACTGGAGATAGAGGTCAAGACCGATTCCCTGCTGCTGCATACGCATAGCCTGATCGTCAGCCATCTGCTCGATCTCGGACTCGATCATGGCATCAGGGATCTCGATAGTGCAGTTATCGCATACGGCACGAACAGTCTCGTTCTCAAATCCTGACTTGTTGCTCTTTGCAACCTGCTCTTCCTTCTCCTTGCGGATGCTTGCCTTAAGCTCGTCTAAAGTATCGAACTCTGAAACATCCTTGGCGAACTCATCGTCAAGCTCGGGAAGAACTTCGCACTTGATAGTATGGATCTTAACATTGAATGTAGCATCAGCACCCTTGAGATCTTCAGAATGGTAATCCTCAGGGAACTTAACCTCGATGGTGAACTCCTCACCCTCATTGTGACCAGCTACCTGCTCCTCAAAACCGGGGATGAAAGAATGGGAACCGAGCTTGAGATTGTAACCCTCGCCCTTGCCGCCTTCGAAAGCAACACCATCCTTGAAACCCTCATAATCGATTACAACAGTATCGCCTTCTGCAGCAGGTCTGTCTGTGATCTCCTCAAGAGAAGCATTTCTCTTCTGCATTCTCTCGAGCTCCTGATCGATCTGCTCATCAGTTACTTCCTCGTCCTTGAAGGGAACTTCAACACCCTCGTACTGACCGAGTTCGAACTCAGGCTTAACGTATACTTCGATAGTGTACTTAACGCCGTCATCATCAATGGACTGAACGTCCATAACAGGTCTTGATACGACCTTGAGGTCATGCTCCTTGATCGCTTCAGGATACTGGGTGTTTGCGATCTCGTTGATTGCATCCTCATAAAGAACGCCCTCACCATAGTACTGGCAAACGAGCTGATAAGGAACCTTACCCTTACGGAAGCCAGGAACCTGGAAGTGGTTCTTGTTCTTCTGGTAGGAAGACTTGAGAGCAGCGTTGAATTCTTCCTTTGTTGCCTCAAGGCTGATCACTACCTGTGAGTGTTCTTTCTTCTCAATTGTGGATGCCATATGTTTTCCTCCAAATAATTAATTACATAATAAACCGAGTAAGAATTGTAGCACAGCAAGGACTGTTTTTGCAATCTATACACAGTAATTTCTTTATTTTTATTAAAGAACGGTAACCTGAACGCCCTTGAGCAAGTCAAGTGTCTCCTCATGCCTTGCGGCATCGAAGGATGCAGTAAGCTTGGAATCAACGATTATCTCTGCTTCCGGAGCTGCCGCTTTGGCAATGATAGCGTTGGATATTACACAGATATTAGATACAAGGCCGCACACCTCGACAGAAGTAATATCCTCAGATACGGAATTCAGATAATTAGCCAGATCGAGGCTCCCGAAAGTAGGCTTCTCAAAGGCTCTGCAGTCTTTAAGTGCTTCCTTAAGGCTCTCGTCGAGCTCAAACCCTGCACTCCCCTTAATGCAGTGAGGGACAGGCAGATTCCTGCCCTCCTGAGTCTGCATATAGTTCTCATGGTGTGTATCTAATGTATATATGACCTCATCGCCATTATCTTTATACTCACGGATCTTCTCCAGAATACCGGGCAGGATCAGCTCAGCACCGTCAAACCCAAGTGCGCCGTCTATAAAATCCTTCTGGCAATCAACTACAACAAGAATCTTTCTCATAAATGCCTCCTAACAAACCCGGGACCGAATATGGATTACAAAACGGAATATATTATATCACGACAGGAATATCCCGTGCTTATGCCTAAACATCAATTCCTACGTCTCACCTTTTTCAGGTGAAAATCCCCAATATTACTTTAAACAATTCCTTGTATATATTCCAAAAGCATTTCAGGAATATATTGATAGTGGTGGCTGGAATACATCTTTACTCTGTATGAAGAGATGCCATACAGGTCAAATCTCTCTTTAAGATGTTCGACCCCTTCAAGTGTGGAATCGTTATCTCCGTAGTACTCTGCATAGTCGGCATCCTCTTGATTCCCTGCGGTGATTAGAATGTTCCTGTCATAAGAATCACACCTGTCAAAATAGCCGTACTCAGTCTTATACTCATTGTAGTCACAGGCTTCAGTAAAGTAAGGGGTCCAAAAAGCCGGACTGCTGATTATGTAATTCTTGAATGGCCTATTCTCATACCGGTCGTAATTGAAAGCAGCATAATGCGTAAACACACCGCCTTGAGAATGCCCGAACAGTGTTGATGCCTCTGTATCGAATAAATATGTCTCATTCAGATACGGCATCATGTTATCGGTTATAAAATCAAGGAATTCTTTCTTTTTATCACAAAAGACGCCTGCCCTGACTTCATTGTCCCATCCGTCAATATCGTATTCGAATCCGATGGTTATAAGATACTGCGGCATTGCTTTTCCTTCAGCCATGGCTTCATAAAGGTTCACCACATCGTTAAACCTCCAGACGGCATCTGTCATTACAAGTGCAGGATATTCCCTGTCAGGCTCATATGAAGGCGGCACAGTAACATGAATAACAAATCTCTGATCGAGCTCTTCATCGTAGAAATGATATTCGTGAACATCGTCTTTTATAAGATCGAGCCTGTCTTCATCCAGTTCCCAGTACATAGTGCTGCTTTCAGAGGATGATTTTTCCTCAGAATAATAAGAATCACAATAATCCTCTAAGACGCTCTGTTCTATCACCTCAGTCTGCCCCGCCAATATCGCATCGTAAAGAGTTATTTGAGTGTTGTAACTCTCATCTGCCGGTACGCTCTGGTAGCCCTCTTCGATCATGGCATCGTATTCAGCGCGAAGTTTTGTTTTAAGGTCTTCATAACTGTCGAAAGTGATCAGATGCTCTGTTGTCTCCGAAGTGGATTCCGAAAAGAATAAGAACACTATCTCTCCTACACCGCCATCGTAATCATCAGGGAGCATATCAGCAAAGCAGGGTTCGCCATATACGATCGCTCCATATTCTGTACCGATGTAAACCTTATCTTTCAGATCATCAAGATCTGTTCCGGAATTAGACATATATTGCTCCCAAGGTCTGTCCGGAAGCTGAAATCCGGTCTCAGTCACCTCATCAAGTTCTGTATGCGTCATGTGGTTTGTAAGCTTAGGCAGATTGCCGGAGCATCCTGCCGTAGCAAGAACTCCAAAGCCGAGCATTAATAATGCGGCAGTAATGGTTATTATTCTATGGTTCATTGTGTTCACCCCTTTCGTTCTATAACAAGATGGTAATATATGAAGAGGGAACCAAAATGGAAACTATGTGTATTTTATGTGGATGGGAAAACTATCTTTGCCAGTACGTCATTACCATCGTTAACTATACCGCATTCACCATTTTGTTTAGTAACGATGAGCTGCGCGATATAAAGTCCGAGACCACTTCCACCGTTCCTGCGGCTTCTGGAAGCATCACTTCTGTAAAATGGTTCAAATAGGTGTTCAAGGTCCTTCCCGTCGATATGTGCATTTGTATTCCGGATCTGCGTAACAACGCTGCCCTGATCCTTATATATCTCTATCGTTATCTTTGAGTCTTCTGACGAATAGAAAACTGCATTACTGATAAAGGCACTCAGAGCAAGTGATGTCAAATCCCTGTTGCCCCGGATATTCGCATCTTTTTCCATACTCTTCTCGACTGTTATATTCCTTATCTCGAAGAGATCATTTAACTCATTTATCTTCTCATCCATAACACTGCACAGATCGATTCTTTCCATGATTATCCCGGAAGCAGACTGCATCTTGGATGCTGTAAGTATCTCATTGATAAGGCTTTCCATGCGCTTGACGGTGCGCAATGATCTGGACAGATACTCATCGTGGTCGTTATAGGGCTCCACGCCTTCGATCATTCCACGAAGATTCCCCTCCAGTATCGTTACGGGGGTTTTCAATTCATGGGAAGCCGCCGCAAAGAAAGTTTCCTTCTGCTGTTCAAGTTCTTGCACCCTTACTATCTCTTCCTGAAGTTGTTTTATCTTCTGATCAAGCGTAGAAGACATCAGATTAAGATCGCGTGCGAGATCACCGATCTCATCCTTTCTTTTGTCAGGGCATTTAGTGTTAAAATCCAGTTTTGCCATCTCACTTGAGTATTTGCTAAGCTGCCTGACAGGTCTTGCAAAAAGGACAGTATATATGACAGAGGTTACAAGTGACAAAAGAAGCACAACTACCACTATCAGAGGAAGACTGTCTCTGATCGATGAGTCCATGGTATTAAGCATTGTACCTGAGTCAAAATACGTAAGGATATAATAGTCGTCACTGTCTTTAAGCTTAAAGCCGCTGTTCCCGAAACCCAGATAGTCGATATTCGAATCATAAGCTTTGCGTACATCGCTGACCGATTTGAGAGTTTTGGTCCCGAAGTCTGTCAATAACAGTTCTTCATCGAAGATATTAAAATTGCTGATAATGTCAGAATCATCATAAATCGCAATATCAATATGCGTTCTGTCAATGAATTCGTCTATTAAGATCTCGGCCTCTTCCCTGTCGCAGTCACCAAGCTTTATGGTAAGATCCGCCAGTTCACCTCTTGCCAGATGGGCCGGTGTTTTTAAATATAAGACCGTGCAGATAAGAGCACCTGCGAAAAGCTGGACAAGGAAAGAGATTATAAACACCTTAAAGGAGAGACTTCTATATATCTTTCTTTGCAATTCTATATCCCCTTCCGCGGACAGTCTCAATGTATTCTCCGCCCATTTTGTGACGGAGATTCTTTACATGACTGTCAACAATGCGTTCATCTACTAAAGAATCGTAATCCCACAAGAGATCCAGAAGCATCTCCCTGGTAAATATCCTTCCGGGATTTCTCATTAAGGTCAGGAGCAGATCGAATTCCTTTACAGTCAGATTTACCTGTTTGCCACAGACCAATACTTCCATTGTGTCTTTGTTTATCACTATATCTCCATATACACACAAAGGATCATTACCTGAAGTATTCGCTGTATCATTTCGCCGCATAAGCGCACTAACTTTCCGCAGGAAGACCGGCATTGAGAAGGGCTTGGTTACATAATCATCTGCCAGTTTGTCGTAGCCTCTTAGCTGGGAGGCTTCATCACTTAGAGCCGAAAGAAATACAACAGGTACTGCCGACTGTTTCTTAATGACCTCACAGACTCCAAAACCGTCGATCTTGGGTATCATGATATCCAGTACAACAAGATCATACTTATTTTTAGCGAACAAGGATAAAGCTTCCACGCCGTCGCATGCTTTGGAAACCTCGTACCCCTCATTGGTCAGGTAATTATCCAAAAGATCTCTTAAGTCCTGTTCGTCTTCTACGATCAAAATCTTTTTCATATGAGCATTATAAAACACCTTTGTGCATTTTATGTGAAGAGCTAGGCGCAGGCTTATTCTTCTCGAGGTATACAAATATAAGCGTATCATCAACCGCTCTTTGGCAGAAGATCTCATACCCTGCCTTACGGTAAAGTCTTATATTGTCAGTGCTCCTGGTACTCGTAAATAATTCATATCTCAGCCCGCTGAAGTATCTTTCTATCTCAGACAGGAGCGCGCTCCCAAGACCGCATCCTCTGTAATCCGGATGGACCATGAGCTTGCCTATATATGCAGTTTCGTCTTGCGCATGTGCCCTGACAGAACCGATAATACGGCCATCTTCTGTTACCATCTTGAGAATGGAGCCTTTTTGGTATTCTTCTGAAACCTCTTCTTTAGTCTGCTTAAGTGGCGGTATGTCATCCGTACCAAAAAGTGCCGCCTCACTCTGATAAGCCAGATACTGGAGCTTAAGGATCTCATCCAGGTCCGTAACTAATGCTCTACAGATCTTCTTATACCCTTCGGGGCTTCTGGAGTACAGTATCCTGCAATTGCCCTCCGGATCAAAAGATTCGATCTCGTATGAGAGTGCACCATTCTTATAGATCACATCGTAGATATGGCCAAGCTCTTCTGTTCTGCCCTTTGTTTCGGTCCAGCCCTCATCCGGGAGCATTACAGTGCAGTTTGCTCCTTCTATAAAGCCTTCCGTAAGACCTATTACATATTCGATCGTCCCCGGCGTCCAGTTATACCCAAGACCGCGCAGTCTCGTACAGTCATACTTGCTTTCCATCTCTGCCCAGAATGCACCGATAGTCTCATACTGCTGTTCGTTCTCAGTGGAAAATGTACGTGATATTCCCGTAAATAGCATAATGTATCTTATCAGACCTCCGTATTATCCTTATATAAGTATAACGGAAGGAAGAACCAATTACTCTTAAAATCCTGCAGAAATGAAAAGTCCCTGAAATCTAATGATTTCAGGAACTTAAGTGGCGCGCCTGGCAGAGCTCGAATCCACAACCTTCTGATCCGTAG
>DJYO01000006.1:0-11899 GCA_002450155.1 Mageeibacillus sp. UBA6976 | reverse complement strand
CGAATGGCGCGCCTGACAGGAGTCGAACCTACAACCCTCAGATTCGTAGTCTGATGCTCTATCCAGTTGAGCTACAGGCGCATATACTGTGGTCTGCAAATTGCCTATAAATAATATAACTTGAAATATACCTTGTCAACTGCGAAAATTAACTTCGAAACAAGAAGGAGGTCAAAGATATATGTATGATCCTGACGAGCAGCTCGTAAGATCGCTCCCGCTCCTTAATGCAAGAGAGATGGGAGGAATGCCCCTTGAAGGCGGCAGATTTTTTGCCACAGGACGGTTCATACGAGCATCGTCGCCCTCACAGATAAAGACCCGGGAAGGTATCAACGCATGCAAGGAATACGGGATCGGGACAGTCATCGATCTGAGATCTCAAGTTGAGCTTGAAAGGCACGGAAATCCCTTCCGGGAAGATCCTGATACTGACTTCTACTCGATCCCTCTGTTTATAGGAGATCCCGCAAGTCCTGATGACGAGACCATGATATATCTTAAGTCTCATATATTGGGTGATTTTTATATAAGGGTACTTGAGGAACTGGGAGACGATGTGGCCCGGGTCATGAGAGTCCTGCTGGATTCAAAGAGGCTTGTTCTTTTCCATTGTGCTCACGGCAAGGACAGGACAGGGATCATCGCTGCCCTGCTCTATCTTCTTGCAGGAGCTTCAAGAGAAGACATCATCCTTAATTACAAGGTATCCTACGGTTATCTGAGATCCCTGTT
Organism: Mageeibacillus sp. UBA6976; assembly: GCA_002450155.1. Lineage (GTDB taxonomy): Bacteria > Bacillota > Clostridia > Saccharofermentanales > Saccharofermentanaceae > Saccharofermentans. The sequence continues at coordinate 11,164 of DJYO01000006.1, read as the reverse complement.
AGATCCCATTATCGAAAGAAGCGAAGAAGATCTTAAGCACACATTAAGATCAGACAGTGAGAATATGGTAAAGATGCTGGGATACATGTCCTCCAAGTATGGAAATGTCAGGAATTACTTTTCTTCTATAGGTCTTAGCGAAAGCGAGCAGCAGGCACTGTATCTTAAGTGTCTGTCTCAAGACTGAAGCGGATCTTGTTAATGTTATTGTTCTCATCGAATTCAGGTGTCAGCTTATATACGGAATCAGCTTCCTCGTAGGTATAGACAAAGCCGTATTCATCAAGGACCGGATAGATAAGCAGAAGCTCTGCCATGTTCATGCCGATGGTAACATCCGAATTAAAGGAATAAGGAGCAGGCGCAGTAGTCTCGTACAGGAGAGCTGATGTAAGGATGCCGCCCCACTCACCTTCAGAGCCGACGCCATATTCAGCGTCGAATCTCAGGATGAGGCCGTTATAACTTACGATGACTACATATACATCGTGAACGGAATCATCACTACCTGTATAGGTATGGTCTACAGAATCCGGCAGGATGGTATACAAAGGTTCGCCAAGTAAAGCTTTGATCGAATCGTAAGTATAGAAAGAGCCGCAGGTAAGAGTCTTCTCCCCTTCAGAATAGAGATAAACCGGCTCGGTATAAGTAACCGGGATCTCATCCATAAGACAGAACATGCCTGACTTATCCACCATAAGATCGACTTCATGAGGAACTACTGATACTCCGTCACTGTCTATGGTCTTAGGGATCTTGTAGGATACTAATACAGGTGTAAAACAGGTTATCTCGTAGTCAGCAAGCTCACTCTTTACCTTGAGATTATAGTAGTCGATTATGTATTCCGCTTTGGCGTTGATGACTGAATCAATATATATCTCCGATGAATATGTGGGGCTTAAGATCGCGCTGAGAGCATCTGTATTGCCGATAGAGATCATGGAGAAATAGTGAGAGATAAAATCGTATGTCAGGATAGTATCTGTAATGTAGCTGCCTGCAAGGCTGTACGAACCGTCGTCAGTTATCTTTATCACAAAACTTGCATCAGCAAGGTCCTTGTTCTGATCGTCAGAATAGCAGAGCTCGACTACATCAAGATCTCCATAGCTGTCAAAACTCTTGATGTTATCGTTAAATTCCATTATAGAATCAAAATATTCCTCCGAAGCTTCATCCCCCAGGATCCTGAAGGAATCAACCTCTCCATGCTTCTGGCTCATGGAACGAAGTATCGATACATATTCTGAGAAAGCAGTGTAGCTTACACCGTCAAGCTGGGACTCGGGGATCTTGGAGTATGAATCATTAACAGAAGCCTCACTCTGCACGGCCTCTGTAATAAGCCTGGCAAGCTCCTGCTCGCTAAGTTTCTTATCCGGGGAGATCTGGCCTATGGATTTAAGGACATTGCATGAAGCAAATACCGTAAGAAGCATTACGGTTATTGCCAATACCAATAATCTCTTAGATCCTGACTTCATCAGCCCTGCTCCTTAGCTTTCCTGCATTTTACTGCCTCGAAGACGACTACACCACAGGCAACAGCAGCGTTAAGGCTGTTAACGTGACCCTTCATAGGTATGCTGACCGTAAAATCACAGCACTTCCTTACTCCTTCTCTCATGCCGTCGCCTTCGCTTCCTATGACTATTACCAGGCTGCCTGTATAATCAGCCTCATCGTATGCTGATGTACCATCCATATCAGTACCGCATACCCAGAAGCCTTCCTTATCTTTGAGGTTTCTCAGAGTCTGGGCGAGATTAGTAACTCTTGCAACGGGAACATATTCGAGAGCTCCTGCAGATGCCTTTGCAACCATGGAATCAAGGGCAATGGACCTGCGCTCAGGGATGATTATTCCATCCACTCCGCAGCAATCGGATATCCTTAAGATGGAACCCAGATTATATGCATCCTTAAGTTCGTCAAGAGCGATCAGCAAGGGAGCATGTCCCTTCTGCCTTGCGCTCTCGATGATGTCTTCTAACTCTGTATACTCGTGGGAAGCACAGGAAGCTATTACTCCCTGATGGTTATGAGTGTTCGAGAGTTTATCCAGAACGTTGCGGGGCGCTCTGGTAACCACTATCCCCTGCTTGTTTGCCTGATCCAGGATCTTAGCAAGGGCAGGCTCAAGACGTCTTCCTCCCTCCGGCTTTAAGATCCAGAGCTTATTTATGGTCCTGCCGGAATTAAGGGCCTCGGTTACGGCATTTCTGCCCTCTATCTTATCGCTGTTCACCTTCGCCTCCGTCTGTTATCTCAAAACTCTTGAATATCAGATACTCCATTCTCTGTTCCTGATTATCCATAAACAGAAATCCTATAAGCGCCTCGAATCCCGTCGCATACATGTAATCCACATGGGAAGCATTCTTTGATACCGCATGGGGATTGGAATTCTTGCCCCTCCTGAAGTAATCCTGCTCTTCCTCCGTAAGCTCACCTGCAAGGGCTCTTATCGAATTTGCTTGTGCCTCGGCACTTACGTAGCGGACAGTCTCCTTATGAAGCTTATTGTTGTTCCCAGCTCCGTGAGTCGTTGCATGGCATCTGGCATAAAGCTCATATACTGAATCCCCGATATAAGCCAGGACCAGAGGAGATACTTCACGAAGATCTGTTGCAATAAGCGGCTTGATCATCAGAGTTTCTCAACCTGCGGTCCGTTGGGCGTATCCTTAACGGAATAACCCTTAGCCTTAAGCTCGTCCCTGATCCTGTCAGCTTCGGCAAAGTTCTTCTCCTTCTTTGCCTGAGCTCTTGTCTCGACCATATCCAGGATATCCTGGGGGATGCCGCTCTCTTCTTCCTTGAATAGCTCGATGCCTAATGTATCTGTCAATTCGAGTATCTTATCTTTTGCAACGGTCATGGCTTTGCCGGACACTTTGCCAGACTGGGATAAAGTATTGGCAACCTTGACCAGTTCAAAGATGTCAGTCAAAGCATCTGCAGTATTAAGGTCATCGTCCATATGAGTTACAAACTTCTCGCCAGCTTCTTCTGCTGCGGCAATAAGCTTGTCGTCATCTGGGCCTGCTTCTTTAAGCTCGGCTGAACCTAAGAGGAACCCCAAGTTATTAACGCAGTTAGAGATCCTCTCAAGACTTGTCTTGGCAGACTCCAGGAGTTCATCAGAGAAATTGATAGGGCTCCTGTAATGGCCCTGCAGGATAAAGAACCTGATAACATTGTAAGGATAGTGCTTGACGATATCCCTGATGGTAAAGAAATTGCCGAGGGATTTACTCATCTTCTCACCGTCTACATTGACGAAGGCATTATGCACCCAGTAGTTTGCAAGGCAGCAGCAGTTTGCGGCCTCACTCTGGGCTATCTCATTCTCATGGTGAGGGAAGATTAGATCCTGTCCGCCGCCATGGATATCGATGGTGTCGCCAAGATGCTTCTTGATCATGGCAGAGCACTCGATGTGCCAACCGGGCCTTCCGTCGCCCCAGGGTGATTCCCAGTAAGGCTCCCCTTCCTTCTTGAACTTCCAGACAGCAAAGTCGCCGGGGTTGCGCTTACCCTCATAGGAGGCACCACGCTCACCGCCGCCTGCCGCGAGCTCATCGAGATTATAGTGTGACAGCTTGCCGTAATCTTCCTTCTTGCTGATATCGAAGTAAACGCCATCGCCTTCGATAACATATGCATAGCCGTTATCCATCATCGATGAGATAAGATCGATTATGGCATCTATCGAGTGGGTTGCTCTGGGCTGAACAGCCTGACGTTTGATGTTAAGCCCGTCTGCATCCACATAGTATTCTGCAATAAACCTGTCGGCAAGCTCGGAGACTGTAATGCCCTCCTCGTTTGCCCGCTTGATCATCTTGTCATCGATATCGGTAAAATTCTGTACAAAAGTAACCTTGTAACCTCTGTACTCAAGATATCGCCTTAAGGTGTCGAATGTGACAAAGGGTCTTGCGTTGCCTAAGTGGAAATAGTTATAAACCGTAGGTCCGCAGGCATACATCTTGACCTCACCCGGAGTTATCGGCTTGAATTCCTCTTTATATCTTGTGAGTGTGTTGTAAAGCTTTATCATGTAATCTATTACTCCTGTCTGTTTTTAATCTCGGAAAGCTCTGTCTCAAGAGCTCTTACCTTATCTGTAAGCTCGCTTATTGTACGACACAGATCCTTGAGTTCGCTCTCAAGAGGATCCTCTACATCCGTATGATCAAGTTCCACCGCATGTGATGTTGTCTTGATACCGTCTATCTTCACGATCTTGCCGGGAACACCGACTACCGTGGCACCGGCAGGAACATCGTGCAGTATTACTGCATTAGCTCCGATATTTGCATTATCACCTACGGTTATATTGCCTAAGAGCTTGGCACCGGTACCTATCAGCACGTTATCTCCTATTGTAGGATGACGCTTGGCGTTCTTGACATGGCCACGTCCTCCCAGGGTAACACCGTGGTAAATAGTACAGTTATCGCCTATTACGGAGGTCTCGCCGATAACGATACCTGCACCATGGTCAATAAATAATCCCTTACCGATCTTAGCTCCCGGGTGTATCTCAACTCCGGTCTTACGCTTACCGCACTCAGATACCCATCTGGCGATTCCTCTCCATTTGATCCTAAAGAAGAAGTGACTAATACGGTAATAAACAAGAGCCCGGAAACCGGGGTATAACAAAATAACGCCTGCCACGGAGCGCGCAGCAGGATCACGGGCCGCTATCTGTCTGGCATCGTACATCAAACCCATGCTATATGATCAAATCTACTCCATTCTATAAAACACCCGAGCGAGGCTCTGATTGACACCCTAGTTCTCCAGGGCGGTGCCCTGCGCCTGACTTCAATCTTCCAACTTACAAGGCTTGATTTCCACCAAACGGTCCAGGCTCCATATTATGTCATGTAGGTCCAATTTAGAGACACTCATCTCAGGATGCCTATATTATAAGATAAATGAAGGAATATTCCAACAGATTGATTTCAGAAGGGATCCGCATTCTTCACACGGCGGTTACCTGCCATTGCGACGCATAAGACCTTTCCCGCGCCGGCTTCCATCAGTGCAAGGGCTGCTTCATGCATGGTAAAACCCGTTGTCGCAACATCATCTGTCAGTATAACCGTAAGTCCTGTTATATCCCAGGAGTCTGCAACTTCGAAAGCTCCCCTGACATTCTCCATACGGTCGATAATGTCATGGGTTTCGGTCTGTCTGCCCGTATTCCTTGTCCTGATAAGACAGTCCGTTACAAGAGGCAGATCTAATACGTCTGATACAGGTCTTGCTATCTCTTCAGCCTGATTAAAGCCCCTTTGGGCCGCTCTTTCAGAAGACAAGGGCACCGGGATCACGATATCTGCAGATATCTTCTCATCTCTTAGCATCTCAGACAAGACTATACCCAGAAGCCTGGCTATCTCCTTCATACCGGAGAATTTGACTGCCGGTATCATCCTGGTTACTATGCCCTTATAAGGCATGGCGATATAAAGAACCTGCCCGGGGATCTTATCTCCTGCAAATGGGTTGGAAAGGCAAAGATGCCATCTGTCCGAAGGGGCATAGGGTTCTATCGCTGCAAGACATTTGCCGCAGATGTGAATGTCTGACTTCCTGCCAAAGATCTCTAAATATCTCCTGCTTATATAGGACATGCGGCCATCCCCGTCTGCCACGCTCCCGCAGATAGCGCATCTGTACGGGAGTATAAAGTCTACGATCTGTCTTAAACAAGCAGATCCTGCATTCATACAAGCCCCTTCTTAATGTCTGTCAGATGCAAAAGCCCTCTTAGTGTGGTTTGCCTTACATCTATTGCCCTGGACCTTATGAACTTTGATAAAGTATCGCCGGAATCAATGATGATAACCTTCTTCTTACCACGGGTAACGGCGGTATAAAGAAGCCTTCTGCGGTGCAGGAGAGCATTCATCTTGCCGAGAGCGATTATCACGTTATCAAACTCACAGCCCTGGGCCTTATGCACGGTTATGGCGTAAGCCAGGTCGACCTCGTCCAGACTCTTGTTCTTGTAACTTACAAACTTGCCATCGTCGAATTCAACGGTCATTGCGCCCTCTATCGGGTCGATGCTGAAAACCTTACCTATCTCGCCGTTGAACACTCCCCTTCTGGTATCTCCGGTAGCAGGATCCAGCCACTCAACGGAATAGTTATTCTTAGTCTGCATAACACGGTCGCCCTTGGTGAATTTCAGCTTGCCGCGCCTAAGGAATTCCACGTCCTCATCAGATGCCAGATCCTGCATCATGGAATTGAGCTTCACTGTCCCGAGCATGGTGTTATCCTTCTTGGTAGGAGTCAGGCAGACATAATCAGTCCCCGCAAACCTCGAGGATAGTCCCATGCAGATATTCATTGCCTCCTCGTCGGATGATGCCTTCTTGATTATGAATTCCGTATCGTCTGACACCGGCATCTGCCCATCTAATATCCGGTATGCATTGGATGCGATAGCGCTTCCTTCTGCCTGACGGTGGACCTGATCAAGCCTTACAGACGGTATGAAACTGCAGGATAAAAGGTCAGCTAAGACATTACCGCAGCCGACAGGAGGCAGCTGATCCGGGTCTCCTATCAGTATGAGAGTGGCATCCTCGCATGTGGCATCGAGCAGTTTCTCAAAAAGGAGCGTATCCACCATGCTCATCTCGTCTACGATGATCACTCTGGCTTCAACCGGATTCTGTCTGCATCTTGTAAAGAACATCTTGTCCGAATCCTCGGATATGCCATTTACTTCAAGCAGTCTGTGGATAGTCCTGGCATCCTCGCCCGTAGCCTCCGACAGACGCTTGGCAGCTCTTCCGGTAGGCGCTGCAAGAGCGCAGGATATGTTATTGGACTTGAAGTATTCTGCAAGTATTCCCATAATGGTGGTCTTGCCGGTACCGGGGCCTCCGGTCACAACGCAGACATGACATGACAGACAAAGATAGAGGGCCTCAAGCTGGGCATCATCAAGAGTAATGCCATATCTGCCTGCGATCTTATTCATTACCATATCACACTTCTCTTTAAGAGGAGTCTTAACTATGCGGGCCATCAGTTCTTCAAGCCTGCGCTTGATATTCGCCTCTGCCTTGAATATATCGTAGGAGGCAAAACATGCCCCTGAAGTATCTGATACAGTTCCTACGCACTTATCCCTGTCAAACACGTAGCATACGGCATCTTTGGCCTCTACTGCCTTATCTACGCCTGAAGAGAATATGGTCTCTAACTCATCAGGGCTTACCTTATCGAAGGGGGACTGGTTCATGAGGCTTAATGTCTTATTAAACACCTGCTCCCTGGTAAAACATGTGGATCCCGTATCGTAGGACATATCCTTAAGCGCAGTTGCAACAGCTACAGCTGCCCTAAGGTCAGATATCCTGTCATGCCCTTCCTCAAAGGCTATCCTGTCACTGGTATCAAAGCCTGCAATATGTCTCCTGAACAGTTCGTAGGGATTCTTGCGTATCTCGTCGGCATCAACCAATCCCATATCAAAACAAAGGTCGATCTGCCCCTGTGACAGGCCCAGGAGCTTAAGATTAAGCCCCTGGAAATGGAGCTCCTCACTAAGGACTATCTTGTCACAGATCTTCCTGGCAGTCTCCTTGCTAAGGCCCTTGACCCTGGCTGCGCATTCATCGGGATTCTCGGATAACATCTTGACAGCATCCCGGGAATAGAGCTCTGCGAGCTGCCCTGCCACCGCCTTGCCTATCCCTTCGAAATTCTCTTCAAGATAAGATGCGACAAGTGCAATATCTGCCCTCTCACCCTTCTCTACCTTAATGGACCTTATCTTGATCTGAGGTTTGTTATTCCATATATCAACAACGCCGGAGATCCTGTAAGTCACGCCCTCCGATATATCGCAACTGCTCTTGCCCGCACAGACTATCCCTGTGTCAGTAAGGAAGGAAACAAAACCGCTTGCTGTCCTGGCACAAAAGATACGGACTGCCGTAACCAGGCAGTCCTCTATCTTCTGTCCTGAGTCTTGAAGAGTCAGGCTCTTAAGTATTCTTGTATCACTGTCAAATTCCATGTGATATTACTATCATATACCTGCCTTACTCTTTAACAGGTCAACTTTGTCTGTTCTCTCCCAGGGCAGATCGATGTCTGTCCTGCCGAAGTGGCCATAGCTTGAAGTTGCTGAATAGATAGGTCTTCTGAGATCCAGGTCTCTTATGATCGCAGCAGGCCTTAAGTCGAATATCTCGCTTATGATCTCAGAGATCTTCTCATCTGAGATAACGCCTGTTCCGAAGGTATCAACTGAAACAGATACCGGCTTTGCTACACCAATTGCATAAGCAACCTGTACCTCGCACTCTTTTGCAAGACCTGCTGCAACGATATTCTTGGCAACATATCTCATCATGTAGCAGGCTGATCTATCTACCTTAGTAGGATCCTTGCCGGAGAATGCTCCGCCGCCGTGGCGCGCAAATCCGCCATATGTATCTACGATTATCTTGCGTCCTGTAAGACCTGCATCACCCTGTGGACCTCCGATAACGAATCTGCCTGTAGGATTTACAAAGATCTTGGTATCTTCGTCAAGGAGCTCTGCGGGTATCACGGGCTTAATAACATTCTCGATTATAAATGCCTTAAGTTCCTCAAGACCTATGTCCTCGCTGTGCTGTGTGGATACGACTACCGTATCTACGCGCTTAACCTTGTTTCCTTCATATTCAACCGTGATCTGGCTCTTGCCGTCAGGTCTTAAGAAGGGTCCGAGACCACTCTTCCTTACCTCTGTAAGTCTCCTGGCAACCCTGTGCGCAAGAGCTATCGGCATCGGCATATACTCCGGTGTATCGTCATTTGCATAACCGAACATCATGCCCTGGTCACCTGCGCCTGTATCGAGCTCACTGTCATCACCGTTCTTGGACTCGTAGGACTTATCTACGCCCATGGCGATATCAGGAGACTGCTCGTCTATGGATGTAAGCACTGCGCAGGATTTGTAATCGAATCCGACTTCGCTTGAATCGTATCCGATCTCCTTGAGCGTTGCCCTTACTATCGACGGGATATCAACATAAGCCGAAGTGGATATCTCGCCCATGACCATTACCATTCCTGTGATGGCGCATGTCTCGCAGGCAACTCTTGCCTCGGGATCAGCCGCCAGGAGCGCATCTAATACAGAATCCGATACTGCATCGCACACCTTGTCAGGATGTCCCTCTGTTACTGACTCTGATGTAAAGAGCCACTTTCCCTGTCTGTTTCTCATAAAAGATTCCTTTCCGTTCAATGCTCTTTGTCGAAAAGAAAAACCTTCCCCGTCGGAGAAGGCCGTCTATCTAAAACGTTCCTCATCTTCCAGGTTTCCCTGCCGGACTTGGCACCGCTGCATTACCGCGGTTGCCGGGCTTTCTACGGGCCGGATCCCTTAAGCCACTCTTGATAAGCAATGAACTTATAAATTGTCTGTAGCAAGATAATATACAAAATCCTCCCATATGTCAAAACCCAGATCCCAGAGGTGCCATCTTCAAAATAATCAACCTTATTGCAGGTACCCAGGCCCCCTTATTTTTGTCGGTTTTTGTCGGTTTTTGTCGCATTTTTCGGCCGTTTCCGCCGCTACAATATTATACAGTGGAGGTGAAACACAATGGCTTTTACGATAAGGATCTTCGAGAAGGATGAATACATCTATTCCCTTCTTAAATACAGATTAGGACAGGCATACCCTGAGGCATACATAATCAACCCCATGACAGAAGGAGACCCGGATATGTCAGGCGGGATCAGCAATTACAGCATAACGCTCTACGACCAGAGATTTGTTGATGCCGACAGTATAGATTGCGAGGATGCGGTGCCACTTCTGGATTCCACCGGCACGATAAACTGCCGCAGAGTAATAAGCAGTATCAAGGCTGGTCCCCGTAGTCATGGAGGATCAGTCAAAGATTCATCCGGCATATTCATAGCCCTTATCCCCTTTGTGGATATCGAGGCAAGAGAGGATTTTATAAGAGATCTTGCAACAAGGGAGATGTCAGATTCAGCTCACAGCTTAAGGCTGGATCTTACCACAGGCTTTAAGTCATCCCCTGCAGCAATAAGCGGAGTTACCGGCAACATGTCACAGCTTTTGAAGGCAGGAAGCTCAAGGAGGTTCAAGCCTGAAGACATTCTTGGCTACTGCGCCATGGACAGGTCGGGCTTTCTGACTCCCGGGGCATGTGACAGGCCCGATGAACTCCTTGATACAGACCCGGAGCTCCTTATCAGATTATCTGACAACTGCTCCAGACTGGTACATTGCAAAGAACACAGTATTTCAGCCCTTTTGGTATTAGACGGCATAAGGACCGGCACGATACCCGGTATCGTTTCAGACTGTGACAAGGTCATGATCCTGTGTCCCCGGGGCTCGCCTTCAGGATACGGATATGAGGAACTCAGGGATTCCATAAGCAAGAATATGCAGGGCGGCACCTGCGACATTATCTACAGAGGAAATATCAAGAAGGACGATACTTATGAACAGATCTTATGACACACAGCAGATCAGAGAACAGATGACATACTTTGTCCTCAATGCCATCAGGACAGAGACTGATCCCACTGACGATAAGCTCAAGGAGATAATCGCAGATGTCATCAGTTCCCAGACTTCTTCCTACAAGCTGACCTTGGATGAGAAGAGGGATCTTGCCAGGAATGTCTTCAATTCATTAAGGAGGCTGGATGTCATAGAGCCCCTGATGGAAGATCCCCAGATAACGGAGATCATGGTCAACGGTCCCGATAAGATATTCTACGAGAGAGGCGGCAAACTCTACAGATCTGATATCAGGTTCAAGGATGAGGAGACTTTAAGGACTGTAATATCCTGCTTCTTTGCCAATCAGAACAGGCCGCTTAACGAGGCTAACCCCATATCAGACTTAAGGCTTCCTGACGGCTCAAGAGCAAATGCGGTCCTGCCGCCCATAGCAAATGAGACCACCATCACCATAAGAAAGTTTACAGGCATATCCCACGATATCGTGAGCCTTATAAGGCAGGGATTCATAAGCGAGGATGGTGCAAGATTCCTGAGCGCCTGTGTTAAGAACAAGAAATCCATATTCCTGTCAGGGGGCACAGGGTCCGGCAAGACAACCTT
>DJYO01000031.1:20979-182661 GCA_002450155.1 Mageeibacillus sp. UBA6976 | reverse complement strand
GGTACTCAAGCGGCGAAAGAATCATTTCACAAAGGAGAAAACCCTATGAGACCCGAATTTATTGACTGGAACAGCATTCCTGACACGATTTCAAAAGACCAGTTTTGCAAGATCTGCCATATGAGCAAGAAGACTGCCACTAAGTATCTTGGTAATGATATTCCTTGTAGTGACAACGGCAAAAAGACACACCGTTACACCATTAACAAGACTGATCTTATCTCATTTTTGGAGCGAACTTCGGAGCGACAGCGGATATCAACCATTACACCTGTTGTCCGCTGTTCCAAGACCGCTTTCAGCAACTTGCCGCTATCAGAGCAAGTTACATCTTCTATGCATGAATACTATGAACAGCTCATAAAGTCCGAAAGAGATATCCTAAGAGTAGCCGATATCTGCAAGATCACCGGTTACGGAAAAACAATCGTTAACACCTGGTTCTTATCAGGCAATCTCCGATACGTTGTTATAAGAGGAGCAAAGCACACAACAAAAGAGAACCTGATTGACTTCATGAGCAGCGATGATTTCGACAAGATATTCAGGAAGTCGGATTGGCATCTGAAGCAGATTAAGAGATTGAGGAGCATAGTAAATACTAAGGACCTTGTGTGAGGTCCTTAGTGCATAATATTGCGAGATTGTATTCTATCAAATATGAGCATGCACTATCTTTATCTTTGTGTGCAATAAAGATTCTATAGACTCACGCAAGTCCTCATCAATAGTAATTTGAGGATTCAAAACACTAATAACACAGCTGGAAAAACCACATTCATAGTTATATTTCAAATCATTTAGTGATACTTTCGAGTTGCAACAAGGCAACACAACATCTAAATCCGAAAAGGATAATTCATATGCCTTATCCATTAATTCTCCCCACACTTCAAAACTAATCGGAGCTCCACATTTAGGGCAACTTATGCTTTCTAAGTTTCCTCCACAATCAATAAACACAGGAGATTCGCTAGTATCGATTGTTATAGAATCATTTGCTACTTTATCAGAAATCAAATCTCTTGCTGCTTGAAGATCATCAATTGGGATTCTGATAAATGGATTAACTGGAATGATTTTCTCTATAACATCCGACATTTCTGTTCCTCTTCAATCTTAAAACAAATCTGACAAAGCGACTGCTCTGCCAGATTCAATTATACACTATGATTTGTCGGCAATTTTGCGAGTTATTTGTGCACCTTCCTTTTTCTGAACTCAAACTCCTTTAGTGATTTAGGTGCTCTACTGTCTTTGAATATTATTTCTACAAATTGATTAACAAAAAGGGAAATGTAGTGTTCTTCAATCCATAAGTATCCCCAATGCAGTATAAATGAAATCACAATAGTCAAGATTATCGGAACATGAAAAAGAGTGAGAATTAGCACAGTTGCAACGGTAAAGATAATAACCGTCATAAAATTGAAAAAACAAAATACATTGGGGTGTACATCCCCGTTCTCATCTTTTATTCTCATTATTCCCTACTGTACTAGAAAGTTAAAAAAACGCTTCAAATATTGTTTTCCATAGTATTTGTCGGTTCAAACTTGATAGACCAGTCAAGATATGATCCAAGCAATCCACACTTTGAGCATCGATTCCCTATATATACATGTTTTACGCTTCCGTTATCACGTCTGACAAAACCAACTCTTACGTTATAATCTTTGCTTTTGCATTCAGGGCATATTCCAGCGTGCGGGTCAGCATCTTCCCATATGTCTTCACAATCCAAAATGATCTTCTTAAAACCGCACTCCGTACATTCAACTTGAATTGCAGCCTCATCTTCATCAACCCAAATCTTAAAACGATCACTACCGCAGGTATGACATAAAACCGGTTTTACATCAATTGATTTCACTCCTGAATACAGTCTTAAGTATTCATCAATGTCATCCGCTGAATCTCCATGCCAATACTTTTTTGATTTATCAATCATGCATACTCCTTTTGAAAACAATTATATAGATTGCTGACTAACTTAAAAAATCATTGACGAAGAGTCAACCTTCACCACTTAAGATTATATCCTGTCCGTCAATGATTTTGCGAATTACCGTTCTAATTGTTCTTATCATCATCACAGACATTCAAGCACATGACGGAATGCTTTATCAAGTTCAGATATGTCCCTATTATGATCGTCAGGCAGTGAATCAGATATTTCTTTCTGCCTTATACATTCGTTCTCGATGAAGTTAATGATCTCAGGTATCTGCGGATTAAGGTCTTTTTCTTCCGTAACTCTCTTTTGCTCGAGAAGAAACTGTATTGCTTCAAAAAGCGCAGAATCAAGATCCGGCAAACCGAGATTGAACAACGGGAGAAGATCCTTAAATTCCATCGGAGGAATTTGGTGGTAGTGCTCGATATATCTGCAGCACAGAAGCGGCCTTAAAGCGTAGAAATACTTCTTATAGCGTATCTGCTCACCCAAAAGGAATGTTTTATAGGTGCTGTTTGCCGTGCCGTAATAGTGGCAGAGAGAGGCCTTCTCGGAGAAGAATTTGAATGCTGTCTCACAGACCTTATCCCAGCACTCGTGTTTCCTGTAAACAATCGGAGAATTTGCCCACTCAAAAACATTCGCATTGCCTTTAGCGAATGCGAGGAGTGCCTTAGTGATATCCCAGCCGTTGATATCAAGGACATCATCTAACTGCCATTCGATGTAATCTTTTTTAGGCAGAATGGTAAGGTAGTCTTCCGGTTTTCTGGCATAGATAAATCTGACATCATAATCACTGTCAGGCGAAGCAAAGCCCCAAGCTCTGCTGCCTGATTCTATCGCCAGAAGGATCGTCACATTATACTCAGCTTCGATCTTATCAAGACCTGCTATTATCTCGCTTTTTATATCTCTCATTTTATGTCTCCCGTAACTGCACGATAGTTGAATGATTCCGCCAGCTTCGCAATTGATTTAATGTCAGGCTCGTCAGGCAGATAAGACTTAATTGCAGCTTCTTCAAAACGCTTCTCGTAATATCCGACGATCTCGAAAAACTCAGGGATCAATTTGCTTTCCGACATATATTTTCCGTCACGGATATCTAATAGGAGCTTTAAGTTATCGCCCTTCATCCTTGTTGTGATCTCGCCGTTTTCGAGAATGTTTGTACCCATCATAAAAAGCCTGATAAGATGCATGGCGTGCTTATTAAGATGTCTTTCATCCTTCTTTTTATTGCGTTCACCGATCTTGGAATAATCACGTATAACGTTGGTTAGAGTATTTATCATTTCGTTATACTGTCGGAGCGGATAATGCCTGAATTCGCCATCCACGAATATCTCCGTATCAAGATCGTCCGTAACTGCTTCATCAATATAAAGGCGGATTGACGAACCGTTGTAATCCTTATGTCTTGCGTTGAAATCGTTGAGCGCATTGGTCACCGAATTCATGATATGCTTTTCACGCTCTGACTGGGTAAGAGAATCTCGGGCAATCGCATTCTGAAGTCTCCGAAGCTGAGAACCTGCATAATGTCCGAACGAAGCCACAGCGCGTTTTGACAGAAACAGTCCTTTGTTCTCCAGTAGTTCTTGCCCCATCTCATTCTTGATCACGTACTGATCGTCATCAAGACCTAAGATCTCAATAGTATTGGGATTGCAGTTCATCAAAAGGCCGATGATCTTCATGAATGAAAAGATCACCGTATCAGTTATCCGGTCTTCAAACTGCTCGAAAGTATCGAGTCCCAGAAGATCTGACTTTCCATTCAAAGCGATACCTCGAAGATCCACATCGCTCCCGTCACGGTTCGTGCCATATCCGTAACTGCCGCTGACTCCAAGCAGGATAATATTCTTTCCAAGTCTCGGATCAGTCCTCAGAAAATCATATTCTTTTTCTTCAATAAGCGCTTTAAACTCTTTCAAAGCGAGACCTCAGTATTCAAACATAACATACCCTTTTACTTTTCCTTAGTCCTAACAAAGGGAAAGTCAAAGTGCAAAATGCACTTAGTGGATTATGTATCAACGTTTATAATTTTAAAAAGATAGTCGACAAAAGATTCCTTCTCTCCTAAGTCATCTAATAGTTATTATATCATCTTCATTAAGATTTCTTGATAATAATCGGAACTGGCTTTTTAGGCATTTGCATATCTCAAAAGCGACATCTGTCCGATTAATATCCCTCATCATCATTTTCAAGGGATTTGGTTGCAAATATGTATTGCAATACATTTTTAGCCCTCTTATAATCGAACACAAAAGAACATACGTTTTATCGGAAAGCGAGGTGAAGAGAATGCTAAGGGCAATAATACGCTTGATATGTAATTCTGCAGTCAGGAGGCTATTGTCTTTGTTGCAATCTCCCAACCTGCCTGATCTAATCACACCCAGCGGCCCGGGATAGCTGTCGACAAGACGGGTTTCAGTTCAAACTTATTTAAGGCTCAAATTGAAGTTCCGCAAAAACAGATGTGGTTTTGTGTTTATATAAGTCGTCTTTATTTGCCTGATCATTAAGCAAGAACTGCTTCCCATCAATCTCGGAACGGAACAGCAAGCAACGCATTTGTGCGCACAAATGCAGATAGCATGTTAGGGGTAGTCCCCTAAACCCCTGTTCCGTTCTACCGAACAGAAGGAAGCACTTCCCGAGTGCAACAGAAGGGTCTCAGGGCATCCCTGACAAGTTTCCAGTTTTGTATATACAAAAACGTTGCTTGCTAGACCATTACGAAGCGATTTGCCAAACCGGTTCACTTCAACAGACAGACACTTAATTATTTAAGTAATTAATATAAAGCTAGGCTAAAGAAGAAAGTAAGTAACGTAGGTAAGAAAGCAAAGAGGAATTAAGAATGTAAGTCATTAATCAAGTTAGTTCATTCGGTATTCCGATTGGATTATATAAGCAGGATCCATCTCTGATGGAAAAGAACAGTATCCTTGTTTTTACAACAAGGAACAGGCGTTAACAAACCCATGACCTTTGACAACCTATACCGCTTAGCATCGCATTAACCCTGCTTATTCGTTTCAGGGATCTCGTTACATGACTGAGCTCTAGTCAGTTTTTAGCCCAGCATGAAATCTTCATTTAAGGAGGACATGCAATATGTCTAAAAGTAATGTTATCGGATGCGATGAGATGCGGGAGCGTAACATCGACACAAGCTGTTATGGATACAATAGAGATCCGGGTATCCATAAAGCCGTTATTGATTTAATGGCTGAAGCGAGGAAAGTTGGAACGCTCAGAGTCTTCTTGACCTTCTCGGACGGAAGAAAGATCATTGCCCCTGTATATAGGTGGCAAAAAGATCTGGGATTCCGTCAACGGCAACCGGGTGATACGGTTCTGATTGAGTACGAGAGGCTCGATGACGGAAGAGTGTTTCCAAAGTCTGCGGAGTCTGTAAAAGACGATCCCGGAGAGGAGGATGGGCCTTATGAAATCCCTTGATACTTCTCCCAAAGCAGACAACCTTCTTCTATGTTATCAGGTAATGTTCACGGACTATCCTGATATCGTATCAGTATTCCAGCTTCAGAAGATGCTTAACATCAGCAGGCAACTCGCCTATGAACTGATCAGCAACGGCTCCATTAATGCGGTAAAGGTTGGGAATGCTTACAGAATCCCGAAGGTCAGTGTAATCGGGTATATGCTTAACGCCGCATGAAGGTCGGCCCGTCCTTAGAGTTTTGTTCTGTATTTCTTTTTAGAATGCATTTATACTAATTCTCAAGGACGGGCTGTTCTGCTTAAAGCCAACTACTAGGAGGAAAAATAATGGTAGCAGGACACCTGACAAAGAGAAACGGATATTACTATGCCGTATTGAGCTATTACGACCCTGATGGCAAGAGGCACTTCAAGACCTTTTCTACCGGACTTAAGGTTGTATCTGGAAACTATCGTAAGGCTGAAGAAATGTTGCAGAGATTCCGCACAGAGTTCTTCACACCTACATGCGTAAACGCAATGCATTCCGATATGCCTTTTACGGAATACATGCTCAAGTGGCTTGAGATAGTCAAGATAAGGATAAAGCCAACAACATTTGCTTCGTATAAAAGCATTGTTGAGAAGAAGATCAATCCTTATTTTGCAAAGTCTCACAAATCACTTGTAGATCTGAAGCCGGGAGATATACAGGCATTCTATATTGAAGAGCTCAAGAGTATTAAGCCAAACTCTGTAATAAGAGAACACGCCGTGATACACCAGGCTTTGAAGTATGCCTACAAGATAGGGCTCGTAAAAGACAATGTGGCAGCCAGAGTCGACAGACCGAGAAAGAATGCATACGAACATCACTTTCTTAACGGAGAAGAGTTGGAATGTGTCTTTAAGGCTGTCAGAGGCACCAAATTCGAGCTTCCGGTCCTTACCGCAGCTTTCTATGGATTGAGGCGCGGAGAGGTCTTAGGGCTCAAATGGGATGCCATAGACTTTGACAATTGCACCTTGACAGTTAAACATACGATTGTAGAAACAAATACGGACGGAAAGAATATGATCATCCGTCAGGATTCAGGTAAGACTAAAGCAAGCTCCAGAACTTTGCCTCTAGTCGGAAAGTTCCGTGAGTACTTTGCGGCTGTAAAGAAAGCTCAGGAAGATAACAAGCGCATCTGCGGTAATTGTTATAACTACGATTACGACGGATATATATTCGTTGATGAGATGGGAAATCTTATCAGACCGGACTATCTGAGTTGTCAGTTCCCGAAGTTCCTGGCAAAGCATGGTCTCGAGAAGATCCGGTTCCATGATCTGAGACACAGCTGCGCAAGTCTGCTTGTAGCAAGCGGTGTCCCGCTTAAAAGTGTACAAGAATGGCTGGGACACAGTGACTTCAATACAACGGCCAACATCTATACTCATCTTGACTTCTCCGCCAAGATAACATCGTCCCTTGCTATGGAGCGACATTTGGAACTACCCGATTCTGACTTCTCAAGCCCCTGGGAAGCCAATAAAGACGGGGATTCTGCGGATTTGAAAAATGAGAAAAAGCTCGCGTGAACCCCAAACCTATGGAGCGATAAGATTTTTAACGGAACAATTTCTCGAAAAATAAAAATGCCCGCAAACGCAGTGTTTACAGGCATTTGTGGCGGAGATGGTGGGATTCGAACCCACGGATCCCGTTAGGGATCAACGCATTTCGAGTGCGCCCCGTTATGACCACTTCGATACATCTCCGTGCATAAAATCAAGCTACAATCGCATATTACTGAACGCCATCCGTTCCGTCAACCGGAGCGATATGGAGCGTTTTTGGAGCGATATCTTATCAGAACGGTGTCGCAACAATCTCGCAAAGTGCTTATATTATTGCATCTTGTTCTTGAGACCATAAAGTTGACAATCACATTTCGAGTGCGCCCCGTTATGACCACTTCGATACATCTCCATAGCTAGTTAATTATATCAAGATTGGAACCTGTGTCAAAACATTAGAAATCCGTCAGATATATATCTATCTTGATCTTGGAGAAATCACCTTTCTTCTCTATGTTATTGATTTTGGCAGTAAGGAGCTTGCCTGCATCCATAAGCCTGGAGAATATGGCATTGTCTTTCTCCGGTATATATCCCGCCTTGCGTTTTGAAGAATCCAGGACCAGGACTGCCCTGTCGTCAAACTTGTTGTCCTGCTCTCTTTGAAGGATCAGAGCATCCCCGGGCTTGAGGCTGTTTATTACTTCTGCATCAACATATGTCGTACCTGCAATGAAGGTATCGAACAGAAATATCTCTTTGACCATCGGCTTTATGAGATCTGTGATCCCATCCTTGATTATCGTCTCCGCGATAGAAGACTTGCTCTTATCTATATTGGTTAATTCATTACTCATCTGTATCCCCCTGATCGTCTTCAAGTTCTACACCATAACCTTCAAAGATTTTCTTGAGGTCATTCTCGTAGACCTTATATTCTTCGATAGCCGAGGCGTATTCTTCGTTCTTAGCTCTAACAGCATCAGGATCGTCGAAGAAATACTTGAAGGTATAAGGCTCTGACGTCCTTATCTCCTCACACTGCTCTTTCACCTTCTCGATCTTCTCGTCTATGTCACCTATCACTACAGCTACTGTCTCATCGCAGTACTTCTCTATAACTGATGTCGCGATCACTTCAAGTTCAGTTAAACGTGTATAATCGTTTGCCTTATAGGCTTTAAGAGTATCGTGCCAAAGTTCCTGTACTTCATTGATCCCAAACAGCTGTGGATTGATGTCAGGGTGTAGCCGTTTTGCGATAAATCTGTATATTCTCTTGATCTCTTTGACCTCGTATTGAGACAGAGGATGAAGCTCAATATTCTTTGCATTCCGGATCTCTAAGATCTTCTGTCTCAATGGCATGAGCTCGATCTGGATATAATCCATCAGCTGCGATACATCAGTATCCCTGCCGTAATTTACCTGTTGCTGGCAAAATGCGATAAGCTTCTTGTATTTAATACAGGACATCCTGAGATTCAGGAGTTCCTCTTCAAGATCTCCGAAATGCCTTAAATACTCGATACGCCACTGCTCAGCTTCTTTCTCGAGTTTATCCCTCTCAAGCAGGAGCTCAGAATACTCTTCAAGATTCATGTGTTATGCCCTCCTAAAATCCTTCAGATTGGTAACGATCTGAGCCAGCGGTGCATCCTTGATCGCTGCATTCATAATGAACTCATTTATATCTCTAAACCACTTGCCGTCGAAACAGACATTGATCTCAGAGCCTGATATGACAGACTCTATATTATGCACCTTACCAAGATATTTAAACTCCCATTTGGAAGGCTCTTTAAGCAGGTAGTACATATCGTACAGACCGATATTATCCATATCCGGCTGAGCATATCTGTAGTAGTCCTCGATGAGCATCTTCATTATGGAGAAATTGCCAAAGAAGCTGCTTCTCTTGAGCCTTCCCTCCAATGACTTTCTTGCCTTCTGATAGAGCCTTACAGCATCTTCAGTCCTGCCCTGCTTACCACGTATGGCTGCAAGTCTTGTGCCGACCTCCGGAACAAGATAGTGGTTTGATCTGTCACCTCCGAGCATAAGCCAGAGTTTCTCGATCATGCCTATATACTTCTCGTAATCCTTCTCAACGTAATAACCGTTCTTATACATATCTGCAACTTTGTAATAAGATTGAATATTGCCAAGCTTCGCAGATTTGGAGAAGCACTCAAAGGCTTTTTTGTAATCCGGGCTTCCGGTCCTGCCGTAGTAGTAGATATATCCCAGGCAAGCCGCAGCCTCCTCATAATCGTATTCATCAGCCAGCAGATAGTACTTCTCAGCAAGGTCGAATATCTTCTTGCCATAGTAGTAGCCGCCAAGCTCCATCATATATCGGGGATCCTTGGTCTCTTTAATTAAGAAGCTCAAAGCCTCTGTATACATGAAAATATCGTCTTCGTTCGGAGTTACCAGCTCTTCGAAATCCCAGACAATGTGCTTAGCTTCTGAAATAGTCATTACATGAGCCCGGAAGTTATCCCCAGTGCCGTAAACAGACTCTGGACAATGAGATTGCCAAATAGCAATGCAAAGACAGTCCCTATTCCCATAAGAGGCGACAGAGCAAACGATTTCTTACGGGATATGAGCATGATCAATACCCCGGCAATGCAAGCTGTAACAAGTGCCACAACGCCCACATCAAGGCCCGTATAGAGCATGCAGATGGCAAAGAGTCTTATATCGATATCAACCTTCTGCTTCTTTGCTGATGACATTAGCTTTGATACACAATACATTATCGCTGATATAGCCAAAGCAGCCGCTACGCCCTCAAGACAATAGTGTTTGACGTCATCCATAAATCCGGCGAAAAGGATCCATGTGACCAGAAGACCCAGAAGGAAACCTGACTGCAGCTTCCCCGAATCGATTTCAGCAAGGGAGAGGCCCAAGAAAATCACCTCAAGTACAAAGAGTTCTATTACAAAAGGATCTATATAACCATGTATTGCAATAGTCCCCGCAAAGACTAATCCTAAAGCTATCTCAAATATAAGATCTCTGGCAGGAACCTTGGAACCGCAATATCTGCACTTACCCTTAAGAGCAATATATGAGATTATCGGAAACAGATCCATCGTAGACAGTTCATGTCCGCATGTATCACAGTGGCTGTGTCCATGTATCCAATCCTCTCCCCTGACCATTCTCCAGGCTGCACATGTTATAAAACTGGCAAATATGGCTCCAAAGATAAATGCCATCACGATCGCGTATACGGCGATGAACATATTATCGTAAAGGTTGAAAGATAAGATCATTAAGAATTAGCCTCCGTGAAGTCCTGTTTCTTATGCAGCGGGTTTAACGCTGAAGTATCCGGGCAATTCATTCAGTCCATCGATCCTTGCATATGTACGATCCAGTTTTGAGGGGTCGTAAACCGTGCCGTTTCCGCCAACAAGACTATTACTGTTCTCAAACATGTTTGAAGAATTACCTGAAGAAAGAATACTTGGATCAAAAGCATGAGCCGGATCATCAGATACATAGATAGTTGTGAGTACATTCACAGTATTAGCATTAGTATTGAACATCCATTTTGACTCCTTGACGCCACTCAGATCCATCGAAGAGATATCAATGGTCGTGATCGAACGGCAATTAGCAAATGTTGATGTTGTATTGATCAGCTTATTGCTGGTTATGAAACCGCCCATGTTCCTGATCTCCTCTAAGTTGAGCCTGAAACTGAACATTCTATACATTGTGGTTAAGTTTACCGCATTTGCTGATTCAGGCAGGATAACAAGGGTTAAGTAATCTTTAATAAACCTCAAGCCATTCTCGCTCTTGCCGTTTACACAGAACATTTCTTTACAGCTGGTGACACTGTCAAAACTGAAACTTCTGATATCAAGTGTCACGTTTTCAGTAGTTGTTCTGTTATTGCTCATGTTGGTTCCAAAGTCGTAGAACATGTATTCCATTGTGGCAACACTATGTGTATCCCAACCTGATAACACAATATCACCCCTGACACTATTGCATTCCCTGAACATATTATTCATATTCGTGCAGACAGGTGTCTTGAAGTTATTCATGGATATGGATTCAAGTTTCTTGCAGGACTCAAACATTGAATCACACGTACCACAAAGAGACAGATTATTATCTTCAATAACGACCGACTTGATGCCTGAAGTCTTGAACATGCTTGAAAGAGATGTACACGCCTGAAGATTAGTATTGGTGATCGAAACAGATTCAAGAACCGTGCTTCCCTGGAACATACTCTCAGCAGTTCCGCAGGCACTAAGATCCGTACCATCAATAACAACACTCTTCAGTTTAGAACAGTTCATGAACATACCCTGAACTGAAGTGCAATTGCTGAGTGTTGCATTAGACATTTCAAATACAACAAGCTGGCCATTACCCTTGAACTGTTCCTTGAGCGAATCAAGTTCAAGAACGGCATCATTTAAGATCAATGTGTCGACACTGTCATTTGTCAGGAACTGCTTGATTTCCTTACAAGCCGCCGGCATATGGATACCGGTAAGATCAAGTGTAGTAAAGCCGTGACATCCGGAGAAGATCTCTCTGAAGTACAGAAGATCTTCAAAGTAAACATTTTTCATTCCGATATTGCTGAGCGAAGTGCAGTTCTGGAACATCTGAGCAATAGTCGTAACTTGCTTAAGATCGACTTTATCCCCGCTCTTCGTAAAGACAGATTCAAAATCAAAACTCGTAAGGTCATAGCAATTGTAGAAAGCTTGAGACAGATTCGTACAGGCTGAAGCATCGATCTGAGACAAAGACAGATTCGAGAGGTTTTGGCAATTATAGAAAGCCTGGCTGAGATTGCTTAATGCAAGATTCTCTGCCATGAACGTCTCAAGAGAAGTACAGCCCTTTGCTATCATCGACATATCAACTGCAATGCTTTTGTCCTGTTTGCATTCTGACATATCCAGACTTACCAGAGATGTACAGCCTGAACACATTTCTTTCATGCTGGTTACTTTCGAAACATCACAGACGCCAAAGGATATACTTTGCAACTTGGCACAGTTGTAGAACATCCTGTACATGCTTGTACATTCATTTCCTATCAAGCCGTTAACTTCAAGGTGTTCAAGTTTCTTACATCCGCTGAACATTTCTCTTGCATTGCTGGACTTGAATCCGCTCATACTGCTAATCTTAACACGTTCAAGGTTGCTGCATCCGGAGAACATGTACTGTGTCGACATATTCTCACGGCCGGTTTTGACATCCGAGAGATCAACTGTGACTAAGGTTGTTTTATTTTTGAACAACGAATCAAATGAAGTAATCCCCGTCAGCTCCACCCCTGAAGCGTTAAGGTTTACGAGTGAAATGCTGTTGAACATCGGAGACATGCTGGTGACCTTTGGAAGCTTCATGCCGCTGATATCAAGATCATGCAGAGAAGAACAACCGGAAAACATGTTATCTATCTTTTTGAGCGATGAGAAATCCACATCTGTAAAGCCATTTATCTCAACCAGTGATGTACAGCCGTTAAACATCTTTTCAGCGTCGGTAACATGGCTCAGATCCAATATACCATTCTCATTCCTGACAAATACACCAAAATTGATCCACTTCAAACTGGAACAACCATTGAATGTACTGATCAGGTAATCGATCTGGGAGATATCGATATTCTCAAGATCAAGCGTAGTAAGGTTTGTACAGCCGTCAAACGTCTGTCTCATCGATGACCAAGTCATATTGTGTGCCCTGAAAGTAGTGAGCGACGGACACATTCTGACGATACTCTGCATATTGATCGGGTTGGTCGGAGTACGGCTGCATACGGTAAGATCCAATTCCAATATCGATGTGCATTCCTTACACATATCCATCATGTTGGTTACACCTGAAAGATCTGCACCTTCAAAATTAACATACTCAAGTTCATGACACGCGTAGAATGTTTCATGAAGGTTTTCAGTAGATGCTGTGATCCTGTGGAGCATCTCAAACCTCTTAAGTTTATGGCAGTGCTTGAACATCTTCTCCATTGTCTCTACACGCGGGAAGCTGGATTCACCGAAATCAGCATCTTCAAGCGAATAGCAGTTTTCGAACATGCTCGTCATGTCTGTTGTATAACAGAAGTTGATCCTCTCAAGTCCCTTGATATGCTGCAGATTATTCAGACCAGTAAACATTTTGCTGCAGCTGGTATTAGCATTAAAGTGACCTGATTCGCTCAGGATATAAGCAGTACCATCCTTAATGTACATGTTATAGACTTCACCGGAGTCTTTAATTGAAACAACTACGGAAGTCACGCCCAATAAACCTTCGATATAATCATCTTTCTTGCCAAAGATGATATTTGTTATGTCGTTTTTATTCTTTATCTTATTGTTAAAATCATTTCCAAGTAAAAGCTTTCCTTCTACAGGAACATAGGTAACAACAACTGTGGTGCCATCGATCCTGATGCTCTCGAGCGAATACCCGTCATAATGGTCTACGACCCAAACAGGATTTGATGAATCAATATCGGACGGATCAACATCATCAAAAGTATATATGCCTTCACGGGTACTTGCATTAGGAACGATCGGAACTACCTGCCCTCTGACACCATTCAGATACAAAGCTGCGAGGAAAGGATGTGCATCATCAAATGACGGGATCGGCGGAGGATTAGCCTCGTCTTCACCCTTTGAGAAAACAACCTTGATCATTACCTTGTCAGGTTCGAGTTCGCCCGAAGGAAGAATGTAGCCATCGCTGCTTGGGACACCTTGACCTGATCCGTTAACAGTAAAGCAAAGAGCAGTGCTCCTGGAATATACGCAATCAGCCTTAACATCAGAATACTCGCCCTTGAATATATATATATCGCATACAACAAATGCAGGGATCTTGCTGCCTGTGGCAGATTCTGCATATTCCATATTCCTGAATGTCAATGCCACTGTAAAATCACTGTAGGTAGCAGCAGGGATCGGATTTGTATAATCGTAGCGCTCTGACGGGACAGGATAATCATCCTGATAAGCTGACTTGTAGTAACCCAGATGAACTATTCCGCGCTTAACACTGTCTTCACTGTCAAAGAGAGCTGCTACGGAACGGTTTGCTCCGCCCTCACCATTAACGATCTCATCTCTTGCCTGAGTTGTAACCGGGAAACAGGAATATAAAGCTTCGCAGAAACCTGCATTTCTCTTGAATACAAGAACATCACCCTCGTTTGCTTTGTTATTCAGAGCCTCATCTATAAGAACGCTGTCATCTAATGAGCCGAAATCAGAACGTGATGCGATCCATACTGATGTCTCGCCATCCAGCATGGCATTCTCGCACTCCTGACGGAGTGAATCTACGATCGAATCAGCCAGGAGCTGTGCTCTGCCGGTATCCTGGGAGTAGCTGTACATTCTCTCTATAGGGTTGATAAGACCGATGCATACGATCGCAAAGATAGATGTAAGAGCCATGCATACGACCAGCTCGACCAAAGTAACCCCCTTGCGGGAACGGGCTCTGTTGAAAATCATCCTGAGGTCTTTATCCATTGTCCTTCACCTCATAAACCCAATAGTAATAACTGCGGATATCGGTTCCGGTTATCTGCTGAACTCTGTACTGATGCGCAACCAGGCTTCCTGTAGAGCCTGATACGGTTGTCTCGATATTCTCCCCGCTTATCATCTGGGCCGTAACCTCATCTGCGGGATCTGCTACATTGTTAATGGTCTTCTGGAGGGCGATGATCGCTTTGTCAGCTGCATCGCATTCCTCAATGGCATATGTTCTGGCATTGCCGGCATACTTTAAGCCCTGTGCGAAGAGGACCATCATGATAGACAGGATGAGGAAGGATACTACGACTTCCATTATGGTCTCTCCCCTGTTATCCTGAAGCAGATTCTTTAAACCTGAGATACGCTTGATCATCTGTACTCCTTTGTATAAACATAAGTCGCATCGCCGACCTGAGCCGTTACTACGATCATTCTGCTTCCACTGCTTAATTTCTCGACTGTAGCTGTAACAGAAGAATCCGGGAGCTGCTCAAAACCTGTCTGGCTTGCAATGGTATCTCCTGCAGGAACAGCAT
Source organism: Mageeibacillus sp. UBA6976 (assembly GCA_002450155.1). GTDB lineage: Bacteria > Bacillota > Clostridia > Saccharofermentanales > Saccharofermentanaceae > Saccharofermentans. The sequence goes on along the minus strand of DJYO01000031.1, from coordinate 167,581 downwards.
TGATATCAAGCTTACCGGTATTAACGAGGTTGTCTATGGACTCACCCATGCTGGCTGCAAGCTCGTAAGCCTGATCCTGATTGAGCTGCTTTGTAGCGGAAGCGATATAAGTTGTGGTGGTGACCCTGAGCAGGACAACAGCTGTGAGAACAACTATCGCAAGTATAGAGACAAGGACAAGACTTGCCCCCTCGTTAGATCTGAGAATCTCCTTTATCCTTCTAATCAGCATATCCACTCCAATAATACACCGGGGCATAGATCCCCTATATAATAATAAGTATCATATGGAGGCCCTTAATTGTCAATAAAAGCAACACAAATATTACTAAATGTTCACGAGAGAAGATAAATCCCTGTCAGCTGTAGGAATTTAAAACTGTAAGCACATTGCCGCCGGCATGGTTGGAGATGACATAGAGCTGGATACCAACATTTGCGTCGTCAACTTTGGCAATATTCGTACTGATGGTATCACCTGTGACAGCAGCGGTCATGGTGCCGGTCTTAAGAGGGTTCTTGTGGGTCCATTCCCCGCCGCTTACATAGAACCACGCATCAGAATCTTCACTCACCGCATATGCGACAAAATAGACTGTATATCTCTTGGCAGGATCCTTCTCATAAACGGAGCTGTCACCACATCCAATGACCAGAAGATAGGGTTCAGTATCTCTGCTGAGCCCCATGGAGCTTATGACCTGATCACCTAATGCTTTGTTTGTGTCGTTGGAAGATGCAGATGTCCAGTCAGCTGAGCCCGGAGTTAATGCAGCAAGCTTCTTAAGCCTTAGGTTGTTCATTACAACCTGCATCGAATCCATGGCCAGAAGAGCCTTTGCCTGTTCGCCCTGCTCCTTGGATGTCCTGACATAACCTGAGAGAGAAGGAACTATCATTGCAGCAAGAACAGAGAGGATAACCAGGATGATTATCGTCTCAGCAAGAGTAAAACCTCTGCGTCTGTCTGATCTGTTCTTCGTAATTCTGACCATACTTAATTATACACCCAATTAATTCAATAAATAATGAGCAAACAGTATATTTTCTTTGTCAAAGATACGGTTGTACTGAACATACTCCAATCCCTTAAGAAGATCTGCCTCAGATGATCTTGCCGCATCGGGATAATAATCTCCGTTACTGTCCCATACACCTATGGCTGTTACGGCAGGAACTGTCTCATGGAGCCTCAGAAGATACCTGTCATAGTCCGGCAGTCTCATGCCTGCGGCACCCAGAGCATAGCTAACAAGATAATTGGTAGATAAGGTGTTATAAATTCCATCCGATGCACTCTGTCCCATAAAGTCTTCTTCCGGGATGTCATAGTTTGCCCAGATAACATAAGGAACATAGTAGCTGTAGAGGGACTGATCTCCGGTTTCATGATCTGCCGGATGAGCGGACAGATCCTCTGACGCTTCATCATCAAAACTGGGCTGATGGTCTCCGTACATTATTATCACGGTAGGCTCATCCACCTTCTCAAAATATTCGGTAAGGTGCATAAATGCCGTATCACTGATCTTGATAAGGCTCAGGTAAGTATTGATGGACTGCGCGGCATCAAAATTGGTCACAGTTACAGGATCTTCGAAGGTCATATCCTCAGTATAACCGCCGTGTCCCTGGATAGTTACGTTAAAGCAGAACCAGGGATCGGAAGAAACTGTCCTGTAGTCTTCAAACATCTCCTCGACTACTCTGTAATCAGCTTCGTCTGATAATATGTGTCTGATCATATCCGATTCCGGATAATCGGTAAGGAAGCTGTCTTCAAACCTTGCTTCATCGAATCCGAAATAACTGTACACTCCCTCCCTCTTATATCCGGACGAATAGTAAGAGTGATAAGCCACCGTATGGTAGGGTATATCCTGACTCTCGAGCATAGTAGCGACCGTGGGGATCTCATGGTTTGTGTACTGGGTATAAGGAACCGATCCATATGGCAGGAACTGCAGCGAAGTCTGTGTAAGGACTTCAAATTCAGTGTTTGCGGTAGGACCGCCTGTAATAGACATATTGAGATAACCCTTGAGGGTATTCTCTGTAAGACTGTGGATAAACGGCATATAGTCCTGATCGGTCTCGATATCATAGGCAACGGCAAGATCGGAGAATGCCTCATTTTGTATGATGATGATATTGGGCATGACATAACTGTCATTATCTCCAGTCTCTTCATCTCTAAGGGCATCTTCTATTGCAAGGCTAGCGGCTTCAGGCGTATAGCCCTCGCATTCCACCGAATTTATGGAACTCATATTACTCAGGAAATAAGGTATATAGCCGGCATTCTTGATGTTCTCGTTATAATCCCAGCCGATCCCGAAGATATAGTTATAAAGAAGTCCTGTGCTAAAGCTTACTATGATGCCTCCTATAAGAAGCTCTACTGCAACGGCCCTAATTAGGATCTCCTTGGGCTTAATGCCCTTCTTCGATCTGCCTTGTTCATCAGGAAATCTGAGAAATATGACCAGAGCAAAGGAGATGATCAATAAGGCAAGAGATATAAAGAACCAGACTCCCGGTTTATAGACATAGCCGCCCGCAACTTCCAAAGCTGTCTTTACGACCGTGATATCTCCAAATAAAACATAATTACCCCTGAACTGATAGACGACGTCATTTACCAGACCTATTACAAAAGCAAGTATAAGGCTTACTCCCGCACCTATCCTTACGCTCGGGGATACAAGGTCTATAAGGATCTGGAGCAAAAGCCAGTACATTATATTAAACAGAAGCATCGTAGACATAACATTCATCTTGCTCCCGGTCTGGAATTCCAGAAGACAGCAGGAGATTACCGATATGCCGAAAACAAAAAGTGTCTTGGCTATCAGGGGATGAGCCTGCGGCATGTTCTTTATAGCTTTGATAAATCTGGGCCAGTCTATTACAGATGCAGAAAGAACCAGGAAAGCCAGAAAGATCCTCAGATATCCGTACCAGCTGTTCAGAGCATAGAAATCCGTAAAGATCTCATGGGAGAATACTGTTCCCAGGGTAAGGATATAGTAGAAAGCCAGAAGTCCCAATACCGGTCTTGCTATAGAGATCAGCCATCTGACATCAGTCTTATCGCTGTCTTGTGTCTTCTTAAATGAAATGTGGAATCTTAAACCTGCAAAAGTAACCGGAAAAAGTATAACTGTCAGATTGATAAGGCTGGCGATGTGATATTTAAGCGAATTATACTCGCTGTCCGGTACGTGGCTTATGTTCTCATTTAAAGCGCTCAGCATATCGTGACTTACATAGTAGTCATTCTTAAACATCTGCAGCCCGTCAACAAGAAAGTAGATGCCTATTGCCAGGATAGCCAGCGCAATATATATCAGATTATTAACCGTTGTCTTCGATCTTTGCATATGCCAATAATAACAGAAAAGCACCGGACCCTTAAGAGCCCGGTGCAAAAAAACTAGATCTTAATCAACCGCTGTTCCTGAATTAAGAAGCTTTTGCTGCTGTCCAGGAAGGAACACCGTTGTTAATTGTAAGTGTATATGTACTGTCATTGATCACTACACTACCACCTGTGATTATGTAATGAGTAGTATCGAATTTGAATGTAAATGATGTAACAGCATTTGTATCAACACCTGCAAGATTCAATACGTCTGAACCGTAATTATGAGCAGCAGAACCGCTACCTACAGTTGTATTCTTAGTAAGAGATGTTACTCCAGTGATTTTATCTCTGCCGTACATATCTGTGATAACTGCCTGTGCTGCTGAGTAAACTGTAGCAGCTGTCTGGTATTCCTTCTCTTCTCTTGCTCTCTTGATGTATCCTGTAAGTGCAGGTACGAGCATTGCTGCAAGAACTGCAAGGATAACGAGAACAACGATAAGCTCAACTAATGTGAAACCTTTCTTACTTTCTTTTCTCATCTTTCTCATAATAATGACCTCCTTTTTCTTTAACCCTTGGGTTTGCTTGATATGACAAATATATATCGAATTCGGAACAAGTGCAACACATTTTCGCCACAATTCACCTTCCCGTAATAAATTGTTCAATAACCGGGGAATTAAAAACGAATTGTTAACGCACCTGGCTAAAGAGCCTTGTCGCAAGCAGGAGATCATCTCCAAAGAGCGCAGCAAAGCCAATACCTGTGGCGAGGAACGGTGCCAGCCTGATCTTCGTGTTCTTTGACCCATGCCGCATAAGGATAGTTATTGAATATATCCCTGCCAGGAGGAATGCTATAAGAGATGCTATCAGAGTCTTATCCAGAGCCAGATATAGTCCTGCAGCAGCCATAAGCTTTATGTCGCCGCCTCCAAAACCGCCCTTAACAAACAGAGCGCAGATAAGCATGGGGACCGATATACAGAGCGATCCTGCAATATGAAGGAATAATGTGCCTGAAGACAGATCCCCTTTAAATATGATCCTTAAAACGCCACAGGCTGCAATAAGCAGACAAAGCATATCAGGAACTATCCCCTCCCCGATATCTGCTGCCGCAGCTGCTGCAAGAAAGACCAGAAATATGGCTGAAAGGATGGTCTCAGCCTTAAATCCCTGCACGATAACAGCAGATGCTATCGCAACAATTGCAAAAATATAAAACACGGGAGTGAATATCGCTCCCATGTCTTTAATAAAACCTTTGGTTTCTGTCTTATCAGTCGTCATAATATGCGACTCGCTCAAGCTCTTCCATCGTTGTTATTCCGGCTTCAACAAGCTTGATGGCAGCCTGCTTGAGTGTGATCATGTTCTGCTCTTTGATGGCATAATTCTTCATCTCTTCAGCCTGAGCGCCTCTTGCGATCATCTTGCGCATATTCTTGTCTACTACAAGGACTTCATGGATCGCCGTACGGCCGGCATATCCTGAGCCGTGGCAGTGAGCGCATCCTACAGCCTTCCTGGCATTAGGAATATCATGACCGACAAAATCTATCTGTGCATCGGTAAGAGGCTCTATTTGACAGCAATGAGGACATACCTTACGCATGAGCCTCTGCGCTACTACACCTGCAAGAGCAGATGAGAGTAGATAAGGTTCTGCGCCCATATCACAAAGTCTTACTACAGTCGATGCAGCATCGTTTGTATGAAGGGTAGAAAGAACCAGGTGACCTGTTATAGCGGCACGGATGGCAATAGTAGCCGTCTCAGAGTCACGTGTCTCACCTACCATTATGATGTCGGGGTCCTGACGCATGAGCGCTCTTAAACCGATATCGAATGTAAGTCCCGCCTGAGGATGTACCTGAACCTGATTGAGCCTGGGAAGGTTCTTCTCGACAGGGTCCTCTATAGTGCTGATATTGACCTGCTTGTGGGACAGGGATGCAAGAGCCATATAGAGTGTGGTGGTCTTACCTGAACCCGTAGGACCTGTGATATATATAAGTCCGTTAGGCATCTTAAGCATCTTTGAGAATTTGTTATATGCATCGGTATCCATGCCGAAGGTTTCATTATTATCAACATTAACTTCTGACATAATGAGACGCATAACTACCTTCTCGCCAAATACGGTAGGGATGACATTGATACGGACATTTACGATCTGTCCCTGTATCCTTACTCTGAAGTGTCCGTCCTGAGGGATCCTGCGCTCTGCGATATCAAGCTCACCCATGATCTTGATCCTGGCAACAAGGGAGTCCTGAACATTCTTCTGGAGCGTCAGATAGTCAATAAGCGTACCGTCGATACGCATCCTGACCATAACGTGCTTCTCGAAGGGCTCGATATGGATATCTGAAGCATTGTCCTGGAATGCCTTATCCAGGAGAGAGTTAACAAGGTTGATGATAGGAGCATCATCTGCGCCGGCGCTGGTATCGATGACCAGCTCATCGATATCAAGACCTGTAGCATTGACGTTAGCATTCTCTGCTGCGGCCTTGGCCTTGATCTCTGCATACTGATAATCTATGGCATTCTTAAGAGGTTCAAGCTCAGCTAAGACCGTATCTATCGGCATACCGATAGTCTGTCTGATATCCTCTATGGCATAGAGGTTAAGAGGATCGTTAACAGCCAGGATGACCTGTCCGTCCTTGATTGCAATGGGGAGCATGACATACTGCTCAGCCATCTGCTTGGGGATAAGCTTAACAGCTTCAACTTCGATCCTGTATGTTGCGATATCGATAAGCTCGGTATCAAGTCTGTCAGCAAGAGCTGCCAGGATCTGCTGCTCACTCGCATATCCTAATTCCTGGAGCACCTCACCTATTCGTTTGCCTTGAGATTCCTTCTGGATCTGGAGAGCTTCCTTAAGCTGGGCCTCCGAGATATAACCGGCAGAAACCAGCAGGTCACCTATTCTAATCTTGTTTGCTGCTATATTGTTATCCATATCATCAACCCTCTTCCGTGCTGTCGAATTCCGGTTTCTCTGACATATAGAAATTCAGATCGATAGAAAGCTGTCTGTCATTTTGGTTTATAACGGTAACCGTACCGTCCTCATTCTCGATAGCGGCTGGTGTGGCAGCGCTCCAGGTAAATCCTGTAATGCGGACAGAAGGATTCTTGGTGAGATCATCTATGAGCTGCTGCTCCGTTGCGCCGTTGCCTGTAATAAGGATGCTTATCTTAGCGCATTGTACCTGGGACATCGTAGTCTGATCTGTATTCGATAGTGCATTGTAATAAGCAACCAGCAATGACTGGGTCTCATCACCTGAAGTTTCTGTTGCATCTGCAACATCCTGACCGGCATTAGGATCTGAATTGGAAACTGCCTCCATATCAGCATAGATATAAGGCTGCTCAGCACAATAGGAACCGTCTCTTATATCGATCACGAAGTTCACAGGTGTAAGACCGTAGCTCAGGACATACTCTGTTACCAGCTTCTCGATCTCGGAGTTATCCATAACGTCGTAGAAATCAGCTGTTGAATCGGTGATATCGGATACAGCCTTGTCATACAGGGACTCAGCACTGGACAGATTGATTATCTTGCTGCGGTTGATAGCCTGTTCAGAACGTGCTGTATCGATCTGGTCGTCTAATGTTCCGAGCTTTACCCATGCAGGTCTAATGAAATACCATGCAAATAATGCAACAACCGCAAAGTAGACAACGATTGCTATAGTCCTTTTATCCTGACGGCTGAGGTTAGTATCAAATTTCATATCAGTTTGCCTCCTCCGTTACTTCTTCTGTTTCCGGTGTCTCCTCTACCTCCCGGGGAGCCAGAGTGCAGACAACATTTATCTGCCATCCGCCATTATCCTTGATGGCAGAATAGCCTGTGTAATCGATCTTGGCAAACATCTCGTTGCCCATGAGATCAGCTATGAACTGATTGATCTTCTCTACTGTTCTTGACTGCGCTGTTATGCTGAATACGCCTGTATCCGCATTGTAGGAATTGTAGATGACCTTAACGTTATAAGGCTTGGCTGCCTCTGAGATCTCATCGTTGATCGTAGAATCCGGGATAGGATATGTATCAAGATATTCATTAAGGAGATTGACACCACCCTGGCGACCGCCAAGACCTGAGACGACATCGGTGATCTCGTCGTATCTTGTTATCTGGGCAACATTGTCTGGATCTGTGTTATAGCTGTTTAGTTCTGCAAGAGTCTTCTTCTTCTGACCGCCGATAAATACAAGGATCAGATAGATTATTACCAATAAGAGCAGGAATCCTGCCGCAGGAAGGATGACCTTGAGCCTGTTCCTGCTGTTTATAAACTTATCAGCACTCTTCTTTGTAGCAGTAAGGAGCGTCTGTCTGTCTGAATTGATCTTAAGGAGACCTGCACAGGGATATACAAAATAAGGGAACTGCTTAGCATCTGATGACTGAACAAAACTCGGACATGATACTGAAGAGATGTTTACAAGACTGTCTATATTCAGTATGTCATTGCTGAGCCTTGCTACCTGCTGATCTCCGAGACCTGCAAATCTGATGTCTTCGATCTGGTCTTCGAGACGCTGGGCTGATGCGAACTGCCTTATCTCAGATATGGAGTTAAAGATCTCTTTTGCAAATTCCGGCGTTCCCGGCTGGGTAAAGAGTCTTCTGGTGGAATGGTAGAAATACTTACCCTGCGAGAAGAAAATGGTAACAAGGGAATTGCCGTCTAAGATCATGTAGACCACGGAATTATTGTGGGTCGTACCCTGAAGGAGCCTTATGGCAAGGTTGACACCGTCGTGGATATCGTCGATCTTGACGCCTATCTTGCCAAAGATCGCAACATAGGTATTGACGAATTCCGCTTCAGCCATCTCGGATATGACACGCTGGCTCTTGGCTTTGGTGTCCTTGTCAATGAGATACCAGGCAGATACAGCCTTGGTAAATCTTCCGTTCTCCGCATCCTTTGTCTCCCGCGCAACATACTCAGTTGTCTTCTTCTCATTCAGAAGCGGCATCTCAATGATGTTTGCACGCAGCTGCGGGCTGTTCAGGATCAGCGTAACTTCGGACTTGGGGAGCTTATTCTTCTTCCAGCAATCTGCAATCGCAAAAGACAGAGCCTCCTCATCCATTACTACGCCGTTAAGGACCGCACCTTCAGGAATGGCAGCAGAAATGAACTGCTTGACCTTAACGCCTGAAGCCGTTCCCTTGCCGACTGCTATCTGGATGTTAGTGTTTGATAAAAATACCGTAACAGACATATGTTTATTATATTCCCTTTCTTACGTACCTGCGCCTATCGTTGAATAAGACTGATAGATCGGCTGTATTACTGCTATCATTACAAAACCAACTATTGCCGCCATTACGACGATCATAACAGGTTCGATATACGATGTTAGTTTGAGGAGCGCCTGGCGTGAATAGAAGTCCAGGTCATTTGCTACAGATTCCAGCATCGGAGCAAGCATACCGGTCTCCTCACCTACCTTGATGGTTGAAGGAAGCTTGGCAACAAATCCGTCAACGCCTCTTAAGGCATCTGATATGGATCCGCCTGCCGAAACCTGCTTTAAGACCTCATCAAACTGAGATTCGATATATTTGTTGCCGATAGTATTCTTGGCAATATCGATGCAGTTATATACCGGGATACCACCGGAATAAAGAGAGCTCATGGTCCTTGCAAATCTTGCGGAATAAATGACCTTGGTAAGCTTTCCCCACTTGCCCTTGACCTTGATCATGTCGATGGTATAGCGCACTGCCGGAATCTTGGTGATCATCTTGCCAAAGATTATAAAGAACAGTACAACGAGCACGATGACATACCATCTGGTTGCCACAAAATTCGATATACTCATCAAGATCCTTGTGGCAAGAGGGAGTTTCTCCATCCCGGCAAACAGGTCCTCAAACTGAGGGAGAACATATCCGAAGAGGATAGCAACTACAATAACGATCAGTACGCTTAATATCTTAGGGTATGTAAGAGCATTCTTGGCAGTCTGCTCCAATTCGTTCTCGTTTGTATAATGAGCTGCAAGCCTTAATGCGGTATCGTCAAGATTACCTGTAGCCTCTGAGGCCTTGATCATGAATATGAACAGCGGTGGGAATGAGGGATCGAGCTCGCTCATGGCATTTGACAGAGATACGCCCTGCACGATCCTGTCTCTTATCCTCAGGTATATATCCCTCTCGTAGTTATCGATAGACTCGTCATTTGCAATGATCTCCAGAGACTTTACAAGAGATACTCCGGATTTAGTAAGAGTTCCCAGCTGTCTTGCAAAATCCGCAAGCTGGGGCTTCTTTAAGGGTTTAAGAGCAACTCGCCTGCTGATAAGCGAAGCCTCGATAAGCATGAGACCTTCGTTATGAAAACGTCTCTGAAGATCCGCCTCATCACTGGCGTTGGTGCGGCCCTTTACGATCTTGCCATTAGCATCCTGAGCTTGATATTTATATTCCGGCATGTCCGATCCCTTCCTTAAGAATTATTCCGTCTCATATTTTAATACATTAAACGAGTAGTAGATATTCCAGCTGCCCGAGGTCTGATATGAGGATGCTGCATCCGGTTCCGCATCCGGATCGGCAGTGAGCCTTGAATCCACATAGACTACGGTATATAGCCCCTTGCGGTATTCAAACCTCAGTGGGGTGTTGTCCTCCTCATTCCAGGAATAAAGATAGACCTCCCCGTCATGCGTAGAGATAGTCGCTATCTTCTCGCTGGCGCCTTCAGCAAGGCCATTATAGGCATTGGGGTCATAGATGCAGCTGTTATTGCCGTAATACTCTGTTCCTACTGCGCGCAGAGCTGCACGGATATCCTTCGCCTCTCTGAATATATGTCTTGCTGTTGTGGTGATAACTGCAGTCGCAGTGGCAAATACCAGAATAACTACCAGCATCAAGAGTTCTACCGCATAACGCCTGAGCCAGTCACCCACGCGTCTCCTGTAGAACTCGGTACCGCCCCGGTCTCTGATCTTACCTGTATTAACCTTCTCCGCCACTGTTATCTCCTGTAGTTTGCTTTATCAGTCCTGTAACCATAACGAATGAATTGTATATGCCGTCATCATATTCGGAAGCTATAACATTATCTCCTGCGCTGTCTAATGTCTGCGAGGGATCGAATCTGTTGGGCAGAGCCTGGAATGCAGCAGAGACATTTGTATGAACGGCAGGATCAAAGACTTTGTAACAACTTTCCTGATCCAGCATTATGGTATATGTCATGTAAGGAGCCAGAAGCCCGCCCATGGAATCGATATCCCCTGTTATATATGCTATCTTGACCGGCAGATCTACATAGAATGACTCGTCCGAAGCTTTGCTGTCGAACTGGCCCATGTTATCTCCGGATGCAACATACACATGAGCATTGGCGATAAAACTGGTCTCCTGGTAATCGTGGGTCTCAACGTCAGTACCGTTAACGATCTGCCTCTGCAGGGTCTGGACAGATGCAACATAAGATCTGCCGCCTGCTGAAACGAGGCTGCCCTCAGAAGCTTTCGCAAGGCTCTCCATCAGGTCCTCACCTGAGGTCTGCCCCTCTAACAGCCTGTCTTCAAGTATGACCATCTCACAGAAGACGACCGGCTGAGCTTCGCTGTCATTCGGGTCCGGAGCATCCATAAGGCTAATTGCATAATGGATATGCTTGCCCCTGCCCAGGATGCAGTTATTGCCGGAGTTTACACTCCAGCTGATATTAAGGACCCTGTTCAAACGGTTATAGAAGAGCTCTTTGTAGCTTACACTAAGGTTTTCAGTGAGCGGAACATAGATTATGTCCGTAAGAGTTCCGCCGCCGTCATCGAAGTATCCGATAAAAGTCTTCTTGGATCTCTCCTCAAAGTCCCTCGCGGGGATCTTAGTGCCTTCGCCCCAGCCCTCCTTATATTCAGCACTTACAAATGCCGAATAACAATTGGCTGAATAATGGGAGATAAGATCTGAATCGTATGCATTAACCACATCGAATTCAACTGTGATAGTACTCTGGAAGATACTTGCCTCGTAGAAATAAGGCCTGATTAGGTCACTCAGGAGCACGCTCTGATCGTCGTCTGATCCCGGTATGTATGTGAGGCTGTATCTGATGTGAACGGTCTTGCCCTTAACGGCACTCTCCCCGTCAAATGAAGCCCTGGAGGTTTCAAATCTCTGCTCTACATCAGGATTGTTAGAAGGATTTGAAGAAACATAAGGACTCATATCGCCCTTAACAAGAAGCTGATCTCTTACCCAGTCGTCAAGGGATCCGTTCTTCTCCATCTGGGACAGGGCGGTCTGGGTGATCTGGTATACGGTAACTGCATTCTCCTGATTCTGGTTAAACTTGGAGCGCTTAACATATCCGACCGCAGTTCCAACGCCTGCAGCTGCAAGGATCGCCAAAACTGCAAGTACAACGATCAGTTCAACCAATGTAAACGCTCTGCGCTTTGCGGCCTTCACTACAGTCACCCCTCCATATGCCAAAGATTTGGGCATATATGCCCTTTTATAAAAAATATTATAGATTTATAACAGTTGTTATGCAAATTAATTTATTGTCAATAAAATGTTACAAGGAGCCTTGAAAAAAAAAGAGGGTTGCCGAAGCAACCCTCCTCATATGTCTCAAATACTCTTACTGCTTAACAAAGAGCAATGTAAGGGTCTCGCCTTCGTAAGGAAGATCCAGCTGGATATCCGATCCGATCACCAGACCTTCGTGATCTTCTCTTCCGCCCTGGAAGATGATCGTATCGCCGTCAACCACATAAGTACCGGATGTCTGGGTCTCACTGTCACTGGATGCCAGGCTCTCCTCCAGTGAATTCTTGAATACATCCTTAAGATCCTCTAAGAAAGCATTGTAATCACTGTAACCTGCAGCCTCAGCCATAGCCTCGACCTCAGAGATGTCATCTACCTGCAAGATGTTCATGAGAACAGCCTCAGCATTGGTATCGAACCAGTCACTCATGGAATCCTTCAGCTGCACCGGATCGTAGGAAAGCTCATAAGTGTTGTCATCATAGATATTGAGGTAGAACTCCATATCGAGAGCTCCTGCGAGACCTGCGTCTGAACCCAGAGCTTCAGCTACGATGAATGAAATATCTGCTGTTGCCACATAGTTTCCGGGAACTACACCAAATGAGATGTCAACGGTAAGGAAGTCAAAGATCTCACCGAATTCGTCATCCTCGATATTGTCTACGAGCCATTCGTCGCCGTCTTTAACAAATTCAGCAGTAAACTCGATATCGATGGTATCGCTGTCGCTTGTAGCCTCTAACAGTTCGTCTATATCTGTTATATCCTGATCAAGGACAGCTTCGTAATCAGCCATCGTGATCACGAGATCTACAGAAGCTGAATCTCCGCTGATGCTGACACTCTTATCGTCAACTTCGACCTCGATGGTATCTGTAATGGCATCGATATAGTCATTCTCCATATCTGAGTATCCGTCTCTGTCAAGAAGGTCATTGAGGGCAACTGCCACATCATCGTTCTTCTTTGCAGTTGTGAGGTCCAGAATATCTGCTGCGTCCATGCTCTTGATAGCTTCACCGAAATCCTCTGCTGCTTCGAGCACCTTGCCCCTGTAGAGGAAAGAGCACCCTGCCAGCTGCGTAACGAGAATTGAAGCTGTAACAAGCGCTGCGATCTTAGTTTCTAATCTTTTGTTCAATGTAGTATCCCCCTGTCATTAGAATGCTTATATTATGCCACAGAATAATAAAAAAACCGACTCCCTGTGGAATCGGTTCTTGTTATCAATGCTTTCTCTTTCTGGCAGCCTCGGACTTCTTCTTACGGCGGACCGAAGGCTTCTCATAGTGCTCTCTCTTGCGAACTTCAGCAAGAACGCCGGACTTCGCGCAGGAACGCTTAAATCTGCGAAGCGCACTGTCAAGGGACTCATTCTCCTTAACTCTGATCTCAGACATGTTCTCATCCCTCCTCTCGTGCGTGGGTTTATTGTTGTAAAACTCGGATATTATAACGGAAGCATTGTCCTAAGTCAATTACTGCCCTCATCAGGCCTCCTCGCCCTCCTGTTCGTTCTCTGTAAGGACTTCCTCCAGCTCCTGGCGGAGCCCCTCATCCTCTGCAGCCTTGTCTCTTATACGGGGCTCGGCATATTCGGTATTCTCAGGCGGGATAAACTTACGGTATATCCCGTTAGGATTGTTGCTGAAGGCCGAATCCGAGGCATCGCCCTCACTGGAGAGGCGCCTTAGCATAGTGATGACTGAAGCATGGAGCATACGCTGCATTGAATCTGCCTGTTCCACCAGCTGCTCGTGCTCATCACAGGCAAGGCTCAGTATATATACGAGCCTGAGGCATTCGATCGCCTTGGTGCAGGAATAGTATGCGTTCTTAAGGTGCATGACAAAATCTGCAGTGGTAAAGGCTCTCTTGGCAAAATGGGTCTCATAATCCAGGTCCATGGCATTGTTTATAAGACAGTCTGCCAGTACCCCGTGTCCCTTGGAGCGGAGCGATGCCGCATAGATAAAAGCATCTGCATTGAATCTCTCTGCCAGATGGCGGATCTCAGGCTTAACCTGAGCCTGAGCAGTTGTAGTGCCGGAATTGCTGTTTGAATTGTCGTTCATAAGTCTCCTCCTTATGTGGTTTATTGAGACTGCAAACCTGTACCTATGATGCTAACAGGTTTTAATGCCGAAAAACCCGACAAAATTCTACAAAAACCGACAAAAATCCAGTGTACCGTGGTAGAATAATAAACGCTTTTCACCTAGGAGGATTATATGGAAATATTTAATAAGATAGGATGCATTGCTCCTGATATGCTTTTCCCTGCCAAAGGGACCGACCTTTACAAATGGGCTGTAATCGCCTGTGACCAGTACACATCCGAGCCGGATTACTGGGAAGCGGTAGAAAAGGAAGTGGGAGATGCCCCTTCTACTCTGAGGCTGATCCTCCCTGAGGTCTATCTCGGAACAGATAAGGAGACAGAGCTCCTTGCTTCAATATCAGACTCTCTCAGGAAATATAAGGCTGACGGTACTTTGCTGCCTCTCCCTTCAGGCTTCATGCTCACAGACAGAGCAACGAGCCTGCACCCTTCAAGGAGAGGACTTGTGCTCGCCATAGATCTCGAGACATACAGCTTTGAACCCGGCAACAAGAATCTCTGCAGAGCTACCGAAGGAACGGTATTGAGCAGGATCCCTCCCAGGATCAGGATAAGACAGAGCTCCCCCATAGAGCTCCCCCACATCATGCTCCTCATAGATGATCCCGAAGATACGGTTATCGGTGGAGCATTCAAAGCATGCAGTGAGGAAGGGATCCCTTCTTACTACGATACGGATCTTATGCAGGGTTCAGGCCATATTACAGGCACATTCATTAAGTCAGGTACCAAGGCATTTGACGGCATCGTAAAAGGACTTGAAGCCCTGCTGGATAAGTCATCAGACGGTCTTCTGTTCCTGGTAGGTGACGGCAACCACTCTCTTGCGACGGCTAAGGCTCACTGGGAGAATGTGCGCAAGGGCCTTACAGGTGACGAGCTCGCATACCACCCTGCAAGATATGCCCTTGCAGAAGTCGTTAATATCCACGATAAGGGATTGGACTTTGAGCCTATCCACAGAGTAGTATTCGGAATAGGCCCCGATGCTTTTATAGATGGCGCCGTAAAATACTTTGCCGGGAACGGAGTAAGTGTAACGGATACTCCTGAAGCAGGCGCTCAGGTTATAAGGGTTACTAAAGAAGGCGGCGACAAGTTCATTAACCTTACAAATCCCCCTCACAGCCTTGCCGTAGGATCGGTACAGATGTACATCGATACTATCACAGGCGACGCAGTAACCTGCGATTATATCCATGGCGAAGAGGCTGTAAGGAACATGGCTAAGGGCGATAACACAGGTATCCTCCTCCCTGCCATATCCAAGGACACCTTCTTTGCGACAGTAAGCCGCGAAGGCGTATTCCCCCGCAAGACCTTCTCTATGGGCGAAGCCTTCGAGAAGAGATTCTATATGGAAGTCCGTGGTATAGAATACGATGTTTGATGAAGCATTAAATGACAGATCCGTATGCATAATCGGTGCGGGAATGTCCGGACTCGTTTGCGGCATGAAGCTTGCCAAGGCAGGGTTCAAGGTCTCCGTAGTCGAGGAGCTGGCATCCCCCGGCGGACTTTGCGCTTATACCAGGATCGGAAGAGAATATCTCGAGCTGGTCCCCCACCATATCCGCAAGAGCGATAAGGCTTTACTTTCCCTTTCCAAGGAGATGGGAGTTGATGACAAGATCAAGTGGTTTGATACTGCATGGTCCGGGAGAGCCTCTATACGTAAGGTCGGATACTTCGACAGCGGTTACGCCTGCCTTATCTCGAGCCTTATCCAGTTCATCACCGACCATGGCGGACATGTCCTGTTCTCCACTACCGTTACGGAGATAACGGCCCTCAGTGCTTCGAGCATCCTGCCGGGCTACAGGACCACATGTATCCTTACCAATTCCACCAGGTATGTGATCGACAGCAAGTATCTGATATTCACGGGTTCATGCAGGACCTTCCTCAACATAAGCCACAATCTGAACATCCCCATGGATTTCAGGGATATCATGATGAACATCTCCTACAAGGCCGGCATATCAGCTCTTATGGTCCTAAAGAAACCTACTACCGAGATGTATTCACGCAAGGCTCCTGAGGGACTGCCCTTTGACAGGATAATAGGTCATTCTGCCGCCTTCGGCCAGAGAGGCTACGGCGGACATGTGGTCTACCTTACCGGAACATGTTCTATAACCGACAATATCTGGATAGCCTCAGATTCCGACATAATGCAGCAGTATTTCTCGGCATTCAGAAAGCTCTATCCATCACTCCGTAAGTCTGATATCAAGTCCTACCGTCTCAGCAAGACAAGATATGCCTTTGCCGAGAAGTATCCGGAGATCGATCTCACCAACCCCTGTGAGGACCTCTATGTATGTGCCTCAGGCCTTACATCCTCACAAGCTGAAGGCAGTACCTCGATCCCGAAGAACAGACTGGACAGCGTAATAAGACTTGCGGGCAAAATCACATCAGAGATAATCGGGCGGAGCGGATCGCAAAACAGCCTTCCCCACCCTGATATAACTGATCTTGCGGAGTATATCTAATGGTCAAGAAACAAAGTCACAAGCTGTATTACTACCTTCTGCTCTTAGTTCCCTTTGCGCTCTTACTGTTTGTAGGGCTATGTACCATGGGAGCAAGTGATACCCTGCTGGTCTTAAGATGGACTGCGCTCCTAACAGTATTCGGAATAGCAGCGCTCCCTCTTGGAACCCGGCTCTTCAGGCAGATGCCAAGCGGCGGCTTTATCCTTACACAGACCTTGGGGCTACTGATGGTAAGCCTTCTGGTCTGGACTCTTACCTACATCGGGATCTACAGGTTTAACTTCCCGCTGGTCATCCTGGCCATATGCATCGTTACAGGAATATGCTATGGCATCAAGCCTCTGCGCGAGAACCTTATGGACAAGATCAAAGAGCCGGATTACGTTCTCCATATAGCGGTAGAAGAGAGTGTATTTGCCTTGGCACTTGTACTGATGTGCTATTTCAAGGGCTTCCTACCAGATATCAACGGCCAGGAGAAATTCATGGATTACGGTTTTATCATGTCCATGTTAAGGAACTCCACTCTTCCTGCCAATGACATGTGGCTCTCAGGCTATCCCATCAACTACTATTACTTTGGTCAGTTCGTATATGCACTCCTGATCAAGTTCACATGCATTACACCTTCCATCGGATATAACATCGCAATGTGCACATGTACGGCGCTCCCCCTTGCCATGAGTTATTCCATCGGAACCCTCTTTATCGATACTGCGGAAAAGTTCGGCCTTCACAGCAATAAGATCACCCGCACCCTTGCAGGAATACTTACCGCATGCGCCGTATCCTTATTCGGCAATTCCCATTCCTTCTTCTACGATGAGAACTCTCTGGGCAACAGCCTGCTGGATCTGTTCTCAAAGATGGGGGCTGATGTGGGAAGAACGGATAACTTCTTCTACCCTGACTCTACGAGATACATAGGATGGAATCCTGAAGTGGTAACCAACGGAGGGGACTATACTATAGAGGAATTTCCCTTCTACTCCTATCTGGTAGGCGATCTTCACGCTCATGTCATCTCCATGATGGTGGTACTGCTCATAATGGCCATAGCGATCACCATGATATCAGAGGCAAGTCTCCCCCATACTGCCGAGATCAGCCTCAAGAGATCCAAGTATAATTTCTCCTCGCCCTCAGGCAGGCTTGGCGTTGAATACAAGATAACTCTTACTCTCGGGTTTGTTATCGCATCTGTTCTTTTGGGCGTAGCTCAGATGACCAGTTACTGGGATTTTCTTATCTACTTTATCTTCCTATCCATGACGGTCTTTGTCGTAAATACAGTAAGATCCAAGGTCTTCTGCGATATTCCGGGAGGGATCTACTTTGCATTAAACACCTTTGGCATATTAGGCTTATACCTTCTCTTCGGAGACAGGCCGGTCCTTCATATATTCGCTCAGGCCATGCTTTTGTTCGTCTCATACCTTATCTCGGTATATACCCCGGGAGCTCTTACCAGGACATCATTCCAGATGAGCTTTATGTTCACTTTAGGTCATATAGTAAGTCTCCCCTTCAACCTGAACTTTGATATGATCTCCAATTCACTGGGCAAGTGTGTTAACCACTCACCGCTGTACCAGCTCTTTATCTTATGGGGAACACATCTCATCATCTGCATCACCTTCCTCGTGGTCACGGTATTAACACAAAACAGACGCAAGGCAAGCGCCAAAGAACTTAAGAATAAAACCTTCAGATCCACGGTAATAGGCGACGAATATGTTTATACAAATCCCGTGCAGGCATTCTTTTGCAAGAGAAACCTCGCTGATGTATTCTGCTGCGGAATGGTGGTAGTAGGCATCATGCTCATAATCGCCCCCGAGATATTCTATGTAAGAGATATCTACACCGGAGGTTATCTCAGATCAAATACCATGTTCAAGTTCGCATTCGCAGCCTTTATTATCCTGTCAGTTGCCATGATCTACTCCATAATAAGGCTCATGTGGATAGTAAACAGAGAAGGTTCTTTCTCAAGCGCCATGCTTGCCGTATCGGTAGTCTTTCTCGCAATGCTCTTTATCCCTGCCCACTATACGATGGCAGCCTTAAAGCAGAGATGCGGCGATGACTTAAGCCCGTCTAATTTCAAAGGTCTTGACGGCACAGCTTATATGGAAGACCACTATTGCCCTATAGCCTATATACCCCAGGGCGGTCTTAGATCCTACTACGATGCCATAGCATGGCTGAACGAGAATGTAAAAGGCTCTCCTGTCATCTGCGAAGCATATGCAGACAGCTATACTGACGGCAGCATTGTATCAAGCTATACGGGACTTCCTACCGTATTCGGCTGGCAGACTCACGAATGGCTCTGGAGATATCACGGCATAGTTGACAAGGAGTCAGATCTCCTCGTACCGGATCCTGAGCGTGACGTATGGAAACTCTATATCACTCCGAGACATCAGGATATCGATATCCTGTACCTCAGCCAGAACGTGCAGGAAGTACAGTCGATAATCGATAAGTACGATATCGAATATATCATCTGCGGCAATCTGGAATACTACAAATATAACTACGATAATACCTATACATTCCAGCAACTTGGCGAGAGCGTATTCTTATCAGAGAACCTCAATATCTTTAAAGTAACGCCCAGAAACTAAGCTTTAGCCTGCCCTGTTTACAAACTCTGCAATAAGGGTTATTACTACGCCTGCCCATAGTACAAGAACCAGTATCGCAAGTATGGTAAATATTATCAGCAGTATGAGCAGTACCAAAGAGAGTTTCCTGTGCTTTTTGAAGTTAAGGGACATCCCCATCGTAGACAGGACATCAAAGCCGAAAAAGAACTGTGCTATACCGTAGAATACTCCCAGCGCAGGATGGATGAATTTATCCTTGCATCCCTTTATGATAGACGCAAGTCCTACCGGCAGCGTTCCTATCAGTGACAGATAACCGATTATGGTAAGGATCGTTACAGCAGGAGGCGTAACGAATACCATGATGATAACGGGAGATATTATAAGCATTATGAGCAACGCTATAATACATCCTCCGATCAGATAGAACGGGATCAGTCCGTACTTCATTATCACGTTCATCGTGTAAAATACATCACTTGGTTTCTTGCGGTTTGTAACAGCTACAACAAGATTGACCCAGAATAAGATAACCGGCACCAACAGCGGAAGGAAAGTCAGCACATTCCTGAAGTTCAGTTCATAACTGAGCATATACAAGTCAGTTGAATGCGGGTTTGTATACCAGAGCCAAACGAACAGTACCGGATACAGATAAGTAAGTATTACATATAGTACCGATACAAGATAAACGGCATGAAATCTCTTTTTTGATAATGCATTATTCACCATATTGATCCTTAACCTTGAACAAAGTCCACGGATACTGCCCGGGCAGCTCCACTGAAACTATATACTCCTTGCCCTCAGATGTAAAACCCACTTCTTTGCAGATGAGGGCAATATCACATTTTATCCTGCTGCCGTACCTGCCGTCCCCTGCAAGAGGCATCCCGCGGCTTGCAAACTGGCACCTTATCTGATGAGTCCTCCCGGTATCAAGACAGGCCTTAACAAGAGACAGATCATTATCCTTATCATAAGCTATTGTCTCATAGCTCAGTCTGGCGCTCTTAACCCCCTTGCGCATCTTCTTAACAGGGAAGCTCCGGTTCTGCCTCGGGTCATGGTACAAAAGATCCTCCATGATACCACGTGCTCCCGGATCGCCCTTGCAGACAAGATAATAATCCTTATGTTCTACCTCGCAGTCATGGCCCGGTCTTACCAGGAGCATTATCCCGCTTACAGGTCTGTCCAGCCTGTATAAAGGACCAAAACCTTCCGGGATCCCGCTTAGCTTCTCGCTATCTTCTCCAATCTCCTTAAAAACCGCTGTAACATTGTTACAGCTAATAAGTTCGGGCCTTTTCAGCATATAAACAGTGACACGTTCTCCGTGCCGTCCTCCATAAAAACTTCCACTGTTCCCACATCTTCAAGCGTTTTTATATCAGGTCCATGGGCATATGCCTTAGACCAGAGCACACGGTGCTCAAATAATATCTCGAGCCTTCCGTTCTCATATCTTACGAACCTGCTCTCATCCTTGAGCCTTCCTTTAAGGCCGTCTATAACCTTAAGACAGGGCCTGCCTTCGTCAAGACTCAAAGTCCTGGGAGAAGACAGTGCGCTTGCATATGTAAACCTCGTTGAGTACATCCAGCCTATAATGATATCCTTATAGCTTACAGGGCTATAGAACTCGGGTCCGGTCTCGATGGGAATGAAACTTGCGCCTGTATCCGTTTCATCAAATTCAAATGTTTTGCCGTCAAAACTACCACTGGCGAATAAGACCTTGGATGGCATATGCCTCTCGCCCTGGATAACAAGGATCCATTTGCCCTTAAGCTCGATAAGCTGGGGATATTCTATGGTAAGGCCGAATCTTGAATCGCACATTAGCTCAGTTTCATCTGTCCAGTTATACAGATCTTCAGAGGTGTACATGAGTACCCTGTATCCGGAGCCTACCAGCATCCTGAAGCTGCCCTGGTACTCAAATACAAAGGGAGTCCTGAATCTGGATCCCGGGGGAGCCTTAAGGATCCTGCCCTTCTTCTCAAACTCAAGACCGTCAGAGGATACTGCAAGAGATACCCCCTCCCCTTCTTCTGACACAGATCCATAGAATAAATATATCTTATCCCCGAAGGTTACAGCGCAGCCCGATGAGCATCCGAACCCCAGCTCCTCGGAATCAGGAGCAAGCGCGAGTCCCAGGTCTTCAAAGCTTATGAGATCGTCGCTTACCAGATGTCCCCAATACATAGGACCATAGTGGTTTGCATGGGGATAGTACTGGTAAAAAAGATGGTACCTGCCCTTATATCTTGTAAGGCCGCAGGGACCTCCGAGCCAGCCTTGCCGGTTGTCATAATGGTAATACATAGGGATATTCTATATCTTAGGCAGGAGGTTTGCAAAAAAACAGGGCCGCATAATGCTGGCCCTGTAACTCATGATCCTATTGTGATATTACTCAAGCTCAAGAAGTGATACTCTGAGCACGCCCTCAGCAGCTGAGAGCTCATCTATGATGTCCTTGGAAACAGCCTGCTCAACAGCAACGAAAGCCTGTGCGTGCGGGTTGTCAGAACCATCCTGGTTCTTTCTGCCCCAGTGCATGGAAGCGATATTGATGTTGTGCTTGCCGAGGATGGTTGCGATCCTGCCGATAACGCCGGGAACGTCATTGTTCTTGATGGCAAGAACAGTAGATGACAGAGGGCAGTTCATCTCGTAACCGAAGAAAGATACGATAACCTCTGTATCAGGTCCGAATACCGTACCGTTGATCTTGAGTTCTCTGCCGTCCTCTGTGAAGAATACAACATTGATGAGGTTGTTGTACTTCTGGATGGAATCTGTCTTTGTCTCTACGACCTCAATGCCGCACTCCTCGATATTCTCGGCTGCATTTACATAGGATACGTGATCGTTGCCCATACCCTTAAGCAGACCCATCATGAGAGAGAGGGTGATGATGCTCGTACCGGAATTCTCGGCAAGCTCACCTCTGTATCTTACTTCAACCTTCTTGATAGGCATATTCTCAGCCTGGAAATACATCCGACCGATCTTCTCTGCAAGTGAGCAGTAAGGCTTGATCTCCTCCATGGAACCGGAGAACTGAGGCATGTTGATAGCTGCAACAAGCTCGCCCTTGAGAGCGCCGTCAACAAGCTCTACGATGCCCTGACCTACCTTGGCTGTAGCCTCAACAGTAGAAGCTCCGAGGTGAGGTGTGATGTAGCAGTGAGGAGCATGGATAAGTACATTGTCAAACTCCTGCTCGCCCGGTTTCCTGTTGTAGGAAGGCTCCTTATCAAATACGTCGATCGCAGCTGCTGCAACCTGGCCTTCAGCCAATGCATCAGCAAGATCCTGCTCGTTGATGAGACCGCCTCTTGCGGCATTAACGATCCTGACACCTCTCTTGCACTTATAGAGCTGCTCCTTGGCGATCATGTTGTATGTCTCTTTTGTCTTAGGTGTATGGAGC
Organism: Mageeibacillus sp. UBA6976; assembly: GCA_002450155.1. Lineage (GTDB taxonomy): Bacteria > Bacillota > Clostridia > Saccharofermentanales > Saccharofermentanaceae > Saccharofermentans. The sequence continues at coordinate 144,953 of DJYO01000031.1, read as the reverse complement.
GTGATAAGATCAGCTTCCATAAGGAGCTCATCTAATGTCTGGCAGCGTCTTACACCTAATCTGTCGAACTTCTCTGCAGGGATATAAGGATCGTATGCAATGGCATTCATGCCTATGCCCTTGAGTTTTCTTGCTACGATGGAGCCGATCCTGCCGAGGCCGATGATACCAACTGTCTTGCCCTCTAACTCATATCCTGTCCAGTTTCCTCTTCTGAAATCACCTGTATGTACGCCCTCGTTGGCATCGCAGATATTTCTGAATACGCAGAAAGCAAGACCTACTGCGAGCTCACCTGCAGCGATATTGTTAGCTGTAGGTGTGTTGAGTGCGATGATGCCGTGCTCTGTGCAGGCCTTAACGTCGATGTTGTCGATACCTGTACCTGCTCTGCCTACTGCCTTAAGGCAATCTGCATTAGCAAGCAAAGGCTCGCCTACCTTGGTAGCTGATCTGATGATGAGTGCATCGAAGCCCTTGATATGTTCTTCGATCTCCTCCTGTGTATGGCCGAGGTATTCCTCAACCTCATATCCGCGGTCCTTGAGATACTTAACGCTCTCGTCTGCGATACTCTCTGTAATAAGGATCTTCATGCTATATCTCCTCCTGCTAATTATGCTCTTGCCTTAAGTTCAGCGATAACCTCGGTGAGGTCTTTGAGCATCACCTTGATGTCATCTACTGTTGTATCTGCCATATGTGCGATCCTGAAGGTCTTGTCCTTAAGAGGGCCGTAACCGTTGCTCATGAGATATCCTCTATCACCCATCGCCTTGTTGATATCAGAAAAAGCAAGACCTGTTGTATTGGTTATACATGTAACGGTAACTGAGAGGTTATCAGGGTCAGAATACAGCTCGCAGTTCTCTCTTGCCCAGTCTCTTACGATCTCGGCCATCTCCACATGTCTGTTATATCTGTTTACGATACCTTCTTCAAGGATCTTATCAAGCTGATAGTCGAGAGCGAACATGTGGGACTCGGAAGGAGTGGAAGGATACTGATAAGGCTTCTCCTTAACAAACTTAACGAGCTCCAGATAATCGAAATAAAGACCTCTGTTCTCAACGGTCTCAGCCTTGGCTATTGCCTTGTCTGATACAGATGCAATGGCAAGTCCCGGAGGCAGGCCGAGGCACTTCTGGGATGAAGTGATGCAGACATCGATACCGAGCTCATCTACAGGTATAAGATCGCCACCCATAGAAGATACGGCATCTACGCATACGATAACGTCCGGATACTTCTTATATACTTCAGCAAGCTTAGCCATAGGATTATGCACACCTGTTGAAGTCTCATTCTGAGTTATGGTGATAAGGTCATATTTGCCTGTAGCAAGAGCCTGATCCAGCATCTCGCATGTTGTGATCTGTCCTAACTCGGATTCAAAAAGATCTGCTGCGATGCCGTTAGCTGTACACATCTTGTACCATCTCTTACCGAAAGCGCCGATAGAGAATACTGCTGCTCTGTTCTTAGTGAATGACCTGACTGCGCCCTCCATGAGTCCGCTGCCGGACGAAGTGGACAGGACGATCGTGTTCTTGGTCTGCATTACCTTCTGCATCTTCTCGGAGATAGACTGCTGAAGAGCGGATGCATCCTTGGTCCTGTGGCCGATCATTGGAGTTGCCATCTTCTCTAATACATCATCTGTAACTTCTACCGGACCCGGTATATAAAGTCTCTTGTGCATGGCTTATACCTTCCTTCACGCGTAAATTCTTATAAGCACGCCTATTATATACTTGAAGTATCTTTTTTTGAAGTTTACAAAGGTAGTGCGTTTGAACAAAAAAGAAACCCCGGAAGACCTTTTTATTGGTTTCCCGGGGTTTTAAGCTTTAATGATTTTCGCTTGAGATCAGGTTAGATTGATCTGGCCTGATACTGCATCAGTAGCAGATGTCTCGGTAGAGACCGGGCTGCCCGGAGCAGTTGTCTCGGTAGAGACCGGGTTACCCAGAGCATCTGTCGCGGCAGAAGTCTCTGTCGAAGGACCACCCACTACAGTAAATGTATTGGTGATCTCGCCTGAGAGTACTCCGGAAGGAGGCAGCAGGAGCCTGTCGCCTGAGTTAGGACCTGTGTATGTGGCAGGATCAAGACCGTTGTAGGTTATGATCGTAGCGATCCTTGAATCGGAGTTATTCTCGATATCGATACCGTATACATAATGGAACAGATCCCACCATGTTCTGAATCCGATGTAATCAGAGAAGTGGAAGTATCCGATAGGTGCAGAATCAGATACAGGAGCAGGTGTTGTCTCTGCCGTAACTTCTGTAGGAAGAACGCTCTCAGAGATAACGGGGCTTGTGGATGCATTTGATTCAGCAGGCTGCTTATCCTTCTTGCTGCAGCCCTTGGCTATAACAGCGATAAGGATGATAAGGCAAATGATAAAGATACCTACAAAGGCAAAGAATATATAGCCGTTGCGGTTGAGCTTGATCTTGCCTAAGCCGCCGCCATTGCCTGAACCGCCTGAACCCTGAGTCTTGGGTCTATTCTGCTGCGGGCGTCTTGTAGGGCCTGAAGGGCCTTCGCCTGCAGGTCTGTATGCAGTCTTGCCGGGATTTGTGTACTGTGCCTGCTGAGCGCTTGAAGGCTGAGTCTGCTGAGCATCTGTGCCGGAATATGCATAACCGGAAGCGTCACTATCTACACCCAGGATGTTGTTGAACCAGTCATCATCGAGCTTAGCGGACGAAGAAGCAGACGCTGTCTGACTATAAGGATCAGTGAAATCAGCTGCAGCCTGGTTAGGATCGTACTGGGGCTGCTGCTCGGGCTGAGGTGCCCACTGCTGCGCATAACCATTCTCTGCGTCTGTGTACTGAGGCTGATATCCTCCGCCATAGGAAGGGTCACCACCCATATCAGTATTGCCATCACCGAATGAAGTGAATCCGCTGTTGTCACTCATATTTGTACCTCCATCCTGATTGTAAACCCCGTAAGATGCCTGTTCGTCAGCAGGGAATGCTTCAGAACCGTATGGCTGGTAGGACTGTGCATCCTGCCCGGCATTATTGTAATCGCCATATGCATAAGCCGAATCTGTCTGAGCAGATATAGGCTCCTCGGAATTGACCGCATTAACGGGGGTATCGAAGTTGCCTCCGTCGTAAAGCGGCATATCCGGAATATCGTCTGTCTTGACCTCTTCAGGCTCGGATACTGTAGCCACCTGATCTGCGAACGGCAGTATGAATTCGTCTGAGCTTACGGGAACCTGGTCTTCTGATGCAGGTTCAGCTGCAGGAGCAGGTGCCACGGGAGTCTCCTCAGGGAAGTCAACGTCAAGCTTATCCTCTTCCTTGATCTCAGGTTTCTCTTCCTTGAGTTCAAAGTCAGGAACGGGAATAGCATCCACATTCTCAGAAGGCTGAGCCTCTGCCTTAGCGTTTGCATCATCGCCGAATACCAGCGGAGGAGTATCCATAAGCTGCTCTGAGCTTTGCTTGCCGTAAGGATCGAAGGTCTCTGATGCTTCAGGCGCCTTCTCCTCGGACTTGATCGGATCTGTTGCCGTAAATACGATCTCGTCTGCCTTGTTTACCACATCGGGAGCCTTGACGGGCTCTGAAGGTACCGTAAAAGGCATAGCCGGCTCAGCTGCATCTGTTACAGGGACCTGATCTTCAGGCTTCTCTGTCTTGAGCAGATCGGGGTCGGTTTCTGTAATACTTACGTTATTCTGTGTCTCTTCCTTTATCGCCTTGGCAAGGATACCGTCACCGGCACCCATAAGGATCGAATTGATATCCGTAACCGGCTTTGTGGGAGACATGTCATCGTTATCAGCCTCAAAGACTGTGGTGGATACTGTCTCCATCTTGACAGGGGTCTCTTCTGCAGCGGGGATAACGTCCTCGGCAGGTTTAGTATCCACTCCTGCTACGAAAGGAGATGCTGCGGGCTCTTCGGCCTGGGCAGCCTCTGCTGCGGCCTGAGCTGCCTCCTGATCCTTCCGGGAGGATTCCTGCATCTGTCCGAAGAGATTCTTCATTACCTCCTCGGCTGAAACCTCTGTTACGGCTTCCTTGTCATCAGGGAAATCCACCTTGGCTTCAGCTACCGAAGCAGCGCTAGATGCCGCGCTGTCTCCGAATGCGATGCCGCCGGATACAGGAGCCTGAGCTGCAGCGGTTGCAGCTTCAGTTGCGGGCGCACCGAAATTAACGAAGCCTGCGTCTGCGATCGCTTCTGCTGCTGCGCCTACGATACCACCCTCAACTGTTGATGTTATGAGATGGGGTTCCTCGTCTTCCTTAGTCTTCTTCTTTCTGCCAAACAGACCTCTCTTCTCCTCCTTGGTAACAGACTCAACGAATGAGATCTGAACCTGCATCGGAGTGTTGGGCATCCTTGCAGAAGCCTGAGTGATAACTGTACCTGCAGCATCGCACTGATCGTCTGCATCGGTCAGGATCCTTAAGATCTCCCTCTGGCCTAATGCATCGTAAACTGCCTTGTTGCAGAGGATGATGCAGTCATCAGGTGCCAGGGTGAAGAAGTTGGACCAGAGAGCATTGGCTGTCTTGGATGAACAGTAGTACTGGAAGTCACCTACCCTGTTGCCGTAGGCATCGATGGGCTCCATGGGGATACCTGCATCTGTGAGGGGGAATAATGTGTCATCCCTGTACAGGAATGCGAGACCGGTGCCGATAGTAACGGCAAATGCCTCTGAATCCCTGACGATGACGCCGGAGAAATAAGGCTTCCTTACTTCGCTGTCCGAGAGTTTCATCGTTCCTGCAACATCTACTGCAGTTGACAGGAATTTCTCTATCATACCGTCGATCTCTTTATGACCGAACTTTACTTCATTACACAGATCACGCAGCTGGGGTTCAAACGGAGGAAGACTTCCCGGCTCAAAACCCTGAATCGATGGGTGGGTAAATACAGAGAAGAAAAAGCCTCTCTCATCCTTATCAATCGTAATGTCTGCCTGTCGTGTCTCACGTTTGCCGCAAAGCCTGCCGTCAAGATAAAAAGCATCTGTCAGTGACTGAGACGGGTAATACCTGGCAGTCAGAGTGCTTGCGAGCCGTGTTAACGTAGCCATTAATCAATCCTCCATATAATTATTCAGGATAATTATAGCACAACACTCATTTTGACAAAGAAAATATATAAATTTTAATATTACTGTCATATTCAAAGAACAAGGGCACCTGTTAAGATGCCCTTGAACTAATTGATACTTGCTATAGATCAGTTTGCCAGATCTTCGTACATATTGGTCTCGATCTGCTCGAAATTTGTAGTAAGAGCATCAAGATATGCCGTATGGATCTCCTCATCTGATGCGTTGGGGAACTGTCCATGGGCGCCGCTCATTATCTCTGCCGTATGGATATAGCCCATACCATACTTTACATAGTAGCAGGGATCTGTGACAACGAGAGTATAGAGTTCCTGCAGAGCGCTCTCGCTTACGCCGCCTCCGAATACATCGTTGAAACAGTCGGCACAGTCAGTCAGAGTCCAGCCCTTAACATGGATACCGTAATCCATCATGGTGCCGAGGATAACATTGAGTTCGTTCTCGATAGCTACGACCCTTGCTCCGGCACTGTCCGGAGTATCCGCATAATACTTATATGCGTAGTTCTCAACATAAACAGCCCATCCCTCTGCATATCCGGTTGAATCAAAGAGGTACATATAAGGATGCTCAGTTGCACTCCTTGTATAAAGGGACTGGAACATATGTCCCGGATATCCCTCATGGGCAAGGGTGATACCGATATCAGAATCTGAGCTTCCGTTATTTACGATAATGAGGTTGGAATCGAACTGATCAAGATGATAACCAAGATAAGCTGCAGGTGAGAAATTCTCCTCAAAGCACTCAGGTACATCCATGAGATAGTACTCATGAGCCGGGATCGAAGGGAAATCAGGCTCTACAGCATCGTAGAGGAAAGAGAGGTCATCAGGAACAGAACCCTTTGTATATTCATGTTCCATGTACTCGTTGATCCATGAAGAATCTCCACCCTGAGTGATGGATGTAAGCTCGCTGCTGAGATCATCAAGATAGGACTCGCAAAGCTCCATGGAATCCTCTACAGACATGCAGCTGTTGGACTGGGAGATGCAGAGCGCTGAATAGTATGCATCGCCGCCTCTGTATGCCCAGAGACCATAGTCCTCTCCGCCGGAGCCCTTGAGAGCTCTCATCCTGTCAGCGCAGTTCTGGAATGCTGGGAAAACTTCATCGTGCATTACCTGCTCGTTCTCCTCGATCAGTCTGTCCCTGTCAGAATCAGAGAGATTCGGAATGTTATCCAGTCTTTCTTCGAATGACTGATAAAGGAAGCAGTCTTCCTCCATTGCAACAAGATTATCAAAGGACTTGGCAGCCTCTTCGTAGCTGTTATCAGAGGAAATGAATCCGTAAGCTACTCTTTCTTCCTCGTAGTCGCACATCTCGCCGAAATATCTGTCGATGTCCTTTAAGAGAAGGATGTAGTTCTCAGCATCCTCTACAGTATCAAAGGTAAATACGTCAAGAACGAACATGATGTCTGACTGAGGTCCTACGAGATAGTTAAAGATCATGGTGTAGTAATTGAATGCGGTATATGAATAGCAATAAACATCCATCTCGCAGTCATAGACCATCTTCTCGTAGCAGATGAGATCCTCTCTATCAAGTGTCGAGGAATCGATAGTATAAAGCTGTTCAAGGATACCCTCGTAGAATTCCTTCTTCTCTTCATACTCCTCAATGCTCGTATAGCCGTCACCCCAGGAGACATCTGATACATCGATCCCGAGAGCTTCAGGATCTTGGAACAGGATATCTGCATCAGCATAGCAATCGATATTGTAAGTAATGAGCTGTGCTTCACAGGCATCGACTATTGCCTTTGCCTCATCACCCTTGACCGTTCCCTGAGGCCTTGACGGATGGATCTCGTCGTAAGTTGCCACATGATCAGGGTATGTAAGCTCGTCTGATGTCTCTACCACCCAGGATCCTGAGGGCCTAACGGGAGCCTGTGTCGGCTCTATCAAAGTTGTTGCGGAGGGCTCTGTCGGTTCAGGATCCGATTCGGAAGTCTCTGCAATGAACCACTTAGGACCGTCATCGTCGTCATCGTCGTCCTTGTCTCTCTTCCTGCGGGAAGATCCGCCTAAAAGGCTGCATCCTGCAAGGGAAAGGCCCATAGCTCCAACCAGGGTCAGAGCCAAAAATCTGATTGTAAATCTCTTCATGGTATTCCTCTTATCCTTTCAAAAAATCAATTAATTATACCACCAAAACGGTTATTCTTCCTCGGTATCAATGGAATTGTCTTCGGTAAGGAATTCGTGATTGCGCCTTACCCTCTCCTCAAGAGCGCCATAATCAGTCTGCCCCTTGCTGTCTACGGGAAAATTAGCTGCGAACTGGATCTCTGAAGGCTGCATTGCAGGAGGCAGCATCACCTCGCACTCCTCCCTTATCCTCTGCTCAAGTCCGCCCAGAAGGTCAGTATTAAAGAAATAACTCTCGTGGGGAACTATTACACTTATAAGGACAGGTCCTTTAATATCGTCTATAACGATGCTCCTGCTGTCCATAACGCCTCTTATAAGAGCTATTACCTTATCGACCCTCTCGGGATATACAGGCATACTGTTTATCTTTGCCTCATGGGATATGGTGCCGTAAGTATAGAAGAATCCGTCTGATGCCTCCTTGCCAATGACACCTAAAAACATCCAGTTTCTGCCGTCCTGAAGTTTGACATAGGGGACTTCGCGCTCCCCGTCTTCCAGGATATTGCAGTTGCAGAAAGTATGGTTATGGACAACTATCTCACCTGTAGAGCCGGTCTTAAGATCCATCATGGTATTGCGGTCTACAACCTTAAGGATATTTCCGGGCAATGGTATACCTATAGAACGGTCACTCAGTATATCGGGAGATGCGTAGGCGAAGCTCGCTGTCAGCTCGCTGCCGCTGACATAATAGAAGTCAAGTTTATTCCCGGTGGACTGCGCAATATCGATGAGGCCGGCCTTCTGGGCAGCAGTAAGCGCAGTACCGCCTGTTATCAGGGCTGATACCTTCTTCATCGCCTGAGGCGACGAGGCAGAACCGTTATACTTGGCAGCAGTTCCGCTGAACGCAACAATGGTATCCGGTTTTGTTATAGAGGTTGCGCCTACAACATTATCAGCATCATGCCAGGTAAAGATCAAAAAGGTCTGTCCTGCCATAAATACATCGTTGCAGCCTATCAGGAAAGTAAAGATAAAAGCCAGTTCGTTAAGACACAAAACTCTCGTAACATGGCCTGTCTTTTTCTCCCTCTCTCTGTGTATAAAAGCAGTGGCATGGGAGGATACTACCAGAGCTCTGGAACTGAAGGCCGTGCATACAACACTCTCTTTACTGCTCTCAGGAATGAAGCATACCGCATCGTGCTCATTATCGGTATTGACCGTCACATGCTCTCTCGTAGCTTTGTGCATGATATCGTTCCAATAGACATATGTAGTCTTAAGCTTGTTTATCCTGACGTTGTCATACACGGACAGATCATTAAAGCTATAGTAGATATTACTTATAAAATCCAGATAGTCGTAATATCTGCCGATAACTATCTTAGACACAGTACTCTTTGAGAGCATATCCGCATAATTAGCTGCCTGGTTACGGCTCATGAGGGCATATCCGGCATTTATACTCGCAGATAATTTCCCCAGATACTCCGGTGAATAATCGGGGATGCAGAGCACTGCAGTTGCACCTATCTTATCGAGAGCATAGATGGAAATAAAGACCGCCGGGCATCCACCCATACAGATAAGGACCTTATCCCCTGCCCTTACGCCCAACTGATACCATCCGTCAGCAGCCTGATCGATCTGCTCCAGGAACTCTGCATAGGTTACCTTACGCAAGAAATATTCATAGGCTGTTCTCTTGCTGTATCTGGAGCATACCAGAGCTATACGCGTGTATAAAGTATCCTCTGTAGTATCAGAGAATCCGGAATGTGTGTCAGAATAGAACTTGCTCCATTTTGTTTCCATGGTTTAATGATAAACTAGGTAAGATATTGTTGACAAGAAGCATTTCGATTGTTTAGAATTGTGTTCGGAACAATGGCGTTCATCCCTCAGGCAGGGTCTGCGGGGATGAGCGCCTATTTTTTTATCAGGAGCAGACAATATGGATATCAAACTTAACAGCAACTTTAATTCCATCAAGGAGACTTACCTCTTCTCTGACATCGCAAGGAAGGTTAGAGATTACAAAGAGCAAAACCCCGAAGCAGAGCTCATCAGGATGGGCATAGGTGATGTAACTCTTCCTTTACCTGCTCCCTGCGTTGACGCCCTGGTCAAGGCAGGCAAAGAGATGGGGGTCAAGGAAACCTTCAGAGGGTATCCGCCTGAATATGGCTACGATTTCTTAAGAGGTGCCATAGCCTTCCACTACAGAAAGCTGGGTGCCGATATCGCAGATTCCGAAGTATTCGTATCTGATGGAGCCAAGAGCGACCTTGGCAACCTGCCTGATATCCTGGGGGATAACCCCATAATCATCCCCGATCCCGTATATCCCGTTTATGTGGATTCCAATCTCATGGCAGGACGCAGGATCTCATATGTCAAGGGAGATAAGGATAACGGATTCCTGCCTGAACCTCCCAGGGATGAGACGGCCGAAGCTTCTGTTATCTACATATGCTCTCCCAATAATCCCACAGGCGCGGTCTACACAAGAGAAGGACTGACCAGGTGGGTGGACTTTGCACTTAAGACAGGCTCTCTTATCATTTTCGATTCAGCTTACGAGGCTTTTATTTCTGACGATCTTCCTCACACTATCTATGAGATCGAAGGAAGCAAGGAGTGTGCTGTCGAGGTATCCTCATTTTCCAAGTTTGCAGGATTTACAGGGACAAGATGCGGCTGGACCATCGTGCCGGACCAGCTTACTGCAGGAGGCGTCAAGCTCTCTAAGCTCTGGTCAAGAAGACAGGCCACCAAGTTTAACGGTGTATCCTATCCCGTCCAGAGGGCTGCAGAGGCTTCCCTTACAGACGAAGGTCTTAAAGCTCTTAAGGCTAATATTGACTACTACAAGAACAATGCAAGGCTTATGTCAGACCTTTTAAGGAGCAAGGGACTGTTCTTTACCGGTGGGACCAATTCTCCCTACATCTGGCTTAAGTGTCCGGACGACATGGGAGGATGGGAATTTTTCGATCTGATGCTTACAAGATTCGGTATCGTAGGCACTCCCGGTGAAGGTTTCGGAGAAGCCGGCAAAGGCTACTTCAGGCTTACCGCCTTTGGCTCGGCCGAAGATACGGAGGAAGCAATAAGGAGACTTAGAGATCTGTAATATCCCTTACGATCTCACCTGCCATAACAAGGCCTGCAACAGACGGCGCAAAAGCAATACTTCCGGGTGTTCTTGAGCCTGTCTTTGCAGGTTCTTCTTTGGAATAGACCACCTTGAGCCCTTCTACCCCGCGCTTTCTTAACTCTCTGCGCATAACCTTGGCTAGAGGACAGACCGATGTCTTATAGATATCTGCCACCTCGAACATCTCAGGGTGTATCTTATTGCCTGCACCCATGGCGCTTATAACACGTGTCCCCTCTGCCTTTGCCTTGCAGACTATCTCGATCTTGGCAGCTACCGTATCAACGCAGTCAGCTACATATGTATAGTCTGAAAATACAAATTCTGATGCATTCTCAGGAAGGAAGAAACAGTTTCTTATCTCTACATTGCATAATGGATTAATATCTCTTATCCGATCCTGCATGACCTCGGTCTTATATCTGCCTACAGTGCTCCTTAGAGCAATTATCTGTCTGTTGATATTGGTCAGATCCACCCTGTCACTGTCTACAAGGAGCAAAGATCCTACCCCGGACCTTGCCAGGGCTTCAGCAACATATCCGCCTACCCCTCCGACCCCGAAGATGGCAACCTTTGCGGAAGCAAGCTTATCCAAAGCCTCCTTGCCTAATAGCATCTCAGTTCTTGTAAGATATCCGTCCATAGACAGCATTATATCAGTAAAGATCAAATAAGGGGGTATAATGTATCTATCAATCTGAGAGAGGGATCAACAATGAAACATAAAGATATAAGCAAACTTATCGCCATCACGCTTGCAGCATGCATGCTCCTTACATCCTGCCAGGGCGGCAGCAGAAAGAGGGAGCGTGACAGAGATAAGGACGAAGACGAGGAAGAGATCGAACTTACCGAGTCCCGGGAGACCAAGACAGAGGAATCTGATATCAGCCAAAGCGAGGAATATACCGGGCTTGTATTCAATACAACAGATATCTACGGCACTGAATACTCGGACCAGTACTTTAGAGATCACGAACTTACCATTGTAAATATCTGGGGCACATACTGCGGTCCCTGCATCTCCGAGATGCCTGATCTTGAAGAGCTGTATAACGGCGAGCTCGCTGAACTGAATGTAGGACTCATAGGCATCCCCTGCGATGTTTACGACAGCCAGACAACAGAAACATGTGTAGAGCTCATCGAGGATCTGGGAGTCACCTTCCCTATCCTTGTCATGGACGACGCACTCTTAAATGAATATGTCGCACAGGCCTCGGTAGTCCCTACCACCTTTATCGTAAACAGCAACGGCGAGGTAGTGGCAGGTCCTATAGAGGGAAGCTACCCGGATCAGTACATGGAAGCTGTCTATGCAAATCTCGGATAAGGCCAGAAATCTGATATCGGGCCTGCTCATTGTCCTTGCCATATGCTTTATCTGCTATGGCATCTACCGGGGCGAACTTACTGCCATATGGCATAAGGCAGTCATTCTTTGTATGGAATGTATAGGTCTCGGATAATGAAACAGAAGATACGCAGAAAGCTTATACAGATCGCAGCCTTCGGGTTTACTAACTGCCATGCCGGCAACTTTATAACCGGCAAGCTCTATAACGGCAGATTCAAGGATTTCTGCACCCCCGGGCTTAACTGTTACTCCTGCCCTGCAGCCTCCGTATCCTGCCCTATAGGCGCGCTTCTCGCAATAACCGGACGTGCTGACCTTAAGTTCAGTTTCTACGTCTGGGGTTTCCTTCTTGCCATAGGTGCCCTGATAGGAAGAGCTGTCTGCGCATTCCTTTGTCCCTTTGGCCTTATTCAGGAGCTGATAGCCCTGATACCTGTTAAGAAATTCAATCTCCCCAAGCCCCTGACTTATGTAAAATACATCATTCTCGCTCTGGGCGTCATAGTAATCCCCCTTGTACTAGTCACAACACAAGGGAGCACTCCTCCCATATACTGCAAGTACATCTGCCCTGCAGGCACTCTAGAAGCAGGTATACCCATGCTCTTAACCCACAGCAATCTCAGTAACTCTATAGGGCCCTTATTCTATGTTAAGCTCGGCATACTCGTAGCCGTTATCCTGGGATGCGTTTTTATCAAACGCTTCTTCTGCAAATTGCTCTGTCCTCTCGGCGCGATCTACGGACTGCTTAATAAAATAAGCCTCTACCACATAAGGATAGATAAGAGCAAATGCATAAACTGCGGCAAATGCCGCAGCGCCTGCCAGATGGATGTAGATCCCCATCTTACGCCGAGATCAGCCGAATGTATAAGATGCGGCGCATGCAAGACTGTTTGCCCCACAGGCGCAATAACTATCGGTTTCGGAGATCACAAAGAATCCAGAAAAGCTTCGCAGCCTTCCAGTATATCCTCGTAAGCCCGGGTAAAATCACCGGTATACCAGGGATCTGATATATCCCGGACTCTGTCTGAATAATCAAGCAACCTTTTAACCTTAGAATCAGGGTCGCCTCCCAAGATCCTCAAACTGTTACGGACATTCATCTGATCCATGCATAGAATGTAGTCGTAGTTTAGATAATCAGCTCTTACAAGCTGTCTGGCACGCTTGCCCTCAAATCCAGTAATACCGTGCTTCCTTAATTCCGCTGCTGCAGGCGGGTATAAGGGATTGCCCACACCGTTCCATATCTCCTCAGAGCTTGTTGCACATGAACTGATAAGGAACTCGTCTCCCCTGCCCCTCTTCTGCACCAGGTCCTTCAACACAAATTCTGCCATAGGAGACCTGCATATATTGCCGTGGCATATAAACAAAACTTTTATCATAGTTACGATTTGCCCCGATAATCCCCGAAAAGCCTTTGATCATTAGTTTTTTCAAGAACTCGGCCTTTCTTGTTGTTTTGGCTTATCGTGCCCTTTCTCGGCATATCTAAGCCTTGGTCTGTAGTAAATTTGTAGTAAAACCAAACCAATTTACTACAGCGGTTATCCGATGGCAGTAACTCTGGCAAACTCTTCCTTCGCGTCATCATACTTAACATGTGTATAAGTATTCATCGTGACTGTGATGTCAGAATGTCCCATAATATACTGAAGCGTTTTGGGATTCATTCCGCTTCTTGCCATATTGGAACAGAATGTGTGTCTGCACACATGCGGCGTAATCTTGGGGAACCTCAAGCGATAGATCCTGTCATGCTTCTCCAGGGCAAACTTAAAGTATTTTTCCCAATGCATCGCGACCTTGGGCATTCCGTTCTTATCAACACACAGAAATCCCGTATATCCGTCAATGACCGGTTATTTTCTCAACGCGGGTCTGCTCCCGATCATACGTTCAAAGCAGGCAGCGACTTCTTTAGTCATCGGAACCCTGCGGGTACCTGCATTTGTTTTGGTAGGAATAATGATATATTCCATGCCGCTTGTACGCTGAAGCTGATGATCAACATTGATATACATCTCATCGAAATGTATGTCATTGTAAGTAAGACCACAGAATTCCGAGATACGAAGACCCGTATGGAACAAAACATAGAATGCATCGTAATACCTGCAATAATGCTTATCGTTCTTCACGTAGTCCAAGAACTCATTCATCTCTCGCTTCGATATAGCATCGCGAGTAACCTGATCATTGATAAGAACATCGCCGAGTACAAACTGGAACGGGTTCTTACGAATGAGATCATCCTGATATGCTATCTCAAAGGCCGGTCTTAATATGCCTCTGAAAGTATGAAGAGAACTGTAGCCTCTTCCTTTCTTTTGCAGATCTATCAACCAGCACTTAGCATCGGTCATTTTGACCTTGTCGATCCTAAGACTTCCAAACGGGTCTTTGGACAGGAAGTTGATACATGTCTTATAACCCGCTGCCGTAGAAGGTCTTACTCCCGTTTTTGTTTTGATGTACTTCTTGACCAGTTCAAGAACAGTAATATCGCCGCCGTTAACAGCTACCTGATTAAACAGGTCTGCTTGAATCTGCTTTTCTTTCTCTCTCAGCGATAATTCGGGTCTTTTGCCGGCAGGAGTTGCATCCGTACGATCCAGTCTCCAACTGTACACGATCCTTCTGATCCCGGTATTGTCGTAGTAGGTGTATTGATATCTACCATCCGGTCTCTGGCTCTCTCCATTGCGAAGAATGCGATTCTTCTTGTCGCGTCTTTTCTCGCTCATTAGTCTCTCTCCTTTCCGTAAAGAGAGCCCGATATGATATAGATAACTATACCATACCGAGACTCTGATTAACGATTGATTTATACGGCAGTTGCCTGGTCTATATACTGTTCAAAGCATTTACGCTTTATCATGATCCGGTTGCCGTTCATAACGACAAAATCAGAATCAATATTCTCTTCCGCAATCCTTCGCATTTTCTTCTCCCCAATATGGAAGTATTCCGCAGCCTCGCGGATCGTTAATGTGTACTTTTCCCAGAAAGGAATCTTGTTATTCAATATCACACCTCCTTGTTATACTTAATGCCCACGCACGCGTCGTACGTACGAACGATTCTTTGTTCTTCTGTATTTGGTTCATAATTCTTATTAGTAGATCTATATTCATTACTTCTATATAATTGGCTCACTTATCGGATGACGTTATAATGCGGCTCCCGCTTATGGCGAGTAGGAAAAACCTATGTAGGTTTTCCTTATGTAGGTGAAGCATCTTTAGGCTCGGCAAGTGCCGTATACTTCGCATCCAAGAATTTTCCGTCGGGGCCACGATGGTAAGTCCTTCTTAGATATCCTAGTTTCTCGAGCAACTTAAGGTGCCTCCCGATAGCTCCGCGGCCTTCCTTAAGGACCTTCTCATAGCCCTGGATGGAATAGTCCCAATCCTCTGAGCAGCCGCAGATAACCGCATACATGCCTTTAACTGCAAGAGGTATCCGCTTGTCCCTGAGAACGCTTGTAGGAACCCTCGCGTAGCTTGTGTGTTCATTGATTTCAACCATGATGTAAAACCTCCTCGTTTTGATCTCTACTTAATGCTGGGGGACACTTTAGCCCCGGATGGTCGAAAGATTTTTCATTGGTCTTATTGACCCTCCTACTTATAAGAGCGGGGACAATTTGCAACGATTTTTGAAATAACATCAAGATTTTCTGAAATAATCACAATAGTCGAGGGATATCACGCGCGCACGCACGAAGCAAGCAAGCTTTCTTTGTTCAGTCAGTATTTGATTAATTATTCTTATTAGTATCTCTATATCTGTTCTTATACTATTACCGAATCTCTTATCGAGCGGCAGTAATAACGGGCTCCCGCTTATGGAGAGTAGGAAAAACCTATACAGGGGAAACACAAATACGCAAATCTTTCAGAGCAAAAGATAAACAGCATACGAATCAAGCACATCCTTGGGAACAGCGTAAGTTGGATGACATGTGTTCTATTATCACGAAGCAGACTGGTTTTGATTACTCGTACTCGCTAAGTTAAAAGTAATCCTAAACGATTTTGCATAGGTCATCTGATACCATTTGATTCCATTTCCGTTCTGTTATCCTGAGTCCACAGGGTCTCCGAACTACTGTTATCAAATTGTTATCAGCGGTGTGTTATCACACCATCATGGATGAATTATCATCGCAAGATTATTCTATTGTTGATAGCATATTGTGTCAATCATTCAGTAACGCCTTTGCTATATCCTTATTAACAATTCGCATCTCATCATCGTCTTCTTTAATGGTAGATACCAAGTTCATGCTTCCATACCAAATAATCTCTCTGTCAATGATCGCATATTTGGATGAAATACGTTCAGAATATTGTAGTTCTATTCCTGCTGTTACAAGTTTATTGTGGAGTACTTCAATTCTTCCCTTAATATCATCAGTATAATGCTCCGGTGAATATGTAATCAGTTTTATTAGCATTGATTTATTGTCATTAGACAACCCATCGCGAATAAGACGTTCTGCCCCGGCTGAACTCACATATGGGCTCGATATTATTATCTCGTTATGAGCACCGATATAATCATTTCTGAAAGATTTATAGTAAGTGTCCTTATCAAAGAAGAACTCCTCGGTTGGCTTGTTCTCTGCACCCTGAACCAGTTCATATCCAATTCTTCTGTATGTTCTGAGGCGTTTGTTATACATATTTGCAAACATATCAATGTGGTGATCCACATAATCTACAACAGTTACCTTATCTTTGCCTTCATAACTCCTGTTAAGACGGCCTGTATACTGTTCGACATTTCCATCCCAGGCAATGGGCATCGCCAAGAATAATGTATCAAGGCGAGAACAATTAAACCCTTCACCTATATATTGCCCGGTTGCAAGGATGATCAATGTTTCGTCCGGTGGTATTGCATTTAATTCGTCTCGTATCTTTTTACGTTCTGCCTGAGTTTTTCCTCCGGTAAGGACCAAAACATGATCAGCCTTATCTTTCACCTTGTCAAACAACATTTCTATCTGCGATTTTCTTTTTGACAGCACGAGCGGGGTATGACCGTTTATCACGTTCTTTTCGATGTCGGTAGCAATAATATTATTTCTGATATCACTATTTGCAACTATATCGTAGGCTTCATTTGCGGTCAGTTTCGTTTTTGCAGAGGCAATAGGCGTAAATCTTGGTTCAAGAATATGATCTATTCCTTGCAACATCATTTTTTCTTTGGCAGTAAAACTATATCTCACGGGACCAAAATGCATCAGTACGGTTTTATCTTTTCCGTCTTCACGTTTTACTGTTGCGGTCAATCCATAAACATATCTGGCATTCACTTCCGACAGAACCGATTCAATCGTATCTGCAGCGCCATGATGACACTCATCCATGATTACCATTCCATAGTTCTTGACATAAGGCTTTACATTCTCACCCTTGCCCATAGAAGAAACCATTGCCACATCTATTATTCCAGTTAATGAATTATGTGCACCAGTCAGTTTTCCTATCAGACTCTTTCTTGTTTTAACCCTTCCTGTCTTTGTTGTATATTGAGGAAAATCCTCGTTTATCTCCAGGAATCGTTCTAAATCGGTCAGCCAGTTCTGCATGATCTCGTTTGTATGAACAAGGATAAGAGTATTCACTTTACGTTTTGATATAAGATATGAACCTACAACTGTCTTTCCAAAACCTGTTGCTGCCGAGAGAACGCCAATATCATATTCCAGCATATGAGAACACGCTTCTTTTTGTTCAGGATAAAGCGTTCCGGAGAATGCAACATCTATACTCTTACCATTATAACGCTTGTCTTCAATCTCGTATTCTATCGAAGCCGACTTCAGATTATTGCACAACTTTTCAAGGCATCCTCGCGGGATAGCAATATACTGATCCGTGTCTTCGCCAGAATATACGATACGTGGTATGCCGAGAGTCGGAAGCCCTATGGCTTGCTTCTTAAAGTATTCCGGATTGTTATAGGCTGCTAATCTTCTGATCTTGTTTTGCAGTTTCGGTTTCATCAGAGTTTTAGCAACATACACCTTGT
This sequence comes from Mageeibacillus sp. UBA6976, assembly GCA_002450155.1. GTDB lineage: Bacteria > Bacillota > Clostridia > Saccharofermentanales > Saccharofermentanaceae > Saccharofermentans. Next base: position 127,131 of record DJYO01000031.1, on the reverse strand, counting down.
CAGCAACAACTATCCTGATCAGACCGTCTACATCTGATGAAGAAAACGCATTATTGTTATCCCATGGAGTTTCATCTATAGATATCTGCCGAGACGTCATTTTACCTTTTTCATCAGTATCCGTTTCTTTTATTCCCCATGAGCTAATCTTTTCGGTTATAAATCTTTCACTGATCTTTCCTGTCTTCTTTAATATATCCCACTGATCATAATAAGGCTGCCAGTTTGCATCAACAAACACACTATTGCCGTTCTTCACCGCTTTCCCTTGTAACGGAAGCGCCACAAGATTTCCAAGCCCTCCCGAAGGCAGTTTATCCTGAGCCGGAATCATTCGGTCGTATGTATCAAACGAGACCTGATTCACGCTTTCTGCGCCTTTATCCAACAATGTGGCTCCGAACTCACGAGCCCTTTTAACTTCTATCGGACTCTCGAAAAAGATCCATACATGAGCGCCCTTGCCTGACCTGGACCTCTCAACCAAACAGGGAACGTTATTATTCTCGCACATTCTCCTAAGTGCATTGGTTTCTTCCTGCCATTGTAACGAGTCTGATCCATCATCATGATTATCAAAATCATAGACAAGATAATTACATGTGCCGTCCGGCAATACAGGATATAACCCTACCACATCGGAACAATCCGGCTTTTCTCCCTTTAGGTGTGCTGCCAGTACATCCCCAGTTAATGGTTTGTAACTCTGATTAGGGCAGTCAGCACACTTTATTTTCGCATTGGTAGCCTTGCCGCATAATGAATAATTCCATATATTCGCGCATTGAGGATAATATCCGTATTTACCGGTCTTTTTACTTGGCTTACCGGAACGAAGACTATACACATCCTTGCGTCCCTTAAACATAGAATAAAAGAACAACACCTTATCTTTGGTCAGAATTTCTTCCTTTATCGCAGGTGCTTCATCTACCTCCATTGGTGACTTTATAGACTTAAACTCATAAGCAATTCCGGCAGCATCAAGTAATCCTTTAAGATATTTGTTTTCTTCTTCGAGGTTCTGTATATGTATTTGTAGGTCTTTCACCCGATCATTATCATCCATATTGCACTTTTTTATCAATGTATCCCTATAGCGTTAATCAATATTGTCAATCAGGCTTATAAACCTTGCTGACGAACCAGTTACCATTTTTGGTAGAACCCTCACGATAAATGTATCCGTTCTTTCTTAAGAAATCTATATCGCCCCTTGCCTGTTTGTCCGATATACCGAGCTTCTCAGCAATAATAGCTACAGTAACTTCAGGCGATTGCGATATGATAGAACATACTTCTGAGCGGCGAACATTTATATCATCCGTTTTTCTTTGCCCTTTTCTTTGCCCTTTTCTTTGCCCTTCGGCAGAAAGGGCATAATCAACACCTACCAACGGCAATGTAACCGTGGTTCTGTCCGGTCCGCCATCACGCCCTGAACGCTCTTCGATGACGGGATCTGCAAACTTCTCTGTTTTCCATACATCAAAGATATCAGGAACACCGCTCCCGGCATGTTCACCGATTCCGATAAGATTGAACATCTTAAGGAGATTCTTATTACGTGGCTGGGATATTCCACCTTTGAGCATCTGCGATTTACCAATACGAATTGATCCCGGATTAGCAAATACGATCCTGTCATTATACTTTTCTATGATGACGCTCCAAGACTGGAAATAGTCAGTGTTTACAAGGCAATTGACCAATGCCTCTCTAACGGACTCATGTACGGGTGTTTCTTCGATACGATACAGTCCGTCTGTCTTAAAAGGTCTCTTAAGATCCAATGTCAGTTTTGTTGATACACGCGAAAAGAAATCGTATATGTTACCTGACCAATCACCGGACTGGCTCTGTATTCTATCCGTCCATCGTATATTGGGATCAAGCATCTCCCTGTAATCCAGAAAGAATTCGGGGAACTCACGAGTGATCCGATGTTCTTCACCAAACATAAGAAGTCCCGCAGCTGTCGGTCTGATACTTCCATCTTCCGTATCATCAGAAGCAGCACCGATCATTACCAGAAACTCTTCGTCAGTAAGCTTAGACCAAGAAGCATTATCATGAGTGCCATCGTATCTGCGCCTATATGAAGCAATGGAATCCTTATTAAGATCCTTGATCTTCCTGTTCATCAGCACCTTCTGATCAGGAGTATCTTCGGTCTGATCACGCAGCATCGCAAGAACGGCATTCTTTGTGCAATGATAATCACCTTCCCAGTCCCGTCTGAAAGTGCCGCCCCACATATCATCCTTGATATATACAGGTCTATCTTCTCTTCTGGCCTTCGGAACCTTAACAACAAGGATGACGTCATCATTAACGACATAATCAGTCACATCTCTATCACTTAGCAGGGATATACTGACCTTCTGCTTATTGTGAATACTGTCCCAGAAATCCTTCTTCAATTTCGATGCATCCTTGAGCCCCGTCGTGCTCCACGATTTATCGTCATTTTCCCGAACACCGAGAATGATACAGCCGCCGTTAGTATTGGCAAACGCTGAGTATGTCTCCCACAGGCTCAGCGGAAGACCGCCTTTGGCTTTCTTCACCTCAAGGCAGTTATTCTCACGATATTTATCAAACTCTTTTATATCAAAATCCATAGTCACAATACGATTCCAATTATATTCCCCTATAAAGAAAGTGCGGGGTATATCCCCGCTATTTGGTGGACCAAGGTCACACGACCAGCCCTAACTAAAATAATATTATCACAAATAGCAGAAATCATAAAGATTTCCAAGTAAGCATGGCACTTCTACACCCTCTAAGGCAACATCATATTTCAAAACATTATACAGGAAATCGATCTCGTATTTCTTTACCTTTATGGTATCAGAATAAGCTCGCCTAACGAATTTGCCAAATGTTTTATCGTGATTTCTAACGAAAATCGAAAATGTTTTTGCGCAAATTAAAACGAAAATAAGAAATGTTGTTACCATTTCACTTATCAGGCAAGATTTTATTTTAGATTTATTGCCTCTCGCCACTTTTTCTAAAATAGCAGCAAAATTTTTACTGTCCCAATATGGACCAACGCTTTTTTAGCGCCGTAAACCCTTGTATTTCTTAGCTTTGCGAAGGTGTGTTCGTATGCTGTGGTAATAAATACCGGCTATTTAGCAAAATAATAGTCTACTGGAATAGGCAATCCGCGGTTGATCGGATCTATAGACCTGTACATTACAAAAGTCTTATAGGCGTCGCATCTATATTGTAAGGGATACTTCATCTGATAACGAATGGTAAGAGCGTCAATAAGATGCATGATTTTATTGTATGTTTCTTCCGAAATGAAAAACTCGAAGAACGGATCTTCCGGAGTGTATGGTCTTGCCACAACACTGACAATATAAACTGAACCAACCTTCTTTATATAATTCAGCTTTACCCTCTTTACCCTCTTGGTAGAAGAATACAATAGCATAAGCTTCTCGAAATCGTAACTTGTGAACGATACTAAAGCGTCTGTATTATTTGTGCGCAGATCCTCCGTGATCACAATATAAATTATTAACGGATATCCATACCTGCTCAGTTTTCTGCCACAGGCAAACTTATATTCGGTATTGTAAAACTCGAATTTCAGAAATGTCTTTCTCCAGGTATCCGCATCTGTTGAGCAGCAGCCTTTACAAAAGACCTCGTGATGCAGATTGCGCAGGATGTCTTCTATATCCGCTTGTTTAAGATCAATGTAGCGCTTAAAGTATTTCACAAATGATCTGTACTTATCGCTTGGCACTCTATAGAAATCGTGGCACTCATCAATAAGCCCTGTTATTCGCCTGATTTCTTCCGTGTTGATATCAAGCGGCATTCTCTTGATCCGGCTTAAATATTGCTTCTGATTCGAAGTCAGATTATAGTTCCTCAAGGTATGCATTAAAACATACTCACTGCGAATCTTATCAAACTCGGCAGGGTGTTTTTCCTTTAGTTCAAGTAACTGTTCACAAGTCCAGTATTCATACTTTCCCCTTTTAGCTGCTTTTGAGTAATCAGATGAGGTCATATCTTCGAACTGAAATTTACACATATCCTCCAGATCGTCAAAGAAGATTATTGAATCTATCTTGTTCATGGTAATTCCTCCTGAACAAATGTTAGTCTGCCTGATGTACCATAATCTTCCCATCAACCTCACTAGAAAATATGAAACGAGTGATGACCTTCGCGAAATGTTGGTAGAACCATATACAGAGGCTGTCATCTATTACACTATTATCCTTCCCGAAACCAGAAAAATGATTTGATTTCAGCAACATAAGATGTGATGAAGATCTGATCAAGTGGCTTGATTCTTGTCCGCTGAACAAATAGAAGTGATGTACTCTTTTTGTCGCATCTCCCTCTGTAAGATGAAATTATAGAGACAAAAGGGAGAGCAATGCTGTGTTACGTAAAGATTATATTGAAGTAATAAAAACTGTCGAAGAAGCAAAGGATTTAACCTTCGGATACAATGCGTATACATATATCTCAGGTGTTATGAGACGAGCACCTATGTATGTTATAACGCTGGGTGATACAGCATCTGAAGTGATAAAACTCCCCAAAAAGGGTATTAACAAATGGGGAAACGAAGTTGATGTCGTGGGTTTTAGGCCTGGGGTATTCCAGGGCAATGATAAAGTTACGGACATTATTCTTCACTCTGGTGTATGGGGCATTCCAAATGCCGCCTTCAAAGGTTGTACCAACCTTAAAAGACTTACCATTCCGAAGAATGTGAAAAAGATCGGCCGTGACGTCTTTGCCGGCTGTGTTTCTTTGGAGGATGTCTACTACGAGGGCACCATGGAGCAATGGGAGAAGATCGAGATTTATACAGGCAAACGGATCGTTGAACTGGGGAAACAGATCCCCGGAACACCTGTTTGCGAAGTAGCGTCGGATTACTTTAAGCATGATCCTGGAAACGATGCGCTATTAAAGGCAAATATTCACTTTCAGTTCGTTTTTGATTCTGAATAGTATCAGTCTGTTAATAGGAGTGAAGGCCTGATATCTATTCCATGCGGTATAAAGCTTTGTCTCAAGTTTTGGAGTCAAAGGACGAAATACAACACCGCCTTTTCTATGATATGCCGAATCAGAATATCATGATATTCATTATAACCATTAGCGAGAACTGCCACAAGCGATTAAGATAGAGATGTAAAGAACGGAAAAGCATTCCTTTTGATAGGATGGAAAGCTTTTTTAATGAGTATCTTAAGTGACCGGAGGTTATGAAGATTATGGGTAAAAATGTTTTGGTCATATCTACCAGTCCGCGTACAGGCAGCAATTCTGAGCTTCTGGCCAATGAGTTTGCCCGGGGTGCAAAGGACGCAGGAGGCGAAGTAGAGATCATAAGCCTTAAGGATAAAGATATAAAGTTCTGCAGAGGCTGCTTTGCTTGTCAGAAAACTAAGAGATGCGTGATCCGTGATGATGCGGATCTGATCGAGCAAAAGATGGAAAAAGCGGATGTCCTGGTTTTTGCCACGCCGATCTATTATTACGAGATGAGCGGACAGATGAAGACTATGCTCGACAGAGGCAATCCTCTGTTTACATCGGATTATGCATTCCGTGACGTTTACTTTATTGCGACGGCTGCTGAAGATGAGGAGTATGTCTGGCAGAGAGCGAAAAGCGGTCTTGAAGGCTGGATAGAATGCTTTCCTAAAGCAAGGCTTGCCGGATGTGTATTTTGCGGCGGGGTAACAGAAGCAAAAGAAGTGCTGGGCAACACAGCCATGGACAAGGCTTACGAAATGGGGAAAAACCTGTAAAGAGCGAGGTGTCTTGAAGATGCGCAAGCAAGTTTGGCCGAAGATCTGCATAGTCTTTTTGCTGGCACTTATGCTGATATTTGCAGGGTGCGAAAGAAAGACACCGGAAGCTATAACAGCTCCGGAGATAAAACCGGAGACTTCGGATACAAGTAAGCCTGAGAAACCGACAGATCTGACACAGGAGGCAGATGCAGAGAATATGGAACTGATAATGAAGATTGATGGAACCGAGGTCAGCGTTGAATGGGAGAATAATGAGTCCGTTGATGCTATTAGGGAGCTGGCAGCTTCCGGTGGACTTGAGATCAATATGTCCATGTATGGAGGTTTTGAGCAGGTCGGTTCTATCGGACAGAGTATTTCGAGCAGCGATGAGCAGACGACTACAAGAGCCGGAGATATCGTTCTGTACTCGGGGAATCAGGTTGTCGTGTTTTATGGTTCCAATTCCTGGGCATATACAAGGCTTGGCAGGATTACGGGTAAAACGGAGCAGGAATTAGCGGAGATGTTGGGGGAAAAGAATGTGGTGCTGAGTTTCGAGATTGGAGCGAAAGGATAACCCGCAATTTACTGCATAACAACGCAGACTTGTACAGAAGAATTATAAACGAGAAAAATGATCCAAGAAGATCCTTGAACTCAAGCTTTCCTGCCAGATATAGAAAAAGCGCCGCTTCTTTGAAGAAATGACGCTTTGCTTTGGTATATTGGATATGCTTATGTGATAACTATAAAAATGCTAAGACAGATCTTCCAATATGAAAGGCAACATGTATATCGGCACAAATTTGAGGTTATTGTCCTTTCCGACATCCTTTTGAGATAGAAGTACTGCCTGTGAAACCTGTTTTGAATATTTCTTACAAAAAGCATCTATGGACTCATGCTTTTTTGTAGCTGACGACTTAACTTCCAAGGGAACAATCTTTGTCTTGTCCTGGAGCAAGAAATCAACTTCATAATAATGTGTGCTGTTTTTCTTTTCCCAGGTGTGATAGTAAGAAGCCCGGTTTGTCGAAGTGATCATTTGCGCTACTGCATTCTCATAAAGATAACCCAGATCGGCCGGTAACTTATCACCAAGCAGTTTGCTGTATATACTTTCATCTGTTTTGGGAGATGCCTCGAATATCATTGTCGTAAACAATCCAATATCAGACAGGTATAACTTAAAAGTATCATTATCTCTGGTCTGAGCTAATGTCATTCCGGGATTGAATGTATTGTAACATGCAATTACTGTCTTTGAATCCAAAAGGTCAGCCAGTCTTTCCTCATCTTTCTTAGTCTTTCGCTTTCCTGTTGCCCTTGAGATCATATATCTCTTCTTGTTTGTAGCTAGCTGACTGGGGATAGATTCATACATCTTTCCAATTAACCCGGAGCTGTCTATCTTCTTGAAATCATCAATATAAAGATTTATTATCTCCCGTTTTATCTTATCGATCTCAGTAAAATTCTTACCGTTAACATAGGCATCTACAGCCTGGGGCATTCCTCCAACGGCCATATATATCCTGAAATCCCTCATAAGCTTTCTGTTAGTGCCGTTGCCCACCTCAGATCCCATTTTATAGAGATCTCGAAGAACAGAGTATGTATCGTTTCCAACAGCCCACAAAAATTCCTCATAATCCATAGGATATACAGGAATCCTATGTTCCTCGGAAGGAATAACAATATCCTTGACATTTTTCTTTATACTGATGAGTGATCCTGTCTCTATATAGTCATATGTCCCATCAGCAACCAGATATTTGATCGCCTGTCTCACCAATGGCTGACGTTGGATCTCATCAAAAATGATCACGGATTCCCTTGGATATAGCGTAACACCCGTCACTGTCTGTAAGCGCAAAAAAAACAGTCGATGATCGGCTATATCCTCGAATATATCAAGAAGTTCCCTAGTAATGTTAGCAAAATCAATCTTTATATATGATCTGTAGTTAACCTTAGCAAATTCTTCTGCTACAGTTGATTTACCGACTCGCCTTGCACCTTCAAGTAAGGCAGCATACCTTGGTGCATAGTTATTTTTCCAATCCAATAGTTCTTCATATACTTTTCTTCTAAACATATAACGCCTCATTAACATCGCCTTATTGCTTCGCATTTGTTCAATACAATTCTAGTGCAAATATGTCATTTGTTCAATATCTTTTCATAGAGTTCGTGTCATTTCTTCACCATTTTCGATTTTTCTTGTACCTGTCAATAAAAGTGGTAGAATAACGAGTTGAATTACAGATCATCTTGTTATAGATAAGGAGAAACTATGAATAAGTATTGCAAACAGGGAATCGCATTGCTGATGACAGCAGTTATGCTCTCAGGCGTTGCATGTTCCAACAAAGACGTTAAAGAAGAGTCTGAGGCTGAATCAGCTGCTGAGTCTGTTTCAGAAACAGCAGAAACTGTATCTGCCATTGTAACTCCCGCAGGACATTCTGATTCTGAAAGCTGGATCTGCCCTAATTGCGGAACAGCAGATAACCTCGGATTCTTCTGTGCCTCATGCGGTTCGCCCAAGCCGACATCAGCTGAAACAGAAGATACCGCTCTTCAGGCAGAACCGTCTGTTACCATGATGACTTATGAGACATTTGAGGATCAGAACGGCACAGGCAGCACGCTTAGAAATTTTGGTACCCGTAGTCCCTTCACTGTCTTAGACCCTGAGACAGGGCTTGAGCTCCAGTTAGTAGGCAACGGATCATTTTGCTACGACCTTGGAGAAAATGAGGTAAGCGAGGATCAGATACTGGATAATCTTATGACATCATTCCAGATCAGAGCAGTCAATGCGGTCGAAGCAGAAGGTTACTCAAACCTTAACAAAAACATCCCTGATATCGAAAGAGGTATTGAGAGTGACTTAAGGCTTGCTCTGGGCATTGTCAATGTTGATGTCGCTATCAATGCATGCATACTTAACGAAGAGAGCCAGGAGGCTTACGACGCAGCAACAGGACGTTGAAAGGCCTTATCCTTTTGAATGCAAAAGTGTCAATTTGATCTTTCAAATTGACACTTTTTACATTCTGAAGATTATTCCCCACCTGTCTTCTGATCCGCTTCCCAGATCAGTTCTTCAAGAGTCAGATACAGGTGTTCAGATTCAACGGGTTTAGACAGATGTGCGTTCATTCCCACCTGCAGTGAACGCTGTACATCTTCGTCAAATGCATTGGCGGTCATGGCAATGATCGGTATAGTCTGAGCGTCTTTGCGGTCAAGAGCTCGGATCGCGGCAGTCGCTTCCAGTCCGTCCATCTCAGGCATGCGGACATCCATAAGGATAGCATCATAATAGTAGGGCTTGCTTGCCATAAACATATCAAGGGCGACCTTACCGTTCTCTGCATGATCCAGCTTAACTTCCTTGATGCCCAGGATCTCCTTCATGATCTCTGCATTGATGATTATATCTTCTGCAAGAAGGATATGACGTCCCTTAAGGTCTGCTCTTCTTCTCTCCTTAAAAAGGCCCATATTATTCTTGCGGGCAATGCGTTCAAATTCGTCTATGACATTAGATGCAAACAAGGGCTTTGCCAGGAAGCTGTCCACTCCTATATGCAGCGCCTCATCTATGATCTCATCCCAATTGAAAGAAGTAAGGATTATTACTGTAGTAGTCTTGTCATACTTGGCTCTTATCTGTCTTGCAACATCGAGTCCGTCCATTTCCGGCATCTTCCAGTCAAGGAGCACAAGGTTATAGGGCTCATGCTTTGTATGGGCGAGTTCTAACATGTGGAGGCACTCCTCACCGCTAAGGCAGGTGTCTGCCTTGATACCGGCATCGTCAAGTACGATCCTGGCATGTTCAGCTGCAACTTCCTCGTCGTCTACAACGAGAACTCTCATATCCTTAGGTTTGATATAACTTGTCAGATCAGCCGTATGCTCACTGTTCTTGAGCGTGACTATTACAGTAAATTCAGAGCCTACGCCCTTCTGGGATTCTACAGAGATAGTACCGTTCATGAACTCAACGATATTCTTGGTAATAGCCATACCCAAACCCGTACTGCCATATTTATTATTGCGGCTGCTGTTCTCCTGCGAGAATGAATCAAATACCTTTGGGATGAAGGAAGGCTCCATACCTATACCGGTATCTTTGATAACAAACTTGAGCGTGGACTGATCCTCGTATACTGCAGTCCTCTCAACGGTGAAGCTGACAGTGCCCGGCGCATCAGTAAACTTAATGGCATTAGACAGGATATTGATAAGTACCTGCTTGAGCTTCATGTCGTCGCCGATATAATAGTCATTTACTCCGCCTAAAACGCTGCAACCGTACTTAAGTCCCTTCTCTTCGCACTGGGACATGACCATGTTATTGATCTGCTCTAACATGTTGCGGAAAGAGAACTCTTCTTTACGCAGTATGAAACGGCCTGACTCGATACGGCTCATGTCCAGGATATCGTTTATAAGGCCCAGAAGATGCCTTGCACTGTCGCCTATCTTCTCCAGATATTCCCTGGTCTCCCGGGGCAGAGACTCATTTCTTAGAGCGAGACTGTCAAGTCCTATGATCGCATTCATCGGAGTGCGGATCTCATGGCTCATATTGGACAGGAATGCCGTCTTTGCTTTGTTGGCTTCCTCAGCTGCCGACAGAGCATCCACCAGAGTCTGCTGCTGAGCCATGGACTTACGCATCTCTTCGTCGATATCGGTAAAGCCGACGCCTATGGCATGGACCAGATGGTCAGGTCTGTCCTCTATATGACGGACACCTGCCATTCTAAGCATGGAATATGTTTCCTGTCCGTCACAGAGCTCTAAGAAACGGTATGAGATGACCGGCTGCTTAAGAAGCTCTCTTCTGATATTATCCGGCTTTATGAACTGCAGGAAACCCTCTCTGAAGCTCTCTGCCACATATGTATTGGCAAAATCCGTAAAACTCTTAAGGTATTCAAATCTGTCACCTACGGAATGCTTATTCTTAACCTGGCGGTCATCCTGGTAACAGACTGCTTCATCCTGATCAAGATCCACATAGTAAACGCTGCGGTAGTCCGAGGATAGAGCCACGATCATGCTGTCCTGCTGGGCTCTCTGCCGCTGCTGTTCCAAGAGCTGTTCCTGGAGTTCAAGCCGCTTCTCCATCTCCTGCTGCTTTGCCTCAGAAGACTTCATCCTGGCGATCTCGGTAACATCCACGCACATCCCCAGAGTGCATACTCTTCCCGAGGACTCAATAAACTTAAGCTTGGTAGTCTGAAGATTGCGGATCTGGGTGCCCTTGGCATCAGGCACATCTTCAAAGAATACGTAAGGCTCATCCATCTCAATAGCCTTCTTGTCGTCTTCAACAAAGTGTTTTGCGGTTTCCGGATCAAAGATATCGAAGTCAGTCAGACCTACAACTTCTTCTGGCGATGCCTTGTGGGCATACTCTGCAAAGGTCTGGTTGCATGCCAGGTATTCTCCTGTCTTCGCATCCTTGGAGAAGCTCATTGCCGGCATATTGGACAGAAGAGATGCGACCGAAGCCATGAGGTCAGCAAGCTTGGCTGCAGACTGAACCTCCTCCATAAGAAGCTTTTTCTCTTCTTCTCTCTGTATGCGCTTATCTGTGATATCAGAGATAAATACATAGAAGATACCGCCGTAAGCTTCTGTCTCCGTAAAATGGCCATGATCGTCTACCCAGCGGATGCTGCCGTCCTTGCGGATGATCCGGTATTCCAGATAGTCGTTATCCCCTCTCTCGATCTGATCTTTCAGGGCCTCATCGACCGAGTCGTAGTCATCAGGATGTACGAGTCCTTTGAAGGTATATCCGGTAAGAGCTTTAAAATCCTCAAGGTCATCGCATCCGAATATATCAAATACCATATGGTTGGCATATATGAGCTCCAGGGATTCATCATCCTTATATATAAAGAAACCTCCGGGCATATGCCGGCCTATCTCTTCGATCACATGAATTGTGCTCTCATTCCATTCAAAATGCTTTCCAAACATAGGGCCGGCCCCTTTTTTACACTGATAATGACTACGCTTATCTGATTATTTTACAAAACACGGCTGATTTGTACAACAAAAAGAGGGGTTAGTCCCCTCTTCCTTCTAAGTATTCGCGGTATGCTTCAGTCCATTTCTTCTTATCTTCACCGGTGATCTGTCTTACTACTTTGCAAGGACTACCTGCTGCAACCACATGGGAAGGGATATCTTTGGTCACGACAGAGCCTGAAGCTATGACGACATCGTTGCCTATTGTAACTCCGGGATTTATAACTACATTGCCGCATATCCAGACATTAGAGCCTATTGTGACCGGAAGTGAATACTCAATATCGGTATTCCTTATATCCGCATCTATCGGGTGTCCTGCAGTGTAGATGCTCACATGAGGCGCGATATAAACATTGTCTCCGAAGGTAACTTTGTTGCCATCTAATATGGTAAGGTCCGTATTGGCATAAAAATGCTCTCCGAAAAAGATCCTGTCCCCGTGATCGAAATAAACAGGCGGCGTCAGCACCATATCGCTCCCTGCCCTGCCAAAGCATTTCTTGAGTTCCTCAAGAGCTGACTTATCCTTCCAGTATTCGGATCCATTAAACTTCTTTACGGCGGCATGGACCCTGTCCCAGGAGTCTCTCCCTACCTTCCAGGGTGCATAGAGCCTCCCTGCCATCATCTGTTCCCATTCATATCCCGAGTTTTCTTCCATAAAGCCCCTCCTACTTATCGCAAAACGGTGCTTATCAGCATCATGAGAGAGAAGCCTGCCGCAAAGGAAACAACATATCTGTCACGATGCTCACCGCCCATCATACCGGGGATAAGCTCCTCTACAACTATATAGAGCATTGCAGCTGCTGAATAAGACATTATATAAGGGATCGTGTCAGGTATGGCGCAGGCTATAATAAGCGTTACGAGGGCAAGGATAGGTTCTACCGATCCTGATAAGACACTGAGAAAGAAGGATTTTGACCTTTGCTCACCTATAGCCTTGATAGGCACTGATTCTACTGCCGACTCCGGGATATTCTGAAGAGACATACCGATTATGACAGTAACAGCCCCGAGAAAGCTTATACCTGTATTGCCTACGAAATACCCTGCCAGGATAACACCTAATCCCACGCCTTCGGATGCGTGATGTATAGCTGCGGCAAGAGCGATCTTGGCAGACTTGCTTATGTCAGATTCCGGTCCTTCGGAGACAGAGCTGAAGTTATGCATATGGGGAACAGACCTGTCTAATGCAAGCTGGGTAAGAATGCCGAACCAGAAGCCTCCGATAAGAGGAATAAACATGGGTATACCGCCTGAAGCCGCCCTAGAGGAAGCAAGGTCTCCTGCAGGGATAAGGAGCGACCACAGGGATACTGCCGTCATGACTCCCGCAGCAAATCCTGTAAGAGCTTTTGCAAGGATATCGTTCATGGCGCCTCCCGTAACCAGCACGTAAGCTGCGCCTACCACGCATGCGGCAAAAGGCAGAAGGAGCCCGAATACTATGTCACCCTGCTCCATAAATCCCACAAGCCCCAAATGCTCTGCAAGGGTCTTAAGCCCTATGAATATAAGCACGGTACCTCCGGCAAGCTCTGATGCGAACTTGTGGCGGCTGCCAAAGGCGGAGCCTATCTTTGTTCCTGCGAAAGAGAGAACAAAGGTGGTAAGAGCGATGATAAGGCAGGCTGTAAAAACATTTGGAATAAGAGTAAAAGAGCTTAAGATCTTAACCCCTGCCATGCTGAAGGTAACGCCTATCGCAAGGGCATCTATGCTGGTCGCAATTGCAGAAGCAAACATGGAAGCAGCGCCAAAGCCGCTTTTTCTCGAAGTGTCGGGGCCTTCTTTGCGGCCCTGAAAGCCTTCGCGGATCATGTTGACGCCTATTACGGTGAGTATGATAAAAACGATCCAGGGCGAAACACTGGAGATAAGGCTTACAAATGTGCTCCCCAGAAAGAATCCTATCACAGGCATAAGGCCCTGGAACATTCCGAACCAGAGCCCACTTATGACAGGTTCTCTATTTCTTACGGGAGCGCACTCTGCACCCTTGCATATCGATACCGCAAATGCGTCCGCAGAAAGGCCAAGAGCAATAAGTAGTATCTCTATCAGATTCAAATCTTTACCTCATGATGTCTCTTACGTTTTAAGAGATTATACATCACGAGCCGGTGAAATCATATTTCCTGACACCCAGCATCCAGAACTTATAGCTCAGGTAGAAATATACTAATCCCAGCAGCGGAGCAAGCCAAGTAAGAATAGGAATACTGTCCGGGGTCAGCACTATAAGACTGGGATAGTAGGCCACAAAGGCTATAGGTATTATGAATGTAAAGATAAACTTGAATACCGTATTAAAGATGCTTGCAGGATATTTGGCAAAGTCTTTAAATCTGAACATTATGACCATGACATAGCCGGAGTTCCTGATCCAGAAACATGTAGCCGCAGCAAAGTTCATGAGAGCTATCATAAACAGGGATGCCGTTATAAGATACAGTATCAGCATTACGATCGATACAAAGGTTACTTCGATCCCGATATGATGCCAGGCATATACCAGCGTTCCGATACCAAATGCAAGCTGTCCTAAGCCCTTGATATCAAACACCTCAGACATAAAGTAGAAGAATACGTTTATAGGCCTGAAGCAATACTTGATAAAATCACCTGAAGTCACCTGGAATCTCAGGTTCCAGTTATTATCGAACAGGCACTGGACCGGTGTCAGAGCTATAAGCGAGAATCCGTACAGGAACAGCATATGGTAGTAGTCCCATCCGTTGATCTCAGGAAAATTGTGGAACAGTATCAGGAATGTCACAAAACCTGCCAGATTGGTCAGTATCATGCCGAAGGTGGATATGATAAAGTCTGCCCTGTAACTCATCTTGGACTTAAGATCCTGAACAAGGATCTTCCTGTATATAGACAGATAAAAAGCAAGTCCTCTCTTTTTACTCATAAGATCAGCCTCCATTCACAGTGATGCGCCTTACGGAGAACCTCCAGAAAGCAGCACTTGCCACAGTAAGCACAATGCACCAGATAAGCTGGAATGCAAAAGCTCCGGGGATATCTGCACTCTTGCCGAGGAGCATTGAGAGCGGCACATCGTACACTCCCCTGAAAGGAAGCCATCTCACTATATTCTTAAGCGCTTCAGGGAAGAAAGCGAGAGGTATGGATGCTCCAGAGAGCAGCAGGACTATTGTCTCCTTAACGATGTTGATACCCCATGTGGATTCCGTATAAAGACATATCGTTGCCACCAGCATATCGATATTGAAATTGATTATAAGCGCCATTACTACAGCAATAACAAACCACAAAAGATTTATCCCCATCTTTACCGCTCCGTGAGTCACCACCATTACCACGATGAAAGTGGGTATGAACGTCAGAACAAAGTTCATTACCAGCGACCCGGAGTAGCTCCAGAAGGTATATATCCTGTAATTCATCGGCTTGAGCAGGTCAAGTATTATCTTGCCTGACTGTATGCTCCTGCTCATATCCCATACGATAAACATCTCGAGAAAATTGAATAATGCTGTCGCAAGTATTACATATATCATCGTATCCGAGAGGGTCATTCCGTTGACCACATCCGTCCCGGAAGACGCATAGATAGCCTTCCAGAGAAAGTAGACCAGCACAAGATATATGAGGTTTGCAAAAAGGGTAACAAAAGTACCGAGCCTGTAGTGAAGTGATTCCATTATGCCTGCCCTGGTAAGAGCAAACAATTTCCGAAGCCTCGTCATACGGCACCTCCTTCGTATATCTTCTTGATGACCTCCTCTGTAGAGATCTCCTGAAGCTTGATGTCTTTAATGCCGATTTCTTTCTGCTTGCTGTTTATGACATCCATGATGTCAGTCTTGCTCTCATCTATGAGGTGTTCCTCCCATGTATCGTCAGCAAGCCTCAGGCTCAAAGTCCTGTATGAACCGAAGTAGGATTTAAGGTGCTCTATATCGTTGTCATAGATCTTCTCGCCCTTATCGATGATGACTACCCTCTTGCAGAGCGCATCAACATCACCCATGTCGTGTGTAGTCAGGATAACCGTTGTATTCTTAGTCTGGTTGAGTCCTGATATAAGATCACGTATCTTGGATTTCATGGATACGTCGAGGCCTATTGTCGGCTCGTCCAGAAATACGATATCCGGATTGTGCAGGAAAGCTGCCAGGATATCGCTTAATGTCCTCTGGCCAAGAGACATCTGTCTTACCGGCTTATTGATGATAGGCTCGATGTCCACAAGGGATCTGTAGAGATCTATCATCTCCTCATATTCCTTTGTGGGCACCATATAGATATCCCTTAAGAGCTTGAAGGATTCTATAAGCGGCAGAGACCACCACAACTGGCTTCGCTGACCAAAGACGACCCCGATATTCTCGCAGTTTTTTGTCCTGTCCTTGTAAGGGATGTTGCCGTTTACAAGGATCTCTCCGGATGTGGGTTCCAATACGCCCGTCATCATCTTGATGGTTGTGGATTTACCTGCTCCGTTGGGACCGAGATAACCTATGATCTCCCCCTGCTCTATCTCCATGCTTACGTTCTTGACGGCAGGGATTATCTTATAATCTCTTGAGAACAGATCCCTTATGCTTCCCTTCAGTCCTTCGTGACGGTTAAGCACTTTGAAGTCCTTACAGATATCCTTCATGATTATCGCTTTGTCTGCCATTCTTTTACCCCCGTTTGCAAGTTGTTTGGTGTTGCCTTGCTTGATGATTTCAAGTATATTATTCCCATAAAAGCATAATAGTGAGATTTTAGGCGGTTTTTATAACTATTTTCCATGACAGTGTTAGATAGTTATACTTTCTAAAGCTTGTGAGGAATTTTGTTATGAACAGAGATATGATGGGACTTATAGTTAAGAACGATGACGGTTCAGAGATCGTAAACTACGACGATCCCCAGTTCCCATCCTATATCTATGACGGCTGGGTCGCACCCAAGGCCACCTGGGAGAAGGTCCCTCACTTCCACGAAGACATTGAATTAGTGTCAGTTAAATCGGGCACGATGGCCTATTCGGTCAACGGTAAGATATTAATGCTCCACGAAGGTGATACCATATTTGTTAATTCCAATCAGATACATTACAGCATCTGTGTGGATGATCAGATAGCAAAATATGTTATCTTTGTAGTCCACCCTAGTGTGCTCTACTCTTCGGTCAAAGTACAGATGGAATTCATCAAGCCGATCCTGGATAACAAGGACTTATCCTATCTGAGGTTCAGGGATATAAACGAGAATACGGAATGTCTCCACACACTCATGATGGAGCTGCCTGATATAAGACATGACGCATTTGCGGTAACCACGCAGCTGTTCAAGATCTGGGCGATCATCAGAAAGCAGAGCATGACACTGGGTTCAACAGATCAGGAATTCCTGTCTGATCCCCACATGCTCCTGTTTAAGAGCATGATGCACTATATCTCGGATAATTACACCTCCGCCCTGACATTAGACGGTATTGCTGCCAGTGCCAATATAAGCAAGTCGCTTTGCAACACCCTGTTCCACCGGTATACTCAGGAATCACCTATCAACTATCTTATGCACTACAGGTCAAGGAAGGTTGCCGAGTATCTGAGATCAACATCCATGTCCCTTACCGAGATCGCTGAGCAGACCGGGTTTAACGGGATAAGCTATATGTCTGAGACATTCAGGAAGTTCTTCGGCAAGTCCCCGAGAGAGTACCGCAAACAATGGAAGGATATTTAGTTAGCATTATCTAACCATTTGTTATAGAATTACCTTCTGGAGGTAATTCTAATATGCTGCTTACTTTATTCTTGGCACTTGTTTTCTGCGTCGCCATAACTATCTTATTGATTTCTGCTGTTGCTTTTATCAAGGATAAGAGATTCTTCTCATCTGCACCCAAGGAAGCTCAGGCTCTCCTTAAGGACAGATACGACGAGCCCTTCTATGGTGCAAGGAAGATGGGATGGACCCTCATCGTTATGAGCATCCTCATGATACTGGGAACAGGCATTATATCCATATGGGACGGTTTCAGATCTGATTATACTTTCTGGCAGTTCTTTATTAGATTTGTCCTGATCTTTTCTATATATAAGATCTACGACATGGTCTTTTTTGACTACTTCCTGCTGATAAAGTTCAAGTTCTTCCAGCACTATACACCTGAAGTCACCCCTGTATATACAAACAGGAAATATGGTTACAACATCAAGAGCCAGCTGCTTAAGCTCCTGGTCATATTCCCTGCTGCATCCGCACTTGCAGCCTGGATCTGTTCTTTATTCTAGAGCCTGCCTTGGATATATTTACTCGGTATAAGAGCTTAATGGCCTGCCAGGACATAAATATCCCCGGAGCAATGCTCCGGGGATATCCTTTAATGCTATTGGATTAATATAGATCCGCTTACATTATCATTTCTTGTGCGCTATTGCAGCCTGTGCTACGACTCGCTATCAAATGGTCACTACCAGTTTGCAAAGTTAATTGTTAAGGTTCGCGCAACATACGTTTGTATATAGTGTTATATCGTACACGACACAGACTTGTCAAGAAAATACGTTCTGCAAAAACTGAACTGCCGAATATTGGAAACATCTTAAGTTTGGTAATGATGGCTCAATATCCATACTATCGCGACGAAATATCCTTTCTGATTGTCCGTACTCACTAAGAAATATTGAATGTTCACCATATAGGTTGACACGGCTTTTGGTTTGATATAAGATTGTGTTAACCAAAAAGGTAAACGGAGGAATAGTATGCGTACAAAATTAGGCAATTTTTTAAGGAATATTAGATTAAAAGCAAATATATCATTAAGAAAAATGGCTACTGATTTAGGTATTTCCCCTGCTTTTCTTTCAGCCGTAGAGAATGGCAAGAAGAAAATGCCTGATTCATGGTTTTCTTTGATCCCTGATACTTACAATCTTTCAGATAATGAAAATGATGAGTTCAAGGATACCGCTTATGAATCCTTTGAAACTGTAGAATTAAATCTTGCTAAAGCTTCTGAGGCCAATAAGAAGTTTGCAATTAGATTTGCTCGCCGCTTTGATGAAATTGACGAGAAAACATGCGAACAGCTTCTTGAATTATTAGAAAATAAGTTTAAGGAGGACTCCCCTCATGAGTGAGTTTTACGCCCAATCTGTCTCCAGAGAAGATATGAGACAGATTGCATACCTTGTACGTAAGAAGTTTGGATATCTCGATGTATGGAAAATACCGGTCGATCTTTTACTTGATCAAATGTGTGAAGCTTTCCCTGAGCTCTCCTATGAGATAGTTAGTGATGATGAATGGGACGACACAACCGCACACGCTGACACGGATATATTCGAACATACCATAAGAATAAGGGAAAGCATCTATAACAGAGCCTGTGACGGCAAAGGTCGTGACAGAATGACTATAGCTCATGAGATGGCTCACTACATCTTAATCTGTGTTACAGGAGTCAAATTATATAGTCGCGGAAATAGAAAAGTCGAGGCATATAACGATCCAGAATGGCAAGCGAAATGCCTTGCAGCAGAGTTACTTATACCATATTACAAGTTAAAAGCATTAAAAAGGAAACCTTCTGTAGATTACATTATCAATCTCTGTGGGGTTTCTTCTGAAGCTGCTGAATATCAACTGCAGTATGTCGAGGAGGTGATGTCTATTGATTGTTTATAGATATAAAAAGAAAAACACCCTGTAAACCAAATGGCTTATAAGGTGATTTCCTTGGGATGCAAGCATCCTAATTACGCAAAATTATTATGCCACATCCCAAGGAAAATATCAATCTTAAGAAGGAGGAATCAATATGATTTCTATCTCATTAAAGTATTTATTTTCCTATAAGGAGGGCATGAAAAATGTCAAAAGTAAATGGCATCCGTAAAGGATGTAAAGATGTATTTAACGCATTTTTAGTAACATTGGCAACTTTTGCCGGATTCTTTGAGTTTCCCGTGATCACGCCTTGCTACGATATTCCCAACAGGCTGATTGCATTTTCGAAGTGTATTTCCGGAACGGATTACAACTGCTGGGTTCACTTTTATGAAGATGATTATCTTTTTGAACGACTATGGCGTAACCCCAAGAGATATCTTCCGATTCTTCAAAAGTATAACGGGATCATATTACCGGACTGGAGCCTTTATCGTGACATGCCGTTGGTCATGCAGTTGTGGAATATTTATCGTAGCAGAGCTATCGGAACATGGCTCCAATCCAATGGCGTGAAGGTGATTCCCAATATCCGTTATGGAGACAGAAGGACATTCAAAGTTTGTACTGATGGTCTGGAAAAGCATTCTGTCATCGCAGTTGGAACTCATGGCACCCTCAAAAATCTTGGGGATCGTACCATTTTTATCAACGGTTTAGATGTTGTCGTACAGCGCATTAAGCCAGTTGCAATTGTAGTCTATGGAGCATGTCCAGACTCTATATTTCAAAAGTACAGGGATATGGGTATTAAGATATATCAATTTGAGAGTGACACTGGAAAAGCCCTGAGTTCATGCAAGGGGGTGGTATAATGGGGGCAGGATATCACGGTGGATTTGGTGCCACTAGGGGATCTAGATCAGAGTATGCTGTAAGTGCATCTTCAGCATTTGTTGGTCCAAGACAAGGAGATAATCTGAAAGCTTTTGCTGCCCGTGTCAAAGAGGAGGAAGGGTTCACAGATGTTGCTATTCACGGGAATCCGGACACTGCTGAGTATTACTATAAGGGAGAGTGGGTTAACCTTGACCAACGTACACTTGCTCTAATGCTTAAGAAGGATCCCGGATACCATTCAGGTGGAATAAGACTGATATCTTGCAGTACTGGAAAGTTGGATTCAGGATTTGCTCAGAACCTTGCAAACAAGCTAGGGGTGACTGTTAAAGCACCAACTGATACTGTGTGGGTATGGCCTAACGGACGTCTTACCATAGGACCAAGTCAATGGATAAACACTGGTACTTGGAGGATTTTTAAACCAAAGAAGAAAGGATGATAAACATATGAATATTACTAGTCAAGGTTATTACAAAGAAATGCCTCACGGTAATCCGGAAGGTTCTTCTATTAAAGATTTTATAGGAAAGGAGGATCGTTCCTTGATAGATAAGATCTGTTCATATCTTCAAGCAGGCATTCCTCTTGCCGTGGCCCCGGGAGTTGTTGAAGATGTAATCTGCCCTGAAAAAGGAGTTGCCGGTTCACCTTCATCCTTCACCGACGGTACATGGGTTTGGCCAGGAGACCTTTCTTATTATGTGAAGAATTACCGACTTAAACTCCCGGATGAGTTCATTACTTCAATGATCGAGCATAATTGGGTAATTCCCATAACTCCGGAAGAAATTGATTTGGATAATCTAACAATAGATGGCAAGGCTGTATTCGATTAATCGTATTTCCTTGTGTATCTGTAAAAGGAGTTGTCTCGTAAGTGAATAGTTCACTGAGAGGCAACTTCTTTTTCCCCACACTGGGCTCAGCAAAAGGAATAAACGAAGGAGAAAACCTCATCAATTATCTTCGCAATCCCTGTAGTTATTAGGATTTTAGTCTGTGTGCCGTATCCTGCCGCGATATATATATCACTAAGTATACCTAAAATATCCCCGGAGCAATGCTCCGGGGATATCCTTTAATGCTATTGGATTAATATAGATCCGCTTACATTATCACTTCTTGTGAGCTATTGCAGCCTGTGCAGCAGCGAGTCTTGCGATCGGCACACGGAAAGGTGAGCAGGATACATAGTCGAGACCTATTGAATCACAGAACTCAACAGATGTAGGATCGCCGCCGTGCTCGCCGCAGATACCGAAGTGGAGATCAGGGTTAGCGGATCTGCCGAGATCGATAGCCATCTTCATGAGCTTACCTACGCCGTTCTGGTCGAGACGTGCGAAGGGATCAGACTCAAAGATCTTGGACTCGTAGTAAGCCTCAAGGAACTTGCCTGAGTCATCACGTGAGAAACCGAATGTCATCTGTGTAAGGTCGTTTGTACCGAAGCAGAAGAATGCAGCTTCCTTACCGATTTCATCAGCTGTGAGAGCAGCACGGGGGATCTCGATCATTGTACCTACAGAGTACTTGATGTCAGAACCTGCTGCAGCGATCTCAGCGTCTGCTGTCTCAACTACAACGTTCTTAACAACCTTAAGCTCCTTAACCTCACCAACGAGGGGAATCATGATCTCAGGTGCGATATCCCAGTCAGGGTGATTCTTCTTAACGTTGAGAGCGGCGCGGATAACAGCCTTTGTCTGCATCTTTGCGATCTCAGGATATGTAACTGCGAGACGGCATCCACGGTGACCCATCATAGGGTTGAACTCGTGGAGAGATGCGATCATAGCCTTGATCTCATCAACTGTCTTGCCCTTGGAATCAGCGAGCTTCTTGATATCAGCTTCCTCTGTGGGAACGAATTCGTGAAGCGGCGGATCCAGGAATCTGATAGTAACAGGATAACCCTCGAGAGCCTCATAGAGAGCTTCGAAGTCAGACTGCTGCATAGGCAGGATCTTCTCAAGAGCTTCTTCTCTCTCTTCAACAGTCTCAGAGCAGATCATCTCACGGAAAGCATCGATCCTTCCCTCACCGAAGAACATGTGCTCTGTACGGCAGAGACCGATACCCTCTGCACCGAGCTCACGCGCCTTCTTAGCATCACGGGGTGTATCTGCATTTGTTCTGACCTTAAGTCTGCGGAACTTGTCAGCCCAGGACATGATGCGTCCGAACTCACCTGCGATAGTAGCGTCAACTGTGGGGATGATGCCGTCGTAGATCTTACCTGTAGAACCGTCAATGGAGATCTCGTCACCTTCGTGATATTCCTTGCCAGCGAGAGTGAACTTCTTGTTCTCCTCATCCATATTGATATCACCGCAACCTGATACGCAGCATGTACCCATACCACGGGCAACAACTGCAGCATGTGATGTCATACCGCCGCGGACTGTCAGGATACCCTGAGAAGCCTTCATACCTTCGATATCTTCAGGTGATGTCTCAAGACGGACGAGAACTACCTTCTTGCCTGCAGCCTTCCATGCCTTGGCATCCTCAGCTGTGAATACGATCTGTCCGCAAGCAGCTCCGGGAGATGCGCCTAAAGCCTGTGCGATAGGTGTAGCAGCCTTGAGTGCTGTAGCATCGAACTGAGGGTGAAGGAGTGTATCGAGGTTACGGGGATCGATCATTGCAACAG
Source organism: Mageeibacillus sp. UBA6976 (assembly GCA_002450155.1). Taxonomy (GTDB): domain Bacteria; phylum Bacillota; class Clostridia; order Saccharofermentanales; family Saccharofermentanaceae; genus Saccharofermentans. The sequence continues at coordinate 104,052 of DJYO01000031.1, read as the reverse complement.
CCTCTTCCTCGGTTCTCATGCCCTCGTCTACAAGGTCGCAAGCGATCTTGAGAGCTGCCTGAGCGGTTCTCTTACCGTTTCTTGTCTGGAGCATGTAGAGCTTACCGTGCTCAACTGTGAACTCCATATCCTGCATGTCTCTGTAGTGGTTCTCGAGGATAGAGCATACTTCATTGAACTGCTTGAATGCTTCAGGGAACTTCTGCTCCATCTCAGCTATCTTCATAGGTGTACGAACGCCTGCAACAACGTCCTCACCCTGAGCATTTGTAAGGAACTCACCGAAGAGGCCCTTAGCGCCTGTAGCAGGATCTCTTGTGAATGCAACACCTGTACCGCAGTCGTCACCCATGTTACCGAATGCCATGGACTGAACGTTAACTGCTGTACCCCATGAATAAGGGATATCGTTGTCTCTTCTGTAAACGTTTGCTCTCGGGTTATCCCAGGATCTGAATACAGCCTTGATAGCGCCCATGAGCTGCTCCTTAGGATCCTGGGGGAAGTCCTCGCCGATCTTGGCCTTGTACTCAGCCTTGAACTGTGAAGCGAGCTCCTTGAGGTCGTCTGCTGTGAGCTCAACGTCCTGTGTTACGCCTCTGGATTCCTTCATCTTGTCGATAAGCTCTTCGAAATACTTCTTACCGACTTCCATAACTACATCAGAATACATCTGGATAAATCTTCTGTAGCAGTCCCATGCCCAACGGGGATTGCCGGACTTCTCGGCGATTACGTTGACTACTTCTTCGTTAAGACCGAGGTTGAGGATAGTGTCCATCATACCGGGCATTGAAGCTCTTGCACCTGATCTTACAGATACGAGGAGAGGATTCTCAAGATCACCGAATTTCTTACCGGTGATCTCCTCCATCTTACCAACATACTCAAGGATCTGGCCGAAGATCTCATCATTGATCTTTCTGCCGTCCTCGTAATACTTGGTGCATGCTTCAGTTGTGATCGTGAAGCCCTGAGGTACAGGGAGACCGATGTTGGTCATCTCTGCAAGGTTTGCACCCTTACCGCCAAGGAGCTCACGCATCTGTCCGTTGCCTTCGGTAAACAGATAAACATACTTTGTTGCCATTGCTTGTGTCCGCCTTTCGTTTTTATATTGTTGTTGTTTTGTTATTTCTCAAAGATTTGGCCTGCTTTGACAGCTTCCACCTTATGAAATCAAAAATCAAATTTGCCCTCGAAGAATTCGTCGAGCTTATCTATCGGGAATCTGATATTGCCGGGTTCATACTCGACATTCTTCATCGAATCCCTCTCTCTTATCGTAACACAATTGTCCTGAGCGGAATCAAAATCGTAGACCACGCAGTAAGGTGTGCCGATCTCGTCCTGTCTCCTGTAGCGCTTACCGATACTCTGTCTGTCATCTAACTCACACATATACTTCTTGGACAGATGTTCATATATCTTCTGCGCAGGTTCGCTGAGCTTTGCAGAGAGCGGAAGTATACCGATCTTAATAGGAGCAAGAAAAGGATGGAAGTGCATTACCGTTCTTACATCTCCGCCCTCAAGCTCTTCCTCGTCATAAGCAGAGCAGAGGAATGCAAGAGTAACTCTGTCAGCACCGAGGGAAGGCTCGATAACATAAGGAATATACTTCTCGTTTGTTGCGGGATCAAAGTATCTCAGATCCTGCTTGGAGTGCTCCATATGCTGCTTGAGATCGTAATCTGTACGGTCTGCTATACCCCAGAGTTCACCCCAGTCTGTAAAGGGGAATGCGAACTCAAAATCAGTTGTTGCTCTTGAATAGAAAGCAAGCTCTTCCTTTGCATGGTCACGTGTCCTGAGCTCCTCTTCCTTGATGCCGAGGTTAATGAGCCAGTCGTGGCAGAATTTCTTCCAGTAATCAAACCACTCAAGGTCGGTTCCCGGCTCGCAGAAGAACTCAAGCTCCATCTGCTCGAACTCTCTTGTACGGAAGATAAAGTTACCGGGGGTGATCTCGTTACGGAAAGACTTACCGATCTGGCAGATACCGAAGGGGATCTTCTTACGTGCACTGCGCTGTACATTAGCGAAGTTTACAAAGATACCCTGGGCGGTCTCAGGTCTCAGATAGACCTCATTGGTAGAATCCTCTGTAACACCTATGTATGTCTTGAACATCAGGTTGAACTTGCGGATGTCAGTAAAGTTGTGTCCACCGCATACCGGGCAAGGGATATTATGCTCCCTGATGTATGCGACCATCTCCTCGGGGCTCATGCCCTCGACGGGTACATTCTCTATACCGTTAGCGCTGTTCCAGTCTTCGATCAGGTTATCTGCTCTCTGTCTTGCCTTACACTGCTTGCAGTCGATCAGAGGGTCAGAGAATCCGCCAACATGACCGGATGCTACCCAGGTCTGGGGATTCATGATGATAGCTGCATCGAGTCCTACGTTATAAGGGCTCTCCTGTACAAACTTCTTCCACCAGGCTGCCTTAACATTGTTCTTGAGCTGAACGCCTAACGGGCCGTAATCCCAGGCATTTGCAAGACCGCCGTAGATATCCGAACCGGGATATACGAAACCTCTTACCTTTGCGAGGGATACAATCTTATCCATTGTTTTCTGAACTGCCATTTGTTTATTGTCCTTTGACTAAATTATTCTTCACTCTCAGCCTTTGCGAGCTCTTCGTCAGAAGGCTCGATATCCTGATCATCATCTTCAAACTCGCTATCGTCGTTTGCTTCGCCGGTAACCTTGGCAAAGAGGGAATCAAGACCGGACTCTTCGGGCTTCTCTTCTTCGGATACGGGATTGAAAGCAGCCTCTCTCTCGAGTCTTGCCTCTTCAGCTTTCTTCTCCTTCTCCCTCTGTTCTTCCTCACGGCGGAGTCTCTCCTCACGTGTGATCGGAACGTAAACATCAAGGTTACCCTTGCAGGCCACGACCTTATCCTGTGCGACCTCGCGGCATGCAAGTGATACTACGCCTGCAACATTCTTGTCGTCTACCATGGGCTGAGCGCCTTCTGTCAGCTGTCTTGCACGCTTGCTTACGAGTACTGCAACATCGTAAGGCGATGCGCCCTTTTCCTTAAGTTTCTCGATTGATGGATCTGTTAGCATTTCATTATCTCCTTTTCTTTGTTATTCCAGATTATTTGCTGTCTCATCATGTCTTGACTGTTTAAGCATCTCGGCTCTGATGATCGATAGGATATCACCTTCGGCCTGTTCAACACTTCTGTTGGTTACTATATATTCGAATTCGTCTGCTCTGGTTATCTCAAGTTTGGCCTGACTTAGCCTTGCTCTTACAACGTCGTCTTCTTCGGTCCCGCGGCCTCTTAACCTTTGCTCCAGCTCCTCCATAGAAGGCGGGAGGATAAAGATCGTTACCGCATCTTCAGGGAAGAAGCGCTTGAGCGCCAGGCTGCCTTCTATCGTTATATCGAAGAGGACGACCTTGCCCTCGCTTACCATCTTGCGTACAGGCTCTGCGGGGGTACCGTAGTAGTTGCCGCAGTACATGTCGTATTCGATTATCTCCCCGTCAGCTATGAGCTTCTCAAATTCGGCAGTAGATTTGAAGTAGTATTCAACTCCGTCCTTCTCCTCTCCCCTTGGCTTTCTGGTGGTAGCGGAGATCGATCTGCCAACGGATGCGGGATCGGATGATGCCAGGGCCTTCTCTACTGCACCAAGCACTGTTCCCTTACCTACTCCTGACGGACCTGAGACTGCGATTATAAGACCTGATCTGCTCATTCTAATCTGCTCCTTATCTCAGCTACGTCAAGAGAACTTAAGATGACCATATCCGTGTCGGTGACCAGGATGGACTTACACTTCTTGCCGGCGCAGCAATCTACGCAGGCACCTCTGTCCTTGGCATCCTGGATCATCCTTCTGGAGGGGGCAGAATCAGCAGCACAGACACAGACTACCCTGTTCTTTGCCGCTATATTACCGAAACCGATATCAATAAACTCTGCCATCTTTGCCCCTTAAACCAGATTCTGGATCTGTTCTCTTATCTCTTCCACAATGTTCTTCATCTGAAGGACATTACCGGTTATCTCAATATCGTTCGCCTTGGAACCGCATGTATTGATCTCTCTATTGATCTCCTGGACCAGGAAGTCCATCTGCTTGCCTATGGCATTATTATCGGAACCTAAGATCTTCCTCGCCTGCTCAAAGTGACTTGTAAGCCTGGTAACTTCCTCGTCTATGGCACACTTATCGGCGAAAAGGGCAACCTCTGCCGCAAGGCGGGATTCATCGTAGAATCCTCTCTTGTCAGGAAGTAAGAGTTCGTCCACTCTTGCGCTTAACTTGTTCCTGTAGATCTCTATGACAGAAGGCTCCCTTGCCTCGATCGTATCTCTTAATCCCTCAAGCTTGGAGATCTTGCCTAGAAGATCAGAGACGAGATTTGCTCCCTCTCTTGCTCTCATTGCCAGCATGCCGTCTATTGCGCCTGTGACAGTCTCCCTAAGCTCCGCCAGGATGACCTCTTCATCAACGGAAGCCTGTTCAACCTTGAGGATGTCGGGGAATACACACAGATCCTTAACAGTAACATCGTCTGTCTTGCCTGTGCAATCAGCAAGCTCTCTGCAGGCATCAACATAGGCTCTTGCAAGTCCTGTATTAACGGTTACGTTCTCACTCTCGGCGCTCGTATCGGTGTAGTAGATGTAGACATCGACCTTGCCTCTTACAAGACCGGAAGTTATGAGCTTGCGGATCTCGGTATCTGCAAAATTGAAGAGTCTCGGCATACGTATATTGATATCACAGTACCTGTTGTTAACTGACTTCATCTCGACGGTGTATTTCCTGGTGTCAAAGATCTTCTCAGCTCTTCCAAAGCCTGTCATACTGTATGCCATTAGATATATCTCCTTGGGTAAAAAAAGCCCGGTTAAAGGATATCCCTTTTGCCTGAGGCTTTTACTATGCATAAATTATAAAACAATATAAATAAATAGCAATCAAATTTGTTTTATCTATCCCCGAAACCATTGGATTTATTGAGTTTGCAGGTTCGAAAAAAAATTTTTAAAGCCCTATCTTGACAGATACTTTAGAGCAAGGCTTATTATGATGCCCGCCGAGGCAAGGGCAAATCCTATCTGGGATACGAGCATGACAAGCTGCGCCTTGTCCTGACTTAAAGTAAGCTTTGCTCCCGCCTTATCTTCGATCTTATCCTTAAGCCCTGCCAGGAGGATAAGGATAAATGCTGCCATAGGCCTGAAATACCTGCCCTGCACGCCCATTATCAGCACATAGTCCACAGGAGTGTCCTTAAGGAGCATTACAGGGGTCAGGAACAGCAGCAGGAAGCAGCAAAGTCCAAGAGACAAAGAAGTCTTCTTTGTGACCTTAAGATCAGGTCTTGCAGCAATGATCATACCCAGGGCCAAGGCCGCAACTGCAAGGATCAAAAGCACCGGCACGGCCTCCTCATTCCAGCCTTCGCATCTTCCTATGGAATCGACGAATATCTCACCGGAGTAAGCCAGGAGAGTGCTTAAGCACATAAAGACATACTTAAGGGGGTGATATAAAGCAAAGCTTGCTTCGAAATGCCCTTCCTCGCCGCCTAACTGGAAGAATCCGATATCAGGCCTTAAGATAACATCAAAGAGTATAACTGATGCCACGGATACCAGTACCAGTCCCAGAGGGATAAGGTTCCATTTGGATCTTAAGGGTTTTCTCAGGATGAGGAATACCAGGGGCAGGAACATAAGATATCCGCCGCCTTTGACTGCTCCCAAAAGGAAAAACCATATGAAGCTCTCTATTATGAGGGCTATAGAGGGAGAGTCATCCTTTTGCATAAGGCGGAAAATACATGCCGCAGCGCATGTTACCACCATAAGCACGATGCCGTCGTAACTGTAGGATGTTATAAATATCAGGGACATGGGGAAGAGATTCATGAGCGCCAGAGCGTAGGATACCCTTTCGCTCTTTACCATCCTGATGGCGCGGTAAGTAAATGCCGTTATGACTATTCCTTCAAACAGTCTGCCCATGGAGATCATATAGATGGGAGCAAGCTTTATAAGCCTTGCAAATGCTATACCTAAAGACAATGGCAGATAGTTGAAGATATTGTAAAAGAGCATCCTCTCAAATGCCTCGAATTCAGAAGGAGTCAGCTCAAGATCTGCCCCCCGGGCAAAGATCTTACCAAGAGAAGATGTAACGGGATAGATCATCTCGTTAGACGGATCGGGCCTGAAGCCGCCGTCCAGTATAAAGCGCTTCCAGGCGAGGCTGTAGAATTCATTATCGCACCTTCTGCCTATGTAATCTGTCCCCTGGCCCAGGAGTATATTCGAGAAGCGGTATGCCGCCTGATAGTGAGCGTCAGCATCGTGGGCTGACCAGGCAGGATAAAGCAATGGATAAACACCCAGACCCAGTATCAGAGCGGATATCAGATAGAACAGAGAGGGGGTAAGAATCCCCTTCAAAGCCATGAAGCTTACTATAAACACAAATGCGCAGGTCAGGATCACTATCGCAGGATAGATCTTGGCGCCACTGCTCCCGTCTTTATAGACCCCGATATCAAGCTTGGTCCCGTCTTCCATCGCATCTATTCCCGGATAGCAGCCGGGGACCTGGGTTATTACCTTGAGGACTTTATCTCCGGGATTGGTTATGGTGAGCACATAGGAGTCATCTTCCCGGACTATGGCTGATTCATATTCCTTCTGGGGAGAGTCCTCTTCTATTGCAACCGATACGGAGTCGAAATCTGTAAAGGGAGTAAATCTTACATCAACGGAGCTGCCCGGCATAACATCAAAGGAACCTATGGGCCTATTCACCGCATAGATGGCAGATCTGTCCGGGAAAGCAGGCTTCATAAGCAGCATGAGCGCCAGAGTGATCAATGTCAGAATGACGGATATAATGAGCGCTCTTGATGTCCCGATCTTATTCTTCATAGTATCCTCACCGGCTTAAAGCCCAGATAATCTGATGAAGTGCATATATATCTTACGCCCTCCGATTCCCCCTCGAAGATCCCTTTGTGGGCATTACCGTGCAGGTGCCCGTATACGCATATGTCCACATTGCCTTTAAGGAGCTCTGTTATTGCTGTAGTATGGCGTTCCCTGGACAGGGGCGGATAGTGGATCATGAGTATCCTGGTCTTCTTATACTCAGGGTCTGCTGTTTCAAATTCTTTGAGGCAGAGCCCGATCCTCAGGAGTTCCCTGTCGTAGATCTTGCGGTCTTCGCTGCCTTCCTGGGATTTCTGACTGTAAAATGTCCAGCCTCTGGTGCCGGATATAAGGCAGCCCTCTGCTTCAAGAAGATTAGTCCTTACGACTTCGATCCCGGGATAGTTATGGGATTCGAAGAATTCATCCATCTTCTTTTTGCTGGTCCACCAGTAATCGTGATTGCCCCGGGATATCAGTTTGCGTCCCGGCAGAGATGAGAGGAACTCAAAGTCTTCTTCTGCCTTGCTTATATACGTTGCCCAGGAAATGTCCCCTGCTATAAGGACCGTATCATCTGCACTGACAGAATCTTCCCAGTTAGCTTTGATAAGCCCGATATAGTCCTTCCATGAAGGACCGAACACATCCATTGACTTGTCAGGATTTGACAGGGACAGATGCAGATCTGCCAGTGCGTAAATTGCCATTACTCATCTCCGTGAAAGAATCTGCGGATGGCTCTCGCATCAGCAGAACTGATACCTTTGCACTGTTCCAGTTCTTCTATGCCGGCGCCTTCCACGCCCTTAATTGTACCAAAATGAGCAAGAAGATTCTTCCTCTTGGCAGGGCCTATTCCCTCGATAGCCTCGAGCTTATATCTGATATTGCGCTTGCCGGAGAGTTTACGCTGATAGCTTATGGCGAACCTATGGACTTCGCTTTGGACCGTGGTAAGGAATCTCAGAAGACTGATCTCCTGATCGGTAAGTGTCCTTCCCTCAAGATCTATCTGCCTTCCGTCCTCGAATATAATGCCGGCGGTCTTATGCCTGTCATTCTTATACATGCCTGCAAGATAGATATCCGATGTGCCCTCTATGGATCTTACTACCGAAGCTACAGCACTGAGCTGGCCTGCTCCACCGTCCACGAGTATTATGTCGGGACGTTCAAAACCCTTCTGCCCGAGATGGCTGAAACGCCTTGTAAGAGTCTCCCTCATGGATGCAAAATCGTCCTGGGTCAAGACTCTCTTCATCTTAAAGAGTCTGTATGAGGATCGGTCCGGCTTGCCGTCTTTAAACACCACCATGCCGGAACAGATATCGTCGTTGCCCAAATTGCTTATATCGAAGGATTCTGCTCTGGATATCGCTCCTTCGGGAGCGCCTATCAGCTCTTCGAGATATCTAAGAGGGATCGTGGGATCCGCGCCTGATGCGCCCCCTCTTAAGATCCTCCTGACCATCATCTCCCTGGCATTTGAGGCAGCAAGTTTAGCCAGGTCGCTGAGCTCACCACGCTCTGCTTTGTGAAGGTTTACCTTGCGCCCTGCGATATCCGTAAGGTATGCTTCTATCTCCTCTTTGTCCTCACTTTCAAAGGGGACCAGGATCATGGGCGGCACCATCGGCGCATCCTCGTAATACTGCATGATGAAATTCTTCAGGATATCAGGTGCTTCGTCATCAGCGCCGCTTATGAAATATGTGGATGAGCCAACTACCCTGCCCTGTCTTAATTCCAGCTTGCGGACGCAGGTCTCTCCTGCGTCAGAATAGAGTCCTATGGCATCCACATCCCTCTCGATATTAAGATAGACATGCTGATTCCTGCTGACATTTCTCAAGGCAAAGAGCCTGTCTCTTAATATTCCGGCCTTCTCAAAATTGAGTTCGGAAGAAGCCTTCTGCATCTGGAGTTCTATGTCTTCTTCTATCCCCTTGTATTTACCCTCAAAGAACATGACGATCTTATCGATCATGGCCCTGTAGTCTTCCATGCTGACATCGCCGCTGCAGGGTGCCATACACTTGCCTATGTGATAGTTAAGGCAGGGCCTCTCCTTGCCTATATCCCTGGGAAAGATCTTCTTGCAGCGCTTAAGGGGGAAGATATCCCCTATGATCTTAAGCACCTCGAAGCAGTCACCATTCATATAAGGCCCATAGTAGACAGCCCCTGCCTTGCGTGCCTTGGGATCAGGCCTGAAGGCTTTAAACACTCTGGGGTAGGCTTCGTTAAGGGAGATGCAGATATAAGGATATCCTTTGTCATCTCTCAGCAGTATATTGTATTTGGGCTGATAGCGCTTGATGAGGTTATTCTCCAGGAGCAGAGCCTCAGACTCGGAGCCTACTACCGTATATTCAAAATCCGCTACATGGCTTACCATGGCAGCTACCTTGTTGCTGGATATTACGCCGCCTCCGAAATAACTCCTGAGCCTGTTCCTGAGTTTCTTGGCTTTGCCAACATAAATAACAGCCCCAGTGCTATCCTTCATAAGATAGACCCCGGGACTTAAAGGTACTGTATCAAGTCTTGCGTCGAAATTGCGTTCTATTTGTCTCACGTCTGAGGATTCTTGAGTTGAGAAGCAAGTGCATCTGCTGCAGCCTTCTCATCGTCACCCTCTGCCTCGATCTCTATTGAGGCGCCACTCTCGATACCGAGTGACATAACTCCGAGTAAGCTCTTGGCGTTTGCTCTTCTTCCGTTGCGGATCAGATATATGGTGCTTCTGAATGCTGATGCCTTCTGAACGAGAACAGCTACAGCCTTCATCTGTAACGCGTCTTCACACTGAAAAAGAATTGTCTCTTTGATCATCTTAACACCCCCGCAGGAATTACGAGATAAGTATATTTTTGAACACCTTTAAAATCAACACAAAAAACGGCTTTAAAAGCAAATTCGACTATTTAACTCAAATGGAGTTTATTTAAGATTTTCTTTTGTTAAAAATCACAATCGTATCAGATTAACTTCTTCATAAGGAGGGCATCTATACCCTCGCCGTAGTAATCCCTGCGCCTGTTATAGACCTCGAATCCGAGCCCGGTATAAAGCGCTATTGCAGCCTCGTTATCAAATCTTACTTCAAGAAATATCACCGTTATCCCGCGGTCTTTGAGCATGGATAAAAGCCTGCTTATAAGCCCTGCTCCGATGCCCTGTCTTCTATGCTCAGGAGATACCACGATATTTCCGATGCTCGCTTCATCCAGGACCCAGTCGCATCCGATATAGCCTGTTATCTCACCATTAGCATCCGTCTCAACAAGGCAGATCTTATTAGCATCCTCTACTAAGGCAATTATGTCCTGTTCCTGCCAGGGATGGTCTATTGCTCCCTTCTCGAGAGCCATTATAAAGGGGACGTCAGATATTACTGCTCTTCTCACGCCTCTGTTGCTCCAATGTCTTTACTCTGGATGCCGCGCAATAATTTGCCGTAATGTCTCTTGCAGAGACGGCAGGTTCATTCTTCAGCTTATCGAAAGCTACAAGGGCTATGCCCTTTGGCAGTATCGCAGCACCTGACGCATAGTAGACATTAAGTCTTGCGCCTATATCTTCAAAAGCCTGCTTCATTACTTTGGCCCCGCTGCCTACCACAAGGATCTGCTTCCTTGCATTGTAGATAACTTCGGGAAGCTTTGTCACCTTAAGAGCAAGATCTTTTGCATCGTATGCATCTTCTTTTATCAGGGTCTTATGTGTGTCCTCTTCTTCTGCCTTGGCAAATACCCTCTTGTTCCTGGCATCGAAAGCCGGTATGATGATCGTCTCGCTCTTGGGGGATCTTGTTGCATTCTCGCAGCTTCTGGCAAGTGCCTCGGTAGAAGATATCCCTATGCAGCCCGCTCCTGTTGCAAGAGCCATTCCCTTAACTGCCGCAATGCCGATCCTGATCCCCGTAAAAGAACCGGGTCCCACCGTAACGGCATATGCATCAATGTCAGAATATTTAAGCCCTGCAGAATTCATGACCTCATCTACGAGCGGCATAAAGGTCTCGGAATGAGTCCTGTCTTCAAAGCTCAGGCGGTATGCGATCTCTTTGCCGTCCTCGAATATACCTGCGCAGCAAGTTGAATTAGAAGTATCACAAACCATTATCTTCATAATATCTTAAGACCTGCCCTCCCAATAGCTTCGGTAATGATCCTGACCTTAACGGCGTCTCTTGTGCTGACCTCTACAGTCCTTGTATCACCGCTGCCGGTAATCCTTATCTTGAGCGCTCCGTCAAGAAGATCACCCAGATTCTCGCTCCATTCGATAACGCAAACGCCCCTTCCGAAATACTCGTCAAGTCCCGAAGCGATAAAGTCATCCTCTCCCGAGAGTCTATATGTGTCAAAATGGTAGAGCATGAGCCTGCCGCCCTCATATTCATTTACAAGGGTAAACGTGGGTGACGAGACATGAGATGTAACGCCGAGGCCTCTTGCGATGCCCCTGGTCATGCAGGTCTTGCCTGCACCAAGGTCCCCGTCCATGGCGATAATGTCGCCCTCTGTAAGTCCCTTGGCAAACTCCTCGCCGAATCTCTCGGTCTCATCTTCCGATCGTGTCTCAAACTTAATTATCAATTCCCAGAAGCCTCTCCGCATTAGCGTGATAGATCAGTTCCTTCTCTTCCTTGCTAAGTCCCAGTTTAGTCATTCTCTTAAGCTCGGTCGCAATATCCCACATTGGATAGTCAGTCCCGAAGAGCACCCTGTCTGCTCCGAACTTCCTGATCATGTCCCTTGCCGACTCAGGCGACAGCGCATAGAGGCTGGAACTTAAGTCCACATAGAACCTGTCGGATAATCCGGGCAAGAGATCATATGCCTGTCTCCACTTGCTCCATCCGCCGAAGTGAGCTCCGATTATGGTAAGATCCGGCATCTTCTTAATGAAGGATCTGACTCTCTCGGGATTTGAATAATCATATCGATAATCACCGCAGTGTACAAGTACAGTGAGCTTGCTATCTGATATCATGCCTGCAAGCTTAAGAGACCTCTTACCGTCCAGCTCAAAACGCTGGGTGTCCGGATGAAGCTTGACACCCTTAAGCCCCAGATCCAGAAGGTGCGCAAGATCATCTTCTATATGCTCTGAATAAGGATTCAGGGTGCCAAAACCGGTAATAAGCCCGGGGTGTTTTGCTACTTCGGAACTGATGAAAGTATTTATATTCCTGACCTGACTTGGGTCTGTTGCCACGGAGTGACAGAGGAAATGGGTAACTCCGGCCTTGGTCTCTTTTGCTATCAGATCAGAGACTGTGCCCTTGTTGGTGGAGTAGAATCCTGCATCCTTAAGCGCGCTCCCTACTTCATCCGAAGCGGTAAAGCCCTCGTCACTTCTCTTGATACCGTAAAAACTGCTGATGCCGTCAATAGCCCTCTGGGCGATCTCTTCAGGGTATATGTGGCAGTGTGCATCTACTATGCGCATTGTTTCACCTCATCATTCATTCCTATAAATATTACATACCATTGCCGCTGATATCAATTGTCAGCCTGCATTAATTCCTCAGGAACTTAAGACGGTATATGGACTTTTGCGCATAAAAAAAGGCCGCAGGATTGCGGCCTCGAGTTTGTTTGTTTAACGCTTACTGAACTGTGAAGCTTTACGTGCCTTCTTGAGACCCGGCTTCTTTCTCTCCTTCATTCTTGCGTCTCTTGTAAGATAACCGCTTGACTTAAGGATTGCCTTGTAAGACTCATCTGCCTCAACCAAAGCTCTTGAGATACCGTGTCTGATAGCACCTGCCTGACCGGAAATACCGCCGCCGATCGCCTTAACGATGATATCGAACTTGCCCTCTGTCTCTGTAGCTACAAGGGGCTGACGAACGAGGATCTTAAGTGTCTCAAGACCAAAGTAATCGTCGATATCCTTACCGTTGATAGTGATCTTGCCCTTACCGGGTGTAAGACGAACGCTGGCAACCGCATCCTTACGGCGACCTGTGCCCATATAATAAACTGCTGCTTTCTTTGCCATTTATCTTTCCTCCGGTTTAACCTTCAAATGTGTAAACTTCAGGCTTCTGAGCTGTCTGCTCGTGATTTGCATCAGCATAAACGTGAAGCTTCTTGAACATTGTTCTGCCCAGTGAGTTCTTAGGGAGCATGCCCTTAACTGCGAGCTCAAGTGCCTTGGCAGGGTTCTTTGTCATCAATGTGCGGTAATCAACTTCCTTGAGTCCGCCCGGGAAACCGGTATGATAACGATACTTCTTCTCATCAAGCTTCTTACCTGTAAGAACCATCTTAGAAGCATTGATAACTACTACGTAGTCTCCTGTATCAATGAAAGGAGTATAAGTAGGCTTATTCTTGCCGCTAAGAATCTTTGCAACTTCTGTAGCGAGACGGCCGAGTGTCTTACCCTCAGCGTCGATCAAAAGCCATTTCCTCTCGATTGAATCCTTGGTTGCAACATATGTACCCATGTGTTTTCTCCTTAAATTCTTTCAAATAATAGTCGCCGACATAAGTCAGCCTGCTAATAATACATAGCAACAAAATATAAGTCAAGGGTTTTACACAAAAAATCTGAGTAATCTTCGAAATTTCTTCAAAATTCTCGATTATACGGCTTTATTCTGCTTCGCCATATATGATCGAAGTAACTGTATCTGAGTTTGCGGTCACTATCTGCATGGTAATGCCGTCCCTTGTATAACTCATGCCTCCTTCATAGGTCTCGTCTGCAGGTCCCAAAACTGATTCTACCGTGGATACATTATCTCCGACCTTGATCCCGTTGCAGAGGATTATATCGTCTTTGACCTCGATAACACTTACATACTCCCCTTCATCAGACTCGTATGTATAGATGACCATAAAGCCGTAGTCGTAGGATCTGTCCATTCCCACATATGCGCAGGAAGCACCCTCATAGTATTCGTAAGGGTCGTCGATACCATCTATTATTCCGGAAGCTTCAACCCCCGGAGCTATAAACAGTCCTTTATATTCAAAGCCGAAGCCTGAAGAGGCTTCTTCGCTTATCTCAGAAGCCGCAGTCTGCTCTCCTCCTGATACAAGCTCAGGCGCCGTATCTTCTGCAGCGCAGCCGGCAAAAGCAAATGCGATCGCAAAAGACAATGTCATAACAGTAATTAGTTTCTTCATACTTACTCTCCTAATTAAATATAATCAATCTTCTTTAAGGTAATGCGTTGAACCGCCTGCCCTCTCAGGATAAAGGGACCCGTTAAATCTGTGACGGGAATCGAGCTGGGAATCCTTGAGCATGAAGTAAACACCCGGATGTCCTACAAAAGGCGTTGCATCACAGTGATACCACTTGCCGTTGAGATAAACGAGATTCCAGTAGTGATCTGTCTTGGGCGCAGGGTCTCTTTGGACCATGATGCTGTCGATACCTGCCCTGTCCAGCAGGATCTTGCAGCAGGAATAGAATACAAAGCAGTTGCCTCTGTGACGTGTAAAGCCTCTTATTGCAGCTCCGGGCACTGAGTTATTGGCGCCTTCGTGAACATATGCTATATGGTTATGGACATAATTGAATATGGCTCTCGCGGTGGCAACATCCGTATCCTTGCGGATGCTCTCCAAGATCTTATCAGCAAGTGCATAGGCCTCTTCGTATTCTTCAGGAGTGCCCTCCCTCATAGAGGCATTCTCTCCGGAATCCACCCATACCGTAACATAGATGGTCCTCTCCCTTGTATTGCCCACATTATCTGTTGCTGTATAAGTCACCGGATATCTTCCTGCATTATCAAGATCCAGCTCATCGGTATTGACACGCAGGAGAGGCATTGTATCGTAATCGTCTGTTACAGTGACGAGACTCTCAAAATCAATATCGCTCCCGCTGGGGCAATAAACATCTTCTGCTCCGATTATCAGGGGCGCTATATGGTCGTCTATGACCTCGAAGGGCACATCGATATAAGAAGTGTTGCCATAAGGGTCAGATACCTCTACAGTTGCAGTCTTATTCCCGCCGGTAGAAGTGTCCGGCACTGTCACATACGATATATCAGCTATACCGGATATATCATATAGGCCGCCGACACAGCTGTCAGCTTCAGAAATATCCTGAACCGTATAAAGAGTCTGGGGTATCGCATATCCCTTGGGCGCAGTCGTATCTACGATATTAAGGGTTACTGTCTTCTTGAACAGATCGCTGTAGTAGATCCTGAGATTATAAGTTGCAGGTATATTGGTATCTATAAGGCTTATATCCGTAATAAATTCAGCCTGGTCCGGTTTGTCCTCAAAGAAGGAAGCGATATTTATCCTCTCCCCGGCCTCGATAGTAACTTCCCTTACGAGGTTCCTGTTAGCATCCCTTATGGTAAAGATGACTGTAGCAGCTATGAGAGATCCGATATATAGAGCGCCTAGGATCCTGGACAATTTGGGAGATATCATACTGCCTCTCCCCCTTCTTCCGCAGACGCTTCAGGAATAGTCTCCTGAACCTCTTCTGCAGTGGTTTCCTGCACTTCGTTTGTATCTTCCTCTGTAGATTCCGTGGTCTCTTCAGAAGTCTCTTCGGTATCTTCAGTCTCCGGGATATCTGTTATCTCCTCATCAGGAACCATTACGTCCGTATCGGGATCCGCTATCAGCTCTTCCGGAGTCTCATTACCCGTGTCTGCCGGCAAAGCAGGATCCGGGCTCGGGGTATATCCGTAAACAGCTCCTATGGCAAGGTTCGATCCCGAAGGAGACCTGGCAGGATATGCATTGCGGTCAAACTGATGGTACTGATCCAGCTGATTGTCGTTGAGCATAAAGTAGACGCCTTCATGCCCCTTAAAGGGCGTTGCATCACAATGCCACCAGTATCCTCTGTATCTTATGAGGATCCAGTAATGCCCGGAGGGTTCGGCAGGATATCTTACGATAGGCATATTCTCGATCCCCGCACGGTCCAGGAGCAGTTTGCACATGCAGTAATAAACGTAGCAGTTACCTGTGTGGTTCGTAAAACCGTAGTAGGCAGCTTCGTAAATGTCATTGGTTCCGCAGGAAGCCGGATTATAGGTCATGTTGTCATGAACATAGTTAAGGATCGCTCTTGCAGTCCAGATTGGATAGCGGCACTTTATCTCCTTGTAGATGTCATTTACCATGCTCTTAAGGTAGGCTTCCATGTCGTCATCCTGAGGCGCTGATACAGTAACATTTACGGTAGTTATCCTGCAGTTGCCCGCATCGTCAGAAGCATAGTATCTGATCTGATAGATACCGGGCTCATAGATATCAAGACCTGTGAGATCACATCTTAAGCCGGGCTCTTCGTCGTAGTTGTCCTCGGCTCTGATCCCTGCCATAAAGTCATATTCCTCATCCCCGTATCTGAGCTCGACATCGCAGGGGCCGTAGATAATAGGGGCGGTGTGGTCATCTATTACTGTGATAGGGCAAGTAATATAAGATACATTGCCGAATCTGTCCTTAAGGCAGATCTTTGCCTGACAGGTTCCGGCTACGCTGATATCAGGCTCGGTCACATAGCTGATGTATACTCTTCCGGAATCGTCACTTACCTCCTGAACGAGAGAAGAAGCCGGGGGCAGCTCCCCGCCAAGGTAGATTGTAGCAGGCTTTATAAGTCCGGTAGGAGCAGTTGTATCACCGATAGCAGGCGCCTCGATCTCAGCAGGAGTATCCCCAATAGCAGGCTTTTTGAGAGCAAGAATCGTTCCTGTAACGGACATGGCGGTCAAAAGGACACAAGCCATAAGGATATTAAGTCTCAGTATTCCTTTCTTTGCCATGTTCAGTCACCTTCAGCATATGGGAAATTGGGACTTATGTATCCATTGAATACATTGATATAAGACTGTACGGACTCAGTGGCGCGCTCAGGATAGAGCTCCCCATTAAAGTCATGGTTGCCGTATGCACGGCTAAGGTCGCTGTCTGTCATCATGAAGATGAAATAGCCGTACTGGGCAGTACCCCAGAACTGGGGATCGCAGTGATACCAGCCGCCGTTAAGCTTGCACAGGCACCAGTAATGAACTCTGTGATTATACTTGGAATCACGGGTAACGCAGATATTCTCTATTCCGGCGCGATCCAGCAACGCCTTTGTGGCAGCCCATCTTCCGTAGCATGAAGCACGCCTTGAAGTAAAGGCCTTGACGGCACCTGCTGCCCAGGATGTGTAATCCGAGGTTCCGGATACAAAGTAGATATTGTGGTATACCCAGTACATGATCTTCATGGCCTTCTCAACGTCAGTCATGCCGGGTCTTATGAGACTCTTCAGGATGTTGTCTGCCATGTCGTAGGCTTCCTGGATGGTCTCCTCATCCTCGGCGCCTGTTACGCCTGCCGAAGGACGGGATACCACATTTACCTCGACAGTGATACTTCTCGAATTGCCCACCTCATCGGTCGCCGTATAAGTGAGAGGATATACGCCGACAACGTTGAGATCGACAAGCGAATTATCGATCCTGATATCCGGATCGGGATCGAAGTCATCCTTGACCGTGATATGAGATCTGTAGGATATGGTGTCACCTACAACGACAGAGATATCGCAGGCACCTGTGATAACGGGAGCAAGGTGGTCGTCCTTGACATAGAAAGGGACCGTAACCACTGAGGAATTTCCTGAAGTGTCAGTAAGCCTGACACCGATATCATAATTGCCGCCCTTGCTAAGATCAGGAGTTCCCTGATCGTATTCCGCAGTGACCTGGGTAAGGTCAAATATATCTGTAACAAGAGTATTGGGGTCCGGTGCTTCACCGCAGTACATCTCAACGGGTACAGGCTTTGCGATAGGTGCGGTCTTGTCAATGACATTTAAGACAGAGTGAACGATATAACCCCCGCAGTCTATGGTTATGTCGTAAGATGCAAGAAGGCCCGGATCTATCATAGCCACATTAGTAACGAACTTGGTATTTGCCGGAACCTTATCAAAAAAGAGATCGATAGTAACAGGGGTACCGTATTCGATATCGACTGTGTCCTTATGGGCGATATCGATATCGGTGATAAGACTTGAATATAAACGGAAAGCAAGATACGCCCCGAAAGCGATGCCTGCAAGAATGGGCATCAGGACGTATCCTGCTAAATTTGCAATATTGATCTTACTTAGGCCCTGCATCCTTATCAGACTTTAGCGTTATAGATGATGTTTGTAACAACGCCGTTGGCATCAACGATAAATACGAGCACAGAGCTTCCCTTCTCGTATGTTAAGGTTGTGTCTGTAGAGCTTGTAGCCTCACCATATGCTGCCTTAACGTCATCAAGAGTGGATCCGATGTAGATGCCTTCTGCTGTTGTGACTGAATCGTCGAACAGTGAGATGCTGGCGATAACGTCATCAGGTCCTACAGGGTTTGTGCTGATCGTAAATGAACCACCGTTGTATGTGTAGGTCTTGCTCATGCCCTGACCTGCGCAGGAAGCACTCTCAAAATACTGAGGTTCACCGGCTACAGCATTGAGTGAACTCAGGATGCTGCTCATAGGTGAGCTTACAACGATATTGACGCCTTCGTAGACAAATACATAATTCTGCTCAGCTGCGTTCTCATCGATAGTAACCAGCGGTGCTTCGTTGATCTGTCTCTCCTGCTCCTGGGTGCCGATAACATTAACGTCAGATGAAAGTGTCTCTGAAGTGTTACTGCATGCTGCCACAGACATGACCATTGATACTCCGAGTATCGTTGCCATTACTTTTTTTAGACTCATGGATTAGTACCTCCCTTATATTAAGCGATATTATAATACTCTAAGCAGATTATAATATAAAGACAAAATTGTGTTACGATTTGCCCGCAATTTGGCGCAGATTCAACAATCAGATTACTATTCTATGGCATTGGCGCCGTAGTTTATAAGCTCGCCGTATTCTTTGATCTCTCTTAACTGATCGTTCCTCATGGATTCGTGAAATTCTATCTTGCTGTCATAAACAGAGGCAACTTCGGGAACATTCCTAAAGTCTGTAAGGTCATAATTAGCCGTAAGATATTCTCCGATGAACACAGAGGCTTTATAAGCCCCGTTAAGGTTCAGGTGGATACCGCCGTCATATGTATCAACTGACATATCAAGTCCCATCTCGTCCTTATGATCGCACAGATTAAGGTAGACAAGGCCTTTTGCCGCAGCGTATTCCTCCACATTTGCATCCCACTCGTCGTACCATCCGTAGTCTATGGGGGCCCTGTATAAAATGAGCTCTATCCCGTTTGCCCTGCAAAGCTCGTAGATCTTATCGAGATATGCCATAGCATTATCTCCGAAGGAAGGGTCTATGAGGGGTGTCTGGGGCGGGAACCCGGTATAAGGCACGGTATCGCACCTCATATAGTAACCATTATGGGAGGTGATATCCTTGGTAAAGATATGCTCAAGATCAGCCTTGGTAAGCTCGCTCCACCTGTCATGGAATCTTAATATCGGGAATACATAAGACAGGAAGGTCTCTCCTTCCGTCATAGATGCATTTATGGCATCAGCCTTGGATGTAGACCAGCGCATGCCGTCTAATGTCATACGGTTATAAGACTCGTTCCTGGCATGGTCAAACTGAAGGGAATGCACAGATAATATGACCACCTTGGGTGTCTCATATCTTAAGGCATCCTCCAGAAGATAATAGCTCTGGAAGATATACTGTTCGCCGGATCCACGGATATAAGAGGAGATGCCGTATTCCTCATACATCGCTATGGGATCGATATTCTCGTAGGCGTCACAGTCTCCAAAGATCAGGACCTCATGGGGAACTTCTTCTCTGTAGTATTCCTCGGTAAAAGAGCCCTCGATAACTCCCTTTTGATACTTGGGGACAAGCAGTCTCTGGGCTACATACAGTATTCCCAGAGTTATGGGTACAAGGGCGATCCCGGTGATTATCCTGAGCTTGGATCTTTGCATATTACATTGCTTTGGCAAGCGCTCTAAAGTCCTTAAGAGCCTTCCAGCCTATCTTGACGATCTTAGGGATATTGATAGAATTGGTGCCTCCCTGGCGGGGTCTGAATGTAACCTCCTTGAAGGTCATCTCTTCCTTGTAGTAAGCAAAATAAGTGGTCATCATAATGTTCGGAAGGTTGTAATCCTTATCGAGCTTAGGCAGATACTTGGCAACGGTATCAGCCCTCATGAGCCTGAAGGGAGCATTTGCATCCGGAACCTTGACCTTGAAGAAGCACTTAACAAGGAGACATACGACCTTCTCGACGAAGGCTCTGGACTTGCCGTCACCTCTTACAACCCTGTGGCCGAAGATCCCCTTATAGGCAGTGCGCATAGTCCAGAAATCATCAAATTCCTCCGGGAGGGTCTGACCGTCGGAATCAGTCTGGAAGATATAATCAGCACCATTCTTGATGGCATAGTCATAAAGGGCAATGACCTTGGGTCCATGCTGTTTGCCGGTATCTGAGATGATCTCGAGCTGTGGGTGATCCTTCTTAAACTCCTCCAGGATCTGATGTGTCCTGTCTACGCTTCCTGCGTCAGCTACCACCAGTCTTGAAAGAGGATCCTTGCCCTCCAATACCGGATACCATGAGGAGACAACTTCCTCGATATTGTCCTCTTCGTTATATGCCGGCATTACAACATAAAGTATATCCATCTTACTCCTCATCCTCCGGTACGTTTATTGATTCGTCGACTATATATCTCGGCCTGCCCTTGGTCTCAAGGTAGATCTTGCCGATATATTCACCTATAACGCCAAGGCTTATCATCTGTATTCCTGACAGGAAGCAGAGCAGTACAGTCATCGAGGCCCAGCCCTGGGTCGTATTGCCGATTATGGCGCCAACTATGACATAGATTATCCCTACAAAACTCAGGAAAGCGATTATCGTGCCCAGAGTGGTTATCATGCGCAAAGGCTTGATCGAGAAAGACGTAATTCCGTCTATCGCGAGGGCGAGCATCTTCTTTAAGGGATAGTGGGTGCTTCCCGCCATACGCTCTGCTCTTGAATAGTAGACTATCGCAGTCTTGAATCCCAGCTGCGGGATTATGCCGCGCAAAAAAACGTTGACTTCCTTATAACCTGCAAGAGCCTTGAGCGCCCTCGAAGACATAAGCCTGTAGTCTGCATGATCAGGGATGATATCCACTCCCATAAACTTCAGGAACTTGTAGTAGGACTGAGCTGTAGTCCTCTTAAACCAGGTATCCGTGGTACGGTCGGATCTGACACCGAAAACGATATCAGCACCCTTCAGGTATTCATCCACCATGCCGTCGATGGCATTGATGTCATCCTGACCGTCACAGTCCATGGATATGGTGATATCACATTTGCCGGATACTTCCATAAGTCCGCAGATAAGTGCATTCTGATGACCTTTGTTATGAGCGAGGGAGATGCCTGCAAAATGCGGTTCCCCGCTGCAGAGTCCCTTAACTATCTCCCAGGTCTTGTCGCGGCTTCCGTCATTGATAAAGCATACGCGGCTTTTGTCTGATATCTTATCCGAACCTATAAGGCTCATGAGTTTGTCAAGAAAGAGTTTGCTCGTAACCGGAAGCACCTGCTCCTCGTTATAGCACGGTATTACAAGATAAAGTATGGGAGCCATACATAAAACCTCTCAGATCAAGTGTTCAGATTTAATTATAACACTATTAGTCCTTAATTCTATGACGGGGATAATCTATCCTGCTCTGGACAGATTCCGTAGCACTCTGCGGATATTTGGACTCATCAAACCTGTAGCCGTACCAGCCGTGATCGTGGAAGGCTATGAGTTCTTCGGACGTGTACATAAAGAAATAACTGTTATAGTGCTTACGCGGCGTGGAATCGCAGTGATACCACTGTCCGTCGATGCAGATATAGTTCCAGTAATGCTTGCTGTATGTATAGGGCTCACGCTTTACGATCATGCTCTCGATGCCGGCCTCGGTAAACAGGGCCTTGGCGGCATAAGCAAATGAATAGCATGTTCCCGTCCTGTATACCAGGGCATCATAAGCTGCTCTTGTCCAGGATGTGGTATCGGCATGTTCGACATAGTGGAGATTATACCTGCACCACCAGGTTATCTGCAGAGCCTTCTCCATATCGGTCATATCGTCTGTGATTATGGTGGCGAGGATCTCATCTGCCGCTGCATATACGAGCTCAGGCTCAACATAAGTAGCGGGACGGTCCTTGAGGGTAAGTGTTATCGTCTTAGTGGTCTGATTGCCTGTAAAATCTGTAGCGATATAAGTAACTTCATATGTTCCGGAGGCTGATAGGTCTACTGTAGAGTTATCTATCTCAAGAGTGCAGTTGTCGTCCATATTGTCTCTTACTTTGACTCCCGATCTGTAGGATATAGTATCGCCTACATAAGCCGTGATATCCTGTGTGCCTACTATGACCGGTGCTATCGTATCGTGATGCACGAGCAAAGGAACATCCACTATCGTCTGATTGCCCCAGATATCAGTAACAGCTGCCTGAGCCACAAGATTTCCGCCCTCCGAGATATCCGGCAGGTAATGCCATTCCACTGAATAATCAGATATATCGGATATATCCGTAACACATGAAGTAACATCAGGGATCTGATCAACAGATGTTATCTCCTGAGGCACTGCTGTAGCAGCAGGCGCAGTAGTGTCCGTTATATGGAGGGCACAGTCGTATTTATGGTTCAATATCCTGACATTAAACAAGATATCCTGAGGATATGTGTAATCTATACCTTCGAAATCCAGAGTCTCACTTACCAGCGAAGCAAACCGGGGCTCCCGGCTCCAGAACATATCAAAACCTGCAGTGCTTCCTGCTTCGACAGTTACTTCCCTTATAAGTTTCGAGGATTCATCTGATATGTATTTATTGACTCTCCAGATGACTGCTCCTGCAAGTATCAGGGCAAATACTAAGAGCAGCGCAAATAAGGCGGTGCTCTTTGATGTATTACCGTCATTATTCCCAGCCCTGTCAACATGAACAGGATGAGGAGCATCCTCCCCATGAGGCGTGTCATGAAGATGCTTGGGGAGATGAGCTCCCTTACTGTGTGTCAGATCTTCCGCATTACTTCTCAAGTTTTGCACCATCTTCCATAAGCAGATCTATTCCGGAATCGATATTGGGATAGTTACCGGTAAAACAGGCATCACAATATCTGTGGCCTTCTTCGCCGATCATATCCCCCAGAGATTCCACCTTAAGATATCCCAGTGAGTCAGCACCTATTATATCCCGGATCTCTTCTACCGTATGCTTGCAGGCAATAAGCCTGTCGCAGGAAGGTACATCGGTCCCGTAGAAACAAGGTCTGATAAAAGGCGGCGATGAGATCCTTACATGGACCTCCTTGGCTCCGCTGTTTCTTAAGAGCCCTACTATGTTTGCAATGGTAGTGCCCCTTACTATGGAATCGTCGATCATTACGACTCTCTTGCCCTTTACTGCTGATGTTATGGGATTGAGCTTGATCATGACAGACCTGGCCCTCTCCTCCTGAGACGGCTTGATAAAGGTCCTGCCTACGTATGAATTCTTAACAAATCCCTTCTCATAAGGGATCCCCGACTCAAGGCTGTAGCCAAGGGCCGCATCTATACCTGATTCAGGAACACCTATAACGCAGTCCGCCTCAACAGGATACTGCCTTGCAAGAAGAGCTCCCGCCCTCCTTCTGCTGTCAAAGACAGATACTCCGTCAATGACAGAATCCGGTCTTGCAAAATAGATATACTCAAATATGCATCTGCTGCAGGGCTTCTTTATACCTGAAGCCATAGATTTATACCTGCCGCCCTCTGCGATTATGATCTCTCCGGGCTCAACATCTCTTATGAGCTCGGCACCTGTAGCATCAAGTGCGCAGGTCTCCGATGCAAAGACTATGGCATCTGTCCCGTCTTCGTTCTTTATCCTGCCCATTACCAGAGGCTTAAGTCCATAGGGATCTCTTGCCGCAATGAGCTTTCTGGGGCTCATGCAGATAATGGCATATCCTCCCTCTATAGCTCCCATTACTCTCCTTACTGCCTCTTCGACCGAAGGGGCTGATGTCCTCTCCTTGGCGATCATGTAGGCTATGACTTCGGAGTCAACGGTGGTATGGAATATGGCACCCTGCTCTTCAAGCTTTCTCTTGAGTGTTATGGCGTTTGTAAGATTACCGTTATGGACTATAGAGAGTGTACCCTTAACATACTGGGTTACAAGGGGCTGTGCATTAGAAGGATCTGATGACCCGGTGGTCGAATATCTGACATGACCTATGGCTATATCACCGCAAAGTCCCTCTAATCTTTCCTCGGTAAAGAATTCGGATACGAGCCCCATACCCTTAACGCAGTTTATGGAGGCATCGTCGTTAACAGCTATACCGCAGGATTCCTGGCCTCTGTGCTGCAGTGCAAAAAGGCCGTAGTAACACGCGCGGGCTGCCTTGTCGCTCCCGCAGATACCGTAAACACCACACTCCTCATGTATAGCCATAGTGAGATTTTATCACCCTGTTATAGAAATACATTGCGTAAAATTGTTGTTTTTTTATATTAACCATAAGCCCCCTTTTGGCAAAATGGCATATAATAGCGCCATGAGATCTTACTACGAACACTGTACCCTCTGCCCGAGATATTGCAGAGCAGACAGGACAGAAAGCTTTGGCTACTGCAGAGCAGGGACTGTTCCTGCCGTTAATCTCTATAAGCTCCATTATGGCGAGGAACCGATAATATCCGGCAGTAACGGGTCCGGTACAGTCTTTTTTGAGGGCTGCTCTCTCAAATGCTGTTTTTGCCAGAATCACTCAATTTCAAGAGGCGAGACCGGCAGAGGCAGGAGATGTAATGCCGAAGAATTGTCTGACATATATCTGGAGCTTCAATCCCGGGGTGCCAATAACATTAACCTGGTAACCCCGATGCACTATGCCCCCACCGTTGCAAACTCGATAGAAACCGCCAGAAGCCGCGGGCTTGATATCCCTGTGATAATTAATTCTTCGGGATATGACCTTCCTGATACCATAAGGATGTTCGAAGGTCTTGTAAATATCTTTATCCCCGACATGAAATTCTACAGCAGGGATCTGGCAATTAAATACTGCAATGCTCCCAACTA
Source organism: Mageeibacillus sp. UBA6976 (assembly GCA_002450155.1). Classification (GTDB taxonomy): domain Bacteria; phylum Bacillota; class Clostridia; order Saccharofermentanales; family Saccharofermentanaceae; genus Saccharofermentans. The sequence goes on along the minus strand of DJYO01000031.1, from coordinate 79,016 downwards.
TTTTGAGACTGCCTGCCTTGCCGTAGATACCATGGTTAAGATCGCAGGAGATCTTAGATTCGATCCACGGGGCATGCTCACAAGGGGTGTCATAGTAAGGCATCTTATGATGCCCGGGGCTCTGTTTGATACCAAACATATCCTGGATTACCTCACCTCCAGATACGGGGACAGGATCTATATAAGCCTGATGGGTCAGTATACCCCGATACCGGAGATCCTGGATAGCAGCAAGGCTCCTTCTGAGCTTAAAAAGACCCTTAATCCCCTCCACTACCGGAAGATGACAGATTATCTCATGTCCCTTGGACAGCAAAACGCCTTCGTCCAGGACGAAGGCGCCAGCGGGGATGAATTTATCCCGGATTTTATCTGATAGAGTAATATGCCTTACCGTTTGTAAGACCGCCTCTGAACATCGCCAGCTCATCTACCGTTACAAGCTGATAGCCTCTTGATATGAGAGTCGGAACGATCGTCCTGACTGCCTGAGCCGTGCAGCCCAGTCTGTCGTGCATGAGAACGATAGAGCCGTTCCTGGTATTGTTCAGGACATTATTGATTATCTTCTGGGCATCGTGGTTCTCCCAGTCTCTTGTATCAACATCCCAGATGATGATGGCCTTACCGGCAACATCTCTTACATTCTGGTTAAAAGAACCTCCCGGAGGTCTCATTATCGTTGAACGTGTACCTACAGCAGCCTCGATAACATCATCCGTACGGCTCAGCTCGCTCCTGATCTGATCCTGGGAGAGCCTTGTAAGTGTGGGGTGGTTATATGTGTGGTTACCGATCTGGCATCCCATGGCATATTCGCGCTGCAGATCAGACTTCCTGCCTGCCGCACATGAACCGATGACAAAGAATGTTGCAACTGAATTGTACTTCTCAAGAGTATCCAGGATCTCGCCTGTATATCTGGTAGGACCGTCATCGAATGTGAGTGCGACCATAGGTCTGCTGCCGTCTACTGTCCTATATACCGATCCGTTTGCATTCATGCAATAAAGGACATTGTCAATTATCACCTTATCGCCCTTAACGAGCAGGTTGTTCCTGAACAGGTATTTAGCGCCGCCAATGGTAGTAAGTCCGTTTGCGAACTTACCATTACTGATATAGTAAGTATTGCATCCGATAGAGGTCCAGCCGTTAAAGTGCCCGCACTCTATAAGCTGATTCGGAGAAGATGCAGAGAAGCTGCCGTAGGAAGTTACGGGAGTGATCCCTCCCAGATCTGCTGCAGGTGTCTGTCCCTTGGGGACTATAACTACCTGAATGGCTTCAAGCCTTGCAGCAAAACCGTCAGATCCTGCTGAAGCGCCGTTGGATACCCAGCCAAGCCAGCCTATATCCTGCATATGCACACGGTAGTAGACATTATAGCTGTTAGCTATATCGCCTGTTATCTTGATCTGTATGGCTTCAAGCCTCTTGGACTGGCCTGTGGTGCCCGCAAGCTCTCCGTCGCTGACCCAATTCTGCCAGCCTATATCCTGGACGTGAGTCCTGTATGAGATGCTGCCGCTGACGCCGCTGCCAAACAGAGACATCCTGATGCCTTCAAGCCTTAAGGCCTTGCCTGATGTTCCGCTGACAGCGCCGTTGCAAGCCCACTTGCTCTCCCATCCCTGATTCTGGATATGGGTCCTGTAGGCTACTTCAGGCACTGAAGTGCCTGTCTTCTCTGTTATCTTGATGTTTATCTCTTCGACACGCTTGGATTCTCCGCATGTTCCGGCAGAAAGACCGTTGCTGACCCATCCCTGGGCATCGCCATAGTCCTGGATATGGGCATGGTATTTAACATCGTAATGATCAGCCAGATCTCCTGTCAGCCTTAATTCAATAGCTTCAAGGCGGAGTGCTCTGCCCCTTGTTCCTGCAAAGGTCCCGCTCTTTACCCAATCAGTCCAGCCTATGTTCTGGATATGGACTCTGTATTCGAGATCCCCTTCAAGCTCTGTGTTATTCTCCAGGTTTATCGTGATGGATTCAAGACGTTTGGACTGTCCTCTGGTGCCAAGCTTCAGCACCTCTCCGTCAAATGTACCTTCTGTATCGCCCTGATCCTGAACATGAGCCATACCGGACAGCTTAATGCCGGTCTCGCCAGCCCTTATAGCGGGAGCAAGAGCAGATATCACGCCGAAAGTCATCACCGTTGCAAGTAATCCTGCAAGTAGTCTGTTCTTAAGCATACCTGCCTCCTAAATAGTTTTTACCTGGCTATTATAATCCAAAGTCTTATTTTGAAGAAATATTGCTGCACTCCGTATCCCGGGCGTTCTCAGCGCAGAATCTGGCACCCTCGCAGACCTTGTAATTTCCGCCTTCTATACAGAGCACCTTGCCGTTTATAAGGGAATCAGCTATCTTGAATCTGGCAGACTCATATATCTCGGTTACAGTAGTCCTCGATATATCCATCTGTTTTGCACATTCTTCGTGAGTCATCTTCTGATAATCCACGTGTCTTATTACCTCGTACTCTTCTATAGACAGTACGACCGCATCGTAACCCGTAACTCCCGTAGGGGCAAATCTCGTATATTTAGGTTCTCCGCAAACACGTCTTACTCTGACCGGTCTTGGCATCAGATAACACCTCCAAAGTTGTCGTTATATGTCGATTATATCATTAACCTTCCTGCTGCAAAAGGTTAGTCATGACCTTGATTTTGTAATCGATGAGACCGGTGTCCTGACTCTTGAAGAAGAACATCATCCCTACCTCCCGGGGATCGTATCCATTAAGGTCAAGATCCTTGAGAACATAGTATTCTGAGCCCTCGGAATCAGTCTCTCTCGTGAATACCACTTTCCTGTTCCCTGTAGGATCATCGGGCGACCAAACATACATATAGACATAGAGATTTTTTCCCGTAAGTATGGCCTTGCGGTCTCCTGTTATAGTCACATCCAAGGTACCCTGGGCTTCATCGTAATCATAATCTATATTCACTGTCTCATCGCTCATTATGCTGGTAACGGACTTAAGATACAGGTCATAATAGACGGTATCTACTACTCTTGATGTGAGATTATCGTATGTAACAATGTTAAATCCCCTTCTGTTAAGGGCATAATCGGTATCATCTATCTCTATAGAGCAGCAGTTTCCGGCATCAAATCCTGCACTTGTAACCTCATATTCGTGGCCGTCCGGGAGTGTGCCCTGGTAATTCAGCATCATCTCTGAGGTATCTTCGATATGGATACCATCCCCCACTATGCCTACATAGGAATTATGGAACTTGTCAAAGACAGTACATTCAAGACCCAGAAGACCGAAGCTGTCTCTGATCTCCTCTGTAAGGTTAAGGGATGCCTCATCTCTTACCGCAATAAATACGGTCATATCCTCCATAGAGGACAATACTTCCATATAGTCTTCTATAGAATCGTATTTGAGGGCAGATGTGTTATCGTCATTGATATAGACCAGATGCTCAGTACCCTCAGAGTCAGTTGCAAATATCTTGAGAGTACCGGTAAACACATCTCTTGCAGGGGTATCGCCAAGATCCAGGCTCAGACTGTAGACCTTATCCCGGGATAAGCAGAAGTCTCCCGAGGCTATTAATTCTCCTGAAGGAGAGTAGAACTCCCCTCTGACGGAATCTATCACAAGGTTTCCGTTCTCTATACCCCAGAAACTTATATTGAGAGAATTGTCCGGGTCAAGACTGCATTCCACATCCATATAGCGCAGGCGCTTCATTATGCCGGCAGACAGCGGGTCAAACTGACCTATGGTATCGTAGAATGTACTCTTCTTGGCAAGCTCGGTATCGATAAGATCGAAGCCGTACTGCTCTATAAGTGTAGGACTTGAGGAGAATAGATCCGTGCCAAGCCCCAGCCTGTCTCCCTGTATATCGCACCCCATAGAAGACAAAGTCGTGGGATAGATATCCAGTGTTGTATATTCCCTTCTGTCATTAGTCTCGGGCTCTTTTGCAGGATTGATGATGCAGAAATAATTCGTGCGCACATAATCAGTATCTATACTCTTGCAGAAATCAGAATCCATCGTCAGATGGTCTCCGCTGATTATGATCGTTGTATCCTCGTAGAAGGGCTGCTGCTTGAGCCACTCGACAAAGGCATAGACCTGCCTTGAAGAACAGGCCATAACATTTGCATACTGGTCGTCAAACTCATCCTGACACAGAGGACACAGATATCCGTCCTCAAAATGGGTATCAGCCGTAAGCATGGTGAAATTGAAGGGCTCTTCCTCCGATGCCATCTCGAGTATCATCTGTTTTGCAAAGTCAAAGAGCTTCTCATCCTCATATCCCCACCAGACATTGTAGCCCTTGGGGATAAAATCGTGCTCTTCGGCATAAGTCTGGTCAAAGATGGTATAGTCGCCGTGGCTCCTGAAATACAGTTCTCTTCCGCCGAAGTATGCGACAGAGCCGCACATAAACATCTGGTTATAACCTGCGTCAGCTAAGACATCTCCAAGGACTACGGCTCCCGGGTAGAAGGAATCGGCAAAGGAAGTGGCGGCATTGCCGATGCCGCCATTGATCGGTATTCCGGCAGTCTGGGCTACTAAGGCAGCCATAGTAAAATCTGTTCCCGTTGTGACACGGCCTCCGTTAAGGTATCCTGAATCACCCGCAAAACACTGGTTATCCATGGCAAGCTCAGTAAGCTCCGGGATGCAGTCATAATCAAAGGCTCCACCGTGGGCCCTGTCAGAATAAGTATCCTCCATAGACTCAAGATAGATATATACCAGGTTACGCTTCTTCTCAGGGAAGGTAATCTTCACATCGTCTGCAGACACATAGTTATCCCCGATAAAATCCGATTCCATGGTCTGGGATACGATATATTTAATGACACCGTACCTCATGCAGAATCTGAATCCCGTAATGAGCAGAGACAGGACTAATACTGCCCAGACTGCTATGGTGGTTATCTTGAGAGCCTTGAGCCTGTCTTTGTATCTCAGGATAAGCCTTGCCACAAAATAAACTATGGCGAGGATCACTGCCGGAGCAAGTGCTCTTACAAAGAAATCACCGAGCACATCTGTCGAAGTCCCGGTAAGAGGCGCCGTTAAGTGAAAGACGATCTCTGATGCGGTTATCTCACGCCAGACGTCCATACACCAGATCATGGATGTACAGGCCAGACTTAGTATAAAAAACAGGATCGTCGTAAAAACGATCCCCAGGATCTTACCTATATTTATCTTCTTTTTTACTTTATCGCGTCTCACGCAAACAATAATACACTTATTTAGGGCAATATGTTATTCTTGGGTAGGATTTTTTATTTAATAAAGTCTAAATAAGGAGTAGTTATGATTAGAAACAAGAGGTTAGTCGCTGTCATCATGACAGCTGTATTGGCGTTAGGCATCGTCCTGGCACCTATAACCGGAGCTAGGGCCGATACTACTTTTGCCCTGTCGGGAACAGCTCATATCCAGAATGTGGGCGATCAGGCAGGAACAGTCAATTCCGAAGGCGCTTTGGTCCTCGGATCAAGGGGCAGGAGTCAGAGAGTTGAGGCATTCAACATCAAATTAACTAATAATTCCGGCATATCAGGAACTCTTCAGTACCGAGCTCACATACAGAACATCGGATGGTCTAACTGGACAAATGCAGGAAGCACAGTAGGTACAAGGGGTCGCGCGCTTCGTATCGAGGCAGTTGAGTTCAGGCTCACAGGTGATCTCGCAAACAGCTACGGCGTTCAGTACAGGACTCACGTACAGAACTACGGTGACGCTCAGGGCTGGGTATCCAACGGTACCATGTCTGGTACTGAAGGAAGCTCTTTAAGAGTCGAGGAGATCCAGGTCAAGATCGTCCCCCTGTCCCAATGCCAGAACACACCTTCCATAAGCTACAGGACTCACGTCCAGAACATCGGCTGGCAGGATTGGCGCAAGGACGGCGCTGTTGCAGGAACAACAGGCAGATCCCTGAGAGTTGAGGCCATCGAGATCAAGCTTGACAGCAACACCAGCGGCGGCATCTCATATAAGTCCCATGTTCAGAATATCGGCTGGCAGGGTTCCGTTGCCAACGGAGCGACCTCGGGAACCGTAGGCCAGGGCTTAAGGCTTGAGGCCTTACAGATCCTCCTCACCGGTGACGTTGCAAACAGTTATGAAGTTTACTACCGCACCCACTGCCAGAATTACGGCTGGCTCCAGTGGGCAAGGAACGGTCAGACATCAGGCACCATCGAAGACTCTTACAGAGTTGAGGCTATCCAGATCGTAGTCATCCGCAAGGGATTCGTTATCCCCGGTGATATCGCCGGCGTCCATGTTAATCAGGGCTTCACATGCCATGACTTATCCTGGATCCGCACCAATATGCAGAACCGTGCCAACGGTCAGTCCAGCAAGACATGTTTCCTGATCATGATCGACTATACTAACTGCAAGTGCGGTATATTCCAGGGCTCAAGAAATCACTGGACACTTATCAAGTATTTCGATATAGGACCGGGAGCTGATACATCCCCTACCCCGTCAGGCACTTATGCCATCAAGGACAAGGTCAAATACTTTGTATCTGCCAAGGGATTCTACTGCCACTATGCAACCAGATTCCACGGCGCATACTACATGCATTCCGTTCTCTATTACAAGGACGGCACAGTTGCAGATCCTACAGTTGGTGCTCACGTATCTCACGGCTGCATCAGAATGGAAATAGACAATGCCAAGTGGGTCTATGAGAACTGCAGCAAGGGCACAACAGTCGTAGTCTACCGCTGATAAAGAACCAATGAGTTAACCCCAAAAGAACTGTCTTTGAAGGCAGTTCTTTTTTTCTCCAATAAAAATTTAGTGGCTTTTTAGTGGCTTGATCCTCTTGATTTTACATTGCACGCTTTATGGAAGGTGCCTTACAAATGCCTTCTTAGATTAGGTTTAGAAATCAAAATATACAAGCAATGTTTCTGACGCTAAATCACACATTTTTATCCTCTTTTAGCGTTTTATAATCTGGCAAACAAATCCTCTGCCGTTATCACCGACTGAATGATACCTGAATATATACCATCTGATAATCCATATGTTGTTACCAAAACCGGATGTATGGAATAATTCGTCTTTGATGCATTCTTTATCGCAATGATCTTATTACGCAAGGATTCATCGTCTTTTTTGGTAATAGTGTATTTGTTAATGGAATACTTCATTTCACATAGATTTAATACTCTGTCTTTCCTTGCTATTACCAGATCGATCTGTGCCCCCTTAACGTTCTTTTTTGTATCAGGTCTACTTGCCCAAGCATGAACTTCAGTCAATACACCGGTTATTCCAAGCTTGACCTTGATCTGCGCTACATGGTCCAAGCAAACACGCTCAAATGCAAGACCGCACCATGTGTTTCGAATCGATGAATCCGTATTAATTGTCCAGAAATGCTCATCACTTGGTTTCTTCTTAAGAAACTTAAAGTAGAAAAGCGTATAGTGATCTGTCAACTGATAAATTGAATCCTTAGTCTTTTTCCCAAATTCTGTGTATTTCCTTATAAATCCGCAACTTATCAACTCATCCATAATCTTAGTAAGATACCCGGAATTGGGAATACCAGCCGCTTCCGCGAGTTCATTACGAGTAAGTCCCAGCTTCTTCTTTCCTAGTGCTGTTACGACAGCTATATAATTCTGCGGTTTCTTGAACAGGGATGAAAACAAAAACTCAAACTCATCCTTCATGGGCGCATCTTCAGCAAAAAACATAGCATCGATATTCTGAGCCACACTAAGCCCCTTCTTTACAAAGGTCCAATAGAAAGGGACTCCACCTATCGCCATATACATTTCAAGAATATCGTATCTACTAATTTTTATTCCTTTAGATACAAGGTACTCTTCACAATCGCACAACTTGAATGGCTTCAGATGAATCTGGCTTGTAAGTCTGTTATACAATCCGCCCTTATTATGGATTATCTTGTCAAGCATCCAAGATGTTGCTGATGCACAAACGATCAAAACTACATCATTCCGTGCACTCGCCCAGCCATTCCAGAAATTCTCAAGTGCCACAAGAAAACCGCTCTTCTGTGTATCCATCCAGGAAAGTTCATCGATAAAAACAATCTTCTTTTTAGCTCTTGATCGAATTATAAGATCTTTCAGCAATTCAAATGCATCTATCCAATTTGTCGGAATATCATCCACATCCAACCCAAATCTGCGTAGAGAAGCAGTAAAAGCTTGAAGTTGATCTTTCATGCCCCCATCAGCCAACCCCGCATGTTCAAAGATAAACTTATCACCAAAGGTTTGACGGATCAGATAGGTCTTCCCGACACGACGGCGACCATATACAGCAATAAACTGTGAATCATCAGCCCTTAAAGCATCCTGTAATAATGCGCTTTCTTTCTCTCTTGCTATCAGCATACAACACCTATACTACGCTAAATCGCGACATTTTCTTTACTTTTAGCGTAGTATATCACAAAAATCGCCAAACGAAAGACTTCTTTTTGGTTACCGCAACGATGATTACTTCTTTATTCTTGTACGCTATTTTTCAATGCCACATAATTCTATGCTAATCCCAAGGAGAACGTGTAGAAACAATAAAAATGAGGCTTCGATTATATCGGAGCCTCATTCTATTTGCACGGACAAGTAAGGTGACTATCTGTATTTTTGGTTTACTCGCCGAACAAAGCTGTAGAAAGATATCTGTCACCGGAGTCAGGGAGGATTACGACTATGTTCTTATCCGGATACTTGTCTGCAAGGATCTGACCAGCCTTGAGAGCTGCTCCGGATGAGATACCTACGAGGATACCCTCGGATACTGCAAATCTCTTACCTTCTGCAAACGCGTCTTCATTCTCGATGGCGATGACTTCGTCGTAGACTGATGTATCTAATGTATCAGGTACAAATCCTGCACCGATGCCCTGGATCTTGTGAGATCCTGCTGTTCCCTTGGAGAGGACGGGAGACGTGGCAGGCTCGACTGCAACTACCTTGATATCAGGATTCTTCTCCTTCAGGAATTTACCTGTTCCTGAAACTGTTCCGCCTGTACCTACACCTGCAACGAGAATGTCTACCTTACCGTCAGTCTGCTCCCAGATCTCAGGACCGGTTGTCCTGTAATGGATCTCAGGGTTTGCGGGGTTAACGAACTGTCCGAGGATAACTGATCCTTCAATAGAAGCGTTAAGCTCTTCTGCCTTTGCAATGGCACCCTTCATGCCCTTGGAGCCTTCTGTCAGCTCAAGCTTTGCACCATATGCTGCAAGAAGCTTTCTCCTCTCGACACTCATGGTCTCAGGGAGTGTAAAGATCGCCTTATAGCCTCTTGCTGCGGCTACTGCTGCAAGGCCGATGCCGGTATTACCGCTCGTAGGCTCGATGATGGTTGCTCCGGGCTTAAGGATTCCCTTATCCTCTGCATCCTTGATCATCGCAAATGCGATCCTGTCCTTGACCGATCCTGCCGGATTCAGGTACTCAAGCTTGGCAAGAAGAGCTTTGCCCTTGATGCCTGCTTCATTGCTGTACTTTGATGCTCGGAGCAACGGTGTGTTTCCGATAAGTTCAAATACATTCTCTTTAATGTCTGCCATAGTAAATTCCTCCTGAAATATATACCTTAAAGATTATACCTGTTTTTATCAGCTCCTAGCAGCTTCAAATCCCTGCTCAAGATCCCATATAATGTCATCGATATGCTCGGTTCCGATCGAAAGCCTTATCGTGCTCTGTGTGATGCCTGCTGCTGCGAGCTGCTCCGGGGTCTCTTCTGCATGTGTCGTATCGTAAGGATGGATAACGAGACTCTTAACATCTGCAACGTTTGCGAGGAGAGAGAAGATCGTAAGTCCGTCTATGAACTTATATGCCTCTTCCTTGCCGCCCTTAATATCGAATGTAAAGATCGAAGCTCCGCCATTGGGGAAATACTTCTCATACAGATCGTGCTGGGGGTGATCAGGAAGTGAAGGATGGTTGAGTTTTGCAACCTGAGGGTGATCCTTAAGGAAGTCTATTACCTTCTTTGTGTTCTCAGCATGTCTTTCAAGTCTTAATGAGAGTGTCTCAAGGCCCTGGATCAGCGCCCATGCATTGAAGGGTGAGATAGCAGCACCTGTATCACGTAAGAGGATCGCTCTTATATATGTAACATAAGCTGCTGGACCTGCTGCCTGAACAAAGGATACACCGTGGTAGCTGGGGTTAGGCTGCGTAAACTGAGGGAACTTGCCTGAGGATACCCAATCGAACTTACCGCTGTCAACGATAAGGCCGCCTAATGTGGTACCGTGACCTCCAATGAACTTTGTTGCCGAATGAACTACGATATCTGCACCATACTCGATAGGTCTTATAAGATAGGGAGTACCGAATGTATTGTCGATAATGAGGGGGATCTTATGGGAATGTGCTATCTCAGCGAGCTTCTCAATATCCGGGATGTCTGAATTAGGATTGCCCAGAGTCTCGATAAAGATTGCCTTTGTCTTATCGTTTACAGCTGCCGCAACCTCCTCGTGGTTATGGATATCTACGAATGTTGTGCTTATGCCGTATGTGGGGAGTGTGTGGTCTAACAGGTTATAAGATCCGCCGTAAATGGAATTCTGAGCAACGATGTTATCCCCTGCTCCTGCAATTGCCAGGATGGAATATGTAACTGCTGCTGCGCCTGCAGATACTGCGAGGGCTGCAACGCCGCCTTCCAATGCTGCAATCCTTTCTTCGAGCACGCCCTGTGTTGAATTTGTAAGACGTCCGTAGATATTACCGGCATCTCTTAAGTTGAATCTGTCAGCTGCATGCTGAGCTGAGTGGAAGACATAAGATGTTGTCTGGTATATAGGTACTGCTCTTGAATCTGTAGCAGGATCTGCCTGCTCCTGTCCCTTATGGATCTGAATTGTCTCGAACTTAAATGTATGGTTACTCATGGTTTTATTCTCCTTTTTAGTTAGTAAGTTTTGTTTTTGATTTGCGACGTTCAAACAGGTGATAAAAAAAGAGGCATCCGGTGCCTCTCTTGAAAATTGCCTTATTAATTATTTTGGACTCTGGTGTGTATCAGTTACACATTCGCATATTCCGGTCAGCAATGAAACAAGAGAAGCATTCTCCATTACACATGCAGCACATGCTATACATTGCCTTGTAGTTCATGGATGTGTTATTACCATTAAACATTTTTGCTCCTCCTTTCAACAGATCGTCGCTTTTGCCTACCTGCTTGGTGGGTATATTACACTTCCCGGGGATATGTGTCAATAGCTTTGCGCAAAAAAATTTTGCAGATTAGTGTTCACTTGACATCGTGCCTCAAAATACAGATAATATTTTTGCCTACTAAATTGGTAGGTAATACGATCCCAGGAGGGTTCATGATCTACGCAGACAATGCTGCAACCACCCGGATGAGCAAAGAGGCCATAGAGGCAATGCTCCCGTTTATGGATAAGATATACGGCAATCCTTCCAGTCCCTATTCCTTTGGCCAGGAGGCAAAGAGAGCTCTGGAGGACGCAAGGAGCCGTATAGCTTTTTGCATCGGAGCGGAAGCTAAGGAGATCACTTTTACATCCGGAGGATCTGAATCCTGCAACCAGGCGATCTTAAGCGCTGCAAGATATGGAGCGCTTAAGGGCAAAAAGCACATTATCACCACAGCCTTCGAGCACCACTGCGTACTTAATACTCTTGCCAGGCTCAAAAAGGAAGGTTTCGAGGTAACTTACCTCGATGTTCACAATACGGGGCTTATAACTCCGGGCCAAGTACTTGAAGCATTAAGAGAAGATACATGCCTTGTAACCATAATGTATGCCAATAACGAGATCGGAACCATAGAGCCTATATCTGAGATAGGCGCAGCTCTTGAAGGCAGGGATGTTATTTTCCATACCGATGCGGTCCAGGCCGCAGGGCACCTCAATATAGATGTTAAGAAAGAAAAGATCGATATGCTCTCCCTCTCAGCTCACAAGTTCCGCGGCCCTAAGGGTACAGGCATTCTTTATGCAAGACGGGATATCCCGCTTGAGCCTGTAATAACAGGCGGATCTCAGGAGCGGGGCAAGAGAGCCGGCACTGAGAATGTAGCAGGTATTTGCGGAATGGCAAGAGCATTAGAGATATCAGTCTCCGGGATAGATGCCGAAGCTTTATACCTTACAGCTCTTAGAGACAGGCTTATAGCAGGTCTTGATAAGATACCAGCAAGCATGCTTAACGGGGACCGTTTTTTGCGTCTGCCTTCTAATGCTAATTTCAGTTTTGAGGGCATCAGGGGCGAATCGCTATTAATGCTCCTGGACAGCAAAGGAATACTTGCTTCAGCCGGCAGCGCCTGTACTTCAGGCTCTCTTGAACCGAGTCATGTGCTCCTTGCTATAGGCAGGTCCCGGGAAGCTGCATCGGGTTCTCTCAGACTTACTCTTGGAGAAGACATAACGGAAGATGACATTGACTACGTCATAAGCGCAGTAACAGATTCTGTATCTTACCTGCGTAATATGACACTTGGTTAGATTTGCTGCCACACACATTGATCCGGTGATCTGCCGCGGTCAATGGATACCCCGCTGCCCCGATCTCCGGGCAGCCGGGGTTTTCATTGAAAAAAATACTCATTGTGATAGGATTATCGAAGAAAGCAGGGATAATTATTATGATGATATCTACTAGAGGACGTTATGCATTAAGAGTGATAATCGATCTTGCCGAGAACAGCAAGGGCGATTATATTCCCATGAAGATAGTAGCTGAGCGTCAGGGGATCTCGCTTAAATACTTAGAGCGTATCCTCCCCCTCCTTGTATCTGCCAATATGGTAGAAGGCATCCACGGCAAAGGCGGCGGCTACCGTTTATCAAGAGATCCGGGATCCTACACCGTTGGCGAGATATTAAGAGTTACCGAAGGTGACATCGCCCCTGTATCCTGTCTTGAATGCAATGCGGAAACCTGTGACAGAGAAGACACCTGCCGCACACTTCCAATGTGGACCAGATTAAATGACCTGATCAACAACTATCTTGACAGTGTCACCATCAAAGATCTGATGGAAGAGAGTCAGGGTCAAGACTCTTAAGGTAATCTTCTAAGAGAATATAAGCATAGAAGCGCAGGATATCTTTTTTCCTGGCCTTGCTATATTTGATCTCATATATAAAGTGCTTGCCCTCCTGCTCGAATCTCGTCTTAAGGATCTCCATGACCTTGCGGACTGATTCACAATTAACAGTATTAAGGACACTTGTTTTCACTCTTGCAGACAAGGGTTTATTAGGATCCAGCACCCAGAGTTCCTTTGTATGATACATATAGCCGTTGTCATAAGGGTACTTGGGATCTTCGCTCCTCATCTCCTCGGTAAATTCAGATGTGATATTAAGAGCATAGCTACCTTCTGTCTTATAGTGGTTTGCAGGTCTTAGGCCCGTGAATTCTTCGAATTCCCAATCCGTATCGTTCTTCTCGCATTTCTTCTTAAGATTGCCGTCTATAAACGCATAGAGATTCGAGGCGATCTGCTCTGCCTTGTCATCAGGTATTAGATTGATCTCTTTTCTCTTAAATAACATATGTTCATTATAACATTTGCTATGACACAGAAAATACACAACCCTGTGTTATTCTTTATCTGTAGGGGGAGGGTTATGTATCTATATAAGGTTTTATTAGTTGAAGATTCCGGGGATCTTGCAGAAAATGTGCTGGACTATTTTGGCAGAGCCGGCAAGGATACCCTGACCATAGACTGCGCTTATAACGGACTTGAGGCAGAGTCCCTGTTTGCCGGGACAAAATACGATCTTATCCTTCTTGATGTAATGCTCCCGGATACCTCCGGATTTGATCTCATAACCAGATTCCGGATGACTGATTCCTGTCCTGTGATATTCCTTACTGCTTTAGGAGACGAGGAGAATGTATTAAGAGGCTATAAACTCGGGGGTGACGATTACATCGTAAAGCCCTTCCGTCTCTCTGAGCTTTATGCAAAATGCCTCGCTATATTAAAGCGCACCGCTGTATCAAAGAACAGTGGCAGCAGCTTTACCTCAGGCAGCATCACACTCGACCCTCTCAGGATGGAAGTAAAGGTAAATGATGTCATTACTCCCATGCCCCGCAAAGAATACCTCTGCCTTAAGCTGTTGCTGGAGAACAAAGGACGCGTCATAACCAGAGACGAATTTCTCTCCAAGATCTGGGCCTGGGACTTTGACGGGAGCGAGCGTGTAGTTGATACCCATATAAAAAGACTCAGGCAAAAACTCAAAGAAGCCGGTAGCGCCATAGTTACCGTTAATGGCGGAGGATACAGGATTGATTAAACCGTCTTATACCAGGATACTTACAAAAAGACTTATTATGGCAGTCTCTGTCTTTTGCCTTTTGCTGCTGACCGGCATTATTTATCTTGAGAATTCTTATAATGTTTATCTCTCCTCCTGTATCCAGAATGCAGGATACACTATCTCAAGTTTCATCAAGGACGGGGAATACAATAACCGCTATGAAGCTATGCACAGGATCCTTCTCATGGAGAGCCGGGCTCCTTCCACAGGCTTTATGCAGGAAGGTAATGTAAATATCCTCGTAGGCGTTATCAAGGTCACAAAAGACGATCTGATCCACGATTACATATGCACAGAAGACGGATACTTTATCGAGCTTACGAAAGACTATACCTCGGTTGTCTATGGTAATTCTGATTCTCAAGAACTAAGGGATCTATATATGCTGACACAGGATAACGGGGTATCAGGGATCTATTTCACCCGGTGTGCCACGGACAGCAAGGATATCTTCTATCCCATACAGGCTCTAAATCTCACGAGAACTGAAACTGATGACGGCGTAACATATACGGAGATCTCACATTCTGAATACACTGTCCCGAGAGAACCCGGATTAATAACACAGTCTATACTGCGCCCTGATTCTTCTTCACATTCGACCTGGAGACAGGAAAAACCTATGGAGTATTACGGCTCTCCGGATATCAAGCTGACTTATGAGCTCCTCACAAACATCAAGATGGGGGATGAGATCCCTAATGACAAATATACATATATCTCTTCAGTGACCAGATTCAATAACGTATACGATATCGTCCTCGTTGGCATAAAGAGAAGTCCCTTTGAGATAATAGGACTGATGGAGCCTGTATATCAGGTGTCTATATACATCTTCTTCCCTGTTCTTTTTATCGCACTCATTATCCTTGCACTAATGCTCTCCCGGAGTAAATACTCTAAGCTCGAGTCAGATTACAGGGTTTACGAATCCCAGATACAGATGACCAGATCCATGGCCCACGATCTTAAGACTCCCCTTGCCGCCCTGTCCGGATATGCCGAGAACATGGCATCAGAATCAGACATTGAGAAGAGAAACTACTATGCCGGCAAGATAGAAGACAATGCCCATTCCATGGCAAACATAATAGACAAGATACTTCAGTTCTCCAAGACTGCAGATGAGTACAAACTTACCAATGAATCATTAGATGTTAAGACTATTGCATCAGACTGTCTGTTAAGGACAGATAATGAAGCCAGAACAAAAGACCTTACGGTCAATATTACAGGCACTAAGGAACTTAAAGCTGACAGGATGCTGTTTACTCAGGCTCTCAGTAATCTTACTGATAATGCAGTGAAATACAGCAAGGAAGGCACTACCATAAACATATTTATAGGAGACAAGACTCTCACCATAACAAATATACCATCAAGCCCTCTTACAAAAAAGGCAGATGAGCTCCTGAAGCCTTTTGTAAGAGACGACGAATCAAGGAATATCACCAAGGGAACAGGCCTGGGACTGGCAATAGCCCAAAGAGACTTATCGCTCCTTGGAATGGATCTAAGTCTTAAGTGTGATAATGACTTATTTACCGTAACGATACGGTATTGACGGAGGTGCTCCCGTGTTAAGGCCTGTTAAGCTGCTTTGTGTCTTTCTTACTGCCGTCATGCTGCTCCCCATGGCATCCTGCAATACAGATAAAAATAAGATCAGTTATGTCAATGAAACTGACCCATGGTATTCAGATACCGAGATCGACATAGAGCAGCTCTCATCAGATGAATTCGGATTCTCACAAACGGGTCTTAAACTCATTAACAACGAGAGGATGGTGATAAGGCGCCAGATCGATATAGACGGCAGGCTCCGGACCGAGCTTGCCCAATACGATATGTCAGGCGTACAAACCGGGCTTATCGATATGGCTGATGTATTTGACAGTTCTCAGCAATATTTCTTTGAGATGAATGGGAAATCTTATGTCATGGGTTTTGACTATGACTTAGATTATAACCAGATATTAAAGCTCTTCAGCTTAGATTTCGCAAATGGCAGATATATCAGTGAGGAAGTATCACAGGAATTCAGAAGGATAATGGAGAGAGACTGTGGTTTCATTAATGAACAACTCTGCCTGGGGATAGGAGATCATCTTTACGGGATCTTTTATTCAAACGAGACAGGTGAGCTTTGTCTTGCAGCAATAGATCCTGAATGGAATGTGGAAGCTTATCCTATCAGCGATGTCTTAGACAGGGATGCAATGGAGTACCGATTAAAGATCTGGAATATATCAGGCAGGCCTGTTATCGCATGTTTCTCAGAAAGAGAGAATTTACTGATAGAACTAAGCGATACCGGCGCCGGTCTTACCACGCGGCCTTTGGATGGAGCCCTGGACCTTGCATCAGACGCTTATGGCAGCTATATCTGCAGCACAAACGACGCCATTTATACATACAAGGATTATGAACTGTGCAAAACAGATATGGAAACTTTTGAATCGACTCATATCTTTGATCTTAATGAATGCAATGTAAACCGTCAGTTATTTGAATGCGGAAGTGTAATGCCTGTATATATAGATGATGATAAGATCATATTCTGTCCTAACGAAGACATGCAGGGAAGCCTTCCCTTCAGGATATTTATCCTGAACAAAGAAGAGACTAATCCGAACGCCGGCAAGGCAGTATTGGATTGCGCACTATTGGGATCTGCTTCTATAGACTATTACAAAGCAGAAGTCATAAAGCTCTTTAACGATATGAGTAGCCGGTCTTTGATCAGGATCGACACCAGATACATTACACCTGAATATAGACCTGATGATGATTATGATATAGAAGAGAGCCAGATCTATTACAGAAACAAAAAGTCCGAGATCCGTCAGCAGCTCTTGATAGATATTATGGACGGCAATGGCCCTGACATGATAATCGGAGGTTTTGATTCAACGGAGATCAACAACGATGCATGTTTTATCGATCTTGCTCCATATCTTACAAGCCTGGATCAGGAAGAACTGTATATGAATGTCATAACAGCTGCGATGACGGATAATAAACTGTATCAGATACCTGTAACCTTCTTACTGTCCGGTCTTGAGATGTCTTCTGAGATCTGGAACGGCAATTTAGGTCCAACATACACAGAGTACCAAGAGATAGTCACAGAAAGCCTTGACGGATACGATCCTCTGACATGGAATCATTCACAGATGGACTTTTTCATTACCGCAGTAAGCGCATCAGGCAGTGACTTTATAAATGGTGATAGTGTCAATTTTGATAATGAAGAATTCTATGCCCTGTCAAGTTATTGCCGGGACTATTTTACCGAAGAGTCAGGCTGGTCTTGTGCAAGCAGGAATGGTGATGATATTAATAAAACAGACAGTATATACAAAGATCTGGATGTCAGGGAATCTTCATTCGGTCTGCCGGACGGCAGCAGCGGATATCACGGATACAGCACCATAAGAACAGGTCTTCCGTCATATCAGGGAAGAAATCTTGCATTCAGGTGCGATGAAAACTGTATTTCGGCAGGCATTACAAAGACCTGTCCTGCCCCTGATCTTTGCTGGGAGTTCATCAGTTACAGTTTAACCCTGGAATCACAGCTTTGCGATACGACTGGGAGCGACAATGCGATCCCGGTAAACAGGCAGGCTCTGTATGACAAAGCGAGATCTTATAATTCAAGACAGATCGAACTATATGAATACTCCTGCAATTTGCTGGCAGGAACCGGCGTTAAGGTCTATCCGGAGATAAGGGAGATAACCGACGGGGAAATATCCGATCTGGATACATCTATTGCCGGTATAGAAGACTGCAGCAGGATCGATTCTGGGATCGAGATCATATTGCGTGAGGAGATACAGCCTTATTTCAGGGGAGACAAGACTTTGGATGAGATAATCCCCATCATCGAAGACAGGGTCCAAAGAGTCCTATCAGAAAGATAGAGAGCACCTTATCTTATAACGGCTCCGATAACTTCCTTGCCTGAAGCACAGATAAGATCGAGCTGTCCTGTTATATCTTCGTATCTTGATGAGCCGATCGTCTCGGTCAGGATAACGCCGTCGCAATCAGCAAGTTTTGCTCTTGCAGCAGGATCTCCCAGGATATCACCTGCAGGTATAAACTGAATGTCCGGCATATTGGATGAAAGAGACAAGGCAAGGGCATTGCAGTCTGATCTTCCTGATATAAGGATCTTCTTAGCGTCTTTCGCATAATTCCTGATGCTGGCACTTATCATGTCTTCATCTGTTCCAAGGACATTAACCTTATACATGGTCTTGAATCTGTCCTCAGTAATAAGCTTGCCTGACATCGTATAGATGAGGATATATACTGCAGCGCTCAGGACAAATCCGAGGAATGCTCCTGTGAGACCATATTTAACGATAGTCTTAACAGAGACTCTGTCTGCTCCTGCTCTTGCAGATGTGTAATCAGACATAGCAGGCCTTACTATCTCAGTCGTTGCCTGCTTCTTATAGGAATTAAGGATATCAGCGATCTTCTCAAATCTGTCGTAGATAAGGAACTGGGAGTTTGATACGACGTCAGATGCGGTAACCTGATACACTCTTGAAAGCTTGGTTAATGTATATGAGGTATTCCCTGCATATTCACTGTCTGCCTGATCGATCTGAGCTTCAACAGCATCCATTATGGCTTCGCTCATCTCCCGTGTGGTGCCCATGGTCTCTATGGTGAGTATCACGGAGTCGGCCTGATCGTAGGAATTGATCTCGTTGACTGCAACGCCGGCCTCGCTGTAGACAAAATCCAGAGACTGGGGATTGGAATTACAGGTAGCTCTGATAAGCTCCTTGATATAAACACTCTCAGTACCGAATGAAGCTGCCACGGGGTCAAGATACTCTCCGCCGCCTATTGCCATATTGCCGAGATATGTTGCAATAGCAAGAGCAGAGTTGCCCTCGGATGAGATCTCATACTGAACCATGGTATCGCAGATATTATACGGATCGATCTGAAGGAAGATGGAATTATTCACATAAGCCCTCTCCCCTTCAAAATAAGTCTGGATACTGCTGAAATTATCCTTGACCGTACCAACGTCAAGGTCGTAGTATCCCATATCTCTGTCGTAGAGGGACTCGGCATCAGCCGGAACATTCCCTTCTGATCCTGACAGGAGAGGAGCTGCCTTATATCCTGCAAAAGCGCAGGCGGCAAGGACAGTTATCACAACGACTGATACCCAGTGTCCTGTCACATATCTTGTAAGGTCCCTTATATTTATCTTAACGTCAGAGATTATGTACTTATTCATGTTGCTCCTCCATATACTTAAAGTATTTTACCATACTAAGCTTTTTTCTTAGAAAGCCTGCCTGATATATCGCCCATAAGTTCTGATACCAGGGGCTCTTTTGTGAGTATAAGCACTACTAAATAGATACCGAAGAATACTGTTGCAGATATTATCAGTGTAGGCAGATTGTCAAGATCTAACATCTTTACTGCAAAGGCAGGAATCCCGGCACACAAAACACCCAGTATGACAGCCCAGAACCTGCATCTTATGAATATGCCCTTAACTTCTTTATTCAGGGCAATATACTGATAGATCGTAACTATGATCTCAGCAGCAAGGGTTCCTATGGCAGCTCCCGTAGCTGCAAGTCTCGGGATGAGTATTAGGTTTATCACCACATCCACGACCATGCCGGCTATCTCGGAATAAAGAACGATCTTATCCTTGCCCATGGGCACAAGCATCTGTATGCCTATCAGATTGCTCATGCCGATAAGCATGACTGTAGGCATTATTACCATCATGGGGAGAGTCGCTCCTATGTAATCCTCGCCTGCAACTATCAGGATACCGTTTTTGGCAAAGAGAATGAAATAAACACTTATAGGCAGAGCGCTTATTACCACAAACTCCATAGCCTTCCTGGAGATACTTATGAATTCATCCTTAAGCCCGTTCTTAAGATAGTAAGAAGACCTGGGCAGGAGTACTGCTCCCAGCGAAGTTACAACACCTACCAGGAGAGTCTTGATCTTGACTGATGCATCGTACAATCCTACGTCACCTTCAGTCTTCATGAAGCCAAGCATTACTGTATCAAGATGGGTATAGACTGTAGCTGCAGCTGCCATGGCAAGGAATATGGCAACGGCCTTAAGATGCTTCCTGATCTCAAGCTTCTCCTGTACCCTGAAGGATATCAGCTTTCTTGCGTTGATAAAGTTAAGAAGATAGCTTGCGCTGCTGGCAAATACGGTTATAGCGCAGTAGATGCGGTAGTCCCCCTTTTCCCTTACAAGGAGCAGCATTGCTATGACGCCGATGGCCTTGAAAATGACGGAGCGGACCGTAATATAGGTATACTTCTCAAGGCCCTTGTAGAGCCATTCCATTCCCAGAACGTTAAAGAATATGGCAAGTGACGCTATAAGGTAGAGCGGCTTATCCTCTGCAAGCTTCGGAACGGCAAAGAGGCAAACGGCAAAGGCTCCATATGCAATAAAAGTTGTGATCATGTTTATCGCAAGGAGCTCCTGTACAAGCTTGGAGAGTTTCTGCTTATCGCCTCTTACCTTGGCGCATTCCCTGATGCCGTAGGTAGGGATACCCAGCTGGGCAAAGATAAGAAAATATGACACGATGGATGTGGCAAAGGCGACCTGGCCCGTGCCCTCCTTGAATATTATCCTGGAGACATAGTAATAGGAGATAAGCGGGAATATCAGGTTGCTTATCGTGAGGATGGCATTCATCACAAAGTTTTTGCGCAGCGAAGAAGATCTTGTATCAGCCATCGGTCTCACACTTTCTCATCAAGCGGATCTGCATATGGTTAAGATCCACTGCCCTGTCTATAAACAGCCACTTGAATACAAATCCTATCAGCACTATCTTGGCAAACCAGGTGGTGATGATGTTCTCGTAGAAACGGTTGGAGAAAGGAGACATTACGATATCCGTAACCATATAGGCATACAGGAATAAGCTGAAGCTAAACCTTCGGCCTATGGTAACGGTCTTAAGGCTCCTGTAGTAAAGGGCATTGCTTATAAGTGCCATTACCAGCGTGCAGGGCACTATTCCCCAGTAGCCGAAGTCAGTAAGGAAGAAATAGTACATAGTCCTTACGTTGCCCTGCCCCAAGCCGTTGCTGCTCTTAACAAAGGGGATTATCTCGGTAAGAGGCTGTAGCCTGTATGGCAGCAACCCCTTGTCTTCGAAGTATGTATAAAGCCCCCTTAATGTCCTCTCGCCTATAAGGTTGCTGTTCTGCACGATCCTGCCTTCTGCGATGTAATTATCCAGGTTATCTATCGGTGCTCCGAAATAGATGTAGAACAGATCAGCAGGTGTCCTCTCTGCGTTCCTGCCCATAAGGTTCAGTGTGGCAAAGAACAGGAATCCTCCTGCCAAGATCAGGATCAGCATGATCATGTAGAACTTGATACCGGACCTGCGCCTTATTATCGATCTGAACTTAACTGCATAAGCTATTACTGCGGCAAGAACTATAAGTCTCATCAGATTGCTCCTGCCGCCAGTAAGGACGATATGCATGGCAAATATCACGATGGATATTATTTGAAGGACTTCTATCCTCCTGTGATTTACAAAGTTATGTACAGTCACATAGATGAATATGTACGGGATTATTCCTGCAATGAGATTGAATCTGTTGTAGAGAACGCCGGGATGCACATTGAGATATGCAAAATCCTCAGGCTGGAACTTGATCATCTCATTATAGTTATTGATCTGCTCCGGTATAGATCCGATATATCCGTTGCTTGCCATATTGAGCCTTGCAAGATAATTAAGGAATAAACCGATGGCGGCTATCTGAACCAGGATCACAGCTATGGTTACCACATTGCTGATCCTTATGACTTCAGGCTCTGCGTCGCGGCTTATGTCTATCTTATCTCTTGCCTTGTAATGGAATACAAGGGATACAAGGGTAAATACAAGAAAACCCACACCCAGTACCAGTACGGTCTCGGGCTCAAATGTTATGGCAAAACGCCTGCTGTTTATCACGCATACGATCTCGAAGACAAGAAATGCCATGGAGAACAGAAAGCCCGGTGAGGACAGATCCTGATCGAACAATACAAAATTAATGAGCACAAATATGAGGGTGATGAATACTATGAGATAAAGCATACTATCTCCCCCTCAGGACAAGTTTAAGCCTTATCAGTTCAGCCGGGGTCATTAAGACATTCTCAGTCTTATCGGGATGCTCAATATCGAATGGGGCAGTATTTACCGCGCTGTATATCCTGTAGTTTATATTGTTATGCTCAAGCCAGACACCGAATAAGAGCTCACCCAGATAGCCAAGCTCTCTGTTATGACATCTGTCTCCGGTAAGAAGGGCATATCTTCTGTCAGTATCCTGCAGTATGTCAAAAAGCCATTTGCAGTATCTGTCCATTACCTGTTTTTTGCCTATGAACATATTGCAGTTCATGTGGTAATGAAGCTCCATGTATCTGTTCAGAGTATCCATATATTCAGGGTAGAGCTCTCTTATGGAATCTGTCATAAGACCCACAAACTCTTCTGTCAGCATACCTGTAAACATCTTGTAGTTTGTACGGTCCCAGACCTTGCTCTTCTTGACTATGACGTCGCACTCCTTAAGGATATCCTCGGCTTTTTCTACCGACAGAATCTTATATCTGTTCTTCTTACTCAGGACTATATATTTTGCCTTGTAGTCCCAGGCCTTAACATCAGCAAAGAATCTGCGGTAGTGAACAAGTCCCGTAATATCGCTTCTTTCGTTCTTCCACATCCAGTAGAGTCCCGTAAGCTCGCAGTAGGAATCGTTATATTCGGATATATTGTCACCGGTGTTATCGGGAACATAAGAGGGAGATATATTCTCATATTTATACGCACCTACGAGCATAGGCTTGTAGCCTTCTTGCGAAGGAAGGTCCGTCTCCTTATGAGTCATGATGTAAACCTTAGATCCCATCAGAAACTCTTCTCCTGTTTGGTGCCCATAAATCTAGCCTTAAGGAAGGCTCTTGCCTTGGCAAGCTTATCTATCTTCTCCGTGTAAACAAACGGGACTTCTAAGATTTCCCGGTCTGTCAGCTCTCCCGAATCTTTCTTAAGCAATATCCAGCAGTTAAATAACAGCTCTGATATCCTGCCCGGATACCTCAGGTCAAAATCAGATAACTGCTCTTCGCCCATGCGCTCTACCAGTTCGTCAATAATCGGGAACAGCCAGGAGCAGTATTCGGAGAGCATATCGCGAGGCATGATCATCATGTTGAACATATAACCCCAGGTCTGCTTCATCGCCTTGTCGAAAAAGCGGACCTCACCGGGTCTTCTCTCACTTAAGATCTCACGGGTCAAATCTAACTCCTTTGCCCTGTGGGTATGGACATAATGGGAGTACAGGGTCTCTATATAGTATCTGCGCTTGACAGGGACAATGAGTTTTGCCCTAGAAAGCTTGGTGATTGCTTCTTCATAAGACAAAAAGCCTTCTCTCCCCTTAAAGAGCCTCCTGTAATGAACAAGACCTATATAATCGGCATCGAGGTTCTTCCAGGCCCAGTAAAGACCTGTGAGCTCGCAATACATCTTGTTTAGGGAGGAGATGTTATCTCCTGTGTTATCCGGGGTAAAACCTTCGATGGGAGCCTTGCCCTCTGCGCCTACCTGACATGGGAGATACATCTTATCCTCGGGCATTCTATAAGGTTTGTGACAGCAAACAATAACAGTAACCTGAGGCTTCTTATCCATTACTTTGAACCCTTGCGTGAGAGGACTGCAAACAGTGTCTTGAACAGTATCTTGATATCAAGCGCCAGTGAGAAGTTCCTTATATATTCGTTATCGAGACGCACTATCTCCTCAAAGTCTGTGATCTCGGACCTTCCCGAAGACTGCCACATTCCGGTAAGACCGGGCTTCATGGCCAGACGGCTCATGTGGTGAGTCTTATACTGCTCGAATTCATCCAGCGTCGGAGGACGTGTGCCGACCAGGGACATATCGCCCACCAGGATATTAAAGAACTGGGGGAATTCATCGATACTGGTCTTACGCATGAACTTGCCGAAGGGGAATACTCTCGGGTCATCCTCGATCTTGAATACAGGACCGTTCATCTCGTTCTTGGACAACAATTGAGATTTCTTAAGTTCTGCATCAACATACATCGACCTGAACTTTAACATATTGAAGGTCTTACCATTCTTACCCACACGCCGCTGGACAAAGAATACCGGACCCGGTGCCTGTATCTTTATGATCGGAGCAACAAACAGGAACAGCAGCAGTGTGCAGACAATACCGAACAGGGAGATCACGATATCAAAGAGTCTCTTAACAAAGAGCTCACCTATCGTAGCTCTTGAGATTGTGGATGTAACCACGGTAAAGTTGGCAATATTCTCGATGGTGACATTGGATAAGTTCTTAAGCTCAAGGTTGAGTCCTACGTGAACCGTAAGTCCCATGATCATGAACTTGCTCATGAGCTTGCCGCTCTCACCATGCTTGCAGAAGATATATACTTCGTTGATGGCATTCTCCTTGATGTAATCCAGGATACCCTCCATCTTTATTACCGGGATCCTCTTGATCTCAGTCGTGGTGCTTTCGCCCAGAAGGACGATGCCCACAAATTCATAGTAGCCTGAATTCTCGCGCCTTAATGTCTGTATTATCTTCTCTGCTGAATTCTCGTAGGTTACAACGATTACCTTGGATGTATTCTTTCCTTCGCTGAACTGCCTCAGAAGGCTCGCCTTCCGGAGGAGTCTGCAGGAGAACATCAGCAGGCAGTCAAATATTGCAAACATAGCGATGATGGTACGTGAATAGATCTCCGACTGCTTCATCGCGAAGAGAACTGCAAAGACCGTAAGGATTATCGTTACATTGAGGAGTACTATCTGGGACAATTCCCTTAAGGCCGTACGCTTAAGGATATTGCTGTGTGCGTTATTAAACGTGATGAATACAAGATAGATCACGATTATAACGAGACCTAAGTTCCTGTATCTCTCAAAATACTCCAGATCATCTGCTCTGTCAGTTCTTATAAGGTATGCGATAAAGAGCGATACGACGATACTGACAAGGTCGATGACGATAAAGTCTATATGCTTTGCTGCTGTATGTGACTGCTTGGGCATCTATATCAACCCTCGAACTTGAATGCTTCAGAAAGACCGGGGAAATTTCTGTCTCTGTCATTGATATTAAGCTTTGTTCCGTCACTTAATTCTTCTGCTGCGATATCTGTCTCAGGCCACTTAATGCCGATCTCGGGATCGTTCCATCTGAGTCCGCCCTCATCACCCGGGTGATAGAAATCAGTTACCTTGTAGCAGAATTCTGCAGTATCTGAGAGAACGAGGAAGCCGTGGGCAAAACCGGGAGAAATATAAAACTGTTTCTTATTCTCTTCAGAAAGCTCAACTCCAAACCACTTGCCGTAAGTCGCAGAACCTGCTCTCAGATCTACTGCCACATCGAACACTCTGCCCTTGATCGCTCTTACGAGCTTACCCTGGGGGAATTCCTTCTGGTAGTGAAGACCTCTTAATACGCCCTTTTTGCTCATGGACTGATTGTCCTGAACAAAGACCATATCAAGACCTGCCTCGCTCATGTCGCGCTGATTGTATGTCTCCATAAAATATCCACGCTCATCTCCGTGAACTGCGGGTTCGATTATATAGAGTCCCTCGATAGGTGCCTTTGTAACTGTGATCTGACCCATATTACTCCTCGATCTCCTTTAAATATCTTGCAAGTGCATCCTGCCATGCGGGCAGCGGTGTAAAACCCTCTTTAATGAGTTTTGACTTATCAAGTCTGGAATTCTTCGGCCTTGCCGCCTTGGACAGACCATATTCCTCGGTTGTGACCGGCAGAACCTCAGCCTTGATGCCGGCCTGCTTATATATCTCACAGGTAAAGTCGTACCAGGAGATATATCCCCCCTCATTTGTCGCGTGATAATAACCATACTTATCCGTTACTGACATGTCAATCAGCAATCTTGCCAAGTCTAATGTGTATGTGGGAGTTCCTATCTGATCATTTACCACTCTGACCGTATCGTGAGTCCTGCCCACATTGACCATTGTCTTGATGAAATTCTTGCCGTTCCTGCCGAAGACCCAGGCTATCCTTACGATAAAGAACTTATCTGTTGCCTCCTTAACTGCAAGCTCGCCTTCGAGCTTGGTCCTGCCGTAGTAATTAACAGGAGCATAGTCGCTGCAGTCAGCTTCCCAGGGCTTATCACCCTGACCGTTAAAGACATAGTCTGTACTTATGTAGAAGATCTTGGCGCCTGTGGCAGCTGCGGCTCTTGCGATATAAGCCGTGCCGTCCACATTGATAGCCTTGACCTTAGCTTTATTCTCCTCATCTTCTGCAGCGTCCACCGCAGTCCATGCAGCGCAATGAACTATAACATCAGGCCTTACCTCAGTGATCACGGACATTACGGCATCTTCATCTGTTATATCGAGCTGCACATAGGGCATGGAGGTTACGGCGGATCCGTCTGCAATACCACTGTATACGGGGGCTATGTCAGATCCCACACCCTCATATCCTCTTGCTGCTAACTCGTTCATTACATCGTGGCCTAACTGACCTGCTACTCCTGTTACAAAATATTTCATGTCATCAGGCCTCTTCTATTCTCTTGGAATACATCTTGTCGTAGTAGTTCTGGTATTCACCGGAGATTATATTCTCCCACCATGAACGGTTATTAAGATACCACTCGATAGTCTTCTTGATGCCGTCTTCAAACTTAGTCTCAGGAAGCCAGCCCAGTTCGTTATGGATCTTGGTGGGATCTATTGCATATCTCATGTCATGTCCCTTGCGGTCCTCTACATGAACGATAAGTGATTCCGGCTTATCAAGATATTTGCAGATGAGCTTAACGATATCGATATTCCTCATCTCGTTATGTCCGCCTACGTTATATACTTCTCCGACCTTACCCTTGTGGATTATAAGATCTATCGCCCTGCAGTGATCCTCAACATAGAGCCAGTCACGTACATTAAGTCCTTCGCCATATACCGGCAGCGGCTTATCTGCCAAGGCATTTGCGATCATAAGAGGGATAAGCTTCTCCGGGAAGTGATAAGGGCCGTAGTTATTAGAGCAGCGTGATATGGTTACAGGCAGTCCGTATGTCCTGTGATATGCCAGTACCAACAGATCTGCTCCCGCCTTCGAGGATGAATAGGGTGAAGATGTATGTATAGGGGTCTGCTCCGTAAAGAACAGATCAGGCCTGTCAAGCGGCAGGTCTCCATATACCTCATCTGTAGATACCTGATGGTATCTGGTGATACCGTATTTCCTGCAGGCATCCATAAGCACAGATGTTCCAATGATATTAGTCTCGAGGAAGATCTGGGGATCTTCTATCGACCTGTCAACGTGAGATTCTGCAGCAAAGTTTACTACGATATCAGGTCTTTCTTCCTCAAAGAGTTTCTCTACTGCTTCTTTATCACAGATATCAGCCTTAACGAATCTGAAGTTCGGATTATCCATAACCGATTCCAGTGTAGAGAGATTGCCTGCATATGTAAGCTTATCGAGGCATATTATCCTGTAATCAGGATGCTCCTTCAGCATATGGAATACAAAGTTACTGCCGATAAAACCTGCTCCGCCTGTTACTATTACCTTCATTGATATTCTCCTGTATCACTTGATCTTGTTAATATACTTGCCGTCCAGAACTGCCTGCAGATACTGGCCATACTGGCTCTTGCCCATCTTGTTAATGGCAGCCTCTACTCCTGATCTGTCGATCCAGCCGTTCCTGTATGCGATATCCTCAAGGCATCCTATCTTGCGGTGCTGATGCTGCTCTAATGTCTTAACGAAGTTACCTGCATCGAAGAGGCTCTCATGTGTTCCCGTATCAAGCCAGGTAAAACCCTGACCCATTATCTCAACATTTAGCCTGCCCTGCTCAAGATAGATCCTGTTAAGATCCGTTATCTCAAGCTCTCCTCTTGCAGAAGGCTTAAGGTTCCTGGCATATTCCACAACCTTGTTATCGTAGAAATAAAGACCTGTTACGCAGTAATTGCTCTTAGGAGCAGCGGGTTTCTCCTCTATCGAGATCGCAGTACCTTCCTTATCGAACTCAACGATACCGAATCTCTCGGGGTCCTCTACATAGTAACCGAATACTGTTGCGCCCTTGCCGGTCTCGGCATTTGTAACCGCATGTCTTAATCTCTCACTGAGACCGTGACCTGAGAAGATATTATCGCCTAAGATCATGGCGACATTGTCATCACCTATGAACTCATCACCGATGATGAATGCCTGAGCAAGTCCGTCAGGTGACGGCTGTACTTTATATGAGAGATTAATGCCGAACTGGGAGCCGTCCTTGAGGAGTTCCTCGAACCTGGGAGTATCCTGGGGAGTTGAGATAATGAGGATATTCCTTATCCCTGCAGACATAAGGACTGACAGAGGATAGTAGATCATCGGCTTGTCATAGACAGGCAGAAGCTGTTTGGATGTTACCATTGTAAGCGGATAAAGTCTCGTGCCGGATCCGCCGGCCAATACTATTCCCTTCAAACGAAGCCTCCCCTCCTGCTGCAGTCCAGGGCAGCAGATATATATAATATTTAATTATTATAATACTTTTGCCTATTAAAGCAAAAAAATACCGCAGTGGATCACACTGCGGATAGATTCTTAATTGATTCTGTCGATCAAGCCTTAGCCTTGTTTGCAGCCTTAGCAATCTTAGACTTAGTTCTTGATGCAGCATTCTTGGACATATGACCCTTAGCAGCAGCCTGGTCAATTGCCTTCTGAGTGCTCTTTACTGTTGCATCGAGATCCTCGCCTGCCTTGATATTTGCCTTAGCCTTCTTAAGAGTTGTGCGGATAGCACTCTTCTTATTCTTATTTGCTACAGCTTTCTTCTCTGAGACGTTTACACGCTTGATAGCTGATTTGATATTAGGCATTATTGCGACCTCCGTTTAGTCATAAATAAAATATAAGCGTTCTTAGCACCGAAGAATTGTATCACGATTAAAATGCAATCGCAATAGGGAATTTATCTTAATTCTTCTCTGGTAGCCTCATAGAGCCCGATACCTGCCGCAATGGTGATATTAAGACTGTCTATATCCTCCGAATGACGGATCCTTACAGGCCTCCCTATAAATGCAAAAGATGAAGGCAGGCCCGCTGCCTCATTGCCCATGATAAGAGAGAAGGGCTTATCTATCGAAGTATCCTGCAATATTGTGCTCCCGTCTAACATAAAAGGATATAGATTATTCTCCGGGAACCTCGCCATATAAGCTTCGAAAGAAGAGAACACCTCTATCCTTACCGAAGCGCAGGCTCCCATGGATGCCCTTATGACCTTGGGATCGTAATGATCTGCAGCAGGAGGCACTATCGCTATATCCGTAACCCCAAATCCCAGGCAGCTCCTGATGATCGTGCCCATATTACCGCTGTTGGAAGGGTTAACAAGGACCATGTGATTGCCGGGTTCTATCGGAGTCATCCTCTTGGCGAGCATGGCAATGACAAAGCAATTTCCCTTCTTGGACAGGATATTAAACGGCTTCTCCTCTACCGATACCGGTATAGCATTGCGGCCGCATATCTCATATATACGGGTTTTGGTATCCTCGGAATCAAAATCAGGATGGATAAAGACGCATTTTACGTCTTCTATCTTTTTATTAAGATATTCCATCGTTACTGTAGCACCTAAAGAATATGTAAATTCGCCATCTTTACGGTAGCAAGACACTTTCATTATGAATAAACTCCACAATAGTAAATAATATTTGCTTGTGCTATTATAAACCATATTTTAAGTGGAGGGACACTTTTATGGAAAACAATGACATCGAAACAAAATCCGCATCTTCCGGAAATGCTAAGCTCTATGCTATTCTCAGCTACTTCGGAATCCTTTGGCTTCTCGGCCTTCTCATCGAGCCTGAGAAGAACGATCCTTATGTTAAGAATCACGTAAACAACGGTATTATCCTTTGCATCGCAGGCGTTGCATCCGGCATCATCGGAGTGATCCCTGTTATTGGTGTATTCATCGCAGGTATCCTCAGCGTTGTTATCCTTGTATTCGCCATCATGGGTATCATTGCTGCAGCTTCCGATAAGGAATTCACAATGCCTCTCATTGGTGACAAGTTACAGATCATTAAGTAATCTAAATTAATTACAAATGACAGGAGGCTGAAGATTCTTATGCTTCAGCCTTCTTTTTTAGGATAATATGGCAGACAAAGAAAGAAAGCAGCTTACATCTCGGCAAAAGGGGATCATCTATCTCCTCCTGTCTTCATTGTCCTTCGCTGTTATGGCTCTCTTTGTAAACCTTGCAGGCGACATGCCGGTCTTTATGAAAGCATTCTTCAGGAATGTTGTCGCTATCCTCATTACAGTGCCTATGCTAGCCAGATCCAAAGAGGGTTTTAGGATAAAGAGATCCAGCCTTCCGGGACTTCTTGCAAGAGCAGGTTTCGGTACTATAGGCATCGTCTGCAATTTCTATGCCATCTCCAAGATCAATATAGCAGATGCCCTGATCTTGAATAAGCTATCCCCTTTCTTTGCAATCATCGCTTCCATCTTTATCTTAGGTGAGATCGCAGACCTGCATCAGTGGCTTGCCATACTTGTCGCCCTTATAGGCGCAGTATTCGTGGTAAAGCCTACTTTCTTTATGAATCTGATAGCAGGTGGCAATTCTTTCGATCAGGCCCAGCTGTTCCCTGCTGCAATAGGACTTATCGGCGGAATATCAGCAGGAACTGCCTATACATTCCTCCGCAAACTGAGTCTTAAGGGAGAGAGGAAATCCCTTATCGTAGCTTTCTTCTCCGTATTCTCCTGCATAGCCTGCATCCCCTTTATTATCTTTACATACAGGCCAGTAAAACCTATTCAGATACTGTTCTGCGCATGTGCCGGGATCGCAGCATGCTGCGGCCAGTTCACGATCACGGCCGCATATGCAGCCTGCCCTGCAAAAGAGATATCGGTTTATGACTACTCTACGGTTATATTTGCTGCAATACTGGGAATGCTCTTCCTGGGTGAATTTCCGGATTACCTGTCCATGATCGGTTATGTCATCATCATCGGAGCATCAGCCTATTCCTTCCTCTATAACAACGGCTATCTTAAACGCAGATCTCAGGAAGGCAGCAAGGGATCAGTATAACCCAGCACTTCGTCTGATTCTGCTTCCCCTATAACACCTATTGAATTCATCCTGTTCTTCATTATTCTTGTACGCTCAGATATATTCTGCGTGGCAACCTCTGCCTGCTCTATCTTTTTGGCGGCAACAGATACAGCTTCATCCAGCTTGCCTATCTGGGTCTTGACGGCTTCAAGGATCTTCTTTACCTTGGCTGTTTCACGGTTTAACGCGGCATTCCTGAACCCTGCGGATATAACATTCAGAAGAGCGGTTATCGTTGTGGGACCTGCTATTACCACATTGTTGTTCTGGCATTCTTCAACGATACCGTCTATCCTCAGTACTTCTGCATAAAGCCCCTCTGTCGGGAGAAACATGATGCCGAAATCAGATGTATGGGGAGGATCAATATACTTATCCCGGATCTTGCGGGATTCAGTAAGGACTCTATTCTTAAGCTCCTTGCGGGCAGCAGCCAATGCCTCGGGATCACAGTCATCAGATGCCTGAACTATATGGTTATAGATATCAGACGGGAACTTGGAATCTATAGGTAGATAGACTTTGTCACCCGGATTATCCGAGGGGAGTATGACCGCATATTCCACCGGATCAGAGGAATTCTTCTTGGTTGCTACATTAGTGTCATACTGGCCTGTAGTAAGGGTCTGCTCCAGTATCCTGCCGAGCTGAACCTCTCCCCATGTGCCCCTTGTCTTTACATTGGTAAGTGTCCTGTTAAGGCTCTCAACACCTGATGAGAGGGTCTGGAGTTTGCCCAAAGATTCATACAGTTTGCCGAGATTCTCCGTTACCTGCTTAAAGTTACTGTCTAATCTCTCGTTAAGAGTCTTATCCAGTTTCTCATCAACGGTGCCCCTTATCTCATCAAGCTTCTTCTCGTTGGACTGACGGATCTCGTTAAGGGAACTGTTAAGCGTCTTATTAATATCATCCCTCGTCTTATACAGTGACTCTATAAGAGCCTTCTGCATTATAGCGAAGGATTCCTTCTGAACTATGGTAGAGTCATGAAGCTGTTTGTTAAAACCTGTAAGAGCCTCAGATTGGGATCTGGCAAGTTCTCTTATAGACTGCTCCTGCTTGGCGGCAAAATCATTTTGCGTCTTGCTCTGCTCCAGCCTTGATTCCCTGAAATTCTCGCTGTTCTCCCTGCGGATGGCATTCATCTGATCAAGGACAAAGCCTTGATTCTGCCTTATGCCCTCTCCAAGATTCTTTACTCCGTCTGCAATATTAACTGTATTCTCAAGGCACTTGCGGCTGTCGTCATTATCAGCGGATACGTTGGACTTCTCAAGTTTCAGTATCTTGAGCAAGAGAATGAATTCGATTACGATAACTACCACTATCCCTGCCAGAGCGAATATACCATCACCCATAATGCACCTCCAAATATAATTTCTTATAGTGCATTATCTCAAATTCAGGATACCATTATTCGTACACTTACCCTGACCTGACAGGATGTAACAATGTTACATCCCGTTTCTGTCATCGATTATATTGTTTTTTGCAATATTAGACTCGATAAGTACGTTGGCATATTCCCAGATCTTCTCAGATCCTAAATGGGTATTCTGATTACGCTTCATCACCCAGCTGTGCTTTACCCCGTGTTCCTTCCAGGCCCTGCCGTCAGTTGCATCATTAAGGAGCAAAGGCTGGAAATTATCCATGGTCCTGGCAAACTTTGCTTCAGGTGTCTCCTGGGCTTCAAACTCAAGCCACAAAGACTTAAGGTATTCCCCCTGATCTTCAGGCAGGAGGCTATAGAGCTTATCGGCAGCCCTGGCTTCGCGCTCTGCCTGGGATTTCTTGCCTTCTTCATCGTAGGCATAGGTATCCCCTGCATAGACTTCCACAAGATCGTGAATGAGGAGCATAGTCACTGTCTTAAAGACATCGATCTCCTCGTTCGCATATTCCTTGAGAAGGATCGTCATTATCGCCATATGCCAGGCATGTTCAGCGTCATCCTCCCGAGTCTTGCCGTCAGTAAGATAACTCTGGCGCTTGATCAGTTTCTCCCGGTCTATCTCTCTTATAAACTCAAGCTGTTTTGCAAGTCTGTCATCCATACCGGGTCAACTCTCTTAATTTTGATCAGGGTCCCCTTCGTCAAAAGGAAACTCATCTTCGTAAAAATCGTCGTAATCTCCATAAGACTCGTCGCCGGTGAAATGGTCCTCGAAATTCTCGCTGTTCTCGTCTCCAAAGATTTCTTCCCAATCGATACCCATAGGAATCCTCCACTATATGTATATTCTGAACTAAGCCAGTAAATCCATACTAACACGCAAAAAAGACTAAGTAAACGGACCGGTTGCCGGTGTTCCCTACTTGATCTTATTCTTCACGTCAGAGATGAAGTTAAAGAAATGGTAGGTGAGTATCGTGGCAACAGAGAAACACATAGCGATCCATACTCTTTCGATGATGAATGCAAGGCAACAAATGCATTCTTCGGAAGAAACAGCGGCTTCAATGAGATCAAGGCTCATCACTACATCGTGAGCTTCGCTCCTGAAGATGTTCGTGACAACGGATTGACTCCCGAGAAGGCTCAAGTCCTCGGGATGGGACTTGCAGCGAAAGCTTTTCCCGGTCACCAGACGATCGTCTGCACACATAAAGATGGTCACAACGGAGCCGGTAATATTCACTGCCACATAGTGATCAACAGTGTTCGTAAAAAGAGCACAGCACTCCATCCAAATCAGGAGCGCCACTATAAAAACTACAAATCTAATAATACGAAGACTAACTATTAAAAGTCAATAACTTTGATAAATCTCAGTTGACTCCCCAGTCTTTCCACGAGACATACTTGATATTATTTATGTCGCAGGTAACGTCTCCCAGATAGTAAACATAACCTTTAATTTCTGTATCTCGCAGTTCAATGTATTTACGAACATTCGCAGACTGTTTCTTCTCAGTCTCAAAATCACTCTTGACTTCCAAAGCATACGTCTTGTGCCAGTCAGCTATTACATCAACCTCGAATCCATTTGTATCTCGGAAGTATGTAAGTTCAGCCTTGCGACCTTTATTGAATCTTGATTTCAACAGTTCTGCTACAGCCATTGTCTCAACAACCGCACCCTTGTATCTGGAAAGAAGTAATTCTTCTTTTGACTCTATCCTTAACAGATAGCACAGGAGTCCGACATCGACAAAATAGAGTTTAGGTGTTTTTACTATACTTCTTCCAAGGTTGTTTGTATCCGGCTCCAAAAAATGAACTATGAAAGAATTTTCCAGGATCGATAGCCATGACTTGATAGTGTTTGCACTGACTCCTATCTCACGTGAAATACTCTCCATATTAAGCATCTGTCCACTGTATATCGCACAAAACTGAATAAACTTCTTAAACTGCGAAAGATTTGATACTCGTATCTCACCGGCAACATCTCTCTCAATATAAGTATCAATGTAATTCTCGAACCAGTCCTCACGATCAAAGTGCTTTTTTTCGTCGTAAAATGGTGTGTAGAAGCCATTAAAAGCGTAATCATACGCATCTTCGCCAAGAATACCAGACTCACTCAGTTCTGCTATCGACAGTGGAAGAAGATTCACTATTCCAATTCTGCCTGAAAGCGATTCCTTGATTTTCTTTTTCAGTTTAAACTGAGAAGACCCTGTAAGTATATACTTGCCGGGATTGTAATCTTCGCTATCAACAACAAGCTTTAACGCATCAAATATCTCTGGTACCTTTTGTGCCTCATCAATAATTACTCCATCCTTAAAAGCTTTAATAAAGTCTCTTGGATTTGAAGCAGCAAGTTCTCTTACAGATTTATCATCAAAAGTAACATATCGCTTATCAGGAAACGTCTCCTGAACCAACGTTGACTTCCCGCTCTGCCTCGGACCAGTCACAGCTACAACAGAAAACTGCTGTGATAGGCGAATAATTGTCTGTTTTGCAAATCTTTCTATCATAGGTTTTGTCCTCGATTTACTATATCCCTTAGTTAGCATTTATCTAATTCCGAAGTTTACTATTATCCGAATCCGAAGTCAACATCTATGATATTCCGAAGTTTTACATCATCTAATTCCGAACTTATGCGTTTGACGGGATAATAATCAGAAGTGCAGGGACAGAATACTGATATCTGTACTCAGCAACTCCCTCAAGGGAATCGAACTTGAAAAGAAGCCCCTGCGCCTTAGCCGTTACAAACAGCTCGTAGATATCTTCCATGGTAATTAGCCATTACTGTATAGTTTTTGTTTCTCTCGACTCTGAATACTGACATTGTTTTCATCACCTCCTCTCCGTCAGAAATTAAAAGCGCCGCTTCTTTTTAAGAAACGACGCTTCGTGTTAGTTAAGCCTCCCAAATCAGCTTTCCGGTTAATGATAACAGATTATGCTGCCCCGGTCTTTTCCAGCGACCTTACCGGTTTAGAAAGAGTGCAGAGCGCTGCAACAAGGATAAGACAGATGCCTGCTAGACCGACTACTATGGCAGCTCCCCTGCCAACGCCCATATCAGTTGCCTTGCCCAGTATATCTGCCGCAACGCCTGAGATTGCATATGCGATAACATATCCTATCTGGGACAGAAATCCTATAACACCCCAGGCTCTGCCCTGAACCTCATCTGCTATATTTGTCCTCATGAGATAGTCGAGGCAGTTATTGGCAAAGGGCAGGCATGCCATAAAGCCAAAACCGAATATACAGATAACGACTATGTTCTCCATCAGGGAGAATCCTATCATGCAAAGACCTGCAAAAACGAAAGAGAACACCAGGGTCCTTACATACTTTTTCTTTATTCCGAATATGCCGAGCATAAAACCTGATGCCAGCATGCCAAGAGCGCATATGGTCTCTGCAACACCTAATGTCTTGGAATCCTTAAATGCCAGGATAAGAGGTTCTGCCAGGATCTGGAACATACCCATGAACAAGGTAACGCCTGAAGACAGCAAGACCAGAGTAAATACGCCCTTGTTGCCATGTACGGCTTTAAAGCCTTCCTTGAAACTCCTTCCAAAAGGCTTCGTGTCTTTATGCTGTGATACGGCAATGCTCTTTCTTACAACAGCTGCGCTTATTACCGTAAGGAAGAAAGTACATATATCGATAATGAGCAGGAGCTTGATGTCACTTACGGTAAGAAGGAATCCTGCAACAAGAGGAGATATGAGATATCTCGCACTCCCTGCCATGGATACAAGGCCGCTTGCTCTTGAATATTCCTCCTCGGTAAGAAGGTCAGTTATCGTCGCACGGAATGCGGGCTCTAAGAGCGCCGAAAACGAGGCGCTGATAAATACTCCGAGACATATCTGCCAAAGCATTGCCTCCCCTGTCAGCATACAAAGAAGAATATAGATTATTCCTATGGCAGAAAGTCCGTCTCCCACCATCATGAGGAGCCTTCTGTCGTAGCGGTCAGAGAGCACGCCTGCAGGCACAGAGAATAATATCGTAGGAAGAAAACCGAGCAAAGTTACAAGAGCCATCCCCGCAGCACTCCCTGTCTTGGCAAAGATATAGACTCCAAGTCCGAAGCTTGTAAGACCTCCTCCGATGGAAGAGATGAGTTCACCTGCCCAGAGCAGTATGAATTTACCGAAATTTGACTTTCTTTCCATATCCTGCTTACTCCGCTTCTGATCTGCCTATGAGATCTTCTATGAAACCCATTGTCCCCTTACCTGC
The DNA here is from genome assembly GCA_002450155.1 of Mageeibacillus sp. UBA6976. Taxonomy (GTDB): domain Bacteria; phylum Bacillota; class Clostridia; order Saccharofermentanales; family Saccharofermentanaceae; genus Saccharofermentans. The sequence continues at coordinate 41,694 of DJYO01000031.1, read as the reverse complement.
GCCCAGGATCTTCTCCGTTATATCGATGAATACCTCTATGCTATGATCTGTAAAACTGTCCTCATTAAAGACAGCATCACTTAATTCAAGTATCATCCTTACTCTTTCTTCTATATTGTCGCAACTGAATATCCCCTGCTCTATTCCTTCTTCTACAACCTTGGACAAAAGAGGCACTATGACGCTAATAAGCTTCTTCCTGGTCTTAAGATGCATGAGCGCATTCTCAGGCTTATGGAGCTGCTCGCTTATGCTCCTCTCCTGTTCCTTGGGACTTAATGAAGTGATAACTCCGGCGATCTTTCTGGGAACAGGGATATTTGAGCATGCTATTTTTTCTGCCTCAACAGCTTCACTTTCGATCATCAGATCTATTACGTCTTCGAGCATCTGTTCCTTGCTCTTGAAGTAATAATAATATGTGCCCTTTGCAATATCAGCCCGGCTGATGATCTCATCTACGCTGGTATTCTCATAGCCCTTGGAGATAAACAGCTCATATGCTATCTTAAGCAGTTCGATCTTACGCTTCTCGCCCTTTTTCATATAATGAGTCCTCAAAATCGACTAACAGTCGGTTTTGTTTGCATTATATAATCCCAAATAAGCGATGTCAACTTTGACTGCATTATCCCTGCTTCAGGAGGTTCTGATAAATATTCAGGTCAAGATCCTTAAACACATTGAAGATGACTTTCATATCGCTGCCTGTCTCATTAAGCCAGCTTCTTACGGTTTGAACAGCGATCTCGGCGGCTCTTTCGTTCGGGAACATAAAGACGCCTGTTGAGATACAACAGAAAGCTATGCTCTTTAATCTGTTTTCTTCTGCAACATCAAGGCAGGATCTGTAGCAGGAGCTGAGGAGTTCTTCATGCTTTTTAGTAAGCTTTCCTTCTACTATGGGTCCTACCGTATGGATAACAAATCTGCTGGGGAGATTATAAGCCGGTGTTATCTTGGCCAGGCCTGTCCCTTCTTCGTGGCCCTGTCTTCTGATGATGTCTGCGCAGGCATTTCTCAGCTGGATCCCCGCATAAGTATGTATGCAGTTATCGATGCAGCTGTGACAGGGAACATAACATCCGGTAAATCCGGAATTTGCGGCATTTACTATGGCATCACACTCGAGAGTGGTTATATCACCCTGCCAGACATAAAGCCCGCCTGTTACAGGAGTAAGATCCGGGAGCCGGGTTATCCCCTTGCTCTCGGATTCTTCTCTAAGATAGCTGTCTTGAATATCCAGGAATTTCCTGTTTATAGGACCCGGCGATCTGACATTAAACAGTGCTCTCAAAAGTCTTCTCTGCTCTGTCTCAGATACGGGTATCTGGGCATCCTTTTCACCCCGCTCTTCCAGGAGCGAATTAATAAGAAAGATCCTTCTTGCTTCCTGATCCATGTCTGATGCCTCCTATAATGACTATTTTAGCATATCTTACTCTCTGTTCTTAAGCGCCTCCGCAGAAGTGACCTTGCGTATCCTGTCCGTATTTGAGCAAATGTCATATAATCTAATAGGGAGGGTTTTCTTATGAAAGTATTGATATTAAACGCAAGTCCGAGAGCAGGCAGCAACACAACAATTGCCATTCAGGAGATGGTCAGGATATTTGACGATGAGGGCATAGATACCGAGTGTATCCAGATCGGAAATAAAGCTATACGGGGATGCATTGCCTGTAATTTCTGCGCCGGAACCGGCAAATGCGTATTTAACGACATCGTATGCGAGATCGCTCCCAAATTTGAAGAAGCTGACGGTCTTGTAGTCGCAACACCTGTCTACTATGGTTCTTCCAACGCCACGCTCATGGCATGTCTTGACAGGCTCTTCTACAGTACTCATTTCGACAAGACCATGAAAGTTGGAGCAGCTGTTGCTGTTGCAAGGCGCGGCGGACTTACAGCGACCTATGACGAACTGAATAAATACTTTGGCATAAGCTCCATGCCTATCGCAACGAGCCAGTACTGGAACGGTGTGCACGGATGTGATAAGGGCGAGGCATCTCAGGATCTTGAAGGGCTCCAGACATTAAGGACCCTTGCAAGGAACATGTCCTTCCTCATGAAGGGTATAGCTCTGGCTAGGAAAGAATACGGCCTTCCGGTTAAGGAAGACCGTCAGGGTACAAACTTTATCAGGTGACCTTACTTATCGAAGATCTCTGCTGCTTTCTTAAGCAGTTCCCTTATCTCAAGATGCTGGGGGCAGACCATCTCGCATGCACCGCACTGAATGCAGTCTGATGCCTTGCCGTGATCGGAGCCTACAACCATATTTTTGTAGTAACTTTCTGAATGCCAGTTATTGAAGGTCTCATGGGAGTTAAGAGCGTCGAACACGTAAGGTATCCTGATATCCATGGGGCAACTATTCTGCTCAATGCAGTATTTGCATGAGGTGCAGGGTATGAGCTTACCTCTGAAGGCATCAGCTATTCCCTTAAGGACTTCAAATTCCTTCCTACTAAGAGCGACAAAATCCTTCATGGTATCTATATTGTCCTGCATCTGATCCATATCGCTCATTCCTGATAAGACGGCAGCTATATTATCGAAGCTTGCTGCATAACGGAGGGCATAGCTTGCATTGCTGCCGCCGTTAAGGTCTCTTAATATCTTATCCAGATCCTGAGGGAGATTTACAAGATTACCGCCCTTGACAGGCTCCATGACAAATACCGGTTTATTATGCTTGACGCAGGTTTCATAAACCTTGCCGGATTCTATTACCGCATCATCGTAATCCAGATAGTTAAACTGTATCTGTACCACCTCGATCTCAGGGTGCTCTGTCAGGATCTGATCCAAGACATTAGCCTTGTCATGGAATGAGATACCCAGATGTCTTATGAGACCTTCCTGCTTGCATTCACAGGCCGTCTCATAGGCTCTGCACTCTTTGTACTTAAGGTAGTTAACGGCATTCTGGGCATGCATAAGGTAGAAATCAAAGTAGTCCACCCCGCACCACTCAAGCTGCTTCTTAAGGAAAGGTCTTATATCCTCCTGAGACTCAAAGTAATTCTCGGTCAGCTTATCCGTAAGCAGGAATTCCTCTCTGCCGTGCCTTTTGGCAAGACACTCTCTTATGGCGAGCTCCGACTTGCCCGAGATATAACCGTGAGCTGTATCGAAATAATTAAATCCCGAATCGATAAATGCATCTGCCATCCTGCAGAACTGTTCCAGATCTACTTCTGCCCCGTTCATTGGGAGTCTCATGCAGCCAAAGGCAAAGTTTCCGTGGATCTCAGGGAAAAATCTGTTACTATTCATATTAGACCCCTCTATCTCGCAAAAGCATTCTTATTAAGTAGCAGAATCGAAAGCATTGATAGCTGCTTCGGGACGGTTATATTCGCCATTGCCCCAGCTGATGCCATAGCATACAGCATCGATATTCCCGTATTTGTTAGATACCAAAGGCGAAGTACTGTCCTTTGCGTAGTAGATTCCATTGCCGTCCATTACTAACGGTTCGGAATCGGCAGTCTGCTGGTAGAATACCCTGTATACCGTATAACTCTCAGGGCCGTTTCCGTATGTCTTCATTCTTCCTACCTGGATAATAAAGACATAAGGCCATGTGTATTTCGTGGACTCTGAAGTTCTCGTTCCCGCAGGAAGGCCTGCAAGTTCGCCGACACGGTTGGCATATTCCCAGTTCCATGTATAACTTCCGTCATTTACATTACTACAGTCTTTCTTTTTGTGATTGAGAGCCGGTATCTCGCCTCTTCCGTACATTTCAGTAAGCGCGGCCTGGGCTGCCTCACGAAGGGTAGCTGCCATCTGCATATCCTTCTCAGTCCTTGCTCTCTTAATATATCCTGTAAGAGCAGGTATAAGTATCGCTGCAAGTATCGCAAGGATAACAAGGACCACGATTAGCTCGGCAAGAGTAAAAGCTCTCTTGGAACATCTCTTCATATAGTCTCACCTCCTAAAGCGATATGTTTAAATTTTACTATCCGAAGGCCTGACTTTCAATCAAGTCTTATATCCTTATCCCGAAGGAGAATTCAGCCTCAAGACCTGTATCAGGATCGTATACACGGACTTTTGCTTCCCCTTCTTTGCCCATACTCTTTACATAGAAGCCTCCCATACCGCCATTTATGTCTACGGCAGAAGGTCCTATGAGTTCAATGTCACCTGTTATCTCAGTTCTCAGTGTCCTGTTATAGAAGGGCATGACATTGCCGTATTCATCGGTGATCCTTAACCTGACTGAGGCAACATCGTAGGTCGAACCTTCGGTAAGGATGCTGCTCGAAACATCTGCTTTGAGCATAAGCTTGGTCATCGAAGCCTTAGTCACTGTCTTTACCACCTTGCCGTCACTAATGCCTTCGAATCTGAAACGGATGGATTCTCCGCCCCAGTTGCCTATATATTTGCCGAAGAGCATATAGGCATCTTCGAACTTCATCTTAAATCTGATAACGGCTTCTGCCATACTGAGCTTCATCTTAAGGGGCATGTTCTCCATGCCGTATATGGCCGAGAAATTAAGGGCATCCCTTACGATCTTATCCTGCCTGTCCGTAAAGCCCTCTGCTTTCTTCATCTGATCTCCGATAAAGTCGTCTATCAGCATCGGTGGGAAGAGCATGTTCTTATACTTGCTGTCTTTGCGGGTGTATTCCTTGATCAGCACATCGTTCTTATACATCTTTACGCTGTCGCAGTTTGTGAAGATATAGATCTCGCCCCTGTTTCCTGCAGGATGCTCACCTATGTCCATGGACGAGCTTACCTCGAGCACCGGACCTGTATCTTTGCCCTGGCTCGCATAAACACTTGCCGCCATCTTGGGATTCCTGAACATATCCGTAACCCCGTGATAGCAGATCCTGTCCCCCGAACCGAAATCCTTGTGGGTGTTGTAGTCGAACATACACCAGCCGAAGGAGCCTGCTATGTCGTCATTTGCCATGACGCTGTCTAATACATTGCAGTGCCTTAAGGCGTGTTCCAATCTCTGGAGTTCATCGTCAAAACTCTTGGTGGGATACATATGCCCGTTATACTCACTTACGAGATAGGCCTTATCCATATCAGATGTTACATTCTTCTTGGGTTCACATCCGGGATTCTTACCGGTATGGCTAAAGTCGTTATAAGCGTAAACATCCTCTAAGAGCGAGCTCCGTTTAAGATATCTTACGCCGGTTGTGGGACGGGTGTCGTCTAATTCATGTGCCTTCTTATTTGTCCTTACGTAGAGCTCGTCGCAATCTACAGATTCGTTGATCCTTACACCCCACAAGATTATAGACGGGTGGTTTCTGTACTGTCTTACCATCTCTTCGGTATTGATAACGGCCTGTTCCTTCCAGGCGTCATCTCCGATATTCTGCCAGCCGGGTATCTCGGTAACGACCAATATTCCCAGTTCGTCGCATCTGTCTAAAAAGTGCCTTGACTGTGGATAGTGAGATGTTCTTACGCTGTTTACTCCAAGCTCAAATTTAAGGATATCCGCATCCTTCCTCTGCATGGAGCGGGGCATCGCATATCCGGCATAGGGCCAGGACTGGTGGCGGTTAAGCCCCCTTATCTTAAACTTGCTGCCGTTAAGGTAGAATCCGTCTTTTTTAAACTCAATAGACCTGAAACCGAATCTTGTCTCAAAGATGTCTTTTGCATCACCATTTGCAAGGGTCATGCAAAGATCGTAGAGCTTGGGGCTGTCGCAGGACCAAAGTTTTATGCCGCTTATCTTGATATCTGCATCAGGGCTTACTCCGCCCTCATAGATCAGATCTCCGGTATCAGGATCTGTTATCCTGCAATCAAGACTGCCCTCACCTTCTACATAAGTCCTGATACGGACATTGCCGTCCATATCTGCAGATACAAATACATCTTCGATATAGTTTTGCTCTCTTATATCAAGAGATACTTCCCTGTATATACCGCCGTATGTCATGTAGTCTATTACAAAACCGAAGGGCGGAATATTCAGGTTCTCATTGCTGTCACATCTTACGGCGATCACGTTCTGCTGACCGTAATCCAGGTGATCCGTAAGATCTACGGTAAAAGCAGTATAACCACAGGAATGCTTTGCAGCCTTGGTCCCGTTTATATAGACCTCTGCGTCGTGAGCTACTGCTTCGAATCTTACAAATACCTTCTTTCCCTTCCACTCTGAAGGAACGTCAAATGTCTTGCGGTAGCAGGATACCATCTGATATATATGTTCATCGAAGTGATTCAGAGGTGTTATCTTAACTGCATGAGGAATACGCACCTCCTGCATCTTATCTTCGCCCTTATACACCCTCTGAGTCATGTCAGCGCTGAAGCTGTCTGTCCATAACCATCCGTTATTCAAGTCGATCCTCATGTTCTTCCTCCAGCTTGCTTATGGTATAGATCCTGGATCCGTAGTCAGGGTAATATCTCATGTTCTCGTTGTAACCGCCGGATGCAAAAGCACTGCATAAGTGAACTCCCGCATACATCATGGCATCTCCGTACATATCGTGGGATTCCTTCTCGGCCTTCATCTTATAGAATCTTGCAATAGTCCTGTGTGCAAGCCCGTCCTGCTTAACATGGATCGGAGCGACATAATTGATGAGCCCTCCGAAGAGTCTCAGATCAAACTTTATATCCCTTCCTTCGATATGGTATTTCTTATCAGGATCAAGTCCCATGGGCTTAAGCACTCCCCACTGCACATTGGGGCGAGCCATCAGCTGCATGGTCATGGAGACGGCTCTCGTCTTATCCTTAGATACCACGGTCCAGGATATGTCATTGCCCGGCATAGGTTCAAGAACGCTCATGCCGGATCCACTTGAATCAGATACAGATGATCTCCTGTAAAATCTTCCGAACTGCATTACATCCCGCCACTTCTTATACATGGCTATCTGGGCTTTTACGGCGGCAAAATCATCCGGGGACATATCCACCAGATTGCATTCATATCCGAGCACGCCGAAAGCTGCCACATTGAATCTGGTCTCAATGGGAGTCCTTCTTAATGTCTGATGGTTCGGGCAGTCAGATACGTGAGAAGTCACGGTCTTCATGGGATAGCCGTAACTGTAGCCGGTCTGGATCTCTGCCCTGCAGGCTGCATCGGTATCGTCGCTCCCCCAGATCTGAGGGAAGAAACTGAGTATTCCGAGATCGAACCTGTTACCGCCGGACGCGCAGCCTTCGAAGAGGATATCGGGGAATCTCCTTGTAAGCTCTCCCATTATCCTGTACAGCCCCAGGATATATCTGTGGGTAACCTCGCCCTGCCTGTCAGCGGGAAGGGACCTTGAGAATATATCCGAAAAATTTCTGTTCATATCCCACTTAACATATGAGATATCCGCAGATGAGAACACACGGCTCATGACGTTAATAAGATGATCCTGCACTTCTATATTGGCAAGATCCAGGATCATCTGGTTTCTTCCTTCGGAATGGCTCTTGCCGGGGATATCCATGGCCCATTCCGGATGTGCGAGATATAGTCCGCTCTCCCGGCTTATCATCTCGGGCTCTACCCAGATGCCGAATTCCAGACCGAGAGCTCTTACCTTGTTGCAGATGCCCTTAACGCCACCGGGAAGTTTCGCCGTATCCGGGAACCAGTCACCCAGGGATGAAGTATCGTCATTACGCTCGCCAAACCAGCCGTCGTCCATGACAAAGAGCTCTATACCCGCTTCCTTTGCCCTTCTTGCAAGGCGAAGGAGCTTGCCCTCCGAGATCTTAAAGTAGGATGCCTCCCAGGAGTTCAGCAGAACAGGCCGAAGTCTGTCCTTCCACGGACCACGCAGGATATGCTCTGACACAAAGTCGTGCATCTGCCCGCTCATTCCGTTATATCCCATAGAGGAATATGTCATGACCGCTTCAGGGGTCAGGAAGGACTCTCCTTTCGATAGTTTCCATTCAAATGCTGTGGGGTTTATGCCCGTAAGGAATCTCACCTTGCCGTAGGGGCTCTTCTCCACAGATTCATAGTGGTTGCCGCTGTATACGAGATTAAAGCCATAGACTTCGCCATAGTCTTCGCAGGCACCCCTCACAGATATCATGCAGAAAGGGTTTGCCCTGTTGGATGAATTACCTGTAAAACTGGAATTGACCAGCCTTGCAGAAGATACAGGCATATCAGTCCTCTTCATCTCTCTCGCCCATGCTCCGGTAAATGTGCTGAACACATAACTGTTAGGGTCCAGATCGATCTGGCAGCTCATGAGCTTTTGTATTCTGATATCGTCTGTGCCTTCATTGGTAAGACGGCTCATCCTGGTGATGACATCACAGTCAGGATATACGGCATAGATAAGCTCCAGCTTAAGACCATTATCTTTGTCCCTGAGGGTTATGGTCAGGACTTCAGCTTCCTCGCCATAAGATGTGGGCAAGCCTTCCGTGCCGCCGTCTCTTCCTTTGCTCTCAAGATAGCCCTCGTAGAGGAAATCCGAGGTCATGCTGCCATCGGCATTTACAAGCTCAAGGAAGGCCTCTCTTACATCTCCTTTGCCGTAAGAGCTCATCTCCAGTCTCATATCCTCAAGGGATATGTTACTGTGTTCTTTGGAATAGACTACGGTGGTTCCCGGAGCAAACTCGTGCTGCTCAGTAAGGCCGTCGCTGCTGTCCATATGGATCTTGCGCCCGTAGTAAAGATGCTCTATATGACCTGAATCCAACACCTTCATGGCATATGTGGTATGAGGAGTATTCAGGATAAACAGAGGATGGTTTTCTCCTTTGATAGTGATCATGATCCGCTCCTTGTTTTTAGCTCACCGCTGATCTCTTCAAGCTTCTTATCTGTCAGGATATATCTGGACTTAAATACCAGCAATGCTATGCCGAGGACCAGGATGGGGGTAAGTGTCATTACAAGCCTTAAGCCTATAACGGAATTGGAATTGATGGTCTCTACAACGCTGTCCTTGAACTTACTTATCTTATCTGCAAGTACGCTTACTGTGACCACGGCATCGCTTTCTTCCTGGATGTTAAATACTGTAAGGCAGATAGATGCCACAAGAGCTGCTATACCGGATGCGAGCTTTACTACAAATGTCTGCATGGAGAATATGACTGACTCATCTCTCCTGCCGTTCTTAAGCTCGCCGTAGTCTACTGTATTTGCAAGGAATATGGTTACGACTACATTGAGGATACCTACTGCCGCCATTATAAAGAAGCCCGGTACAAAGAAGGGGAACACGCTCTTGGTTCCTGCAAGAGCCATAACGAGCAGTATCACATAACCGCCTATAGCTGAGAATACGCAGATATAGAATATCTTAAGAGTATTGAAAGCTTTGCGGAGCAGAGGGAACAGGAGCATCATGGCGATGATCTGCATGCCGCCTGCAAATGTATTAAATAGTGTGTAATTGCCCTGCCAGTTAGATCCTGCAAGGTCGTACTTAAAGAAATAGATAAGCAGGTTCGATGTTATGTATGTAGCAGTATTAACAAGTACTATTGTGATGACTATGGTCATTGCCTGATCATTTGTAAGGAGAGCCTTGAACATCTGTCCTACAGATGCGGTCTGCATATCTACAGATGACTTTTCCTTGATGACGATACATGTTATCAGAGTAAATACCACAAAGAGGATACCTATTATGATGGAGAAATACTTATAACCAAGTCTCTCAACTTCCAAAGTGGAATCCATGGTAAGCTCTGCCTTGATGGAATCCGAACCCTTTATAGAATCGAAAGCTTCGCTGTCTACATAGAATGCTACTGCTGCTTCAGCTGCATCAGCGGAATCCATACAAAATTCAACCTGGGATGTCTTAGCCTTAACTCCATTTATATCGAACTCATATTTAGTATTGTTCGTATTAAAGTAGTAGCTTTCTCCGAATGCTCTCTCGGTACCGGTAACGCTTACCGTAACATCAGTCTTATCGAGAGAATACTCTATCACATCTGATGTGGGGTTGTTGTCCTGATCGAGCCTTACGACATAAGCCGTGATATCCATATCTTTAGAATCAAATGTCTTGGTTATGTTATCAGAGCTGTTTGCAGCAAATCTTGAACCTAAGGCTGCTACTGCCATTACCGTGATAACGGTTACAAGAGCAGAACCTACGCCGGCGCAGGAACGGGCAAGAGCGGACAGTCCCTCTCTCTCCTTGCCGCCCTTTGTAAATGCGGGGATCATGGACCAGTAAGGGATGTCCATCATGGTATAGGTTACACCCCAGAGGATATATGTAACTGCCGCATAAGCTATAAGTCCCTTGCCGTCTAATGTGGGAGGACAGGAGAACATCAGGATCAAGATCACGGCATTGGTAACCGTACCGATAAGAAGCCAGGGACGGAACTTGCCCCACCTGGTCTTTGTCTTGGCGACAATGACACCCATTATAGGATCGTTAAACGCATCGAAGACTCTCGCTATAAGGAGTATTATTCCCATGGCGATAGCACTGGTCTTCATTACATCCTGGAAGTAGTAGAGGATATAAGATGCAGACAGCATGTACACCATATCCTTACCTACGGCACCTATACCGTAAGCAAATTTCTCCTTGCCGGTCAAACCCTTCCTTGTTTCCATAATATGCGCTCCTTTCTTACTTCATGCCCATTGCGATCTTTATAACTTCATACGCTCCGTCATAGATCCCGAAGGCTTTATTTCTGATTATGTTCTCGCACATGTCTTTAAGTGTTGTGTTATCGTCTATGAACAGTCTTATCATCTGCAGAGTATGGGGGATGTCCCTGCATTCAAGCGTTCCGTCACCTATCTCGGCAGAGTGTATTGCGCCCCACTGCTCGTGGCCTCCGATCCTCTTGATAAAGAGCTTGGGGACGGGATAGTAGGACAGCTCCGAAGGCTTAGTGACCAGAACATCAGAGCATCTCATCAGGAGGTTAGTTGCATATACTGCTTCAAAGATATTCTCATGGCAGAAGATGTGCACTCCGGATACGTCACCTGTAAGAGCATCATTGCAGAATTTCCTGGTCTCATCCCAATCATTGAAGTGTGTCTTAGCCATATCCTTCATGCCGGGCACCATACTCTGAAGATCTAGCCATACATTCTGATAGTCACCTATGTTTACCAGTACAGTTGCCTTGCCGGCTCTTATATCAGGCAGGAGCTCGTTTATTATCGCTGCAAATATTTCCTTTTGTGCACCTGCACCGCCTATGGTGAGCAGGAATCTCATGGGCCCTCCCTCTGCCTTGCGGTCAAGTCTTGCCTTGCAGTCAGCTTCGATATTGGTAACCAGCTCATGATCTACAAAATGGCCTGTGTACTTGAGTGAATCTTCGGGCATGGGCTTTAATATCTTTTTGCCTGCCATTCCGTTAAAGGTCCTGTAGCCCTGATATACAAAGTGTGTCTGCACACAGTGTGTGCTGCCCTCTGCGTAGTGAAGCGCCATTGCCCAGTTATCGGGGACTGCATTTACAACATGCTTCATACCTGCATGAAGCGCAGCCTGGGCAGGCCACACGTGAGTTGCAACCACCGGGATATCCTTGGGAACATTAGCATATACAGATGCCATCAGTTCAGCATTCTTCTGGTCTGCGGCGTTATAGGTCAGCTTCTTGAACCCTTCGTAATTCAGCGGCTCCCAGAAGAGCTTATTAAAAAGAGGCACCTTCTGCGACAGTCTTGAACCCATTGAATAAAGATCGTTCTGTGCTGATATTACCTTGGTGCATGTCGTCTGCTTATAGGAATTAAGGTCCATCCAGTAAGGAACATATCCCATGGAGTTTGCTGCAGAAGCTATGGCCATGGAGATCCTGTAATGACCGAAACCCATTCTGATATTGCCTACGATAATGCCCTTATCGTTATCAAAGCCTTCGCAGGTCCCGCTGTCCCTGTCGCCTATCAGTACATTCTTTACTCCCAGGATATCGCCTATATATTCATTCTCAGCGACTCTGGCAGAATAATCGGCATCTGTATCGTCTCCGAACTTCTTAACATATTTGGCCTTAGACTTTAAAGCCTTCTTATAAACTCTCTTTGGCTGCTCATTGCCATAAACTGATGCTGCTCTGTCCATATGTCCTCCTTATCTTGCAGATATACCCATCAGGATGATGTCTGTTACTTCGTTAAGATAGTCGTTATATTTCTTATCGCTGCCGCCCATTACGTCCTTCTCGAAGAATCTCTCAAGAGAAGCTTCCATCATTATCTTTACCATCATAAGATCTGTTTCCGGTCTTATTATCCCTTCTGCCTTACCCTGCTCCAGGAGCTTGAATGTAGGCTCCCAACCTGTCTCAAGTCTTCTCTGGATCTTCTTATATACTTTCGGATATTTATCCTTAAGGGAATGCAGTTCCTGGAAGTTGATATTCCTGTATCCTTCAGGCATTGCAGAGAGAAGTCTTCTTATCTTCTCTTCGGTGGCAACACCTTCCATACCGAGTATCTCTTCTTCTCTCTTCTTTATATTGTCGAAGACATAATCTGCCAGGCTCTCGAACATCTCTTCCTTGCTAGAGTATTCCTTATATATCGTCTTCTTTGAGATCTTAAGCCTGTCTGCCACATCGTCCATGGTAAGCTTGAGCCCCTTTTTGTTGAACACTTCTATGGTTCCCTTAAGTATCTTGATCTTTATCTCGCTTAACATTTGCTTATGTCCCCTCCCGGAAACTCTATGCACAGTTTTGAGTTTTCACCCAAATGATAACAAGAACAAAACAAAATAGGGACACCCGGCACGGAAACTGTTTTTACAAATTTAGTTTCCATATCTTGTGCAGTTTGGATAAATGACTGTTTGCCCCGCAAAAACTATAATCTTCAATATAAGCACATTATCAAGGAGTATCGCCGTGACTGATCTTTCCAATATCGATTTTAAGGATATATACTGCACTGACTCAGCAAGCTCTTTGCAAAAAGAAAGGTATTTAAGAGCAATAGATGAGTTTAATAAGACATTTCCGGAGCTTACCTATAGCAATATCTTCTCTGCTCCGGGGAGGACTGAGATCGGTGGCAACCACACAGATCACCAGCACGGAACCGTCCTTGCAGCATCAGTAAACAAAGACGCCATCGCCGTTACAGCCAGGACTTCTGATAACAAGGTAAGAGTCCTTGCAAGAGGATTCGGTCTTACTGAGATAGACCTCATGGACCTTAAGCTGAGAGAAGAAGAGAAGGGCTCTACCCCGGCTCTTATAAGAGGCGTTCTCGCAGGACTTAAAGATGGCGGATACAGGCTTGGAGGGTTTGCCGCATATATAACCAGCGATGTTCTGATAGGAGCGGGACTGTCTTCTTCTGCCGCTTTCGAGACACTGATCGCAACCATAGTATCAGGCCTTTATAACGATATGGGTATAGATGCCATAACGATCGCCAAGATAGGCCGGTATGCCGAGAATGTCTATTTCGGGAAGCCCTGCGGTCTGATGGATCAGATGGCATGCTCCGTTGGAGGACTTGTGCATATTGATTTTGCGGAGGCAGAAAACCCCATAGTAGAACCTGTAAGATTTGACTTTCCCAAGACCGGATACGTTATCTGCATAACAGATGCCAAGGCATCCCATGCAGACCTTACGGATGAATATGCCGCAGTTCCTGATGAGATGAGAGAGGCAGCATCCGTTCTTGGCAAAGATGTCTTAAGGGACGTTACCTTTGACGACATAATAGATAACATAGATGAGATAAGAAAAAGAGCCGGAGACAGAGCATGCTTGAGAGCTATCCACTTCACTCAGGAGACAAAGCGCGCAAGGCTTGAAGCCGAGGCCCTGATGCAGGGCGATATGCCCGGATTCATAAAGCTCGTACAAAGCTCCGGGAATTCATCCTTCAAGTTTCTTCAAAATGTATATTCAAATAAAGATGTCAGATCCCAGAGCGTTTCTCTCGCTCTTGCAATAAGTGATGTGATCCTTAAAGATACAGAGGCTGCAAGGGTTCACGGCGGCGGATTTGCCGGAACCATACAGGCCTTTGTCCTGGAGGAAAACGCACCCATGTATCAGGAATATATGGACAAGGTCTTTGGCAAAGGTTCCTGCGAGATCTTATCCATAAGGAAATACGGCGGAATAAAAGTCATCTGACGGAGGCAGATCCATGATAAACACATACATAACAGAACTGGTTAATTACAGCATAGATAACGGACTTATAGAAAGCTGTGACAGGATCTATGCAACGAACAGGCTCCTGGAGCTTCTGGGACTGGACGAAATAGAAGCTCCCTCAGAAGAGATAAGACCCAGAGAGCTGCACTTGATCTTAGAAGACATAATGGACTGGGCCTTTGCTAGCGGCGTAATGAAGAGCGATACGCAGGCTGCCAAGGATCTGTTTGACACAAAGATAATGGGCGCTCTTACTCCCCCGCCCTCTGTAGTTATCAACAAGTTTAATGAGCTTTATAAGGATAACTCCAAGAAGGCAACTGACTGGTACTACGGTTTCTCAAAGAGCACTAACTACATAAGGACAGACCGCATAGCCAAAGACATTAAGTGGCAGTCTGACACCCGCTACGGGAAGCTCGACATAACCATAAACCTGAGCAAGCCGGAGAAGGATCCCAGAGATATAGCTGCTGCAGGCAAAGCGAAGAGCACTTCCTATCCCAAGTGCCTGCTCTGCCCTGATAACGAGGGCTATGCCGGCACATTAAAACATCCTGCAAGGCAGAACCACAGGATAATCCCCATAACACTTGACGGTGACGATTATTTCCTGCAGTACTCGCCCTATGTCTACTACAATGAACACTGCATAATCCTTAACAAAGAGCATATCCCCATGGTCATAAACCATTCCACATTCAAAAAGCTCCTGAGTTTTGTGGAACTGTTCCCCCACTATAATGCAGGCTCTAATGCCGACCTCCCCATAGTTGGCGGCTCAATATTAAGCCACGACCATTTCCAGGGAGGATGCTACGCCTTCCCCATGGCAAAAGCAGGCTGCACAAAGACTTTCACCATAAAAGGCTTTGATGACATAACCTGTGGTATCGTTGACTGGCCTATGTCTGTCATAAGGCTCCAGGGAGATGATATTGACAGAATTGCAGATCTTGCAGATAAGATCCTTGGCAAATGGAGATCTTACACTGATGCTTCGGCATTTATATATGCTGAGACAGACGGGGTTCCACATAACACCATAACTCCCATCGCCCGCAGAAACTCCGAAGGCAGATTCGAGCTGGACCTGGTACTCCGCAATAACATCACCTCCGAAGAACATCCTATGGGCGTATACCATCCCCATGCGCAGTACCACCACATCAAGAAGGAGAATATCGGTCTTATCGAAGTAATGGGACTTGCGATACTTCCTGCCAGGCTCAAAAATGAGATGGCACTTCTGGAAGACGCGATAGTAAACGGTAAAGACATCCGGGAGATCCCTGAGATAGCAAGCCACGCAGACTGGGCAGAACAATTTAAAGATAAGTGCAATAAGGATAATTGCCACGACGTGATCTGTCAGGAGATAGGAAGCACATTTGCAGATATCCTGGGCTGCGCCGGCGTATACAAAAATGAAGAAGACTTCATGAGATTTGTATTAACGCTTAATTAAAGTGATAGAATATAAGCATTTAAAACCACAGGAGGTATCTTATGGACATTGATATCAACAAGGCAAAAGACATTGCACAGGACGCTTTAGATAAGGTCACAGGCGATGAGAACGCCAAGAAGATCGCAAACGATGCAATCGACAAGGTTGAGAAGAAAGTCGGTGTCGATCTTCCCGATGTAGATTCTATCAAGAAAACACTTGGCTAAGTTAAAACAAGTAAGGGAGCAGCCGGATGGCTGCTTTCTTTTTTTAACACTCCTTACTGTCTGCAAGTCTTGACAGCGAAGTCTTATAGAAGGAGCCTTATAAATGCTGGCTTTGTAACATTGTTACACCCCAAGATCCAGGTCTTTTAGCCAGTTATATCCTAAGTAGATCTGACCTTACCGTTAATTATCATACTATATAATCTCGTTTTAAGTTATATAATAAATGTATGAGAACAGAATACAGAAACAACCCGGCCATGGATCCTTCAGGTTTTGTCCTGCTGTCTGATCTTGTGCCAAATATCATTCAGGAGATAAGATATTTCTCCACCTACAACTTTATCGGTGAGCGTATAGACGGATACGAGGAACCCTGCGCCCTCCTTACCATTGAAGCAGCAAGGGCTCTTAAAGCTGTCGTAAACGAGCTCTTTGTACAGGGCTACAGGATCAAGGTCTTTGACGCATACAGGCCTGCCTGCGCAGTAAGGCATTTTGTGCTCTGGGGCATTGAGGATCAGGACATAAGGATGAAACCTTATTTCTATCCCGACCTTCAGAAACAGGAGCTTTTCGCCAAGGGTTATATTGCCAAGCAGTCTTCCCACAGCAGAGGGAGCACCATTGACCTTACCCTACTGGACATGAAGACAGGTAAGGAAGTGGACATGGGCAGCCCCTTTGATCTTTTCGACGAGAGATCACATCCGGATTACAAAGGAATAACGGACGAACAGTATGACAACAGGATGATCCTGCAAAGGGTCATGACAAGGAACGGATTTATGCCGATAGACTGCGAGTGGTGGCATTTTACCCTCAAGGACGAACCCTATCCTGATACCTATTTTGAATTCCCGGTATCCTCCCAGTATCTTAAGAGATAAGGAGCTTGTAGCAGATGATATCCTTCGTAGTGGCACTTATAATCCTCTTATTGGGTTATTTTACATATGGCAAGCTCATAGAGAAGATATTCGGTCCGGATGACCGCAAGACCCCTGCCATTGCGATAAATGACGGAGTTGACTACGTGCCTATCAAGACCTGGAAGGCAGTGCTCATCCAGCTTCTGAACATCGCAGGGACAGGACCTATCTTCGGAGCGCTCATGGGCGCATGCTTCGGACCTGTGGTCTTCCTATGGATAGTATTTGGCTCCATCCTGGGAGGTGCTGTCCACGACTATATGGGCGGCATGATCTCAGAGCGTCACGACGGTGCATCCATCGCTGAGCTGTCCGGCATCTATCTCGGCAAACCCGTGCTCTATATAATGAGGATATTCTCTGTTTTGCTGCTCCTTCTTACAGGCACGGTATTTGTAACCAGCCCCGCAGCGCTTATTGCCAAGCTTACTCCTAATGTACTGGGCAATACTTTCTGGATCGTGGTCATCCTCATATATTACGTGCTCGCTACCCTCCTGCCTATAGATAAGGTCATAGGCAAGCTCTATCCTGTCTTTGGCGTAATACTGATAGTAATGGCTCTCTCCATCGCAGGCGGCATAATCTTTATTCCCAAGTATACAATGCCGGAACTGACTCTTTCTAATCTCAATCCCGAAGGTCTCCCCATCTGGCCCTTTATGTTCATAACCGTAGCCTGCGGCGCCATATCCGGCTTCCATGCAACACAGTCACCCATGATGGCCAAGTGCATCACCAGTGAGAAGGAAGGTCACAAGGTATTCTACGGTGCCATGATCGTAGAATCAGTCATAGCTCTTATCTGGGCTGCAGCAGGTGTTGCATTCTACGGAACGACACATGCATTAAGCGATGCTCTCACTTCACTGGGACAGTCCGGTACCGTATACGAGATAAGCAAGCAGATGCTGGGCAATATCGGCGGCATCCTTGCGATAGTAGGTGTTGTTGTCTGCCCCATAACTTCAGGTGATACGGCATTCAGGAGCGCAAGACTGATACTTGCAGAATGGACCCGCCTTGACCAGAAGAGCATACGCAACAGACTTATCATCACCCTCCCCTTGCTCGGCATCAGCACCATACTCACACAGCTTGATTTCAATATATTGTGGAGATACTTCTCCTGGAGCAATCAGACTCTTGCCATGATATCCTTATGGGTTGCAACATCCTATCTCCTCAAGGTAAAAAAGAACCGCTGGACATCACTTATCACTGCTATTCCCGCAGCTTTCATGACGGCTGTATCCGTTACATACATATTGGTTGCCGGCGAAGGCTTAAAGCTCTCCTATCAGATCGGATATCCCATAGGACTGGGAGCGGCTGTTTTACTGTTTGTGATCTATATGGTACTAACTATAAGAAGACATGATATTTCTAAATCATAAGTTCAAGAGGTATTTATGGCTGTAGATAAGAAAAAGTACAAGGCAGGAGCAATACTTGCTACGGTATTCTTTATATCCGTTATAGCTATCGGTATTGCTTGTTTCTCAAAAGGACTGAGAACAGAGCAGCTCCCCTTGAGCAGTATCATTAACATCTCAGCTGATCTCTTCAGCATGGCTTTGGGCTACATCCTCTTTGTATGTTCCATAGTGGACCTGTCAGATAACGAGGAAAATCTTAACTACTACCTGCTCATGATATTCACCTGTTTTGTTTCCACATTTACAGATGAGATCTGCTGGCTTGTAGACGGGAAACCTGAGCTGACACTCCTTAACGGCATGGCCAACACCATATATTATATGGGAGCGCCGGTCCTTGCATTCCTGTTCTGGCGCTACGTTGTAAGTTACCTGGAGATCGCCAAGGAGCGTATCAGGAAGTATAATATCGGCTTTGCAGCAGGTCTTGCCACAGCGGTTCTGTTAAGAGTCCTTAATGTCGCATTCGGATTCTACTTCTATATTGATCCGGACGGAGTCTACCATAGAGGCAGCTTGTACATATTCTCAAACCTCTATACCTATTCCACCATAATCCTGACAATAATCCTCGTAGTCATTGCGAGGAAGAAGTTTAAGAGATATCAGGTCGTGATCCTGTTCCTGTATGCGTTCTTCCCTCTTGTAGTCGGACTTGTCTCTGTATTCTCTTACGGCTTGTCACTGACAAGCCCGGTGATCATGCTGGTATTGCTCATGATGTACTGTGTACTTAATGTTGTACAAAACAGGGAGAAATCCATCTCCGACAGAGAGCTCCAGATGGCAAATACCATCCAGGAAGGAATGCTCCCCCATGTATTCCCTCCCTATCCTGATAACCCGGAATTTGACCTTCACGCAACGATGATCCCTGCCAAGGAAGTTGGTGGAGATTTCTACGATTTCTATATGCCGGACGACGATCACCTTGTTGTCACCATAGCAGATGTATCAGGCAAAGGCATTCCCGCAGCTCTGATGATGATGGTAACCAAGACTCTCATCAAGAACAGAGGGTTTACTGACTATATGGATTGCTCCAAGATCTTATATGCAGTTAACGAGCAGCTCAGCGAGAACAGCGATCTCGATATGTTCGTTACAGCCTGGGTGGCAGTCCTTACTCTTTCCACAGGCGAGCTCAGATATGCAAATGCAGGTCACGAGTATCCTGCAATTAAGAGAAAAGGCGGCAGATTCGAGCTCCTTAAGGAACGTCACGCTCCGCCGCTTGGCTGCATGGAAGGTATCCCCTACTCAGAGCAGAAGACAAAGCTCGATCCCGGTGATACCCTCTTTGTTTATACAGACGGCGTTACCGAAGCTACCGACACACATAACGTTCTCTTTGGTGAGAAGCGCATGCTTGAGGCTCTTAATAAGGACTTTAACAGTATGCAGGGTCTGCTGGATAATGTTAAGGCCGGCATTGATGAATTCATTGGATCTGCAGAACAATTTGATGACCTCACCATGCTCAGTGTAAGATATAACGGTAAGGAGGGATAATATGGACAGATTGACTGTTAAAGCAGATATTAAAGAGCTTGATCAGGTACTGGCATTTGCTGACGGTATCCTGGAATCTTTAGACTGCTCCCATAAGATCCAGATACAGATAGACATCGCCCTCGAAGAGCTCTTTGTAAACATAGCTCATTACGCTTATCCGGACAGCGAGGGTGAGGCTGAGATCGAGGTGGAGACAGATAAGGCTAACCGCAAGATCAAGATCACCCTCATAGACTCGGGTATTCCCTACGATCCACTTAAGAATGAGGATCCGGATATCACGCTTGCGGCAGACGACAGACCGATAGGCGGTCTTGGCATCTTTATGGTCAAGAAGAGTATGGACGATATGGTTTATGAATATAAAGACGGCAAAAACAGATTGACCATAACAAAGAATTTTTGATATATTTGATTCATAATAACAGGAGGAAATACAATGTTAAACATCATTAAGAACGCAAACGGAAGTTCTCTCAAGTATTCTCTCGAAGGAAGACTTGATACAACTACAGTTTCTCAGCTCGATCAGGCTCTTGAGGGAGCTTTGGAGGGCGTCACAGACTTAACATTCGATATCGAGAAGCTGGAATATATCTCCAGTGCCGGCTTAAGAGTCCTTCTATCCTGCCAGAAGACAATGAATAAACAGGGTACCATGGTAATTACCAATGTCTCCGAGGAAGTCCAGGAGATCTTCGATGTAACAGGATTTACCTCTATCCTTACCATCAAGTAAGCTATAAAACAAGATAACAAGAGTAAGGGCATGCTTAGCGTGCCCTTATTTTTTATTCATACTCAAAGCTTAGAAGATCTCCTGCCGGGTCCTCATAATACAAGGTCTTGCTTTCTTCATCCCAGGATATCAGGTAGCAGTATTCCAGATGGTAGCTATAAAGTTCGCTAGGGTGTTCGCTGCTATAGCGAACTAGTCAGCGAATACCGGCGTACATAATCAGTCCGCCGGTATATAAAACCTTATTATTGATATGAAGATACTTAATTATCTTCAGGTCTTGCAGGAGGCTCAT